>JAXLYQ010000030.1:0-54959 GCA_046351315.1 Polyangiaceae bacterium
CAGCATCGCCGGGCTCACCAAGCTCTATGACTTGTTCACTCGATGTTGCGAAGAGCGCTTCGATGGCGTCGAGATACCGCGTGAGCTTTTTTTGAAACTGCGCCGTGAGCATCTCGGCCAGACCCTCTGGCGCTCCGGCCCGAGCTTCTGCGTACGCTTCTACATCGACCGCACAGGTCGATGTCGCGCTCGCCACCTCACCCACCCGAGACGGCTTCTCGATGCGTGCACGAAGACCCATTCGAACGAACGGGCCGTCGATGAAGCGTCGCTCGCCCCAGAGCATGATCCCCTCGATCCATTCGCCCTCTTCGGTCCACGACATCGGAACCCCGAGGATGATCGCGTGTCCGACCCTTCTCGTATTTCCGGTGCGGTCGACCTCTGTCGTGTACTCGGTGACGGGCGCTCCCACGAGCCGATCCCATCGGTCCGTATCCGCCAAGAGCCCCCATACCAAGGATCCCGAAGCGTTGATCTGTCGGGTGGCCCTCGCGATGTTCTCAGGTTTTTGAACGATCGTTTTACAATCTCTGAGCAGCCTGAGTTGCTCTACGACTTCTGCCCCGTTACGCGGGCGATTGGATGGCTCCTTCTCCATCATCCTCGAGACGAGCCTGCCGAGCTCGTGGGGCACGTGTGGAGCGACTCGCGAAAGCGACGGAGGTTCATCGAGAAGAAGCTTCGAAAGCACCTCGAACGGGTTTTCGCCCGGAAACGCCTGCTTGCCGGACAAGCACTCGAACAGAACACACCCAAGCGAAAACACATCCGAGACCGCTGTGGGCGTCGTGACCCCGCGAGCTTGCTCGGGTGACATGTATCCGGGTGTGCCGAGCACCGACCCCGTGGTGGTTACAGAACGGCTCGCTTCTTCGGTACGAGCAAGACCAAAGTCGACCAGTTTCACATCCCATTCGTGCGTCGCGTCGACGATGACGTTGCTCGGCTTGATGTCTCGGTGAACAAGACCCCGATCGTGAGCGTATGCAAGTGCCGCTGCGACTCGCTCCGCGATACCCACCGCCTCGTCGACGGAGCAGGGCCCGCGCATCAGCCGACGAGACAGATCCTCGCCGTTCGCCCACTCCATTACCAAAAAGAGCGAGCCATCACCGCACGTACCCGATGCGATCCATTTCACGATCGACGGGTGATCCAACGAGGCAAGTGCGCTTGCCTCACGCTCGAAACGCGAACGCGCTTCCCCTCCGAACGCGCTGAGCACTTTCACCGCAACGCGGGTTCGCGTGGATTCATCGAGCGCTCGGTACACGACGCCCATCCCTCCAGCTCCGACCATCTCCTCGATAGTGAACCGGCCCCCGATCACCACGCCGGGCCCAAGCATCGTGACAGTCATACGGCGTTCATCGGCAACCTTCCGCTATGAGCAGCTATGCAACGGATGGCAGTGACCTTCGACTTTGGGCAGGTGCTCTGGGGTTTGATCCGTCTTTTCTTATCCCTTAAGCTATCGCAACGAGGGCGCTTCCTGGCGTGTCAGCTGACCTGGTCGAAGCAGCACTCCCTGCAGAGATGAACAACACGCCTCAGCATTGAAGGCGGTTCCGACAAACCCTTTACCTTTCTCCGGCCGCGGGCTGGAAGGCACCGCACGCTTCTCGAAGGCGTGCAGAAGCGCCCCAGATTGACGAAGCGTTGCTCGACGATCTTTACGCCGATCAACGTACAGCTAACCTGTGGCGACGACCTGTTGAGGGAATGATCGAGCTCGTGCGACGCCTTGCGAACGACGGCATCCCCACGGCGGTTGTGTCGAACAGTGAGGGCGCTCTTCAGCTCTTGGTTGACCAGCTCGGTTGGACAGAAGACCTTCCTATCGTGGTCGACTCAGGCGTGCTCGGAATCGAAAAGCCAGATGCGCGAATTTTCGCCTGGGCCGCGGGAAGGTTGGGCGTGCGTCTCGATGCGATTGTTCACGTCGGCGACTCGTGGGTCGCGGATATCGAGGGCGCGACGAACGCAGGGGCAAAGGCGGTGTGGTTCCCTGCGAGTGATGATCGAGCCAACGGGATGCCCAACGTACGAGCAGCCCGTACCGTGAGCGAAGTGGCCCAAGCGCTTGCATCACTCGGCGTGGGTTGACGGTTCGATCGCGGGCGCGTTCTTCGACGTGAGCTCGATGATGTCGAGTGCCCATGGCGCTTGGTTTCGTTGGTAGCGAACCCACAATTTCACAGCGCTAAGTCGAGGGTCGTTGTCGAGCAGCCACTGGCCATAGGCGCGGACAAAATCACGTTGCTCTCCCCACGAGCTCCAGTGATGTCGGTACCCTCGCGACGACCAAATTTCGTTGGCGCCGTAGAGGTCGACGGTTTGCCAATCGAGCGAGTCCCAACGCGCCTGCATCGACACTTCGAGCTTCAAATCCTCGGTAAACATCCTCCACGCGAATTCATCGCTGCCCCCGAACCGCGGCTTAAGTGCGAGCACGATGTGCACCGCCAGCCACACCAAGAGCGCACCACGGCGAAGCAGCGGAGACGCCAGCATCGAGCGGACCCCCGAGGGCGAAGACTCTGTCTTTTCACTGGTGGTCGACACGATCATCACCATCAACGCAAAGGCGAACACGGTTCGTTCGTGGCGAGAATCAACGAGCGGATACGCTTGGAGGATCTGGGCAGTCAGTGTGTTGAGCAGCGCAACAACGGTCACGCCGATGCCCGCTGCGACAATGGGCCGTCGCAACCACCGAAGGCAGCCTAGCGGTGCGAGACGTTCCGCAGGCGCAGACAGCAAGAACGACGCGATCATGATGTAGCTGAAAAGGCGTACCGGCAGCATCATCTCGATGAGCCCGTGAAACGCGCACGCCATCGCGGCAGCGTACGGCCAACTACGACCGCTCCACGGCGCAAGCGCGAGAAAAACTTCGGCGCCGATCGTACCGATGGCGATCAGTCGAAAAAGCGACGGGTCATAGAAGGCGATCTTCGTCGAGTAGATGAAGTGGTAGTGCCGGGCGGCTTGCTCCATCAACCAACCCGAGAGCCAGTTGGGCTCGAGTTTCACGATCGCAGCGGTCAAATACACGATCGAAAAAAGGGCGCGCCCCATCGTGCGAACGACCGCCGCTGAGTGAGGCGTATTCGTAGCGTTGGCGGCAAAAATTAGCCCCAGGCAAAGCAAATGCAGATAGCCGTTGGTGGTGTAGTCGATACGGTTTGCGACGAAGACGTAGCCGTAAAAAAGAGCCAACCAACCCGCTGCGAATCGCACGTGGCGCTGCGCGATCAACAAGAGCGCGGCGAGCGTGCTGACGAGCTGCGTGAACATCACCGCTGGCTCGACCAGACGACCCTCGTGGAGCAACGGTATTGGAACGAACGGTTCAGAAAACCGCGCCGCGTACGAGATCGCCCCTCGAAGGATTTCGTGGTTGTGGAGATCCTTCAGCGTGAGCGCGCCGATCGCCGCTGTGAACAACCTCATCTGAGTGGGGCGTTCGTCGCGGGCGAGATCTCGCCACCATGAGGCAAAGTCGATCTTGAACCCACTGGGTGAATTCACGTCGGCGCTATACCATCGACCCATGACGACCAGGGCTCGTAAACGCAGCACTTCGACGTCGAAACCAGAACCTTCCGACAGCGTGCGCGACGAGTGGTTGCGACGCGTTGAGGCCGAGTACACCTCGGCGGCGATCACCCACCACCTGGGGTTGTGGTTGATCCAACTTGGCGTAACCCCCGACCTGATTCGACTCTCGCTACGTATCGTCGACGATGAGATCGCTCACGCCGAGCTCAGCCACGAAACCTATGTGGCGGCCGGCGGATCTCAAACGCCCGCGCTGGTTCGCGAGCGATTGGGCCTGACACGAAGCTCGACAGAGTCGCTCGAAGCGGACGTCGCCCGTGTTTGTGTTGACGTGTTTTGTCTTGGCGAAACGGTGGCTGTCCCGCTGTTCAAGAACATTAGGGAAGGTTGCTCGGTGCCGGTGGCGCGCACAGCGCTCGATCGAATTCTTCGTGACGAGGTGGTGCACCGAGGGTTTGGTTGGACACTGCTCGAATGGCTTCTCGAAAGCCCTTTCGGCGCCTCGACTCGGGACGTGGTGGCCCGTGAGCTTCCGGTGAGCTTTGCTCGAATCCGAGCGTCGTACGCCTCAGCCGGCAGCCGCACTCTCGCCGAGATTTCGGACGAAGATCGCGCGTGGGGTTTGATGGCACCCGCTCGCTATCGCGACATCACACTTCGCACGTTCGAAAAAGAGTGGGCTCCACGTTTCTCAAAGCTCGACATCGATGCGAAATCAGCCTGGGAAGCTTCGTTTGCGGGCGCTGCTCACTGACAGCGTTCGACGTCTGCATACACGGTCACGCCTTGGTTGCTGGGCAGCATCTGGTTGAGCTTCTCGGTCATCGACACATCGCCCGTGAAGATATCGACGTGTTGCCCTTGAACGCGAAGGCCGCGATCCTCTGCGACGAAACAGCCATCGTGACGCTTCCCGTTGATGTTCAACCCGTCCATCTCGCGGATGTACAGGTGAGTGCCCAAGGGGATCAGATTCGTGTCTACCGCGAGCGTGTGAAGCGGCGAGATCGGAGTGCCCGCGGCACCGCGCCCCCAAGGAAACTGCTTTGGGTTGAGCGCTTCGAAACAGATCTTCTGCCCCGTGCGCGGACACACCTCTGCGCATTCACAGTCGCGTCGCGCGAAAGAAACCGTTCCACCCGTGCGCAGCATTCCGCTGCCTTGAACACACACCGCATCATGAAACGCGCGCGAGACATCCGCGATCTTCTCGCACGTGCCCGACATCAGAGGTGCCATCGCCCCCGAGGCATCGGCATCGCGCGGGAAGTTGTAATACGTGTTCCGAAAGGTTCCGAGCAGCTTGCCTTTGGGAGATGACGAAGCCGATGACGATGCCCTCGGAGCAGCCGTTTCTGGCGGTGGCATCTCGACGAGGGTTGGCCCCTCGGATTCGGTTCCGGGAAGCGGACGCGCCATCCATGTCGAGCCGCGGGTGTCGAAACATCCCGAAAACAAGGCCCCTGCAACGAACGGCAACACAACTTGAGCTGCGCGCATCGTCATCCGAAGAAGTTCTTGAGCTTATCGACGAAGGATTTCGAGGGAGGCGCTGCATCGCTATTCGTCGGAGCCGTGGTCGGCTCGCCAAGCTCGTGATCCAGCTCCGTGAGTAGCTCCCTCGCACGTGACGAAAGCGAAGAAGGCGTCTCGACGCGAACCTCAATCAGCTCGTCACCTCGACCTGGTGCCCCTCGCTTGGGCATCCCTCGCCCGCGAACACGAAGCACCGTGCCCGCCTGTGTGCCTGCGGGAATTTTCAGCTTCCCTTTGCCATCGAGCGTGGGGATCTCGACGTCCCCTCCCAAACACGCTCGCGGAAACGACACCGACACAGCGCACTGAATATCATCACCGTTTCGTTTGAAGATCGGGTGAGGCGCGATCTTGATCGTTAGCTCGAGATCTCCAGGCCCACGATCGGGTCGAGGCACATTGCCAGCACGTTCGACGAGCTTCGTCGCGCCGTGCTCGATGCCTGGAGGTAGCGTCACAGAGAGCGTATGCGATTTGCTCGTGAGGCCCGCACCACGGCATCGCGTACACGGGTCACTGATGATGCGCCCACGACCGCTGCACTTGCTGCACTCGCGCTCGACGACGAGCGGCAACACGCCCTGTTGAAAGCGAACGCGACCGCGCCCGGCGCACACGGGGCAGGTTGCGCCTCGGGCTCCCTGCTTTCCGCCTGAGCCAGCACAATCGCTGCACACCTCGATGCGGTCGTACACGACCTCTTTTTCGGTGCCCGTCGCCGCCTCTTCGAGCGTGATGACGATGTCCTTCTCGAGGTCGCCTTTATCGCCAAACTTGAACCCAAGACGTTCGAGCAAGTCACCAAAGATTCCATCCGCCGGAATCGACTGCGCAAAGTCGTTCAAATCGATCGGCATCCCGCCGCCGAAAGGGTTCCCGGGCATGCCGCCCCCTGCCCCACCCGTGCTTCCGAAGCGATCGAACATTTCACGCTTCTGCGGGTCGGAAAGAAGCTGGTAAGCAGCGTTAATCTCTTTGAAACGTTGCTGCGCCCCCTCGTCGTCGGGGTTTCGATCGGGGTGGTGTTGAGCCGCAAGCTTTCGAAACGCCGAGCGAATTTCATCGGCGGAAGCGTCGCGACGAACCCCAAGCACTTCGTATGGATCACGCACGGATGCGGCCATAGCACGGTGGTTCACGGCAGACAGCGCCTCTCTCGCGAACGCAAAAAGAGAGGCCCCCCGACCGTCGCCAGAGTACCTAAAAAGAGGATTTGAACCTCCTACACACGGAGCCCTTCACCGTTGCTCTACCAGGATGAGCTATTTTTGGCGGCGGCGGCCCACATGGAAGCCTCTCGTCTGCACGCTCTCACCCGGTGGCAAGCCCGTCAAGCGCGAGCTACGAATCGAGGCGAGGGGTCTCCACGCGGATTGCGGACTCACAAGTTCGACCAGCGGATAGGTCGTTAGGCTCTCAACCTGAAGATCGCGGGTTCGAATCCCGCACTTGAAACCACGCCGCAATCGGGAGGCCCCTCGTTGATTTCTCCCCCGTCATCGGGGCCAAAGATTACCTGAGCTCGCGCTTCAGAACCTTGCCCGTGGGGTTCCGTGGCAAGGCATCGAGGAACACGATTTCTCGCGGCACTTTCGGCCCCGACAACCGCTCACGGCAGTACGCGCGAATCCCCTCGGGGTTCGGCTCAGCGTTCGTCTTGAGCACCACGAAGGCTTTGACCTTTTCGCCCCACTCTTGGTCGGCCACGCCAACCACAGCAGCCTCTGAAATATCGGGGTGGGTATCGAGTACGCCTTCGACCTCAGCGGGATACACGTTCACGCCGCCCGAGATGATCATGTCTCGCTTTCGTCCCTCGATGAAATAGCGGCCGCGCGAATCCACGCGGGCAAGATCACCGACGGTGAAAAATCCCTCGCGCATGCTGTCGTCCGTGGCCTTGTCGTCGCGGTGATAGCCCTCGACGAGCAGCGGATTTCGAACGTACAGCTCGCCCACCTCGCCCGGTTTCACCTCTCGTCCGTTGTCGTCGAGAAGTCGGATCTCGTTGCCCGGAACGGCCTTCCCGATCGTGGTGGGCTCGGCGGCCAAATCCTGTGGGTTGGCGAGCGTGACCAATCCGGTTTCCGTGGCTCCGTAGAAGTTGAACAACACGGGCCCGAGCATATCGAGCGTGCGCGTTGCGAGGGGGCCAGGCAGGGGCGCTCCACCGGCGAAGATCGAGCGAAGACTTCTCAGATCGCGTGATCGAAGAGCGGGCGTCCCTAGCTCGAGAACGCGATGCAACATCGTCGGCACCACCGCGGTGGTCGTCACCTGGTATCGATCGATGGCGTCGAGAAATGCTTCGGGTTTGAACTCGTCGAGCACCACGATCGTCGAGCCCAACGACAAAGACAACGACGCGAAACCGAAGGCGGTCGAATGGTAGAGGGGGCAGACTGCGAGGTGAATATCCTCGGTTCGAAGAGGCGTTTGCTCGATGAAACGCATGCCCTGCGTGATCGCATCACGAGGAAATTTTCGGACTGCACCCTTCGGTTTGCCTGTTGTCCCGGAGGTGTAGATGACGACCGCGGCTTCATCGGAAGCGTCGTGCTCTGACGCGCGTGAGACCGATCGCGGCGCCTTCGCCACGAGATCATCGTAGCGATCGAAACGAGCGTCACTGCCGCCCATCGTGAAGCCATCGAACAGCACACCAGAGCCGCGTTGTTGATGCTGTGCACGCAACTTCTCACGAGCGGATTCGAAGCGGTCCGATAGATCGGCGTCGAAGAACGCAAAACGTGCCCCACTGTGATCGAGCAAGTACGTGAGCTCGTCTGGTGTAGATCGCCACGAAACGCTGACCGCAGCGCCACCCAACCTGCCCATTGCGAGTTGAAGCACGATGAACTCGGGCCGATTGCGCATCGCCAACACCGCGCTGGTTCCCTTCGTTGCGCCACGCGCGCGAAGCTCGGCAACGAGGCGATCGATTTCGGCATCGAGCTCGGCAAACGTGTACGAACGGTGACTGCCGCGAAGGGCGAGCTTGTTCGGGAGGTTCTTCGCGTGAAATCGCATAAGCACCGAAGGGCTCGATTTTCCGCGCAGAAGGGGCGCTGCCATGACGGCGATCCCCGCTGGCCTTACCGTCGTCGCAAGCCCTGTCTTTAGCCCCACGCGTGCGAGCGTCGCGGCACGGTCGACTTGTACTCCCACCGCGCGTTTCGCTTCTTGGACGAGCTTTGAAGACACCAGTCTGTCTGTGATCACGCCCGCATTATGGAGTTCTCACGACGCGCGGTATACGGTTCGCGACATGAGCAGCGCGACTTCCGCCGACCGGCGCGACAACTCGAGAGCCCCCATCGAGCTCAAGGTCGAATACAAGCGGTTGAACTCATTTTTCTTCGACTACACCCGAAACATCTCCAAGGGCGGCACGTTCATCCGCACCGAACGACCCCTTCCCATCGGCACGGATTTCGTCTTTTCACTCGAGCTTCCCACGATCGAGCGAACCATTCGCCTGGTAGGGCGTGTCCAATGGGTCACCCGACCCGAAGAAGCCACCGAAGAGAAGCCCGCGGGTATGGGTATCTCCTTCGTGTTCCAGAGCGACAACGAACGACGAGAGGTTGAATCCCTCGTCGAGGGGCTCATGGTCGACGCGCTCGGCGAAACGCTGTCGAGCAAGTTGCTCGGCAAGCAGCTCTAGGCCGAGTGCAGCGCTTACTTTCGGGCGACAATCGCCCTGCACTTGCGTGAAGTCGCTGTCCTCCATCGCGCCGTTGATCATGCAACGAACGGCGCCCGATGGATCGACCAACGCATGAATCGGAAGGTTGGGTGACTCCGACAGTCGCATCCCATCCAACCACGTGTTGCGCACCTTGCCGTCAGGCAACCACCACGTGGCTTTCATTCCCGCCGCAGGTTGCTCATCGACGAACTTCTGAACCATCCGTTTGTCATCATCGAGGCTGACGAAGGCGACCGACATCTGGCCACCGAGCTTCGCTTCCCAGCCCTTGAGACGCGGGATTTCTTCTTTGCAGGGCCCACACCAAGTCGCCCAAAGATTGACCCAGGTCCATCGGCCCGATGCCGAGATCTTGTCGGGCAGAGCGGCTGCGCCCGCGGCCTCGACGTGGTCTACTTTCGACGCGGGCAACGACTTCACGGCAGGGGCGGTGTCGCAGAGCTTACGTGGAGCGGAGGGCTTCACGACGGGCTTTGCCGACGGTGTTACCGCGGGTGTCGTGTGCTGCGTCGCCGTCGTGGTGCTCACCACCGCGTCGTTGCGTCGGCCGGGCGAGGTTGACGAGTCAGGTTTGGCGTTGTCCGAGCAACCGACCGCGCCAACGAACACGAGTGAAAGCACGAACGATGTACGCATTCGAGATGTCCTTGGGGGGCTCATCACAAGCGGCAATCAACCCACGAAACGAAGGCGCTTCGATTGACCGCCTCGGCGTCGCACGGCTTGCCCGGTCGCGAGTTTGTCCAGTTGGAGCAGTAGTCTTTCGAGAGCTGTGCGAACTCGCTTCCGAGCCAAAGCTTTCCGATTTGTTTTTCGAGATCGGGGTCTTTGGTTTCGTCCTGAATCAGCAGGTACACCGAGTTCGCGCGTTTGTTCGACCACGCGCGATTGCCTTCGGGGGTGCCCTTCTTCGAGGCTCGCGCCACAACGAAAAAGTAGCGAGCGCCACGTCGGTCTTGCCACTTGTCGAGGATCAGCTTTTTCGCCCCGTCATCGAGCTTTTCGGAAGCGTCATCGAAGAGAACGATCGCGCCTCGATCCGTCAGCGGAGTGAACAGCGCGTTGAAGTCGTCGTCGCTCATCACCGCAGCATCACGAACGAGTGACTTCACGTCTGCCGGCTGGCACCCGCGTCGTGCGTCGTCACCCACCAATCCGCACGACTTCAGCACACGCGACAACACCTGTTTGAACTGGGGTGTGCAGTACGACGCTTCGGTGTGATCCGCCACCGCCGCAACCTGCTCGGGCGCTTTGGTCGGTGGGTGCTCGAGGCGATCTTTCGCAGACGACACCTCGACATGAACAAACGCGGCGACGCCGATCAACAACGCTACGGCGGCTGCAGCGGAAACGGGAAGTCCGATATTCATGAGAGAATCCTCGGGATAGCGATCACTTGATGGTGTCTGGAGCGAGCTGCCCCATCGTAAAACGCAGGCCCAAGTCGGTGTCTTCGTCGCACACGCGAAGGTCACCGAGGTACATCTGCGGCGTCGACACCGAGAGCTTGTTGTCGACCGCCCAGTGCAAGATGTGATCGAGACGTTGCTTGGTTTCTTTCGCGTCGATGCAAGCGTCGAGCTCTGGAAATTTCGATCGAACCTGAGCTCGAACGAGCTCTTTGCCCGCCTTGCCTGCCGAGGTGAGCTCGGTCTGGTTCGCGTACGACCATTCGAGCACATCGCGTGCCTTGTTGCCTCCACACAGGACAGCCTTCGCGAGCACGCAAGCACCCGGGTGAAGCGGTCGGTCGAGCATCCAGTTGCAGTCGCTGTCGAGCGGAAATACCGCCACCGTGACGTCGAGCTTTTCGAAGATATCCTCGGTCACCAGACGCTCATGGAACGCCTTGCACGTCGGGCACAACGGGTCGACGACAAGGATGGCCGGTTGCTTCGCGCTGACCGTCGGGATCTTCACGAGAGCGTTGTGCTTCTCGGTGGTTTGCGGGATTTTTCCGCAGCCGACAAGCATGGGACGATAGTCAGGAAGCGCGCCGACGTACGCGAGCGCAGGTGCGGCGGAGAACACACCCAACAGTGAAATCGCGAGTGGAAACACCGCAACGGACCCCGTCGGAATCAACGACGAAAGATCCATCGCTTTTGGTGCGGGCACGGCGTACGCAGGCTCTGGATATCCTGGCGGCGTCTGACCTGCTTTCGTGTTCGCAGGGAAACCATCGGCGCCAGCTTGAGCTCCGAGCGGTTGGGTGTCTGGAACGGTGTCGGTGGCCGAGAGCACTTGCTTTCCGCCGGACTTCAAGAGCGCGATGATGCCTGAAGCGAGCAGCACGGCGGACGAGGTGTACAAGCCCACACAGAGCTTGCAGAACCCGTCGAGGTGTTTGAGCGTGATCGAAAACATCACGATCGAAGCCAAGAACGGGAACACCGTACCCACCCCGTACGCCTGCCACGCGCGCTTCGACCCCGCGTTGCGAGCGGTAAGCAGATACACCGCAAACGCGAGGAAAAACGCGTACGCGCCAATCGCAAACAGGCTTATGGGAACACCGCCCCAATACTTATCGCGAAAGAGTGCGGAATACGGACTGTACATCGCCGCAGTGCAAGCGTTCGAACCCGCTGTGGCATCAGTGAGGCCAGGGATGAACGAGCAATGCGTGTTGTGCAGCTGACGGTCGAGGTGAAGCGCGTAGTCGTGCGTCGAGAAACCGGCGAAGAAGATCCCCATCGCCGACGCGACCACGCCCAGTATCCCCGGTAGAATCGGGCGTCGAACTTCCATGGTGCGGGCGGTGGGTTATCTCTCGATGCACAGCGAGTCAAACCCCGATCGGTCTCGCACCTGCCCGGGCGTCACTCTGTCGGGACGCGAATCACATCCAGCTCGGTCGCGAGGTCGTCGATGAATCCATCGAGTGCAGCCTCTTGTGAAAGCGTCGTGGCAAGTGTGAGCGAGCCGCCTCGTTCAGCGAACAGAATGCCGAGCCCCTCGCTCGCTTCGAGATGCGCTCGAACGTACACGGTGTCTTTCGCTGGCACTTCGATGCGTCGAGTGACGAGGCCTTCGCCAAGAATCGGAGGAACAGGCTTACCCACGCGACGGGTCTCGCACGAAAATACGAGATCGGCACCTTCAAAACAGAGCGGAGTTGCATCGCCGCACCGCGCGTTGCAGTGGGTTCTCGCCCCATCATGTCGAACGACGCATCACGACCCAAACGCCCACCCACCGCCGAGGCCACTTCGGACGAGCTCGAGGGCGAAGGGCCGAGTAACGAGATCGATGTTGAGATCTCGACAGACTCGTTGCCATCGTTGGATGGTGACGATGAGCCTCTCGGTGGCGAGGTCGTGCTGGCTGACGACGCGGTCGATGGAGACCCCTACGACGACCAGCCCGCCAGCGAGCTTGGGGTCGAAGCGCTCGACGAGCTTGCAGAGCAAACCGACGCGGACGAGTCGAGTGGATTGACCGAGCCGATCGAGACGCTCGTGGTGCCCGACGATGGGCCGACGGACGAACGAGACGATCGCGAGCTACCCCCCGACGAAGACCCTGAGCTTGCGCCACGCGATCACCTCGACATCGACGACGGACAAGACGGCCCACTCGACGAGCCCACGCTCGAAGACCCCGACGCCGCATCCGAAACGGACTCGCGCGACGACGAATCAACCGGCACGAGTGACCTCGTGTGACATCCAACCTAGGCACAGCCCATGAGCATCATCGTTCAAAAATACGGCGGTTCTTCGGTCGCTGACATCGAGCGACTTCAGCGTGTCGCTGCGAAGGTCGTGGCCACGCGTGCAGCGGGTCATGACGTCGTCGTGATTGTGTCTGCGATGGGTAAGACGACCGACAACTTGCTCGCGTTGGCGCGCGATGCAGCACGTGTGTCCGAGCGGCCATCAGAGCCGCCCAAACGCGAGCTCGACATGTTGGTGTCGACAGGCGAACGAACGTCGATGGCACTTCTTTCGATCGCCATTCACGCGCTGGGCCATGAAGCGATCTCGTTCACTGGATCGCAGAGTGGGATCATCACCAACGATCGTCACTTCGACGCGCGGATCATCGAAGTGCGACCGCATCGCATCGAGGACGAGCTTGCCCGCGGCAAGATCGTGATCGTCGCGGGTTATCAAGGGATGAGCTATCGACGAGAGATCACCACGTTGGGCCGAGGTGGCTCAGACACTACGGCAGTTGCTCTCGCAGCCGCGCTCAACGCAGAACGATGCGAGATCTACAGCGACGTGGATGGCGTTTACACGGCCGACCCTCGCGTGGTTGCGGATGCCGCGCACCTCCCAGAGCTTGACGCCGCGACCCTTCAAGAGATGGCCGAGTGTGGCGCGAAGGTGGTGAATGCACAGGCGGTCGAATGGGCGCGCAAAGCGAAGATCGCGATCCACGCGCGCAGCACCGCCGATGGCTGGGAACGTGGTGGCGGTCATCGCGAAACGATCGTGCGAGAGACGAGCACGACGACGCATGCACGTGCCGTTGTCGGCGAGGCAAATCTCGTCGTAGGGCACCTACTCGGCGATGCGACGCTACTTCACAAGCTCGCGGATTGTGCGGCGCGAGAAGCGATTCCGTTGAAGGATTTGTCGTTCCGGTCAGGTGTGACCACCTTCGTGATCTCGCGACTCAATGTTCCTGATTGGAACCGCGCCAAGGCGGGTCTGCTGCGTGAGCTCCCCCACACCACGCTCGATGAGAACGTCGCGGCGGTGTCTGTTGTGGGCGATGGGCTATCGACGACCGGCGAGCCGCTCGCGCGATTTCTCGGTGCGCTTCAGGGGGCGGGCATCGAGGCGACAGGCGTCTACGCAACGCCACTGCGACTCACGGCGACCATCGATCCGGCGAAGCTCGCGGAGGCTCAGCGTGAAGTCCATGCAGCACTCGTTTCGAGCTCGTTATGACTCGGTCGGGGACGGTTGATCGCTGCGTCTTGACGCCGCGACCAGCCGCCACGAAGGTCGCGCGGAATGCAAGCAACCCGTTGCGCGTGCGCCATCGCCCTTGTCCTCGCCTCGTTGGGGTCGTTCGGTTGTAACGATAGCGAGACGCTGCCGACCGCGATCGAAGAACCAACCGCGGGTGACTATGGCGTGCACTTCGATGAGAGCACACGTGAGCTCACGCTGACGAGGCTCGGCCAGAGCTTGATCAAGTTCGGCGCCGATGGATTTGCGGTCGGCGTCGTGTCGAAGCTCGACGATCAATCGAGCTACGATCCAACCGGCTTTTACACGGATGTTCCGCTGTTCGCGCCGCCCGAGGATCTCGTGTGGCGGACGGTAAGCGCAGCACGAGTGACCGCTCGTTCTCGCGATCGGCTCGATGTCACGCTCGAGCTTGGTCCGACGACGACGGCGAAGCTGTCGCTATGGATCAACGACACCGATCGACAGCGCCCAGGGCGCTTTCGCGCGAAGCTGGTGCCGACGACGTCCGAGGGCGAGATCGCGTACATCCGACTCATCGCGACGGTCGATGCGAACGAAGGTTTTTACGGCCTCGGAAGAGCTTCGACTCGGTGAATCAGCGAGGCAAAGTGCGCGCGATGCAGATTGTCCCCGAGGCGGTCGAGAGCAGTTACAACGACGCGCACGTGCCGATTCCGCTGCTGATTGGAACACGAGGATGGGGTGTGCTCGTCGAGTCTGAACGAGTCGGAGTGTTTGCGCCTGGCGTCACCGATCCCACCAAAGCAGACATCGTGTTCGGAACGGGTAACGCGTCGACCGATGGGCTTCAGTTCGACCTTCTCGGTGCGGCCCACCCGCTCGACGTTACGGCGCACTATTACGACCTCACGGGGTACCCGCACCGCGCGGCGCGATGGGCACTCGGGCCGTTGATCTGGCGAAACGAGAACACGGGCCAGGCACAGGTGCTCGACGATGCGAAACGGATCCGTGACCTCGACCTTGCGACCACCGCGGTGTGGATTGATCGGCCCTACGCGACCGGCGTACAGACGTTCGATTTTGATCCCGCTCGCTACGATGACACTGCATCGATGATCGACACGCTTCACGATCTTGGATTGCGAGTATCGCTCTGGCACTCGCCCTACATCGACGAGCAAGACCCCACGACCGCGCAACTGCTGGGCGAGGCAGATGCCGCTGGGTATTACCCTTCTGCCCATGGGTTGCTGTTCAACAAGTGGGGTCGTCCGCTCGATCTCACCAACCCCGATGCGGTGGCGTGGTGGCAGCAGCATCTCGACGCGTATCGCGCGCTGGGCATCGAGGGATACAAGCTCGACTACGGCGAAGATGTCGTGCCTGGGTTCGGCAACGCACGTACCCCGTGGGCGTTCTTCGATGGGTCTGATGAGCGCACGATGCACGCCCGGTTCCAGTCTCTCTATCACCAGACGTATGCAGCGAAGGTCGATGAAGGAGAAAGCTTTTTGATCTGCCGTGCGAGCCGCCTTGGCGATCAGAAAAACCTCGACGTGATCTGGCCGGGCGATCTCGATGCCTCGTTTTCAAAGCGAGGTGATCAGATGAACAAAAACGGCGACAAATACGTGTCGGTCGGGGGGCTTCCCGCGAGTGTGATCGCAGGGCTTTCACTCGGGCCGTCGGGCTTTCCGTTGTACGGCGCCGATACGGGTGGGTATCGCCACGCCCCGCCAGACAAAGAGTTGTTCATTCGGTGGTTCGAGCAGACAGCGCTCTCGACGGTGATGCAGGTGGGCACGGCGTCGAGCGATGTGCCGTGGGAGGGCACGGCCGAGAACGGGTTCGATCAAGAGGTGCTCGACACCTACCGCAAGTTCGCGCGGCTGCATCTGAGGTTGTTCCCGTATGTGTACTCGTATCTCGATCGCTTGTATTCCGACGGAAGGCCCATCGCGCGCCCGCTCGGGCTCGCCTTCCCCGAGCTCGGAATTCACCCGGACGACACCTACATGCTCGGTGACGGGTTGCTCGTTTCGCCGGTGCTCGAGCGTGGGGTGACGTCGAAGGATGTGCCCTTGCCGAACGGTCGCTGGATCGGGTGGTTCGATGGATCCATTCACGAAGGCGGAGGCTCGCCAATCACCGTAGATGCGCCACTGACAGCGCTCCCGTTGTTTCAGCGTGAGGGCACGATCGTTCCGTTGTTGCGACCCACCATCGACACGATGTCACCTGTCGCAGACACGGCGTCGATCGATTCCTTCGCGACGCGCGCCGGTGCGCTGTTCGCTCGCGTATTTGCCGGGCCGGAGAGCGAGCTCGCGCTCTTCGATGGGACGAAGATCCGACAGCGCAAAGAAGGCGCATCGCTCACGATCGAAACCACATCTGGCGCCGAGTTTTCAGAAGGATTTCAGATCGAGCTCGTGGGCATCGGCGAAAAAATCGGAAGCGTTTCTGACGACGAAGGGGATGTCCCTCAAGCGCAGAGCGAGGAGGCATTGAGCACGACCTCGCGAGGGTGGATCGAAACCAACGAGGGGCAGCGCATCGTGTCGCTTCGCGTCACAAACACGACGCGCACTATCCGTGTTGGACTAACCAATTGAAAGGCAATTTGGCTGTAATAGTCTCGCTACGATGTTGACGTCGAGACGTTGATTCTTGCAGGCTCAATGTTGCTCACGAGGTGCGAGTACCTCGTTGTCCTTTGACCTGCTCATGGAGTCTTCGATGCGTTCACGCTCTCTTTTCGTCGGTCTGATCTCAGGCCTGTTCCTCGTACAGTCGGCCTGCGGTGGGTCCGGCGATTCGAGCGGTTCTGCAACGGGCGCAGGGGGCACCTCCGGCGCATCGGCTGGGGGCGCGAGCGGCGCTGGGTCTTCGGGAAGCTCGGGCACGTCCGGGAGCAGCGGAAGCGCGGGAACGACGAGCGGATCGAGCGGTTCCGCGGGTGAGGCGGGCTCATCGATAGGCGGCTCTGGCGGCGCCTCGGGAAGCGGTGGCGCCGCAGGTGTTGGCGGCGCAGCCGGCGTGGGCGGCGCAAGCGGAACCGCGGGCACGGCGACAGGCGGAACAGGCGGAGCCGCCGGCACGACGGCGGGGAGCTCATCGTTCGGAGGAGCGGCTGGATCAGGCACCGGCGGCGCGGCGATGGACCCTGTCGTCAGCGTTGCGATCTTCCCGCAGGACGTGACGATCACGGTACCCAACGGATCTGTCCCTGCTGCGACTCAGTTCACGGCGATCGGAACCACGATGGGTGGCATGACCGTGCCGGTCGACGGAACGTGGACGTACGATTTGCCCGCTGCCGCATCGATGGGTTTCACCACGGGATCGCTCTCCGCGACGGGTCAGCAAGGCGGCGTTGGAACGGTCACGTTCACCTCTGCCGGAAGCGCGTTCACGGCAACGACCCACGCCACGGTGACGCTGCAAATCTACTCAGACCCAGAGGGAATCGACGCTGGAATCAAGGGGCTCTTCCCCGCGGCGACCAACCCGATCCGTCGATGAACGTGCTGTATCCGTACGATCAGACGATGTTCCCTCGCGGGATCCCGTCGCCTACGATCCAGTGGAACGGCACCAATTCGACCGACATTTACAACATCAAGATCACCTCTCCAGGGCTCGAGCTTGATTCGTGGGCGACGGTGCCTGTGCCCGCCCGATATCATCTCCCCACGCTACCGCTCGACGTGTGGAAGGCGCTCACGAATTCCAACCTCGGCGCGGTCACGGTGTCCATTCAGCGCTTCGATGGATCGCAAGCGTATTTGCCTGTCACGCGTACGTGGAACATCGCTGGCGCAAACCTCGCCGGCACCGTGTATTACTGGGAGGTCAACCAAGGGAACGTGGTCCGACTAAATGTCGGCGATACCGCTCCGCAAAACTTCATCCAGAAGCCGCCGGGTCGAACGTGTGTCGCGTGCCACTCGTTGTCGGCAAACGGACAACGCCTCGTGGCTTCGTTCGATGGCGGATGGAGCCCGTGGGCGACGTTCGATCCAGCATCGGGCGGGCTCATTTACAGCTCGGAAACCTCGTCGGGATTCGAGGCGATTTCACCCGACGGGCAGTACGTGCTCTCGAAGCACTGGGTCGACGGCTCCTTCAACTCTGCGGGTTACCTCTCGCTCTCCCCCTACAACTCCACGACAGAGCTGGCTCAGCTCAACCCAGGCGGCGGAGCACCCGCACACCCGCGTTGGTCAGTGGACGGTAAGAAGATCGCCTTCGCGGTGCGCACCGACGGCAACGGTCTTGATTTCAACCACTCGACGTTGTGGATGACCGACGTTGATCTCACGAGCTTCACGTTCTCGAATACCCACCAAATCGTCGCCAACGACGGCGCGCGACCCACGGTGACCTTCCCGTCATTCACGCCTGATTCGAAGTGGGTTGTCTTCGAGCGATCTACCCAAGCTCGTTCTCGAGGAGCGCAGTCGGATCTCGCGATCTCGAACACCGACGGCTCGGTCGTGATGCCGCTTGCTCAAGCGAACGGAACAGGCTTCCTGCAGGGAGCAGAAGCCTCGGCGAACTATGAGCCGACGGTGATGCCGATCGCTGCAGGCGGCTACTTCTGGGTCGTGATGGTGAGCGAGCGAACCTACGACAACACGCTCACGGATACGAACCCGGGCTCGCGAACGAAACAGCTCTGGGTGTTCGCTGTCGACGCGAACCCAACGCCAGGCGTGGACCCAAGCCACCCGCCCTTTTGGCTGCCTGGCCAAGAGCTCACCAACCAGAATATGCGCGGCGAGTGGGCACTTGCTCCGTGCAAATCAGAAGGCACCTCGTGCGCAGCGGGTTACGACTGCTGCTCGGGGTTCTGCATCGACTCCGGTAACGGGCCAGTGTGCGCTCCGCCGCAAACATGCTCGGGTCTGAACGACGCGTGTACATCAGACGCGAACTGCTGCGACAGCAAGTGGAGCTGCGTCGGCGGCTTCTGCACCGACCTCTGAGCGGTCTCGGCGCGTGCTCTACCTCTCGTAGACCGCGCTCACCTGGCCGGTGCTGGTGTTGCGGTAGGCGCAGCCTGTACAGGCTGTGACGACGGTGTTGCAGGGGGCAGTGTTCGCTGCGGTGCGGGCGCCGGCGCACCGTCGTTGACCTTCCACCCTTCGGGCTCTTCGCGGATCTTCTTTCGCGCGTAGCCCGTGTCTTCATACAGCAGATGAACACCCCACATCGCGGCGTCCGAGAGCTGGTACGGCTTGCCCGCGTAGATCACCTGGAAGCCCTTCGTGAACCTCGGAACGAACGGCCCTGGCTCGTCTGCGGTGTTCTCGAGATGAACGAGCTCGAAGCGTTTGTCATCGAGCGGAACAACCACTTCGAAGGGTCGTTTGACGGCGAACCACAGCGCTCGCTCGGGGTGCTCTCGCGAGAAGCTGACCAGGATAAACGCGGGGTCTTTGCTGACCTTTTGCTCGGCTTCTGGGTCGCTGTTCACCGCGTATTCAATACGCACGGCGACACCAGGAGTCTTCGCAGGGATCACCACCTCTTCTTGAATCACGCCGTCGCGCACGAGCAGCTCGTTGCCCGTCATCGCACGCTCTTGTGTCGTGAGATCACGACGCAAGATGATCGTGTCGGACGTGAAAAACTGGACGTGCTGAAGGTCGGTGGACGTCAGCCGAAATCGATCGAGAACTGCGAGTGTGAACGGGGGTCGCGCGCACCCTGGCGACACCACCGCGAAGGCTGAAACCAACGCGGCAAAGGACACCCACTTTCGAAGCGTTCGAAGACCAAGCATCTCGCTGCTCGACGCTAACATGGACGAACGGAGCGGCCTACATCCCGGCAGATCGGGCGATTCCACTCGCCGCATACGCCTTGTAGATCGCCATCACGAGCGGCACATACCCTTGTGTCTCCGCGTTGCCTGGCACCCCACCCGAGCGACGCACAGCGCCTGCGCCAGCGTTGTATCCAGCGAGTGCCAACGACACTTCGCCATCGAAGTCGTTGACGAGCGTTCGAAGATACCGCGCGCCTCCCATGATGTTTTGGCGGGGATCATACGGATCGGTGACGCCAAGCGAAGCCGCTGTCGTCGGCATCAGTTGCATCAACCCCATCGCCCCCTTCTTCGACAAAGCGCGCGGGTTGAAATTCGATTCAACCTTCATCACCGCGAGAATGAGCTCGGGCGGTAGCGCAAACATCGAAGCGGCCTCTTGAACCAAGCTCATATACGGGATCGCCGCTGCGTTCGTTTCGAGCGTGGGCATCGCGGGGGTTCGCAACGCTGCGGTTCGAGCACCTCCTGATCGCAGTGGCGTTACCTCGGTCGTCACGAACGATTGATTCGTATCGAAGATGTCAGGCACAGCGTTCGACACCATCTCGATCGAGCTCGGCTTGCTCGAGCGGCGTGGTTGCATCGCGGGTCGTTCTGTAGCTGCGTTTGCCCCGACGGCTGCGACCGACCCCGTTGTGGTGACATCGATCACATGCACGCGACCGGTTCGATCTTGGTAGTGAAACACGTCGGCAGCGGACGCCGTGCTCGTGAAGACAAACGTCGTCGCAAACGCCGCCGACACCGCGGTGATGGCCTGCATGTACTTGGGGAATCGGGTCTTCATCGTTTCACCAACGTGAGCACTTCGAGAAGGTCCTCGAGGTCAAACAACGCATCGTCGAGCTCCTCGCGAAGGGGCAAGAGATCAACTTTAGGAGCAGGCGCCGACGCGTCGGCGGTTGATGGGGCGGTGGAACTTTCGAGCGCGTCCAGTGCGCGGCGGACACTTTCTAGAAATGGCTGCACCGTCGCGAGATCTCGCTCGCATTCGTTGCGCACGAGCGACTCGAGTCGAGCGAAGTCGAGCTTCGCCGCGTTGAATGGGTTCGCAGGCTGCTTGACCTCAGCGACTCGTGTCGGCGGTTTGGGTGCTTCGGTCGTGACCGCGAGCTCCCAGTTTCGCTTGATCTTGTTGAGGTCAAAATGGCTGCCGCTCACGTGTCACCTCAGGCCGGAATCGCGAGCCACGACAGCAACGCGTACGTACCGATCACGACCGCTGCCGCAATCGCGTAGTACTGCCAAGGGAAGCGCACGAGCTCGACGTTCGCGCCTCCGGTCGTTTTTTCTGGCGCCTCAACAGGCTTGAGAATGATTCGCTCCACGAGGCGATCTCGGTACTCTTCGATCTTCTTCGGGTCGTGCTCGTACGCACCCGCGAACCCGTCGACGAGGCGGTAGTAGAAGATTTCGAGCACCATTGGATGCGTCTCTTGTTGCCGGAGACGATCCTGGAGAATGGTGAAGAACAGCTCGCCGCCGTTGTCGATGTCGTACAATTCACCCTGAATCGGTTCCCAACGTGCAGCCTCGCCGCGCGTGCTGACTTGGATGAACTCGTCGAAGTGGACGACGATCGGGAACAGTGCGTAGTACACATCGTGATCGCTGAATACCTCGGCGAATTTCGACTTCAGCCACACCAGACGCTTTCGCACCTGCGCTCGTAGAATCACCAGGTCGGGGCCCGCTTGATTCTCTTCGCGAAACGCCATGTCTCGAGCGAGCTCCGCTGCCTTTCGCAGGCGCGGGTCATCCTCTTGCGCGGGCTCGAGGTCCTTGGGCAGCCCTCCCTGACTGACCATCGTGCGCCGCATCGCCGAGGGCACCGTGGTTCGTTCCGTTGCGAGCTGTGCAGCGCGAGCGCGCACGCATAGCTCTTGTACTTCGGTGAAGGCGGTTTCGATGTGAAACCAAAGTTGTGAGGTTGATCGCATCGTACTTATTCCGCGTAGCGAAGCTCTTTCCCGAGCCGGGGAACCACGGCCACGATCTCGATCACCTGCTCGATGCTCCATGACGAAAGAAGCTTCAGGAGCTTGGCGCAGAACAGGTCGAGTCGCGGCATGTCTGAGGTGTCGAGATCGTCGAACTGAAGACGATAGACGTAACAAATCCCGCTGGTTTTCCGCCCGGCCGGCTTGGTGCCCAGCTCGACGGATTTCAGATTGTTGATGAGTCGCGCGAGCTCTGCGCGTTGTGCTGCGCCCAGCGCACGCACCAAAAACGTGAGGTCATCGAGACTCAAAAATCGTTGGCTCTTCAACGCCATCATCGCGAGCAAGCCATCGCGATCATCCTCGAGTGAGTTCACCGTGGGGGATGCGAACGCGCCGCAGCAACTCCACTTCACCCCCTCGACGTGTCGATCGGCTGGGCGCGCTTTGAGCTCGTCGGCTTGCGCACCATGAATGCCTGGCTGCATCCAGTAGCCTTCGACGGCAACACGTTTCGGCTGCTCGAAAGCACCTGGTAGATCGAGATGAACCCAGCCGCGCCGGTGCTCGTCTCGCCCCTCGAACGAGACCTCGTAACCCGCGCTCGTGGGGCCAAGAACCCCAGGCTCGATCGGCACCATCCCGAGCTTGTCATTCATCTCGTACACGCCCAAAAACGAGTGTGGCGCGTACCGGGCGCTCGTATCCGGATGGGTGACGAGATAACGCTCCTTCGTACCGTCGCACTCGATCGGGTTTGCCATGTCGCGGCGAAGGTTGATCATCGGCACAACGTTCAGCGCGAACGTGTCGCGCGTCAGTCGAAGCTCGATCGGCCATTGATCATCGAGGTCGAGAACGATCGAAAACTTCTGCCAGTTGCGAGGCGGCGCAACGTTCTTCAGGTGTACGAAGAGCTCTGCTTGCGGGAAGTGCACGAACGAACGGAACTGCTGAATCGGGTGCTCGTACGAATCAAGCTGCTCACTCGGTACCTCGGTCGCGCCATAGGCGATCTCGCACGGGCTTCCTTGCGTCGATTCTTGAACGACGTCGCTCCACACGATGCTCGCGCCCGTCACGTGGGTTCGCATCGCGTACATCACCGTCATCGAAGCAAAGAGATCGTTGAGGTGGTTGATGTGTAGCGAGAGCGTTCCGATCTCATCGTTCCGGGGGAACGCACTCTCGACCTGGATCACGATCCTGCGCACCTGATTGCGAATCACGATCGCCTTCAAACCGACGATCTCGATCGGCAACACACGCATCGGGGTCAGCGTTCGAAATCGAAACACGCCGCGCGCTTGCATGGATGGCCGTTCGACCATGATTTCAGTGCCTCGAGGGACTTCGACCGTGTCGACAAATCGAGCGGTGGTCTCGCCCTGAAGCATCACCATTGCGGGCATCGGGTTCAGCGCAAACGGGAAGTGCTGACGAAACAATCGAAGCAAGCTCTCGTTCACGGTGCGCTCTGCGGCGACGCGTGTGCGAGCTGAAAAAAACGCCAGCGCTTCGATCAATCGACGGACGTCTGGATCCTCTCGAGCGAGGGGTACCTGCGGGTACATTCCGGTGTAGGAAATCCGGAATTTCTCGAGGGATTCGAGCTCGGACAGAAACGCTTTTTCGACGGTCTTGTCTTCCATCGTGAATCCCTCCCGCTAGCCCAGCTTCACCAACGTGCCTTCGACCTTCACCATCTGCCCCGAGATCGTCGTCATGTTCTTGCCCACGTTCGTCATGGGCCCACCCATCTCGAGCTTCGCGTCGGCGGTGGCGGTGATTTGCATCCCCTTGATGTCGACCGAAGTGGCTCCCTTCAATGTCGCGCCCATCAACCCTTCGGCAGTGACGTTTTGGCCTTTGAGCTTCGCGTCGGCGGTGGCAGATAGCGTCATCGCTCCCGTGGCACTCATCTGCGTGTCGCCGGTGCTCGACGTCTTGAACTTCGCGCTCGACGTGAAAGAGGTGTCGCCCGTCGACGTGACGGTGTACTTCCCCTTCGCGTCGTGGATCGTGTCCTGACTCGACTTCATCTCGATCTTCTCGGCGTCGACGGTGAAGTTCTTCACCTTGACCGTCACCGAGTCGGCCTTTTGCGTGATCGTGCTGGTGTCGCTTTGCCCCTTCACCTTCATCTCGAGGCTGTCGACTTTTTGCGTGATCGTCGTGGTGCTGTTGTCGTCTTTGACCGTGATGGTCAGCGTGGTGCCGTCCATCGTGATCGTCTGCGTGATGTTCCCCTGGCTCTTGAACACCTTCAGGGTCATCCCTGCGGTCTTGCTGAGCTCAATCGAACAGACGAGGGTATCGGACATGGCGGCACTCACTTCTCAGCCGCATGGGGCTGTGTAATCAGCTCTCCTACATGACCACCGTGGCCCCTTGCCAACTTCCTGCGGTGGATGGGGTCGGTTGAGCGCGTTCCCCCGCGATTCGTTCTACCATCGCCTTCACATCAGGGGTGGTCTCGAGCAGCTCCAAAAATTGCGCACGATTGAGCGTGAGGAACAGGCACTCGGTTCGTGTGGTGACCGTCGCCGTTCGCGGAGAATCGTTGAGCAAGGCGAGCTCACCGAATTGATCACCGTCACCCAATCGAGCGACTTCGACATCGTCGTCGACGTCATTGCGCTTCGACACCATCACGAGGCCTCGGGCGATGATGTAAAACAGGTTGGCGCGCTCACCCTCGTTGATCACCGCCTGCCCAGGGCTGACACGCATCGAGACGAATTTCGGAGCGAGCGCTTCGAGCTGTGTGAGCGACAACGGTCGAAGAAGTGGAATATCGCGGAGTCGCTCGGCGGAAATTTGCGCGAGTGCGCCGTCGCTGCTCAGCGTGAAGCCTTGCTGCTTCTTCCAAAGCTCCGAGTACAACCCCTCTTTTGCGAGCAAGGTGGCGTGCGTTCCATCTTCAGCGATCATTCCACCCGCAACGACAACGATCCGATCGGCTTGAACGACCCCCGACAGACGGTGGGTGACAAATATCGTGGTACGCCCCCGACCCGCTCGAAGCAGTGTTTCGTTTACCGACGCTTCGGTAGCTGGATCGAGCGCAGAGGTGGCTTCATCGAGCAACAGGATCGGCGCGTTTCGGATCAACGCCCGCGCGATAGCGATCCTTTGCCGCTGACCGCCTGACATCGAGAACCCGCCTTCGCCAACTACGGTGTCGTAGCCGTTCGGAAGCCGTTTAATCGTGTCGTGAATCTCTGCCTCGCGTGCAGCAGCTTCGACCTCTTCGTCCGTGGCCGATGGGCGTCCAAATCGGATATTTTCTCGCAGGCTCAGTCTGAACAAAAACGTGTCTTGAGACACAATCGCCATCTGGTGGCGGATTGACCTCGTGGACAGCAGTGACGCAGGCATTCCGTCGAACGAAACAAATCCCGACTTTGGCTCCAAAAATCGAGAAACCAAACCTAGAACCGTGCTTTTACCCGAGCCACTAGGGCCCACCACTGCGACGAATTCGCCCTGCTTTAGGGTGAGATTCACCCCGCGAAGCACGGCGTCGCGACCCGGGTAAGCAAAGGTCAAATCGTTGAGACGAATATCGCGGCGAAGGCCCGTGTCTGGCTTCCGGCGGGTCGACGGCTCTGTTTCCGCATTGAGTAGCTCATCGAGCCTTCGCGCAGACGATACTCGCCGCGACCACCGACGGCCCGAACGTCCAAGCACCACGAGCGACCAAACTCCAGGTTCCAGTAGTACAACGACAAAAAACGTGACCAATGATCCGACTGAAATGCGTCACGTGAAACGCCATTAAGCCTGCGGCCACGACGATGACCTTCGGAAGCACACAAATCGAAATCACCGTGCTGCGCTCGATCAGAAAACCAAGGAAGGCAGAATACGGTGCGGTCGGTAAAGTGTGACAGTACCTGGCGTAACGAGTATTGACGAAACCTTCGAGGCCATAGGCTTCGCCGGGCCGAGATTGACTTCGACTTGAGCCAATATTTCTCTGTGACTCAAGTGCCTTTTTTGGCGTAGGCAGAATGGGCTGCTTTCGGAGCGATCAGTCGCGGCCCGAGCAATACGGGCCAAATTTGCTAACGATACCGCATTGCCAGGCCAGAATAAAAAATAGCATAATCGTGCCAAGCAATACACCCAGTAGGGGCACGAGCATCCCGTGTACAGCGCCACCCAACCATATTTCGACGCCGGTAATGTCGGTCGACAATCGGGCCAGTAGATCCGCCGACGAATGGGCGATGGGCGCGCTGGATGGGGAGCTTCTCTGTAGCTTCTCGAAACACGCTTTTCGAAGCTCGGCCAGCGCGTAGCGGTCACGCAGCAGAGACAGCGCTGAGCTGATAGACACACCGCCCGCGAGGCATGCGAGAACGATCGCCAAGGCGCGACTGTCATGCGGCAAAATCGCCTTGTCGATAATAAATTTATAGCTGAGCGTGAGCCCTGAATCGATGGCCACATCGGTGATCGTCAGTGGGATCAACAGCGCCAGGCTCGATTGATATCGTCGGAGCAGAGACGCGGTGGCGCTTTGCCCTATGGGCTCAGAGGTGGCCGACACCGCGCGCTGGGCGCTATGCGCGCTCGAACTAGGCTGTGAAGGCGGTGGCGATTTTTGCAGCACGTGACGCGGCAAGTAATCGCATCGTCTGCGCGAGCGGGTTTGCCGTCGTGGAGCAAGCTGCGGACGTCCACCTGCTCAAGCAAGGCTGCGACGCTGCTGCGGGGCGTGACCCGGGCGACGACCCTGATGGCGCAGGTGGCGGAGGCGGAGCAGACAAACGCGACATCAGCCCAACCTTGATCACCCAGCGCGTGCGAACAGCGGGTCACGCGGGCTTCGCAATGAACGATGAATCGGGAGTATTTGACGACAGCGTGTCGTGATCGAACGTCGTCCGTCGAACCCACCCTGCAGTACAACGTGGTCGAAGCCGGACGTTTTCAGCCATCGGAGCTCTTCGATGGTCGAATTTCCGGAACAGCACGCGAATGCTGACACGTTTGACAAGGCGATCCGATTTGAGCCAATCCAAGAAGTGATAGCAAGCGGTAATGGGCTGCCCATCGACATCGATGGCTGTCGTCGTCGCGCGCACCTGAAGGCCCGTTGAGGGGTCGTCGACCGCACAGAGCGAATCACCTTTCGGCTGGGCCTGCGAGCCAGGTGCAGCGGGCATGTCGTCGTAAATAAAGAGCCCACCGTCCTGCAGATGCTCGAGCACTCCGGGCGCATCGCAAATTCTGATCGTTCCTCTCGTCGAGCAGGTGTGCCATCATGCCGAACGGCGCGATGGATGACAGGGAATTTTTTGCCCAGTGAGAGCTTTCGGACATCGCCGAGCACCGGCAGGAACTTCCTTGTTCACTCGCTCGAGCATCGACGCACTCCGAAGTCGACGCCCGCTAAAACCCGCCTCCACAGTTTCTTCCTCAGCCACTCGCCCCGTGCCTGTGCCGAGCTCGAGAATCTCACCGCCCTGTGGCAGTGCTTCTTTAGCTACCCGAACGTAATATTCGAGGTCATCGCCGCGAGCGCCGAACAGAAGGTCGTACACGACGGCATAGCGGTCGTATTCTTCTTCGATCGAAGGGTCGCCCTCGATCGGCCAATCAAGGTAGCCGGGCATTGCGGAACCCCTCATACACCGAAGCCCACCCGATCGCGCAAGAGATGGACATCTCAGAGTGCGTCGACTTGGGCACGAAGCGAGACGAACGGTGTCGTGACTTGCGTTCTCAAGGGCGCGAGTTGCTGGGCGATCGCTGCATCGTTCGGCACCTTGGCGGCCATCGCGTCGGCGGCTGTCTTGTTCTGCGTCTTCGCGTTTGCGATGGGAGTATCCAGCACGCTTGGGAGCGACTTGAGTTGAGCCTTCAGCCCGTCGATCTGCTGTTTGATCGCTGCGACCATCGCATCGGCTTGTTGCGTGAGCTGGGTTTCTGCCGCGGTGATTTGCGCTTCGATGCCTGCCGTCGATGTATTGACCCCGTCGACGAGTGTCTTGATTTGAGTTTCGATACCCTTCGCTGCTGCGTCTGACTGCGCGGTAAGTGTCGTTCTGGCATCTGATATCGCAGATTTTGCCGACCCAAGCGCAGCCTTCATCTGCTCCTCGCCGGCAGCGATTTGTGTATCGAGAGAACCGACGAGCGTGTCGACTTGAGTTTCAATCTGTTGTTTGGTGGTTTGTATTGTGCTGAGCGCGGCCTGAACGGTGGTGTTGACCTGCGTTACGATTTGCTGAATCGCCGTTTCGATCTGTGTTTTGACCGCATTTACGTTCGAAAGAACAGGCGGCACCACCGCATCGATCTGCGTCACCATCGTATTCGTGAAAGTGCCAATCGTGGTGACTGCCTGGGTTTGTACCGTGGTGATCTGGGTCTGGATTTGACCACCCACCGTGGCAAGCTGCCCCGCTGCCGTTTTTGCACCGCTCGAAATGGTTGGCAGCACCGAGTCGACGGCACTTTGAATCGTCGTCAACGTCGGCTTCACAAGCGCTTTGGGCAAGCCCTCAGCAGGAATTGCATCCAGTGCTGCAACCCCACTCGTTTGAATCCCTTTCAGCAATTGAATTCCGGTTTGAAATACCGTCTGCAACTGAGCCAGTTGAGCGCGAATCGCTTCGAGCGGAGGCATGATGGTTTGGCGAAAACCCAATATGGTCGCCTTCATCGCTCCGAGCCCCTGACGAGCAGCGTCGATGATGGTCGTCACTTGCTCGAGCATGGTTTTGATCTGCGCCATACCCGTTTTTTCGACCGTCTCGATCCCCGTGATCGCTTGCTTCACGAATTCCTGTAGCTGTTTGTCAACAGCGTCGATCTGGGTGCTCATCGTGTGCAGTGGGTCAACGATGGTTGGCACCAGAGCATCGGCGGTCGAAACGATCGCATCGAGCGGTGTCTTTAGCGTTATTCTGGCTTGATCGAGCGCGTTCGATACTGTCTTCTTGGCAGTCTTTATTTCTGGGGGGATCGCCTTCAGCGCAGCGTTGATCTGCGTCTCGAGGCTGGCGATCGCACTTTCTAGCCCGCTCACTGTGCTCGCTACGGTCGACGTAAACGCTTTGATCTGCTCGTCGAACGACTTGTCCAGGTCGCTGATCTGTGCGGCGACGGGGTCAACTGCAGCCGCCATCGTCTCTTTCAGGCCCGCCACCGTGGCCTCTCGAGTTTTCTTGGCTTGGTCGAGACCCGATTTTAGCGCCTTGCTCGTTGCCTCGGGGCCCGGCACCGCAGCGTCAATCGCTTGCAGCCCCGAATTGGTCGCGGCATCCGCCTGTGCTTCGAGCGCCGTGGCACGCTGTTGTGCGAGTGGTCCAAACCCAGGGCCCGCCTTTCCGGCGATCGCCTGGCCTACGTCGTGTCGCCCTGCCTGAACGGCCGAACGAATCGACCCGAATTCTTTTTCGAATTTCGTCGGCAATGCGTCCACCGCGAGCGCCACCGAGGTCCAGTCTTTCTCCAATTCAGCAGGAAGCGACACGAGCTTCGCTTCAAGCTGAGAGCGCGTGGCGGTCACGTCACCTTTGAGGGTGGCGATCTCGGCTTTGATGCTTGCAAACCCTTTCCACACTGCTTGCATCGTTCACCCTTGTGGTGGTTTGAGCGCCGTGATCTTTTTCTTCACGTTGCCGATGGTTGTGGATACCTGAGCTTGGGCTTGTGTTACCCCTGCCTCGACCTTGTCGAATGGGGTCAAAATACCTTGCTCGAGTTGTTTGATCTCCGCATCGAGAGCCGCCACCTCACCTTTCACTTGGCCTACCAAAGACTTCACTTTGGCTTCGACCTGGGACAACTTCGATTTGAGTGACTCGAACATGGGTGGTCCTAGCTGAGTGCGGCCAATAGAGCCGCTTTCGCCTGTGAGACTGCGTCTGAGATCTCTGCCGTGATCGCGTTGATGCCCGCGGCAATATCTTGGAGCGCCACATCGACTTGCTCGAGTTTGCCGACGAGCTGAACTTCGGCGCTCGTAAGCGCCCCATCCAGCTCTCCAATCGCTCCCTCCAATGCGTCCATTGCTCCACCAAACGAGCTCTCAAACGAACCCGTCAGCTCTCCGATCGCTCCCCTCACCTCTCCGTTTACGCGTTCCTTCGAGGCTGTCACCACGATCGTCACATCGTAGGTGGGCTGAAGCTCCTGCGCTGTTGTGTCCTCTTTCACCTCGATGAATATGGTGCCTTCTTTGACCTCTATCTTTTGAAGGTCATTGCCGAAGGTTCGAGCAAGCGTAAGTACGGGTTGATTGTTCACATACGAGTGATCGAGAATGGTTCCGTCGACGTCTCGATGTCCGAACGCGATTCGATTCCCTTGCAAATCCATGGGCGTGCGCGCGTTGGCAGCCCAGTCCAGGAATGCGCTAATTTCCGCGCTCTCGAACCCTAGCTCAACCAATACGCGCTCGGCCTTGTACGCCGGAAAGAACAAATGGCCCGGGAAATCAACGGGTTTGAACGGCGCAACGATTTTGCAATTCCAGAGTGGAATATCCACGGAATATCTCGTGATCGAATCGTTCGCGCCGGCGAGCGTCATCCACGTGCGGTCTTCGGTTTGGCCGCCTTCGCTCACGATCTTTCCTTCCACCACCACCGGGTATCGCGGTGGACGATAGGTCGGCAACCGACGTGAAAGACTCGATGCGTGCTCCAAACGCATCCAGATCGAAGCGTCGAACGGGCCCGTTTCGTCGTCGAGCTCTGGCACCTCGTCGCCTTCATCGGCTGTCGCGCGGATATGAAGCTCGACCAGACGAAATTTCTTACCTGTAGTGTGTAGTTTTTTACTAAATTCTTCGTCAAGCTCGTAGAACGACCCCGGCAAATACAACAACGGCGGGAATCGCAAAAAATCCACAATGAGCTCGTCACCCGGCGTGAAGAGCTTGTCTGCTTCGATTTTTTTTCGGCGGTCGACCTCGCTCGTAAGCGGGGTAATCACCACGAAATCTCGACGTGCCGAGCCAATCACCAGATCGTTGGTCAATGCTTCGTTGGTGGCCCCTTCGCTGTAGGCGTTGAGCACGTGTGAGACGTGTCGAGGCGGCTCGGGGCGCACGACCTCGATCGAATGGACATGCTCTTTCTCCAGCGGGTTGGGTCTACTTGGGCGTGTTTTTTTCTCGCCGATACGGTAGGTCGACGCCGACGCATCGAGCTCGAGAACCCCACCGTATCGATCGATGTACCAGATCAGCCAATCATAGAAGCTCACCACCCCTGGCTCGGTCGCGACACATACGATTTCTTGTTCTTCGGTGAGCTTGGGCCAGTCGAGGGTGAGGGTGATGCCCGCAGGGGTATACTGCTGCAAAAAAGCGCCGACGGTCGCCGACGATTTCAGCTCGGTGGGGTGGTGGTGAGTCCAGAGCGCTTTCGCCGCGTCGGCGAGCTTCATTCGGTAGCTACGGCCCACGACTGGGCTGCCTGCCAGATCGTCGCTGACCTCTTCGTACATCCATTTCTCGACGACGAGCGCGTTGATCGAGATCGGGACATTCTCTTGGTCGGTGCCGTCGAGAAGACAACCCGTGACGGTGAGCGTCACTTTGAGAAGTGAATCGCTAACAAACGCATCGAAGAGCGGGTCGGCTTCCTGCTCGGTCGAGACGTAGACCTGAACGGAGCCAGAGAAACCATATACGTCCATGTCGAGCTCGAGTGTTTCGAAGGCGCCCGACGTAAAGTTGACCGTTCCCGCTTCGAGAAAAACCGCGAGGGTGAAACGCAAGCGATCGGTGAATGGGTTCACCGCCCACCTCGCCAGGAAAGAGCTCGAGCACACCGCATCGACTTGCGACCCTACGCAGACCAGCGGCCGAGAGCAACGTCAACCCAACGGGCGCCACGAGTGTTTGTCCGCCGTGTACGCTCGCAGGTACAGTCCCCTCACCATCATGCACTCGCGTCGTTCAGGTCTGGGTAACAAGCGTGGTCGACGATCGGCCGTGCTCGTAGCGCTTGGGCTCGTGGCACCGGCTATTGCGATCGCTCAGCCCAAGTTGCCCGATCCTCCCAAGGCTCCCGATCTGCCGAAGCCTCCCGCAACACCTGCCCCCCCGGCGATCTCTGCTCCGTCGTTGCCAGCGGTGCCTTCGGGGGCGCCCGCGCTGCCCTCGGGGGCGCCTGGAGCACCGAATGCACCCGCGAAACCGGGTGCGCCTGCTCCTGCGGCTCCGGGTGCTCCTGCGCCTGATGCCTCTGCAGGGTCGAGCGCGCCCTCGAACGCCACCTACGTTCTGTACGGCAAAGACAAGAAAAAAGACGACTCCGATACCTCCGTCGGCGTACCACCCACGCTGCCCCCTGAGCTCCGCAAAAACGTGGCGCCAGGCACTGCAGTCGGTGACAACTCGAGTCGAGCGCTGACGATCGAAGAGATCGTCAACACCCCGGTTATCTCGGCGTCCAATCAATCCGAAAGTGCCAACGCGGCACCTGCGCTCGTTATTGTCCTGACGGCGAAGGATATCATGACCGTGGCTACACAGAGCTGTCCTGTGACGCGTCGGATCCGCTGAATGGATGTTGTCCGCCCTTACGGACATTTATTTCAAGAGTTATTGGCGTGGATATCGCCAGGGCTCGGGCGCGGATCCGCATTCCGTGATGGTCGACGGGATGGTCTTCAACCATCTCTTCTATAGAGACGCCCAGATTCTGTCGACGTTCCCGCTCACCAACACGAAGCGGATCGAGGTGGTGTACGGCCCTGCGTCGGCGATTTGCCGTTTAACGCCGCGATGGGCGTGATTCATGTCATCACGAAGGACGGCAAAAAAGACGGCGAATACGGAACGTGGTTCGAGAGTCGAACGACCGTGGGTGGCGCCCAACGAAACTTCAAACGTTGGATGGATTTCACCCGTCAGATCGACGCGACGGCGTTTCACATCACGAAGGATTACCGCCTTCGGGTGACCGCACGCATCGAAGACTCGATGCTCGATCGCTCGATCGGAAACAACTTCGAGTACACGAAAGACAAATACTACAGCGACACCCGGATCTGGCCTGAGCAATTGCTCAACACTCATTCGAACCTGGCGGGTAGCTTCAAGTCTCCCGATCAAAAACGTGGTGTCGACGCGCGGTTTTATGCCGGCAATTTTGAGCTGGGCATGCAGTATTTCAGCTTGTCGACGGGCTTGGGTACCCGATACGCGGCCGACAAAGAACAAAATGCGCCGCTATGGTCGACCACCGAAATCAACTTGTTCGGTCGACACAACGCCACGCTGTCGAGCAACGCGAATCTCACGTCCTCGGTTCAATATCGCCAGAGCAACGTAGATTCTCCCTCGATCAGCTTGTCGAGCACGCCACTCAACCCGACCGCAGCCGGGGTGCAGGGGGCAGAGCTATATGCCGTCGAGGTGCCTGGCTCAGCGTTGATTTTTCAACAAGACCTGAACCTTGCGGTGGGTAAGAGCATTTTCTTGACGAATGACACATTGGCGATGGGTTTTGGTATCAAGTACCAGCACCTGCGGCTTCAGCGAAATTACAATATTGTCTCGGATGTTATCATTCCGAATAACAACACCCCGCCCATCAACAACAGCCCGGCGGGCGATGCGGTCAAAGATGGGCGAACCCTCGAGATTGCCGAAGAGCTCGGGGCCTACGCACTTGCGAAGTACACCTTCCCGCCAACGAACGCTGTACACATGGGCGTTCGTGTCGACCGCAGCGGTCTAGCGCAGTCGTCGAACATTACGTTTCGAGGTGGATATGTCACCACGCTCGAACCGGTCACGATCAAGCTGCTTTATGGGCAGGCGGTTTATTCACCGAGCACGTTCGACCTGGCCACCGCGCAGCAGAACAATACCAAGCTCGTGGAAGAAAAATCGCAGACCGTGGAGGCCAACGTTGCCGCCACATTCTGGAAGATGGCCGTTCACGGCGACATTTATTACGTCGCATACACTGACCCGATCACCGACGGGCAGAACCTGAAGGATCGCCAGCTTTCCGGCTTCGATCTCGGAGCGAGGGCGCTGTTTAGCCCTGTGATGATCTGGGCCTATTACTCGCGCTATTTGCTGACCAAAGAAACGCGCCCCAACCAGGACAAGCTAAAGAACATCGGGGATCTCGCCGACGACAAGATTTGGGGCGGGATCACCTTCGACTATGCGCCGGTCGTTGCGACACTGCTTGGTCGTTGGTCAGGCCCACGAAAAACCGTGTACACCAACCCGATCGACTCGGTGCCAGCGGTGTTCACGATGGATGCGAGCCTGACCATCTCGAGGGTGTGGTTCGATGGGTTGTGGTTGGGGTTCCGAGCGGCCAACTTGCTCGACACCAAATATTCACAACCAGGGACAGGCCGAGCTGATTCTGGGCAAACGCCGGCGACTTTTACAGCGACGGGCTACACCGGCAGTGCTGGGTTTGCGAACTCGCTACACCCACAACCCAGGCGTTCTCTGTTTTTTACGATCGGTCTCGAGCTTGAGGTCATGGGCTCAGCGATCGAGACCCGACCGTAAACGTCGATGGCCCGTACCCGTGGCCGCGAGCGGTGCTTGCTCATTCGCCTCTTGGCGGGCGGGCGAAAGCCGGAGTGCACGACGTCGACCGTCACGACCCGACAACGCTCCGAGTGCTTCACGAAGGGCGTCGGACGACGAAGCAACCTGGGTTTGGATTGCGCGCGAGATCGGTTGTGCGCGTGATTCCGGCAGCGCGTCGTAGGCCTCGGGCTTCTCGCCCATTTTGCTCGCACCCAATACGCCAAGATGTGGGCCCGTTGAGACGAGTGGTGCAACCATACCGCCCTGTCGGGGGGCGAAAAACATGGCGACAGCCTCTTCGTCAAACCAAACGGAGCCATCCGGGGTTCGGCGCGATGGGAGGTTCCCTCGTTGGCTGTAGCTGACCAGGCGGCTTTCGCCGACGATGTAACGCGCGGCAAGTTGAGCGGCCGTCATCCAGTTGGGCATGGTGGCTCCTGAGTTCGGTGTGCAGATGTAGGCAAACCCACTACCCTGGACCCGTGGCGGAACACAAGTTTTTCTGTTGCGTGATGTGTGGGGGCTGCGTTTACGTGCGTCTGGGCCAACAGAGATGACGACGAATAACCTCGACTTCACCTGCGATTGGAAGTTCGGCTTCAACGTTGACTCACGAAACAAAGGTATTGTGGGGTACCTGTTGTTCTGGAGTGGGTGCTCGGGGCTCAACCTCACGAAGGACATCGAGGTTTGGAACCCATTTAGTGATCAGGGTCAAACCGTGGTCACAGGGCCAAAAGTCAAGTGCATTGGGCTTCTAGAATCATTTCATTATGAAGGCGGCGAAGAAGACCCGATCCGCATCACCGCTTATGTGTCGAAAGACATCGCAGCCAACATCAAAGCCAAGCTGGCTAGCCCCCTTCCCAGCACGAAAGTGAAGGTGCAGTGGTACATAATTGGCTTCGATGACGACGCGAAAAACTGGTATGAGGCCGCGCTCATTAAAGACAAAGCGAAGGCCGACGCCAATATCGACACGGCCAAGGGCCAGGTGCAGATGTTCTTGGCAAACGAGCCGACTCGTGTCTCAGACACGTTGGATTTGAAGGTATATAAGTTCGAATTCCAGATTGTTCCCGCTGCAGGGGCGACAACGAACCTCGAATTCGCCACGGGGGCGTCGCAGCGGTTGGTCAAACAATGGGGTGAATCTGGGTAGTTGTTGCACTGGACAGGTGTTCCCCTCGATAATGAATCCAAACGGAAGTTGACTGCGTCGGGGAACTGACGCGACCGCCATGTCGCAGTTCGGACATGGCCGTTCTCTCACTTGGAGCAAACATGGCCATCACGGATGAGATCCCAAAGTCACGAATTACCCTCACCTACCGAACCGAAGTTCGCGGCGAGCCTGAAGACGTCACGCTTCCGTTCCGCGTGTTGATCCTCGGTGACCTTTCGAATGGTTCCTCCAAGGATCGCAAGCTCGACCTCGATCAGCGCGGCATCCGAAATTTGGACGGAAAAAACCTTGATTCAGTGATCAAGGATATGGGGCTTTCGGTGCAGTTGACGGTGCGTAATCGCATCAACCCGGACGCAGGCGGCGAAGAGTTCACCGTCGACCTTCCGATCACGTCGATCAAGTCGTTCTCGCCCGCAGAGGTCGCGAAGAACGTTCCGAAAATCCGCGCGCTTTTGCTGCTGAAGAAGTTGCTCCTCGAGGCGCAAGCGAACCTCGACAACCGCAAGGAGTTCCGCAAGTTGATGCGCGCTCTTGCCACCGACAAGGCGGCGATCGAGCAGCTCATGCATCAGCTTGAGTCGTTCAGCACCTTCAAGCTGCCCGCAGCCGGATCGACTGCATCTGAGGGCTCGGGCTCCTGAGCCGGGCGACCTGGACAACACCATTTAGAGGAATCCAAACGCCATGGCCGAGACTACTGTCACCCCAGACCTTAAAAACTTTCTCAACAGTGTCCGATTGAACACGGAGGTCGCCAGTCCGACCCCGATGATTCAGGGCAACCTCGAGACTGTCGTCGAGCAAGTGTCCGCTGAGGAAGTGCTTCATTTCGACGATGGCCGCTGTCGCCCACAACATGAAGCCAGACGACGGGCGCTTCGACAAGCAGAGCATTCAAGACCTGATCGGTGATCGATCGCTCGTTCAACAGCAGCTCGATGAGATCTTCCACGCCCCCGCCTTCGAAAGCGGCTCGAGGCGACGTGGCGTCTGATCGATGACCTCGTCAAGAACACCAACTTCCGCGCGAACATCTCGACCAGCTTGCTCGACGTGAGCAAGGAAGAAGCACACGAGGACCTTCGAGCTCTAACCTGGCCGACATCGCCGGCTCAGAGTCTTTCAAGAAGGTCTACGTGAAGGACTACGACCAGTTCGGTGGCGCCCCGTACGGCGTCATGGTGGGTCTGTACGACTTCTCGAACACGTCGGCTGATCTCACGTGGCTCCGTGCGATGGGCAAGATCGCAGCCGCCTCTCACGCCCCGTTTATCTCGGCCGTCTCGCCGAAGTTCTTCGGATGCGAGTCGATGCAAGAGGTCAATCAGCTCCGCGATTTGACGGGGTTGTTCGCGACGCCGCGCTACTCGGCCTGGAACGCGTTCCGGGACTCAGCCGAAGCGACGTACATCGGTCTCACGCTTCCCCGCTACATGGTGCGTCCGCCGTACGACGACCGTAACTGGCCGGCTGAAGGCATCAAGTTCAACGAGTCTGTGCGAGGCGACAACGACAACGAGTATCGGCAACACCGCGATGTTGTTCGCACGCAACCTGGTCAAGTCGTTCGAGACCTCGTGTTGGTGTCAGCACATTCGAGGCGTGAAGGGCGGTGGTTTGCTCACCGGTCTTGCGACGCACACGTACAACTTGCGTGGCGAGTACGAGTTGAAGGCACCCGTTGAAATCTCGATGCCTGACTTCCGCGAGTTGAGCTGGCTCAAGCAGGCTTCATTCCGCTGATCCACAAGAAGGCATCGCCGAAGCCGTGTTCTTCAGCGCGCAGTCGATCAAGAAGGCGCACCGCTCAAGGATCCGAAAGATTCAGAGAACTTCACAGTTGGTGACGAACCTCTCGTACACCTTCTCGATCTCGCGCATTGCTCACTACCTGCGTTGCATCATGCGCGACAACATCGGCAGCACAGCAAACGCACAGTATGTGTTTAGCCAGATCGATCGCTGGATTTCTGGATACGTCACGACGTTGGTCAACCCCGACGACCTGACTCTGCGCTATTACCCGTTCAAGGCATACTCGCTCGAGGTGGTCGAGGTGCCTGGCAAGGTCGGTTGGTATCACTGCAACCTGTCGATCATGCCGCACGTTCAGTTCGAAGGCCTCGACGTCGACCTGCGTGTCGACGCTCGTTTGGCGTGATTCGTTTCCGCTGATTCAGTTCATCCAGCAACATCGAAGGAGATCATTTCATGCACAATTTCTCGTGCGACTGGCGCAGCGGGTTCGTCATGGACCCATCCAAGAAGCAGAGGGTTGGTTACCTCGTCTGGTTCCAGGGTCTCGACATGGATTCCGAGGGGTTTCTCAAGCAGGACGTCGAGGTGTTCACGCCGTACGCATCGAACGCGGCGAACTACACCGAGGTCAGCAGTCTGTGGGATTCGGGCGCTGGCAAAATGAAGGCAACCGGCGTCATCGAGAACTTCTCGTTCGGCGGCGGCGTAGGCGACCCGATTTGCATCAGCGCGTATGTGTCCGCCGAAAACGGTGAGGCACTGAAGGCCAAGATGAAGGGCACGCTCACCACCACCAAGATCAAGAAGCTCGCGTGGTGGATTGTGAACTTCGACGAGGAGAACAAAGCCTGGTTCGAAGAGTGCCACCCACTCACGCCTGCGGTGATGACGGGTCAGCTCAACGCGCCTGGCGGCAAGGATATCCGCCTGGTCGTTGCAGACGAGGCCACCAAGGTACACCCCAACGTCGACGTGAACGTCTACAACATTTACTTCGAGGTCGTACCGGCTGCGAACTCGACGTACGACATGCACTTTGCCACCTCGGTAAAGACCAAGTTCGTACGCAACTGGGGTCTCAAGGTGGGCACCAAGGCTGCTGAGGCGCTGCCTCCGTGATGAGCCACCCCCCGGCCTAGGCCGGGGGTTTTCTCTTGCATTTCTCTCCCGCGCGAACGCAAGACGATTCACCGTGAAGAAGGTTCCTCATTCTACGTCGCGCGTGCTCTGGCAGATGGGCCAGGCACTATTGCCAGAGCATTTCTTCGCGCAGGAAGAGTCGCTGCGCGAAGAGATGAGCCTTCGTATCCGGCTCCAACGGCCGTTGAGCTGGGGAGTGGGATCGCTCGAGTGGGATGGCTTCGAGATACCGAAAGGTGTCGTGAGCATCACCGAGCTCAGTCTTATGCTGCCGTCGGGCACGCTGATTGATATCCCCGGCAATACGGCGCCGGCGATGTTGAACCTCAAAGCGGCGGGCAACCAGGCCACGGTGTGGGTTCATCTTCAGTCGGGCTTCGAGAAAATTCACGTAGGTGGGCGTGGCGAGCTCGCCGAAGAGAACATCGAACGCATTCTTCAAAAGGTGGAGTTGTCCACGAACTCGTTTTCTGAAACGGGGGCGCAGTCCTTCAAGTTGGCGTCGTTCGACTGCCGACCTGATGGCGTATGGGAGCTCAACACCAGCTACATTCCGCCGCTCCTTGCCGTTGGTACATCACCCTTCTTCGAGAGCATTCGCGCTCGAATCGAGTCGGTGATTCGTATGCTTCGAACGGTATTGTTGAGCGAGGTGCAAGAAAACTATCTCGCCGCATCGAGCAACTCTTCGGGTCGCATTGCTCTGCGTGGGTTGTTCGCGTTGCAGGCACTCTTGGTTGATCTCAAGGCTGGCATTCAATGCCACCCGTATGATCTCTTCCAAGCGCTGCGAAGCCTGTACATCGACGTGTGTGTGCATCGCGATGTGCTTCCAGGCGAGATCGAAAAGCCCTACCGACACGACGATATCGCGGCGACGTTTGAGCCGATTCTCGAACGTCTCGAGGAACAGGCTCAAGCGCAGCGCAAGGCACGTTCCCGTACACCGAATTCGTTCGCAAAGACGGCCTGCTTCGCTGTGAGCTGGGCAAGGATATTCGCCGCGCGAAAGACGTTTTCTTGCTGGTGCAGAAACCTCAGGTGACCGGCAAGATCGATCTGGCTCGAGTGAAGCTGGCCAGCGAGTCGCGAATCGATTTGGTGTACGAACGATCTCTCCGCGGGATTCCATTTCAATCGCTCGACAACCCGCCATTTCAGCACGGGCTTGCAAACACGGTTGATTTCTTCACGCTCACCCCAGGCCAAGAATGGGACTACGCCGTGCGCGAGGGCTCGGTGGTGTTCTTCGATGGACCAGCGCTCGCGGGCTGCCGTTTTTATCTGTACTGGCGCAACGAGTGAGCTTGCGTGAGCGCGGAGCGACGGAGCGACTGAACCCACGTTTAGGCATCCCCACGGCTGACGAGTTGATTCTGCGAGATACTTGGCCAGCTACGGAGGGATAGGTAAAGCCGCTCAGGATCCGACCGAAGCAAGGGGTTGCTCTTCATCCGACACGTTGCCCCGCGCAGGATCTTCTCCGCAGGCCAAGCCGCCATGGTCCACTCCGCCGACCCGATCTCAACCCTGACCAGCCTGGGCATCAAGCCCACGCCGGATCAGCTCATGGCGCTGAAGATCGCTGCGCCTCGTCGTGCCCGTTCTGGTGGTGGGCGGAGTGCTCGGATACAAGTGGTGGAAAGAGCGAAAAGAAAATCCGCCATCCGCTGTTGATCCATCCCAAGCAGGGTCAGTCGCAGGCGCCCAAGTCAGCCCAAATCAGCTCAGAAACGCATGGCGGCGATTTATTAAGCAACTGCCGCCCGTGTACGAGCGATCGATCCTGAACTTCGAGCATTTCGTTGTGCTCGGAGCGGCGGCTTCAGGGAAGAGCAAAGTGGTCGATGCCTACTCCGACTGGCGTCGACAGGCGAAACAGTTGCCCGGATCGCAGTCGCACGACGCGGATCTTCCGACGTACCTGGCGTCAGGCATCGTCATCACCGAGCTGCCCGCTCGTTTTCTCTCGGACCACTCGACGCGTTGCCAGACAGCGCTGCGCAACTTGTGGGGCCCTCTCTACAAGAATCGCGCGCCAACTGTGGTCGTTGTGGTCGATGTTGATCAGCTTCGCCAGAGCACGGCAGAGGCGATTGTTGAGCTTGCCGAGAGCGTGCGAGCGAAGGTGAACATCCTATCGCAAATCCGAAAGCGCTCGATCGAGGTGCGGGTGGTCCTCACCCATCTCGACAGCCTTGCCGGGTACGCTGAGCTCGCGAAGTTCTGTCGAGATCAGAGCATCTCACTGAAGATCGATCTCAGTGCACGCGAGCAAAACGCGCTGTCGACGCAGCTCGAAGAATGGTTGAACGGTCTTCGAGAGCACCTGCCGCGCGTGCTTACGAAGCTCAGTGCGAGCGACTATTTGAAGGTCGTTTCGTTCTTGCGAAGCGCGCCAGAGTTGGTGCCTTCGCTGTCGAAGTTCTTGGCCTCGTTGTACGCGCACGAGGTCCTCTCGAAAGACCCTGCGAATGGTGGGGTGTTCTTCGCCGCTGCGACCGCCGGGGTTGCGAACCCACTCGAGCGAGCGGCAGAACGTGGCCCTGGGCCTGACCCTCGACGACGCCACCTGATCGCAACGGCCGCTGTGGCGAGTGCGTTCTTGGCGTATCTCGGTGTGGCGTTCTGGGAGCAAAATTCGCTGGTGAAGGCTGCTGACGAAGCCATTACGGCCTACGATCCGGCAAGCCGAAGCTACGACCGCGAGCTGCGTGCGCGCACCGACATCGTGAAGTTCACCGGTGGCAAACCGAGCTGGATCGAACGGCACCCCGACTTCTTCGAGAAGCGACGACTGTCGTTGCGCAAAGCCTTCTCGGACAAGGTTCGCACCACGCTGCTTCTTCCGAGGCTCTACGAGATCGGGCAGAAAGGCACGACCGATGAAGCGTCGATGCCGCTACCTACGCGACGTTCGCTCTATATGCTCGCGCTGATCCACAGCGACAAGCGCGATGAGCTTCGCATACTCGACCCGGGCAACCTTGCCGTGTGGGTCGAGATGACCGGTCTCAAACCTGATCTCATTCAGCACTACATCGAGAACACCGACGAAGCATGGAAGATCCCAGTCGGTCTCGATCAGATCAGCGGCTCTGACGTTGACCTTCCCTCCACCTGGAAGATCTGGACCGAGTTCTTGAGCCGCCTCGAGACGGTGGTGAGCTCGAACGCGATTGCTCCAGACGAGCTTCAAAAGCTTCAGCGCCGAGCACTCGAGCTCGAACGGCAGCTCGATCGCTATCGGCACGACACACGCACTGCGGCCTTGCTCAAGCAGCTCGACGCCGCGGCAGGTACGATGGCCGTGGGGCACGCTGAGCCGCCGCTCGCCCACACGTACGGGCCGAAGTATCGAGACTTCATCCGCTGGGCGAGCTCGTACCGTGTGTACGAGAATCAAGAAGAGCTCAAGTCGATTCTCACCACGGTTCGCACGGGAGCGATCGACGCGCAGGGCAAGCCAATGCTGAGCCAGCTCAACGCTGCGCTGAGCGCGCTCTACGACACCGATGCAGGCAACGCCGCGGCGGATGCTCCTCGCACGCTCACGATGGATGGCACCGAGTTCACCTTCGATTCGAAGAAGTGGCGCTCGATGTTGCGCGACAGTCAGGGCAAAGAGCTCGTGCTCCAGTTTGTCCGAGCGTCCGCGCAGACTCCGTCGATCTTCTTCGGGCCTGAGCAAGACAAAGAGCTTCGACCGATCCTGTGGAACACGGCGAACGACGGAATCTTCACGGGTCACGGTGCACTCGAAGCTCGATACACGAAGACCGCGTACGACACGTATGTACGCGGCGTCGTGCTCAAGTTGGCCGAGGTGCTCGACAAGGCGAAAATCCCTGCGGATACGCGACGAGTTCTCGAGGATTTGATCCGGAGCCAGGTTCGCAAATATGCGGGTGAGTATCGCCAGCAAGTCACGAACTTCGTGCAGAGCTACAAGCTGCAAGTGGTGTCGCCCGAGGCGTTGCGCGTCGCGCTCACGCAGATGGTCACGCCCGAGAAGTCGGTGTTCAACGACTACCTCACCATCGTCGAACAGAACACACAGCTCGACATCGACAACCCGCTGCTCGACTCGATGCGCGACGTCAGCTTCGACTTCGCGCCGTGGCACAACATCGTCGTCGGCGAAGCGGGTACGCCAGAGATCTTGAAGTACCGCGCGATCATCACGCCGCTGCTTGCCGACCTTGGGCCCGCTGAAGGTGCCGCGCCTGCAGCGGATGCATCCGGGCAGCCCATGACGCTTGAGAAAGAGCTGTCACCCGTCGGGCGTCTCGTGTTGAGCGAGGTGCGCGGCGACAAGGCGTCGTACGGACAGATGGCGGCGAGCTGGATGGGTGGGCTTCGCTTGCCCGACTATCAGCGCAACGCGTTCTCGGCGCCATTCATTGCGCTCTCGCGGCTTGGCCGTAACGACATCGAGCGCGCGTTGCAGCGAGCGTGGGAGCAAGAGCTACTGCCCGAGGTGCGAGCGGTGGCGTCACGCTTCCCCTTCAACGACACGGCGAAAGAAGACGTCACGCCGGGTGAAATGACGGCGCTCTTCCACCCGCAAACGGGTCGTTTCTTCGATGTGTTCCGCAGGTACTTCGAACCTATCTCTGACTTCGGCAACGGTGGTGCGTTCAGGGCCAAGGCGTCGTTGCGAGGCCGTCTGTCGGTGCCGTCACATCTGTACGAGCTGACCAACACGGTGGCCGCGTTGTCGGCGCGATTGTGGGATTCGACGGGCAAGCCGATTCCGCTTTCGGTTCGTGTCGCCACGGTGCCATTCGAGCACGGCCCGAACCCGAAGCTTGCGCTCACGCTCGTGTACGTGAACACGTCGAGCGCCTCGTTGTTCAACTTCAACCAGAAACCCACCGAGGTGACGATGGTTCTCGATTGGACGAAAGAGTACACGTCGCAAGTGGGTCTTCAGCTCACCGACATCGAGACCAAAGAGAACGTGTTCCCCGATCCGATCGGCACGGACTCTTCATTCTGGAGCTTCTTGCGGCTCTTGAAAAAGGGTGAGGCGACGTCGGTGAAGTACCCGCCTGGCGCACAGCTTCACACGTGGACGTTCAAGCTTGTCCGTGAGAAGACCGAAACGATGCGAGCGCAGTTCGTGACGGTGGACGACCTGTGGGGCTTGTTTGCAGTCGGTCCGTTCGTGCATCGCTACCTCACTCCACAACCCGTGGCGGGGCCCTGACCGATGTCGCTTTTTCGCTCGTGGAAGCAGAGTCTGTTTGGCGTTGCGCTTGGTGCGTTCATCGCGAGCGGATGCGCGTCCACCTCGCAGATCACCGTGCGATCCACGTCGCGTACGAACGACGGAAACACGCTCTATATGATGGTTCGCGCGGTGGATCGGGTCGACGCTGCCGAGGACTACCAGTCGGTTGCCTCGAGGTTGTTTGCCAACCCACCTGACTCGTCGGTGATCTCGAGCCAACCGATCTTTCCCGGGCAACCGATCGAGGTGAAGCTCGACGACGCCGACAAGCGCAACATCGTGATCTACTTCTTCTTCACCGATCATGGTGCCAACTGGCGAGTACCGTTGAGGAAGCCGCTGCCCTCTGAGGTGTTCATCGATCTCGGCAACCAGCAGATCGAACGAATTCAAGTGAAGCGACGGTAGTGATCGATGGCGGATCCGAGTCTTCCTGATCCACTCCACATCGATTTCAGGGTGGTGGCCGAAACCCTGCGAGGCGGGCGCGCAAACGACGCTTGGATGCGCACGTGGCTGCCTGCGACCTGGAGCTCACCAGCGAAGTTTTACGAGGGTCTGTACGCCTCATTCGGCGCCCGCCGAGGCGCGGTGTTCAAGAGCAGGCCAGGCAGCGCGCACGACCTGTACCACGAGTGTGTCAGCGCACATCTGGGCAAGCGGCGCACGGCGCTGATCGGTCGTGAAGGCGTGGGCTTCGATCGGGTGTCGTACGAGACACTTCATGCCCGTTGTAACGCGCTGTCAGCAGCGTGGCTCGACCTCGGCGTTGAGCCCGAACGCGTTGTCGCGATCGTGTTGCCCACTGGGATCGATCAAGCCGTAGCCCTCTTGACGGCATTTCGGATGGGCCTCGTTGTGAGCGTGATCCCGCCGTGGGGGCCGTCGTTCGTGCGTGATGCACTGACCAAGATACAGCCTGAGCTCACTGTGTCATCGGGTCGCCACGGCGCGCTGCCCGCGGGGCTACAGGCCACTCAACTGCCGGTCAGTGCGGGTAGCCGAGTGACGGGCACCGCGGGGTCGTTTACCTACGCGGCGGGCAAGGTTGCGGCGAAGTTGCTGGCGCCGTTCGGGACCACGGAGGACGGAACCACCGAGGTCGAAGCCTCGGTGTTGCTCGACGGTGCGGTTCGCGACGCAGCGCTCGTCTATGCGCTCGAACCTTCCGACGTGGTGAGCGCACCTTCGTTTGAGCCGATGCAACACGACCTGTGTCTGTTGTTGAGCACCCTTGTTGCGGGTGCGACGTTCGCCTCGCTCACGGAGGCAGATCTCGCCTCAGAGCCTGGAATTCTAGGGGCGCACAAGGTTTCGGTGCTTGGCCTCACACGCAAGTCGCGTGACGTGTTGATGAGCACGAAAGGGGGCTTGGGCGCGAGCGTTCGCTCTTGGTTTCGCAGCCTCACCGACGTGATCGAGCCCGACCGGTGGGATGCGTTTTTTCGAGCGGTACCCGATCGCAAACAGCCTGGATTTGGCGTCGTGACGTCGTCGACCTCAGGCGGGGTTTCGCTCTTTTCAGCGCCCAGTTTCGAAGCTCCATCGCTGAAGGTATGGCCCGCTCCGGGGCGCGTGTGGCAGCTCAGCAACCCTGCTGCAGGCGACCTTCCTGCGATTGGCGAGAGCGGCGTGTTCACGTTGATGAACGGTGACGAAGGTGAAGTCTCTGCGGTGCAAGCCGTGATCGGAAGGTGGGGCGACGCCTACGCCTACGCGGGTAGCTTGGATATTGGCCCCGATGCGCACCCCTACCCCTTTTCGCTACTCGAAGAGGTCGTCACTCGAGTCGGCGATGTGAAATACGCCTCCGCCTTCGACGTGCCTGGTCGCTGGGTGAACGACGCTCGGGGGGGGGTGTGGTTGTTCGTCGAGCCGCCGGTCGGAGACGAGCCCGGTGTTGATCTTGGTCAAATCAAAACAGAAATCACGCGCGAGCTTGGCGTGAGGTTTCTCCCCGAGCGCATCGAGACGGTGCCGCTGCGCCCTCGAATCGTCAAAGGCGAGGTCGATCGCGCGTGGTGTCGTTCGCAATATCTCACGGGTGTCATGCGACGGAAGGCCCGCTCGGAGGCGTTTCGTCTGATCGGGCGGCTTGGGTTCGTGTTTGCCTCGCCCAAGACACTTGGGTAGGGTGATTTTTCACTCAGACGCAGGAGTTTTCGATGGGAATCCTCGCTTGTGGCGGAGCCACCACACAATGCTCGTTTGGTGTCGCTCCAGGTACGTTGATGGTGCTTCCCACCAACCGCGTGCTGGGAATGATGCCGTTTGCCAACATCATGGACACGATCCCGTTCGTAAACATCATCCCATTTGGGATGTGTACGAGCATGGCGAACCCTGCAGTCGCGGCGGCAACAGCAGCAGCGCTGGGCGTTCTCACGCCGATGCCCTGTACACCAGTACCTGCAGGGCCCTGGGTGCCGGGAGTTCCGACGGTGCTGATCGGAAACATGCCTGCTGTCGACATGAACTGTAAGTTGATGTGCTCGTTTGGTGGGGTGATTCAGATACTGAACCCAGGCCAGACCACCGTGATGGGAGGTTGAGCGTGGCGCGAGATTTGTCAGCGTTGTTGAGCCCAATTTCGACTGGGGACGGCGCGGGTCTCGAGGTGATCGACCCTCGGCTTACAGGCGTGATCGAGCTTGCCGATCAGCGGAAATTCACCGATGCTGCAAACAAGGCCGAGCTGCTGATCAACGAACGCGTTTTCGATATTCGCCCAATATCTGTCCAGCTACTCGACGCGTTCATTCAGGGTGGTTTTCTTGGGTTGACCGACGTATTTCGCGCGACCCAATTGCTGACGGGCGAAAGCCTGCCCTTCGTGGGGCCCTCGAAACGACGCGAGGAACAAGTCGATCGACGCCTGGCCTGGGCGTTTGGAGAGATCCGGGATTCTCTGAAATTTCACGAGACCAAGCGTTCGGAGCAGTGGGCAGAGTGGCAATCTGGGGTGACACTCGACAAGGCCGTAGCCTGCAAAGACGCCGGTGAATCGCTGCTTCAGGCATGGGCGAGCGGCGGGTTCAAGAACGCGCAGGCTGCGGTTTCCGAGACCGTAGATTTTGTTCGTCAGCTTGCAGCGCAGCTCGCCAAAACCCAACCCAAAGTAGAGCCCGTCACGGTTGCGCCTGTGGTCGAGATTGCTCCCAAGCCGGAAGAGAAACCTGTCGCGGCAACAGGCATCACGTCACTCGATGACCTCGAGCCCATACGACGACGGGTGGAGCTCGAGGTATCGCACGCTTTTATCGAGCTTGTGGTGAAGGTGAAGCTCTTCGAAAAGCTTTGCGAGAAGGGCGATCTCGAACGAGCAGCGCTGGTGAGCGACGATGTTCAGGGCTTGCTCGATAGCTTTGACCCTAGGCAGTATTTCCCCGAGCTGTTGGGTCGATATTGCAAGCTACTCAGCGAAAATATCGACGAAATTTCGACTCACTGGAACGAACGTGATTCGGTGGCGTGGCGCGCGTACGCGCAGGTGTACCGGATGAATCCACGAGGGTTCAGCGGAGAATGAGATGGCGACAGCGGTAGACGAAAAAAAAGCGGCGTTTGAAAAACGGATCGAGGCCGAAGCGCGGCGATTCGAGCTCAAGCCGCTTCTCGACTTGCTCTCCCGCTACGGTTATCGCCGCGAGGATATTATTTTCGAAAGTGCGCCTGGTAGCACGTCTCCGTCGATCATTGACGCCGTTCGATTCGAGAGACAACAAGGCGTGATCGTCTACATCACGCTCAACATCGGTCTGTTGGGTGATAGCTCACTGTTGCCGAGCTATTTTTTCGAGGTGGCAGAACGCACCCGAGATCCGGATACATTTTACGACTTTATTCGTTTTTTCGACCACCGCCTGCTGCAAACCTTGGTTCGAAGTCTTCACCCTGAAGATGACGACGTCATGTTTCGAGATTGGGGGGCAGCCAAGACCTCGTTCTTGAAGATGCTGGGAATGGGCTCGACGAGCACGCTGCAGTGGTTGATGCAATTGTACTTTCCTGAGCTTCGCGTACAGGCATTTCGACAAACGTTCTCGAACCTCACGACGAGCCACGCATTTCGCCCAGGTAGCTCTCCGCTGGATGGTACTGGAGTTCTTGGAAAATATTATGCGGCGGCTGAGTCGGGGTTGATCGTTGATCTGGTCGCCGAAGAGGAGATTGACGCTCGCGGGAACGCCTGGGCCGCGGTGGTACGCAAGAGGCTCGACGCCAGGGTAATCCCGGTCCTGAAACCCTATAGGATCCCTCTTGTGGTGCGATTGAAAGTGCTCGTGCACGCGAGTTGGTTGCAAGTGGAAGGCGCATCTTCGAACAAGGGATTTTTGGGCTACGATCGATTCAAGACCGAAGAAGAATCCGGGCATACGATCATCGTGTACCGACACGGCAGTGCCGGTGCGGACGAGGGGTAATCATGTTCCTGTACAAGCACTTCGAGGGCGGAACCAACCTGAGTGAGCTCGAGGACGTAATGAGAAACCTCGGGTATGTGCTTCGTACCAAACGCGGCACGGGGTATTTCTTGCAGAATTTCGGGTTGAGTGAGGTTGGGTTTCGCACACCAGAAGAAATGGTGACCGCGCTCACTGCTGAGATCCGAGAAAACGTGCGATTGTATGAGCCTCGGGTTGAGCTTACGAATGTCGATGAGGAGTACGACGACGACGGAAAGCGAGCGAAGCTCTTGGTCGGCTTGCGTTTGCGCGACAAGAAACAGAAGCTGCAAATTGTAGTGGACCTTTCGAAAAATTCGCTCGAGATTGTTCCAGTCGAAGACAAGAAGAAGCGGTAAGCGCACGAGGATGGGTGATGTTCACGGATCGACTTGCGAGCAAGCTTGAGCTCACCCTTGGTTCGAGCACATTTTCGATCGAATCACGCGACATCGAGCGCATCGAGCTTCATATGCGCGCGTGGGGGTTCAGCGGAGAAGTCGTGTTTTGGGTGGTGTGTACTACGTCGCCAGACGAAGACACGGTATTTGCTGAGTTCGTGAAACCCGACGTGGCGAAGGCTGCGCTCACGCTTGCCAGGGCGTTTGACGAGCCCGACGAAGAAGCAGAAGCGCTCGTGGTTCACGGGATCATCTCAGACAAGCGAATCCAAGAGAAGGCGGTCGACGATGTTGCTGGCGCTCCTGTATTGATGCGTCGGTATGCGTTCCATTTCGAGGACACTGCGCATGCCCATTGGCGTCACCACCGACCGACGGCGTTGTATGTCGACTCGACGCTACAAACGCTGATCGACGATCACGTGCCTACAGGCGTGACGCTCGAACATGCCTGGACAGCGTCATCGACCCAATATCAGGTATTGTCCTTGGGCCTGGGCGTAGAAGACACGCCTGCACATTTTGGGGATTTCATCGCCTGGCTGACCGATCGCCAGCATATTGGATTGTTTTATGATTACGTGAACGACAAATACAAGCTCACGACAACGAAACCTACGGTGAGTGAGCCCCCAAAGCTCGAGGTCGACGACGTCGAATCGATCGAGGTGCTGTTTCCGAAGGTGCGGCGAGACAAGGTCGTTGTGCTGAACGCGTATACAGACGCGTCCGAGAAGAAAAAAGAGGGCACCAACGCAAATGAGGTGACAGGGCTCAGGAGCGATTTCTTGGTTCGCACATCGATTGCGTCGCAGGTGACGTCTCGTTCGACCCTAGAGGGTTCACGTGCGTCTCAGCAGATGCCAGGCGTAAAATTTACGCTGATGAGATTTCCGGTCGACGTGCTGGCGCCCGGGGTCGGCATTGGTTTGGTGGACGACTTTAGCTCGAACCTATGGGCACAAAATAAATCGTTTCGCATCGTGGCGATCGACATGGTGGCAACGCTCGAGGGAGAGCAAGTGGGTGTCGACGCAGAAACCGGCGGAACCTACTCGATGTCGTACGAGATTGAAGCGGAACAAGCGTCTGACCCGGTGTTTCGGCGCCCCGAGTACCAGACGCCCGTCTGGCCCTTCAAGGTCGAGGGAAAGACGCTGAGCGAAACCGGGGCAGACGACGAAGAGACCTACCAAATTTATCAAGATTCGACGACCTCGCTCGATCAGTACAAGGTGAAGATCCCGCTGTTTGACGACAAGAAAGTCGTGGTGTTGTTCGAGCCCATCACGTTGAGCGGGCATTTTTATTTTCCGGCCTACAAAGATGAGCGGGTGCTGATTGCACTGCACTTCGATCACGCCAACCTGGTTGGGTTCTTGGATTGGCGGCCTGGGGGGCGTCTGCCTCTCGAATCTCAGGGAAATCACATTCTTTTCGGCAAAAAAGCGGCAAGTCAAACCTCGCTTCAACATATCTACCAAGATGCCAAACCGGTGCTGGCGATCAAGCGCACCGATGACAAGGATGAACAAACCATTCGCATCTTCGATGGGACGATCATCATGACGACGAAAGAGAACCCATGAAGTCGAAGAAGATCGCTGCTTGCCTTGGATTGGCCCTCTCGGTGCTTTCGACCGAGGCGAGTGCAACGCCATCGCAGGTCGTGATTTTCTTGAATTCTATTCAGAGAGTCAAAGAGGGGTGGCCTCAACTGTCGCTGTTTAGTTTTTATTATGGGCGCTCTGACGTGAGCGTGCTGGGGATATACGCCGGCCCTCGCTGGACGCTGGGTCACTGGGGCCTCGAAATGAAGGCGGGGGTGTACGGCGGAGGGGTGAACGAAGGTCACGCCATTATCAACAACCAGATCGACTACTCTCGAAAACACTTTTCGGTGACGTCGTTCACCGATTGGTACCCGCCGCGCGAGGTGTACACGTATTTGTCTGTATTTGGGATTTTTGACCCTTTGTACGTGGGTGCCGTGGGTGATGTGGATGCCAGTTGGGACCCTGACGCGAAGTTCGTCAACTACGGCGGCGGGCCAACGATAGGGCTGGGTACAAAGGCCATGTACTTGGGCACTTCACTGATCTTCAACAACACCCAGAAGCGAGCGATTCGCTTGACCGTCGGGCTCACGTTCTGAGAACGGCGCTCGCGATCGGCGTCTCAAGGCTAGAGCACGTGCGTGCACTGATCGAAGGGCCGTTTCACACGTTCACACCACGGCAGTAGTCGCCGCTCAGCGTCATCGAAGGCGAGAGTAGAATCGCGTCGAACATACTTGGCAACGGGCGGAAAATCACCGACGATGCGCGGGAACGCTTTGTTCGCGGAACACGCGAGGATCTGATGCCCCTCTTCAAAAAGAACAAGAAAATCGGAGATCAGCTCGAGAAGTCTGCCCGTACGCAGCACGAGAAAGGGCTGAGCGAGCCTGAAGAGGACAAACCTTATGTTCCGCCACAGCCATGGTCGGACATGGAGATCGCCAACTACTTCATCGGCGTGGGAATTGACTGCCGAGGCGACCTTCAGACGTATATGTACGAGCAGGGCGGAGCGGGAACGGTCGAGCTCAAAGTCGACTTGGTGGCCCTTGCCGCGGCCTGCGCTGGTTGCCCCTTGCCCGAAACGGGTCTGTTTGCCGAGGTTGGCGTCAAGATTCGCATCGAGAAAACCAATGTGACCCTATTGGGAGCCTATATGGCTCCTCAGCGACTGGATGCAGGTGGTCGCGCGCTTGGCATCACCAAGAACGTCGTGTTTTTGGCCATGAAGGGCTACAAGTTCTCGGCTGAAGTGGGTGTGTCGATGGAAGTCGGAGTGAAAACTCCAGATATTCCGGGGATTCCGAAACCCACGGGCGGAGATTGGAGCAATCAAAAGCCTGAGGTCGAAAAGGGAACCTACGCCGACCTATGCGCTTTTGAGTGTGGCGCAAAGGCCAGCCTGAAGATGGGCGCTTCGATCGGTGGTCAACGGTTGTATATCAGTGACCCAGCCCCCACGTATATCGAGCGCCATACAGGGTCTAGCTCAGGCAGTACGATGGAGGAAATCAAGACCCTCCTGCTTTCGGTACTCGAGCACGGTGATAAGAAACAAGTGCTCAAGAACGATATTTTCCAGTTCTTCGATTCGCATTCGAGCCTTGCCAAATACAAGCCCACCCAGGGCTTCTGGAAAAAACACGTCACGGGCGGAAATGTCACGGCGAGCGACTTGATCTCATCGCTGGAGCAGGCTCGCGGCGATTCGCTCGCAAGCCCATCGGATCAATTCGAGATTGATGCGTTGATTCTCAATCTTCGTAACTTCAAGGCCGCTGCGTTGTTGGAGCCCTATAACTTCGTGAGCTTGTGGAGTGTATCCCCGAGTGCAGAGGCGACCACGCAGGCCTATGCAACCGCGAGCTTCAAAGCAAGCGTGGGTGTGGCGGGGGTCGGAGCCGAAGCCACGGCGACCGTCACGGGGCCTGGGGTTTCGGTCAAAGGAAAGGATACGTTCTATCGTTTCCAAGTGGCCGCTCAAGCTACTCCTGCTGGCCAAGGTCGACCGCGATCGAACGCGATCTCTGGGCACAAGATGAATGCCCAACGCACGTTCGTTCCGTCTTGTTTTGCGATTACAACGCAGGACACGCATATTGTGTATGGGCAAATCGATCTCTCACTGCTCGGCGTGGGCGTGAAAGTTGGTGTCGGCGCACAACAAGGGTTGATCTCGACCCCCAGCCTTCAAAAAGAAAAAGAGATCGGCGAGCCGATCGAGGGTCGACACGGCGTGGTCGACGGCAAGCTCAAGGGGAAGATTGGGCTCGAGGAAATTGGGGTAGAGGGCTCTGGCTCAGCCACGTGGAAATACAAGCTGCTCAACTATATGTACTACGAGTCTGCTGTGGCCTCGTGGGCTCCGCCTGCCCAACCTGGTGCGAAAGAAGGCGAGCTCGCCGACGTCGTGATGGCACCGGGCACCGGTTACCAATTCGGACAGTCTGTCGAAGCCAAAACCTGCGCAAAGGCAGTGGCCCGAACACGAACCTCAGGCGAGCTCGACGGTTATTTTCAAGGCCTAGCCAACTGCATTGGCGTGGTGCATTCGCAGATGAAAGAGTTTGTCGACGAGTACGGCGAATTGATGGAGGATCTTGCTGCGGACCCTTCACTCAATTTGAGCGCATTTCTCATCGAGGCCACTTTCTCGCGACAAAGTCGTATTGTTGTTCCGGCGAAATGGGTTTCGGGGCGTTGGATGCTCGGGCCCTTTGGTCTGGGCAAAACCTTGCGCGGGTCCATCATTCCGAAGCAGCACGCTGGCGAATACCTCGAAGCGATCCGGCTGCGTTACCGACGTGCCGACACGACGGATAAATCGAGGGTTCGTTTCTCGTTGGGGTTCAAATATATCGCCAGTGGAAGCCTCGTGATCGAATCGATCGAGCGTGCGGGCTCTGAATCAATCATCAACGTTGCAACGCGTTGGTACAATCGATTCGCGCGGTACAATACCGGCTCGGATGTGCAGGCATACGAAACGGCCGTGCCGGTCTGCGCCCTGTTGCACCAGTGAAATAAGAATCACCCTATAGGATGCTTTTCGTTTTCCTATAGGGTTTATTTACATCCCTACCCGCTTCGACCAGACAATTCTGCCCTCGACGGGGCCGTTGCGGTGAACCGTCGGGGTGTGCCGATTCGAGAACGTGGGCCACGGAGGTGGATCAGCGGAGGGCGAGCACTGGTTGTGGGCAGAAATACCCACGGCGAAAGACCACCCCCGTGAGTTGAAATAGTCGTCGATGTCGTCGTCGACCATGTCGCTCGTCGGCTTGGGCGGCCCGATGTTGAACGCCACCCCGAAGGCCCTCGGCCCATCCGCAGGCTCGAGCTGCTCGGAGCGCGCTTGCCACGTTCCGAACACCAGCCCCAACGACAGACCAGAAAAGGTGGACATCGCCGTTGAAACTACACCCACTCGGTCAGTCTTGCCTAGAAGAGCGGTCCTCGACTCCAACAGGTACGCCGCATATCCCCAGTTGCTCGCGCAACGTACAGGGCTCGGGTCAACGGTGCTCCCCTGCCCCTTGAGTAGCCTGCAGCCTTCGCAACTGGTTCTAGCTCGGATGCTTCGCAATTCGCTTTTGCTCGGCGTCTTCGCGCCTGCCAGCTCGCCTCGCGGGCTTGTTGCGGGCGTTCGTAGCCCATCGGGCCCGCGAACCGCTTGGTTCCTTTGCCCACGGGTTGGTTGGGGCGACTGCACCACCCGTGTGAATCCAGCACTCTCCGATGGTGGCGCGGCTGCTGATAGAGCTGCAAAATAGCGCTTTCTGTACTCACATCGACGAAGGGCGCTCGCACCGGAGTGCGAGGCTTCGTATCTTCTTTTCGTGTCGGGGCGAGAGGATTTGAACCTCCGACTCCCTGGTCCCGAACCAGGTGCGCTACCAGGCTGCGCTACGCCCCGAGCTGATTCGTTCGCACGAACAGCGGACCGCGCTTATGACCGTTCTGAGCGACTTCGTCAAACACAAATCGTCCCTCATTCGTCGAAGCACGCGAACCTCGCCCGAGCCTGAACGACCACACGCTACGAGTGATGCGAGCCCGCGGTACAAAACAACGACGGCCGGCCCAACGGCCAGCCGTGTTGCTTGCTGCGTATGAGAATCAGCCCTTGGCGGCCTTGATCTCACCGACCAACGCGGGCACAGCGGCGAAGAGATCGGCCACGAGACCATAGTCGGCCACTTGGAAGATCGGAGCTTCGGCATCCTTGTTGATGGCGACGATGACCTTCGAGCCCTTCATACCGGCCAAGTGCTGGATCGCACCCGAGATACCGACAGCGAAGTAGAGCTGCGGAGCGACAATCTTGCCGGTCTGACCGACCTGATAGTAGCTTGGCGCGTAGCCCGCGTCGCAAGCGGCTCGGCTCGCACCGACACCAGCGCCGAGAAGGTCGGCGAGAGGGTCGAGGATCTCGTTGAAGCGCTCCTTGAGGGCACGACCGCCGGACACGATGACCTTGGCTTCGCCGAGCGACGGACGCGCTGACTTCACCTGGTCGAACGCCACGAACGACACGCGATCAGCGCCGGCTGCAGCGCCGCTCACGGCCACGTTTTCGACCGCCGATGCGCCGCCGGTTGCCTCGGCAGCCGTGAACTCGCTCTGTCGAACGGTGACGACCTGAACGCTCGAAGAGATCGTCGCGTAGCCGTACGCGTTGCCTGCGTAGATCGGACGCTTGTAGACGAGCTTGCCGCCGTCGACGAACACGGCCGAGATGTCGGCTGCGTAGCCAGCGTCGAGCGCTGCCGCAACGCGCGGGAGAAGGTCTTTGCCGTACGACGAGGCCGTCGCAACCACCACGCCGTACCCGCCCGCCTTCGCGGTGTCGATGACGGTCGTGACGAAGTTCTCGGCAACGTAGTTCGCGAGCGACGCGTTGTCGGCAACGAGAAGCTTACCGGCACCGAAGCCAGCGAGCTCGGACGCAACCGCCGCAGCACCGCCACCGATCACGAGAATGTCAAACGCAACGCCCAGGCCCTGCGCAGCCGTACGCGCAAAGGTGATCGCCGAGTGCGTGGTCTTCTTGATCTTTCCGTCGCCCAACTCGGCGACGACGAGGATGTTCGCCATGATATCTGTGTCTCCTTCGTCGCTCGGTCAGAGCACCTTTGCGTCGTTCTTGAGCTTCTGAACAAGCTCAGCCACGTCCTTCACCTTGATACCGGCCTTGC
>JAXLYQ010000031.1:0-54208 GCA_046351315.1 Polyangiaceae bacterium
CCCCTTCACTCGCAGCCCGCGCTGCCATCGTTGTCGCCACATTCGACGCGCTTGGGCCCGCTCGCGATACATCCATCGTCGAGCGTGCGCTGGCGTCCGCCCGAGCCAGCTCAGAGCCCGAGTTGATCGGTCGTGCGCTCGTCCTGTTCGCCGAGTCACTCTCGAAGATTGGTCAAATCGACGAGCCGCGAGCGCTTCTCGGCGAGGCTCTCGTGCTGGCTGAGAACACGTCGCTCTTGGGCCGTGTGCTTGTCTCGTTTGCAAGGTTTTTGGCGCAGCACGGAGAGTTCGTACAAGCCCGCGAGCTTCTTCAACGTGCTCGCTCGGTGTTGGCGTTGTCCGAGCAACCCTACGTGCTCGGCTGCGCTCGTAACCTCGAGGGGTGCGTCGATGAGATCGAAGGTCAGCTCGACCAAGCCGTGCGTGCGTTCGAAGCTGCGCGTGCACTGTTTCGACGTTGTGGGTCGCAGCGCATGGAGGCCGCTGTCGTTGGCAATATTGGTGTCGTTCGACACGCTCAAGGTCGACTCGAAGATGCGCGTAGTCTGACCGAGCAAGCCCTTTCGCTCGCAGTGCAATCAGGCAACGGAGCCGTGCAAGCCGACTCGCTTCTCAATCTCGGAAGCTGGTCTCTCACGGCAGGTCAACTCGATCGCGCTGCGCAGTTTTCATCCGAGGCGCTCGTGCTTCAACAACGCTTGGGGCATCGACGTTTCGAAGGGCTGGCGCTCGCCAATCTCGCGATGGCGCGACACGGGTTGGGTGAGCTCAGTGCCGCGCGCGAGCTGTACCAACGGGCCATCGAGACTCTTCATGAATGCGGCGAGACTCGCTTCGAGCTGCTCACTCGACCGTTTTTCGCTGCGGTAGAGGCATCGCTCGGCTTGATTGCCGAAGCACGTCACGACTTCGTTGCTGCACGTGCCACGCCCTCTCGCATGGACGCGTCATCACTCGCGGTGGTCGATGTGCTCGAAGGCGTTCTCGATCTCGCGCTGGCCCGTGGCTCGAGCGACGAGCAGCGAACGCTTCGACAGTCGGCGCAACGTCGACTCGAAGCGGGCGAGCAGGCACTTCGCGACGCGAGCCATGGGCGCCTTCCGGAGCTTTCGTTTGCCGTGTTTTTGCTTCGTAAGTCGCTAGGTGAGCCGAACGAGCATCACCCGCTCAAACGTCAAGAGCCAGGCCTCGCGTCGTCACGCGCTCGTTTGATGTTGGGGGCCGAAGCTCGATGGTTCTGTGTCGATGAGGGGGCTCGAGTGTCGCTTTCTCGTCGCGGTGCTTTGCGTAAGCTTTTGCTCGCGTTGGCGGAGCAATGGGCCGCGTCGCCAGGCGTCGGGCTCTCTGCGCAAACGCTCTTCGAGCACGGTTGGCCCGGTGAACGTGTATTGCCTCAAGCGGCCGTGAATCGCGTCTACTCGGGGATCAAAACCCTTCGAAGTCTCGGCCTCGGAGCGCTGCTTCAGCGACAAGACGACGGGTACGTGATCGATGCGCAAGCCGCGGTGATCTGGACAGATCTCTGACCGAACTTTCAGGAAGTTTCAGGTGCCATTCAGCGGCTCGAGAATCACTTCATCGTGGTCTCACTCGATCTTGCTTCGAGAAAGGAAATCACCTTGCGTTCTCGATCTCTCGCTTATGTGTCCTCGCTCTCTTCGTTGCTGTTGTTGATCGCGTGCGGGGACTCTGAGTCCTCGCCCGTCTCGAGCTCGGGCGGAACGTCTGGCTCGGGCGGAACCGCAGGCTCGTCAGGCTCATCGGGTTCTGCTGGCACCGGTGGAACGAGTGGAACGGGTGGAACCGCCGGAACCGCGGGTTCGTCAGGCTCAAGTGGCTCAGCCGGAACCGGCGGCACAGGCGGAACGTCTGCTCATTCGATCGCGTCGATTTCGGTCTACACCGACGACTTCTGCAACGACTGCGGCGTTATTCAGGTTGGTTCGAGTCGCCAGTTTCATGCACGAGCTCTCGACGCAGATGGCAACGAGATCACGGCCACGTTCGTGTGGACCATGGACGACTCTGCCGTGGCCACAGTCGATTCAACCGGCTTGGTTACGCCGGTTGCGCAGGGCGACACGATGGTCAACGCGACGGCAGAGGGGGTGGTCGGCTCCCATCCGATCTCAATCACTCCCGCTTCGGTATTTCGTGTCGAAGTGACGCCCTCTTCGAGCACACTCGCCTCGCTTGGTGGCACGCAAGCGTTCGTTGCAACGGCCTACGACGCCAACGATCTGCCGATGACGGGTGTGCACTTCGATTGGGCCACGGGCAACCCAAACATCGCGTCGATCGACTCCCAAGGTTTGGCCACAGGCGTTGCTCAAGGAGCGACCTCGGTGATCGCGATCGCCAACGGTTGGACCACAGGTTGGGCCTCACTCACCGTGGTCAAACCGATCCCTGATACAACGCCGTTCACGCTCGCTTCTCTCTCGGGCGGAGGCTCACATACCTGCGCTCTCGACAGTGCTGGTAAGGCCTGGTGCTGGGGCTGGAACTTCTTCGGCCAGATCGGAAACGGTCAGGTGCTTCCCACGACGGCAAGCCAGTCGACGCCCGCTGCGGTCTCGGGAGATCACTCCTTCGTCTCGATCACGACCGGCCTCTATCACTCGTGTGCGATCGACACCGAGGGCGCTGCGTGGTGCTGGGGCGATCAAGACGGTGGCGAGCTTGGTAACGGCGTGAGCGACCCTGGCCCAGTGAGCTCGCCCACCAAGGTTCTTGGCGATCACAAGCTCACGAAGATCCGAGCGGGTGGCTCACACACCTGCGCGATCGACGACGGCAAGAAGCTGTACTGCTGGGGCACGAGTGGAGATGGCGCACTCGGATTCGAAACCTCGACACCGGTATCGACACCCGAGCTCGTCGATTCAGTGCACGGTTGGGATGACATCGCGACGGGCCTTTGGTCGAGCTGCGGTCTTCGTGACGATCACAAGGTATTTTGCTGGGGTGCGGACGATCTCGGTCAGCTTGGAGACGGTGAGCCAGCCTCGCCTTCTCAGACCGCTGTCGAGGTCACGACACCCGAACCACTCATCTCGATCGACATGTACCGCGCGACCGTGTGCGGCGTGACCGCGAGCGGAGCCGTGTATTGCTGGGGAGCCAACGACACCGGGCAGATCGGCGAGAGCCAAACCGACCGCGTCTACGCGCCGGTCAAGCTCACCGGCGTCGACGGCTTTTCGAGCGTGACAGCGGGCTCGTTTCACGTCTGCGCCACAACTGCGAGCGACGTCTATTGCCGAGGCGACAACAGCTACGGACAGCTCGGTGATGGCACGCTTGGCGGAAGCTCGACCTGGGTGAAAGTGATCGGTGATCTGGGCTTGGGAATGCTCGATGCTGGGTCGCATCACACGTGCAGTTTGACCGCCACGGGCGGCACGTATTGCTGGGGCTCGAACGTCTCGGGTGTGCTCGGCTCGGGCGGCTCGACCGACTCGGATACCGGCATGAGTGTTGTGCCTTGGCCCGTTGCACAGCCGTAAAGAAAAAAGCGTGCAGCTCGCGCCAGAAATCGACGGTGATCTTGGCTGAACGGCACTAGTGTCGTCGTGACATGAGCGACGACTCACTCGTCCACCGATTGCGACGCATCGGCCAAGCACTCGAGCAGCAGTTTCTGGGCAAAGACGAGGTCATTCGCCTGCTTCTGATCTCGGTCGTGGCTGGCGAGCATGCGTTGTTGATCGGCCCTCCGGGGACAGCGAAAAGCGCGTTGATCCGCTCGCTCGCCAAGATGCTCGATGCTCGTTATTTCGAGTATCTGTTGACGCGCTTTACCGAGCCCAACGAGATCTTCGGGCCTGTTGATATCCGGGCGTTCCGTGAAGGAGCGTACAAGCGTCGCATCGAGCGTATGTTGCCCGACAGCGAGATCGTGTTTCTCGATGAGGTGTTCAAGTCGAACAGCGCGATCCTCAACTCGCTGCTGACCCTCTTGAACGAGCGAACGTACACCGTCGGCACTGAGGTTCTGTCGTGTCCGTTGATCAGCGTATTTGGCGCGAGCAACGAGGTGCCAAGCGATGACACGATGCTCGCGATCTTCGATCGATTCTTGCTGCGTATTCGCAGTGACAATCTCGACGCGTATCACTTCACCGAGCTACTCGAACGAGGCATCGCGCTCGAGGTTGCACAGCTCACGCAACAGGCCGTCGAGACGCCAGTGACCGCAGCCGAGCTTCACACGTTGCGAGCTTCGTTCGGGTCTCGTCTTCGTTTCGAGCCGTCGTTCCTTGGGGCGTACAAAGGCCTGGTGTTCCAGATTCGTGCAGAAGGGGTGACGCTGTCGGATCGCCGCGTCGTCAAGATGCTCAAGCTCTTTGCGGCGTCGGCCTTTCTCGACGGGCGCGACACGCCGAATGCGAGTGATTTCTTTCTGCTCAAGCACATCTGGAACAACGAGGATCAAGCTTCCGTCATCAACGCCATCGTTCAACCCGAACTCGAGCTGTTTTATCGCGACAACCCAGGGGCACGTCGCGCAGGTAGTGTTGGCATCGGTCTCGATGCGCTCGAAGGTGAAATCCAGCGCATTCAGACGTTGCTCTCGGCCGGCACTCCGCTCGGTGACGTGCAGGTCTTCAGTCACCTGAAAGCGCTGGGTGAGATCAACACCGCACTCGCTTCCCATCAAGAGCCGCGTGCCCGAGAGCTCGAGCGCCGTGTACAAACGCTACTCGAGGCATCGTTTCGATCAGGCCGTTTTGCAGGTCTTTTAGACCGCTCTTGCTCACTCAAACACAGTCGCCCTCTCGTACGCGAACGCATTGAAGAGGGCGAGGTGAACGGCACCGCGTTCGAGGGGCGTGCTCACCCTCGAGTGCGCTCAGTAGTCGTCTTTGCCGGCTGAGTACGTACGCTCGAGCTGATCTGCCTTGGTGGCGAGATAGTTGAACGGAAGCTCGAACTCTTCGACGTCGAGGTTCTTCAACGGAGCGTTGTGGAGCAACGCGTAGTACCCGTCGAGAAGCGCGATCGAGCCAATCGGGAGCTCGCCATTGAGTCGGAGCGCAACCGCTGGGGCGAGCTCGGCCTCCTTGGCGAAGTAGCTCTTGAACTCGAGCCATTCCTGATTGAAAGCCGTGAACTTACGAACCCAAATCATCTGGGTGCGGTTGTCCGCCTCTTTGAACACCACGGCGAACTTCTCGGGTTCATCCTTGGCAAGACGGTATTTGCTGCGGGCGTAGGCTTGGATTTCTGGCCAGGTTGGCATTCGCTCTCCTCCTCTTTCGAGCAGAAACCACACCGTTGCATGGCGAGTCGACGGTGGTCAACTCGTTGCATCGATGCTCGTTCGTTTATCTCATGTCGCTTCCGAACACGCGTTGCTCGATCGCATCAGCGGTATTTGCAACGTCGTAAATGAGCGCTGTCAGATCACTCTCTGTCGCGCGAGCCGCAGGCAAAAAACCTTGTGCGAGCATGCGTGGCGCATCGTTCGGGCCGGTGACCAGCGCAACCCTTGCGTACGACGGCGACCCTCGCCCGCGAAGCAACATACTTGGGTCGACGACCGAGGTGAGCGCACCTGCTTCACTCTCGACGCCGATCAGAATTTCTCCCGATACGAATGGCTCGGTCGCGTAGATCAAGAACACGCTCACAATCTGATGACGGCCCTTCTCGAGTGGAATGTGCAGCAATACCTTGCGTTGCTCGACCTTCCACATCGCACCCAGTCGCAGAGCGACGTTGCGAATGCGATCGGGTACGTCACCGCACCAACCACGAGCCGCAGCTTCTTCGACGAGACCATCGCGTGAAGGCTCGGGCGGAAGCGGCGAATCGGTGAGAATGTACCTGCGAATCAGGTCATCGAGATCGGTGTCGGTCTCTGGGCGTTGTTTCAAGAACTCGACAGCTCGATCGATCGTGACCGGGTGCCCCCAACCCACGATGAGTGGTGTGCCTCCGAGTTGCATGCGCCATGTGCGCGCTCGACACCCGGCGTAACACGACGCGAGGATCAGCAAACGCAGCGCGGGTGACACTTTGGTGGTGTCGACATCCGAGGGCAGCACGACGCCGCCATCACAGGTTTCAACGCCGCCATCTTCGTTGCCATGGCCGCTCCAGTAGATGCCGACTGGGTGTACACCGGGCACGCCTTCACCCTGCGCATACAGGGTTTCGAGGAAGTCTCGTTTGGTCGCTTGGTGATCGACGACGACCGTGTACCCCGCGTTGCGAAGCACCGCGATGTCGTCTTCGATCTCTTTCAGCTCGGCCTGCAAGAACTCCTGGTCTCGTTGACTCGTGACCACGAAGCCGAACAAGAAAAAGAAGGCCTTGCCGTTGCCGATACCTGATTGCGTAGGCGGATAAATGAACCTGCGCGAAGGGTCGTCGGGGCGCCCATCGGCTGTCCAGAGCTTCACGCCCGAAGGCTGAGTTGACCAACCCGGCGGCATCACGATCTCGGGGGGGCGCTCTTGCTTCGGTGGCTGACGAGTGAGCGCATCGGGAGTTTCACCCCGGAGCACAGCACGACGAGCTGAGTCGTATTCGAACTGTGTGATCTCACCGTTGCGCAGCTTCTGATCGAGAATCGCGAGCGATGCGTCGTAAGGGCCGGGAGTGGTCATCGTGAGCGAGACTGATGCTATCCCAGGTTCACGAGATCACTGTCCATGAAAGAGCTTCTCGAGGTGCGTTACCTGGGTTGGCGATGAGGCGCGCCAGAGCCCTGCCGCTGCCGGCGTATGAAACGGCTGGCGCTGCAGGGCTCGATTTGCGAGCCGCGATTCGTCATTCGATAGAAATCCGGCCTGGTGCCCGTGCGATGATTCCGACAGGGATCGCGATCGCTTTGCCAGCCGGCCACGAAGCACAAGTGCGACCTCGAAGCGGTCTCGCCTGGAAGCACGGCATCACGGTGCTGAACACGCCGGGGACAGTGGACGAAGACTATCGCGGCGAGCTTCGTGTCGTTCTGATCAACCTTGGCGATCAATCCTTCACGGTGAATCGCGGCGATCGGATTGCGCAGCTCGTGGTCGCACCCGTGACACGAATCACCTGGGCGCTTGTCGAATCGCTTGATTCCACGGCACGCGGTGAAGGGGGCTACGGCTCGACAGGACGATAGCTCACACGAACGCGAGACTGTTGTAACGTCGCAGAATGCAGAGCACGCCAGAGGTGGTTCCTCCGACGATCCTCGTGGTCGATGACGAGAAAAACATTCGCCGTACCCTCGAGATGGTGCTGTCCGGTGAAGGGTATTTGGTACGTGAGGCCGGCTCTGCCGAAGAGGGCTTGGCGATTCTGTCCACGGGCGTTCCGATCGATCTCTGTATCTTCGACGTGAAGCTTCCCGGGATCACCGGGCTCGAAGCGCTCGAACGAATGCGAGCGGATGAAACGCTCAAAGATAAACCCGTCATTGTCATCAGCGGGCACGCGACCGTTCACGATGCGGTGCAAGCGATCAAGCTCGGCGCGAGTGATTTCTTCGAGAAGCCACTGAACCGCGAACGCATCTTGGTGAGCGTTCGAAACGTGCTCAAGACCGCCAACTTGGCGCGAGCAGTGGCGGGTCTCAAAGAAGAGCTCAGCGCTCGGTACGAGATGATCGGCAAGAGCCCGGTGATGCTCAAGCTCTACGGTCAGATCGAGAAGGTCGCGCCCACACGCGCCATCGTGCTCATTACGGGCGAAAGCGGTACGGGCAAAGAGCTCATCAGTCGAGCCATCCACCGACTCAGCCCACGAGCCGAGGCACCGTTTATCAAGGTGAACTGCGCGGCGATTCCGCGTGAGTTGATCGAGAGTGAATTGTTCGGCCACGAGAAGGGCGCGTTCACCGGAGCGCAGGCCAAGAAGCGAGGTCTGTTCGAGCTTGCACACGGCGGGACCATCTTCTTGGATGAGATCGGCGACATGGATCTCACCGCCCAATAAGGTACTTCGTGCGCTCGCGAACGGAGAGATCACTCAGGTTGGCTCAGAGACTTCGTTGAATATCGATGTGTGCGCGTGTTAACTGCCACGAACAAGATCGCCGAGCGCGAGGTCGCACGGGGCACCTTTCGCGGAGACCTGTTCTTCCGCCTAAATGTGTTTCGATTCATTCGCCTTCGCTTCGCGAGCGCGTCGAAGATGTTCGCTTGCTCTCGGGAGTCGTTTGTCCATGCGTTCATTCGAGAGAACGGCATTCGAGCGAAGCACGTTGATCGGCGTTTTTCAAGGCGCCCAGCTCGTGCCTGGCCAGGAACGTGCGCCGAGCGAGCGAACGTCGTCGAGCGATACCGGTGATTTTGTCGGGAGACGAAATCACCGTAACCCGAACCTGCCAGAAGACCCTCACGTTAGCCCCTTCGACGACGAGCCAGAGCCCGAGGGCGATCGTCTGCTTACCGATGCAGGGTTCACCGCAGAAGACAGCGCGTCGACCTCGGGCGCGGAAGAACCAGCGCGAATGACCCTGAAAGAATTCAGGGATCAAGCCGAGCGTCAGTACATCTTGCAGACCCTTCAGCTCGTTGATTGGAGGATCTCGAAAGCGGCGACGATGCTGGGGGTCGAGCGAACCAACCTGCACGAATCGCGCCTTCAGCATCAGGCTGGGGGAGCGATAAGCCTACGAAATCACTTGCCGTAGAGCTGTGCGAGGATTGGGCCTGCGCCAGCTCGAACCGTCACACGAAGCAAACCCGGAACAGGTGCTGGCGTCGGGTTGCGGAAGCAGTTTGGCTGCGGGCTCATCACGGTTTGTGCAGCACCTGCTTGCTGCGTCAACGTGGTCGGCGGGAAGGGCGCCAGGTTTGCAGCAAGAGCTCAACCAATACGTCGCTGACGGGTGGGCTCGAGACCGCGATCGCCGTGTAGCACTTGTTGGGCTGAATCGTGACCGGCGTGGTGAGCGGCGTGCCCTGCTGCGCGAACGCCGAAATCGCAGAACCCTCGAGGTCGAGCCTGGTGCGTGCTGCTGCTGCAATGGGATCAACAACGGTTGAAGCGCTGCGCCGGGGCCGCCCACGGGGCCTCCTGAGCTTCCGCCGCCTGACGTTCCGCCGCCGGTGCCACCGCCCTGCTGACCACCGCCCATGCCTGGGAACGGAAACGGAAACCCTGGGAATGGGCTCGCAGCGCCTCCGCCACCTGCTCCTGGCTGGGTGGGTTGTGTGGGTTGTGTTGGTTGACCCGGCTGACCAGGTTGGGTGGGCTGCGTGTAACCAGGTTGTGTTGGTTGCTGCTGATAACCCGGTTGCGTGGGTTGCTGTTGATAGCCGGGCTGGGTGGGCTGCTGTTGATAACCCTGATTGTAACCGGGTTGTTGTTGGTAGCCTTGCCCTCCCTGTGCGTACTGCGGCTGCTGTTGATCCTGCGACTTGCAAGCTGCGAACGCGAGGACGGAAAACACGGTCAGAGAAGCTACGGCAATACGCGGGGTCATGATGCGCTCCATGTGAGAGTCGGCAGTTCTACGACAAGCAACGGTGGATCTTTCCGGAACCTTGCAGTCACTTTCAACGGATCAACGTGGCGCGGTACAGCGTGACCTCGATCCATCCGTCGGCCCCAGGTCGTTCGACCGTGAGCGTGACCGGAGTGCCTGGCTCGCCTCGAAGTCGCTGAATCGCGTCAACGACAGAGAGCCCATCGGCAGAGTCTCCTTCGATCTTTCGCAGGTGGTCTCCTTGTAGCAACCCTGCTCTGGCCGCAGGCTCACCCGGAAAGACGGAGGACAAGGCGATCCCTTCACGGGTTTGGATCAGATTCGCGCCAATTCCCGAGAACTCGACGCCCGTTCCGGCGTCGCCCGTTGGCGTCAACAGGATGTCGCGCTGCACCACGTCGCGTGACGCTTCGCGAGTCATCGGAACGATTTTCGTTCGATGACCAGGATGTTCAACGCGCAAAGAGAAGGGCCCACTGGGCGCGCCTTCGAGCCGAAAACGACCGTCCTCACCTGTGGTCGCTTGCGCTTCTGCGCCTACACGTGTGCTCGACAGTGAATCGAACGTGATCGTGGCACCCACCAAGATCTCTCGCGTTTGCGCGTCGGAGATCGTGCCCTCGATCACTCCGCCCCGAGGCACGACGATCTTCACGTCGTCTGCGAGCTTGTCGGCAGACACCTCGATCGATGTCGAACGGCCTGGCGGACGCCCGTCGACCAACGCGGTGAGCACGTAGGTGCCGGGGGCGAGCTTCTCGTATTTGAACTCACCCGTCGGGTCTTCGAAGGGTTTCGCGGGCCCACTTCGTACCGAGTACGTGCGCTCGCCTTGTGTCGGAACGAACGTCTCGACGCCGATCGAGAACTTCGTGATCGCGCGGCCCATGTCATCGACCACACGACCTCGAATGCTGCCTCCGCGTAGCAACGTAAGCGTGTGTTTGACCCCTGCGACGGCCTGCACGGGCTCGGAAGGCGAGTACTCGTCGTGCATCGCGACGATCGCACAGCCGACAAGCGTTGACGGGAACCGGAAGCTTCCGTCCGGCTCTGAAACGACTTTCTCTCCGGGGCCTTTGCCCTCACAGGCGACGACCGTGGCACGAATGGGATCGCCCTCTGGAGTCACGACACGACCTTCGATATCGGGGGCTCGACGCAGGCGGATCGTGAGCTCTTCTTCGGTGCCATCCGCTGGCTTTCGCAACGGCACGCTCGAGGGCGCAAACCCTCGTGCAGTCGCGAGAACCGACAACGTTTCGGGGAGCAATCTCGGCAGACTAAACGTGCCATCGGGGGCCGTCATTGCGACGCGAGGCAAGTACATCGGCCCCTCTGAATTCACCTGCGCCGAGGCGATGGGCTTACCGTCCTCGTCGGTGACCACCCCTTTGACGCGCCGGCCTGGTGCAAGCGCGAGCGTGATCTCGGTGGGAGGGCCATCGGCAGCGACGGGCAACTCAGCGCTTGCGGTGATCCCTTCTTCGGGGTGCTCTGCGATGACGTGAATGTGTACGGGTGGCAGGTCGAGGAAGGTGAACAATCCGTTCGGATCGCTCGTGCCTGAACGCAGCACTTGGAAGCTCGACGTGGGCCCCACCACGGTGATGTTTGCGTTCTCGACCGGGTCACCATCGAAGTCGACGACCTTGCCTCGCACGATCGTTCGCGTGGGCACTGGCCCGGCGTCACGCGTGGTCTTCGGAGGGCCACTATCGAACGAGAACAGGTCGAGCTTGATGTGCATCCACTGCACCGCAGCGGTGAGCACGCCGACGATGAAAAGCGGCAGCGCCACCATCGCAAGGAGCGGAATCCACCAGCGTCGCGGCTCATCGTTTTTCTTGCGGCTTCGAGGCCCTCGCGAGATCGCTCCGCCTCCGTCGGAAGGCGGAGTGCGTGACACCGGTGGGTCGGGGAACGACGGCGGAGGTTGTCCGGCACCTGTTCCGTCGCTCGGCAACGCTGCGCGCATCTTGTTCGATGCGGGGCCGGGCGAGGCTCCAACAAGCCTCGACGTCGACGCTGGCGCGCGAGGGGATCCTGTGGAGGAGGGGGGACGATCAGACACGGGGCCTCCTCTGTATCGCGCATCGCATCGCTCGGGTAGATTCCTCGCGGTTCATGTCTTCGGCGCGTGTGCTCGTGATCGACAATTACGATTCATTCACCTACAACCTCGTGCAGCTCTTGCGCGTGCTCGGGGCGACGTGTGAGGTCTTCTTGCACGATCGTATCGACGTTGCTGGTGTTCGAGAATGGCGACCGGACGGTGTGCTCATCAGCCCCGGCCCTTGCACCCCAGACGATGCCGGTGTGTCGTTGCGCGTGGTCGATGAATTGGCGGGGAAAATCCCGATCTTTGGCGTGTGTTTGGGTCATCAAGTCATCACCCAGGCACTGGGTGGACGCGTGGTGCGTGCACCGCGTCTCATGCATGGCAAGACCTCGCCCGTGTTCCACGATGGATCGTCTGTTTTTGCGAACGTCCCTTCACCGTTTCTCGCCGCTCGCTATCACTCGCTGATCGCAGAGCGAGACTCGCTTCCTAGCGTGTTGCGGGTCACGGCGTCGACGGATGAAGGCGAAATCATGGGTATCGAGCATCGGGCGATGCCGTTGGTGGGTGTGCAGTTTCACCCTGAATCGTTTCTGACCGAGCATGGCGCGATCATCGTGGGCAATTGGCTGCGCACGCTCGATGCGGACGACTCGTCGGGTGTCGCCGAGGTGCGCGCATGAGCGAGCGAAATTTCCCAGCGTTCTTCGCCGAGGTGACTCGTCCGAACGGAGACATCGCAGGTGCCGTGCGGCGTGCTTTCGATGCGATCTTGGCCGGCGAATGGACACCCGTTCAAGTCGCTGGGCTCGCGGTGGCGCTCCGTATGTTGGGCGATCGCCCTGATGTGGTCGCGGCGGCGGCTTCCTCGCTGCGTGCATCAATGGTGGCTGTGGAGCACGACCTCGCGACCGTGATGGATACCTGCGGCACGGGTGGGGACGGGCTCGGCACATGGAACATCTCGACGGCGGCTGCGTTCATCGTGGCAGGCGCAGGTGTGCCCGTGGCGAAACATGGCAATCGCGCAGTGTCGAGTCGCTGTGGTTCGGCAGATGTGCTCGAGGCGCTAGGCGTTGCGCTCGACGTCCCTCCTGAGGCTCAATCCTCGGTGCTTCGTGACGCTGGGATCGCCTTCTTGTTTGCGCCTTCGCATCACCCCGCATTGCGACACGGCGGTGTGGCGCGTCGTGAGCTCGGGATACGAACGCTATTCAACGCGCTCGGCCCGCTCGCAAGCCCGGCGAGGGTGACGCATCAACTGCTCGGCGCGTACGACGACAACATTCGCCCCGTGCTCGCGCGCACGCTGGCCCAGCTCGGTGCTCGCGCTGCATGGGTGGTTCGTGGAGCGGACGGGCTCGATGAGGTCTCGCCTTGCGGCCCCACGTCGGTGAGCGAGCTTCGCGATGGCGAGGTGATCGAACGAGTGGTCCATCCAGGTGAATTTGGCTTCGAACCGATGGCGAAAGAGACACTGTTGGGTGGCTCCCGCGATGAAAACGCCGAGATGATTTTGACGGTGCTCGAGCTCAAACCGCACCCTGCGCGTGATGCCGTCGTGTTGAATGCAGCCGCGGCGTTGTGTGTGGCTCGTGGCCTTGCGCCTCGTGATGCACGTGAGCTTGCCGAGAGCTCGCTTGCATCGGGCCAAGCGCGTGAGGCGCTGTCGAGGCTGGTGGCATTGTCGCGGGCGCGTTCCGCGACGCAGGGGTGATCGCGATGACCGAGCCGGTTCTCGAACGTATTCTGGCGACCAAACGCGAAGAGGTCGCAACGATGGCGGCCCGGCTTGATTCGATCGGCGCGCCGCGCGTGGCTCCATCGCTCGATGTCGATCGATTGCGTCGTCAGCAACGGCTGGCGTTGTGGACAGAAATCAAACGACGCTCGCCGTCCGTCGGAGCACTTTCTACAGCGCTTTCACCAGTCGAGCGGGCTCGTGTGTACGAGCGAGAAGGTGCGTCGGTGATCTCGGTGCTGACCGATCGAACGTTCTTCGATGGATCGTTCGAGGTGCTTCGCGATGTCGCGTCGTCGGTCTCGACACCCTGTCTTTGCAAAGAGTTCGTGATCGACGAGCTGCAAGTCGAAGCTGCTGTACGGGCCGGGGCGAGGCTGGTGCTCCTCATCGCGAGAATCGTCGATGCAGAAACGCTTGCATCGTTGGTTCGAGCTGCGCGACGACGCGGGCTCGAGCCACTGGTCGAGGTGGTGACCGAGGCTGAGCTCGAGAGTGCGCTTCGTGCTGGTGCGCGCGTGATTGGCGTCAATGCACGCGATCTCGACACGTTGGTGATGGATGCGTCGCGTGCTCGCCGAGTGCTGGCGGCGATCCCTGAGCGATGTGTGGCCGTGTACTTGTCAGGGGTGCGATCGGGTGACGAGATCGCATCGCTCGCGAGCTCGACCCGTGCCGATGGAGTGCTCACGGGCGAAGCGTTGATGCGTGAGGATGAGCCATCGAGCTTGCTTCGCGCGATGATCGCGGGTGCGACGCTGCGATGAAACCGGTCTCGGTCGATGGACTGATCGACGCTTACCTCGACCACCTGCGCGTCGAACGTGCGCTCGCTGCCAACTCGGTCGAGAGCTACGCGCGCGATCTTGGCAAGCTCGCGAAGTTTGCCGATGAGCAGCGAATTACCGATGTAGCGACGATCGATGTGTCGGTGCTGTCGAAGCTCGTGGCGCAGCTCGGTCGAGATGGCTTGTCCGCTCGATCGACAGCGCGTCACCTGTCGGCGATGCGCGGGTTCTTCAAGTTTTTGATCCGCGAGCGGCGCGTCGAGAACAACCCTGTCGAGCTTCTACAAGCGCCAAAAACAGGCAGAAAGCTGCCGAGGTGGTTGAGCTTCGACGAGGTCGAAACGCTGCTCATGACGCCGGATGTTGCGACACTTCGCGGGCGTCGTGATCTCACGATGTTGCACACGATGTACGCATCTGGTCTGCGTGTGAGCGAGCTGGTGTCGATTCGCTTGAGCGACGTGGATCGCCAGCAAGGTGTGCTTTCGGTGCTGGGTAAGGGCGGCAAACGAGTTCGTGCCGCTGACGCCGATCGCGTTGACGCTGATTGATCGGTATGTGGCGACCGACCGACCTGTTCACGCGCAAGAGCGAGATCAGGTCTTGTTCGTGTCGCCAAGAGGCGGCCCGATGACCCGGCAAGGGTTCTGGAAGATCATCCGGGCGCATGCGCTTGCGGCTGGGATTGCTCGGCGGATCTCTCCTCACCAGCTACGCCACAGCTTTGCGACTCACCTGCTCGAACGCGGGGCTGACCTGAGGGTGGTGCAAGCGATGTTGGGGCACGCCGACATTGCAACGACCGAGATTTATACCCACCTCACGCGAGAGCACGTGAGGCAAGCCCACGCCGCATCGCACCCTCGTGGAAAACCTCGTGGGAAGAGCACGCGCGAAGCCGAGTTACCGTGCTAGCTTGCCGACGTGGCAGCCGGTCGTCCCGCTTCCGAAGCGTTTGTCGTGGTTCCGTCCCGTGGACGTGAGATCGCGGTCGTGGTCGAAGCCCCCCATGCGGGGCTTGGTCTCGATGGCGAGAGCCTTGCCACGTTGATTGCGCCTGCTCGCTCGATTGCACGCGATGCGGATTTGTACGTCGATCGACTGATCGAGCTTGTTCCCGATACTGGCGCGGTGTCGCTGATTTCGAAGATGAGTCGCTATTACCTCGACCTCAATCGCGGCGAGGACGAGCACGATGGCGTGGCGGTCTACGGAAGCCGCGGTCGTGATGCTCCACACGGTTTGGTATGGCACCGCACCACCGATGGAGAGCGCTGCCTGTCGGGAGCGATCTCGCGAGATGAGCTCGAGCGTCGTTTGAAGCTCGTTTACAGGCCCTATCACGAGCAGCTCAGGCGCATGTTGCTCGACCGTGTCGCGGTGTTCGGGCACGTGGTGTTGCTGTGTGCGCACTCGATGCCAAGCAACGGGCGAAGCGTGAGTGGAGCCGAAGAGCCCCGAGCGGACATCGTGCCCGGTACGCGAGGCCAAACGACCGCATCGCGACGATTGATTCAAGCCGTCGAGCAAGTGACCCACGGGGCGGGTTTCACCTTCAAGCACGACGATCCGTATCGCGGCGGCTTTTCGACGATGCACTACGGCAACCCGCGAGGGTCGATGCACGCGATTCAAATCGAGGTCGCACGGCGGCTCTACATGAACGAGAGCACGCTGCAGATGATCCCAGAAGGCGTCGCTCGGATGCAGGCGTACTTTCGCGATCTCGTCATTGCGTTGGGGTCGACTGCGCCGTGAGCTAAGTCGCAACACGAGGTCGTTTGCCTCTCGGCAAGAGCGACCTTTTCAACACAAGCGCGACGATCCCGATATGAAGCGCGTCGAAGTATGGGATTCGAACCCATATGACTTTCGTCGACAACTTTTCAGGTTGTTGCGTAATCCATTCCGCCAATTTGAGGGCCACATACCCACGTGGACCATCGCGCGCCGCGCCGACGGCGCTTGCGCCGCCTTCTGACAACCAAACCTTCGCGCCAGCTCGAACGAGTCAATCGAAGGTATGGCCGCGGAAGAAATATGTCCGAGGTGGTGGGTGCAAATTTTCGACGAAAGACACACGATAAGCGGGCCATGACGCGAGCTTCTCGGCCTGACGATCCCCACTCATTGGTTCCACCCGTGGCGCGTCGCATTCGTCCCTCGACACGCCGAGACCCTTCGCAAGAAACTCCCACTGAGCCCAAGGTTGACGCGGTGGCGAGCACGACCACGGTGGACGAGTCGAGCGATGCGTCGAACGCACTAGCCGATGAGCGTGTTCGCATGTTGTTGTCGATCGCCAAACAACGCATTCGGGTGCTCGAAACCGAGCTTGCGGCCGAGCAGGCAAGCGTGTTGGCGCGTGAAAGGCAAATCGAGTGGCTCGAACGCCAGGTGCTCGAGCTGAAACAGTCTCTACGCGACGCGAATTTGATGATCCTGTCGCTTCAAGATGACGCACCACGGTCGAAGTCAGCCTTAGATTTTTTCGCGTTTGACGCGCTCGTTTCGTTGCTTGAGGCGCTGACGAGCGGCATTCTGCCCGCATGCGGAAGTCTGAGGCCTACGAGAATTTCGCCCGCGCTCACAGCACGCGAGAGCAAGCCGAGCCCTATATCGATAAGGCAGCGCAATCCAAAGCCGACGGCTCGGGTGACGAGCGAGGCTGGTTGGTTACGCAAGTCGGCCGAGAGACCCGGCTACTTGCTCCCGATGGCACCGTCGTCGCGACGCTGACCGAGTGAGCTCTCGGGGCTTCGCACGGGCTACGGCCCTCGTTTCGACGCTGCTCTCGTTCGCGGTCGCTTGCTCGTCACCAGCGCCATCGAGCTCGTCAGCCGCCTCCTCCGCCAACGCTATCTCGTCTGCGTTGGCGAGCGCAGTTGCGGCTCCGTCGGCATCGAGCCGAAGACCCGCGGCTGCTGCAGGCTCGAGCACGGTTCTGCCTGACGGAACGCTCTCGTACATCGAGATCACGACAGGTCAAGCCGACGCGTCACAGCCGCTTCCGCTCGTGGTGGGCTTGCATGGGTTTGGCGATCGTCCTGACAACTTCATTCACGTCGTGAAACGACTCAGCGTGCCCGCGCGTGTGGTTGCGCTGCGAGCGCCCACCAAGCGCGACGATGGTTTCTCGTGGTTCGAGCCCGTTGCGAAGCTCTCGGATCGCGATGGTGATGCGTTCGCCACCGATATCTCGTGGGCCGTTTCACTCGTCGCATCGACGGTCGAGCAGCTTGCGAAAACCAAGCCGACCGTGGGCAAACCGATCGTGTTTGGGTTCTCGCAAGGCGGCATGTTGTCGTGGGCAATGGCGGTTGCCTACCCCGAGCGAGTGGCTGCGGTGTTGCCGATCGCCGGCATGCTCCCGCGACCGTTGTATCCGCCCCCCGCGCCGCCGAATTCACCTGTGCCGATGAGCTCGTTGCCACCGGTGTTTGCGTTTCATGGCGAGGCCGATGAGCGCGTGCCGTTCTCTCAAGGCGCTCGCACGGCTCGTGCCCTCGAATCCGCGGGGTATCCGCTCAAGATGCAGAGCTTTCCGAACGTGCAGCACACCATCCCCGAGCATGTTCGCGACGCGCTTCTCGAATCGCTCAAGCAGGTGATCTCCGACCAAGGTCGTTGAGGCGGCTCCGTTCTCACGAAGCTTCGAACCGCCTCAATCTTGCCCCATCGAGAGCACGTTCCAGCGGGGATGCGCTTGCTGGTACTTCCTGGCCTCACCGTCGACGAAGAGGCGCATCCACATCTCGAGCGTGAGCAGCAACCAGAGCTTGGCGCCATAGAAGCCGCGTACTGTGGTGGCGCCTCGGTACTTCCTCATCTCGGCGACCGCATTCGGGTTGAAGAGACCCCGTTTCTCGATCGACGGTTGGCCCAAGAGCTCGGCGGCGTACCCTTTTAGATCTCCCTGAAACCAAGGGTGAACGGGCACCAGCATGCCGCTCTTTTTTCGCTCCAAGATCGGCAGCGGCAGCACATCTCGCACGGCCTCTTTCAGCACCCACTTTTCGATGTTCCCTCGAAGCTTCAACCCTGGCGGGCTCTGCCACGCACGCTCGGCCACGCGTCGATCGAAGAGCGGTGACAACGGCATCAACCCGTGACGTCCGTAGATGCGCTCGACCTTGAGCAAGATGTTGTTCCCGCCCTTGAGAACGAGATTCATTCGCTGCAGCTTGTTCAAGAAGCTCTGGTGCGTCGGATCGTCGAAGAACGGCGACAAGAACGCCTCGATAGAATCTCGTGCAGTGGCGCGCGAGAGCACGTCGTTTCGCAGCAGCGTGGGCAAGTCCTCGTAGAGCTTTTGGTACGACCGTAGGTACGCCTTTTCTCGCGAGAGCGGCGTGGGTTGCGCGTACCACTCCGAGAGCAACATCGGGATGTTCTTCGGCCCTCCAAAACACGGGTCTCCGCCCTCGCCATTGAGCACGCGGCGTGCACCCGCTTGGCTTGCGGTTCGGCTGATGAGGTAGTTCGGAACCGTCAGCGGATCGCCGATCGGATCATCGAGAAAATAGATGGTCTCTTCGAGCACACTGACCATCGCATCCGGACGAATTTCGACGACCTCATGAGGCACGCCCACATGCCGAGCCACCATGCCGCTGTACTCGAGCTCGTTCGGTAGATCGGGGCCAAACGAGATGCTGTAGCAATGCGGTGGGCGACCGAGCTTTGCCGCCAAGGCGACCACGAGCGACGAGTCGACGCCGCCTGACAAAAACGCACGAGGTGGTCCGAGCGCATCACTCGCTTCGAGGTATCCATCGATCACTTCCTCGAGTGTCGAGCGCAGGTCTCGAACGTAGGGGGCTGCGGCCGAGCTATCAGCGCGAATCGCTTGCTCTCGCTCGGCGACATCACTCGGCTCAACGGGCACCCACAGCTCGTGACGAACGATCTCTCGCTCGCTGTCGAACGCGATCAGAACGCCTGGCGGAACCTCTTTCACCCCTCGTAGAAGCGTCGATTCACCTGGCAAATAGGCGCACGACAGATATCGCGCGAGCGCAAGCTCATCGAGCGACATGTCGATCTGACCGCGTGCGATGAGTGCCTTGGCCTCGGACGCAAACACGAGACCGGTGGGTGTGCGCGCATAAAAAAGTGAGCGCTGCCCCGTGGCGTCACGAGCCAACCAGAGTTGCTTCGTGCGTCGATTGAACGCGAACAAGGCCCAGGTGCCATCGAGCGAGGCCAGCGCATCTCGAGGGCCTCGATCTTGGATCGCTTGCGCAACCAACTCGAGTGTCGGCGCGGGCTGACCACGCGAGGGTCGAACGAGCATCCCTTCGAGTGCGACGACCCAATCGCGAGTTTGTACGAATCGATCGGCGGCGAGCGAGGTGCCTGAAAGGTCAACTCGAGTGGCTTCGGGCAAGCGATGCCGAAGGGCGATCTGCATCGCATCGAGAGACGGTGTGACGGCGCGGTTAAGCTCTCCGAAGAGGGCGGGCATCCGGCGGTCTTGTCACGTAGAGCCGACAGCGCCCAGCGAGCGTGATCACGAACGATGTCGTCCTCGTGCGAGATGAGCTTCTCGAGCGCAGGAATACAGGCGGTGAGCCCCCCGCTCGCCGCGCTCAGGATCGCGTTTCGCAAGAGGCCGGTGCCTTCGATACGACGCAACGGAGTGCTGGCGCCGAGCTGCGAGAGCTGCGGAAGTGCTCCCTCGAGCACCTCACGAATCGAGGCGCGCCGCCAAGGGTCAAGCGGCGTGAACACCTCGGTGTGCAAGGGGGGCGAGGGGCGGTCTTGTTGAAGGAACGCACCTCTTGGCAGACATCACAACCGAAGATGGATCTCCGACGAAGGGCGTAGCGACTCGTCGACGGGGCCGCGATGCTCGATGGTCAGGTAGGCGATACATCGACGCGGGTCGAGCACGAATGGCGCGCAAATGCTTGGCCATCAGGGGCAGGCGTCGAGACAGCGCGTACATGAGCCACAACGCTGTGAGATCGGCTCGTCAGGCGGCAGATCGAGTGTCGTGACCACCTCGGCGAGCAGCGAGTATGAACCTTGCCCGGGCACGATGAGAAGCCCGTGCTTGCCGACGAAACCCATACCTGAACGAGCTGCCCAGGCGCGTTCGAGCACGGGGGCCGTGTCGACCATCGGCCGCGCTTGAACGTCGGGGCCAAGCGTGCGCACGAACGCGGCGAGCTTTCGAACACGATCGCGAAGACCGGTGTGGTAGTCGCGACCTCGAGCATATCGAGCAATGCCGTGGGCAAGTGAGCCTTCGGGGGCTTCGTGTTGCTCGTCCGGTCGGGCGTATCGGCGCGCCAGACAAATGACGCTCTTTGCGCCCTCGAGAATGTCAGGCGTGTCGAGTCGATGCCGCACATCGGCCGATCGAGCGAGCCAGTCCATCGACCCGTGCATGCCGCGTTCGAGAAATTCGAGGTAGTGGGCGTGCTCTTCGTCGAGGGCAATATCGGCGCGAGCAAAGCCGACGGCGTCGAAGCCGAGAGATTGTGCTCGTTCACGAATGGCCGCTTTCACGATTCGACAGGCGATGCCGCGGAGCGTCGACGCTCGCAAGATGAAAAGCTGGAATTCATGCCCGAAACGTTTCGCTTTCGAGTAACTTCGCGCTCACTTGAGGCTCGCTCGATCTCGATGGGGCGAGACCCGCTTGGACACAATGACGTGCAAGACGGCGCGCGCGCCGCTCGCCAGTGGTGAGGTCATAACGATGCACAAGACGTTGATTCAGGTCGTCGGTTTGGGTGTTGCGCTGATGGCTGGGGCCGCATCTTTCGCGGCATGTGGCGGCGGTAGTGAAGCTATCCCGACGACGGGTAGCGGCGCGAAGTCAGACGCAGGTGTCGATGACAACGGTTGCTTGACGGGTGAGGGTGATGTGCCCTCGACTTGCAAGACGTTCACCGGGGTCAAGACGACCACCCAGGGCTCGTGCGAGTGCAGCCTCTTGCCGAAGAATTTCGAGTACTGCGCGTGCGCTGGCGTCGTGTCGGACGAAACCCTTTCGAGCGGCAAAAACGCTTGTGAGAACTCGACCAAACGCCCCGTCGAGGCATGCGGAGCGTTGCTCGAGATGCCGAAAGATCAGCAGAGCAACGTGGTGTCGATCGAGCGTTCGACCACCACCGAAGAATACTCGGATCCCACGGGCGCCGCGCCTGATGTCTCTTGTTTCTCGCCTTCGACCGCGCCTGTCGCTGGTGCCTCGCAGTCGGTGACCGTGAAGGGTTACGCGCGAAACTTCTCGGGCGGTTGTGACTCGGCCGGTGTGCAGATCGAGATCTTCAAGGTCAAGCGAACGGGCGGAGACGACGACGGAGAGCTCGGCGATCAGATCGGCTCGGCGGTCGTGGTCGAAGACCTGCCGTGCGATGCGAATTCGTCGCCCGACGTGTGCAAGCTCGTCGAGACCAGCAAGTGCCCGGACAAGCGAAAATACCGCGCGTACACGTTCGAGAACGTACCCACCGAGACCGAGCTCGTGATCAAGACCTCGTCGTCAGCCGGCACCAATCGTTACTCGCCGCTGTACGACTACAACATCTACATCACGAACGCCGAGGTGCAGAACGGCGTCTGGACTCACGACGTTCGCGCGGTTGACTCGGGCGACTACCAGACGATTCCGAACACCGCCTATGGCCACCCGACGACCTCGGGCAATGGAGCGATCGCGGGAGAGGTTCACGACTGCGGTGACATCCGTATCTCGAACGCCACGGTGTACACCTCGGGCAAGCTGCTCAACGTGGGTTACTTCGGCGATGACGAGAAAGCCCCTCTGCCCAAGGCGCTGAACGATCAGCGTGTGACCTCATCGCTCGGCTTGTACGCGGCGTATGACGTCGCGCCAGGCAAGGTGCGAGTGTCGGCGGCGGGCGTGCTCAACGGCGAGCTCGTGTCACTCGGATACTACGACGTGCGCGTGTCCCCGGATGCGATCACGGCGATGACGTTCCGCGGCTGGAGGCCGTTCCAGTACAAGCCAGCCAAGTGATTCATGGGCTCGCATGAGCCCAAGCTCGACGCGCTCTGGGGCGCGCTCGAGCTGCGTCAACCTGCACGGACAGAGGGCTATCGCTTCAATGTCGATTCGCTCTGGTTGGTGCGTGCTTGCGCCGAGATCGTTCAGTCGAGAGGCGTCCGGTTTTCGAACGCGGTCGATCTTGGGGCGGGGGTAGGGGCGATTGGCTTGTCGTTGCTTCACCTCGCGCTGAGCGAGCGAGTGACGTTGGTCGAACGAGAGCCGATCGCGGTCGACCTACTTCGCGACAATGCGCGACGGTGGGGTGAGCGCGCGCGAGTGATTCACGCCGACGTGGGTGAGCTGGGCGTCTCGCTAGCGGCGTCGAAGGCGGGGCTCGTGGTGTGTAATCCGCCGTATTTTCTCGTAGAAAACGGCCCCGCAGCACTCGTTGTGCCGAGGGCTGCGGCACGAACGGGCGAGCCCACGGTGTTTCTCGAGAGCACGTTTCGAGCACTGGCCGATGACGACGAGGCCGACACAATCGCAAGCAAAGAGAGGGGCGAGGCGACGAGAGCGGGCCGCAGCGAGGCTCTCTGGATCTACCCCGTCGAGGGCCTTTCGTTGCTGCTGTTTCAAGCCGATCGGGTGGGTTTGAACGCGACGAGGATCCGCATGATTCATCCGTCGCCACATCGACCCGCGAGGGTCGTGTTGATCACGTTCGAGAAGCGAGATGAACGTGAGTCGTCGACTCATACGAAGGTGAGGCCAGCAGTCTTGTGGCCTTGGGTCGAACGCGACGAGAGCGGTAAGCCCGACCCTGCGATGCAGCGATTCTTGGTGAGCGGGAAGCTCGAATTAGCTGCTGGTAGAGGGCGGAAGCGGCTTACCGAAACGAAGCACCAAGCCGAGCCAACCACGACCGAGGTACAAGAAGTTCAGCGCGAGATAGACCCAGAGAAACACGTCGAGTCGACCGAGCGCAGCGAACAACCAGATGTGGCTGGGGTAGTGGTTCAAGAAGCGCAAGAAGGTCATCACCTGCTTGGCGATCTTACCGACGAGCGAGGTTGGCTCGCTCTGAACGGCGGTCTCGTAGTAGGCCTCGACCGACTGCGCTTGGCCGCTGATTTCAGGGCGACGAACGAAGTTGGTGAGCGAGAGCGCCGAGGCGATGACGAACACTCCAACGACGCCCGTCACCAAGAACCACGGGTTGCCCGGAGCCCACATCGTTGCGTCAACCCCGAGGCCACCCGTGCGGTACATGCGCAGCGCGAGTGAGCCTGCGAGCAACACTGCTTTCATCTCGTCGGTGAAAAAGTCGAGCAGGTGGCCTTCTTTCGAGGCGATTTTTCGGTAGCGCGCGAGCATTCCGTCGGCGCAATCGAAGCAGTAACTGAACTCGAGAACACCGATGGCGATCAGCCCGCCTTCGTAGGTTGGTAGGGCAACGAGAAGACTGCCCGCGACCACGAACATCGCGAGGTTGAACAGCGTGAGCTGATTCGGAGAAACCCGTGTCTTCGAAACGATCGTCACTGCGAACGCCGCGATGGGTCGCATGACGTAATAGTTGAAGAGCAGATCGTGCTTCTTTCGGGTCAGTTTGTAGACCTCGCTCGCCTCCTGAAACATGTCGCGGGCAAGCTACCGGAAGCTCGTCACGTAGGCCCAGAAGATGCCCGAAAAAACTGGAGGCTCAGGCTTTTTTCTTCGGGTTCACGAGCTGAACGAGCACTGCCACCGGTATCGCTGACACAGCCATCATCATCGCGAAACCGCGCAGACTCTTGAAGGATTCGTCGACGGAGGCGGCGATGATCCAGGCGACAGTGCCAAGAAACAGCGTGCCCATCGGCAAGAGAACAATCCAGTTCGCCAGGTTCTCGCTGACCGGAAAGCGATAAGCGACCACTGCAAGGACGACGAACAGAATGACGAGGACTACCGGCATGGCGGGCTTATCAGTAAGGCTCAACGCTCGCCGAGCAGGCGATCGAGTGCGATGGCGCAGGCAGCGCGAACGCTGAGGTGGTTCCAGTCGTCGGTGCCGCGAATGGGCTCGATGAAACGGGTGGCGCGGCGAAAGACCTCGGGGGCGATGCCCCAGCCGGTGCCGAACAAGAGCATCACGGGCGGGCCTTCACGAGTGAGCTCGGTGCGCAGCTCGGCGAATGTGGCGTCTTTGCCCTGCGATTGAGCGGCGGTTGTCCATAGCTCAACGTCGGGCGAGACGGCCTTCATGGCCTCGTCGAGTGAGGTGACGACACGAACGCGGTCGAGTGCGGCGCTGCGGTCGGGGATTCGCTTGCCACCGGCCCCGTGAACCCAGTGCTGCTTTACGCGTTCGGCGAGCGTGCGCTGGGCTTCGACGGGGTGGACAATAAAGACATCCGAGAGCCCAAACGTGCGGGCGCTTCGCGAGATGTCGTGAACGTCGAGGTTGGTGATCGCGGTGGTGATGACGTTGCCGCTTCGGTCGACCACGGGGAAGTGCAACAGCGACAGGCAAACTCGGCGGGTCATGGAGGGCGCCGGTTCTAGCTCAGACCGAGGGGCTTGGCTGTACGTTGAGCGGTGTTTTCCTTGCGCCCACAATCTGACGAGGGGCGCAAACGCACAGCTTTCGCCCACAGATGAAAATTATTCCGTTTGAATGTGGACTAACTGACCCAAGTTTGTCACACTGATGTCACATTGACGCTGAGCCTTCTATCCTCCTCTACCTGCTTGTTTCAAAGGCGAGCAGCGTGGATAGACCGGGTGGAGCAACTCCACCGGGCGACGAGGGCGAAGTCACAGGCCGAAATGTTGGTGTGGCTTGGCGCAGGCTCTGCGTTCGCTGCGGCCGTTCTCGCGGGTTTCTCCGAGACGGCGACCGTGGCGGGGGCGGCTACGTCGGGCGCACTAGAGCTCGAGTGTTTTCTCCCTTCCCGGATGCCTTGGTCGCTCGCCTTGGCACTCGGGGTGTCCGCGTCAGCGATGCTGCATGGTGCAGCGCTCCGTCGCGAGGCTCACGACCTGTGCCACCCAACAACGAGCGAGGAGGATCTGCCCATGACGCCGTTCCGAGATCAAGTCCCAGCACCCCGACCATCCGGCTCAGAACCCACAGAAATCATGCTGTGGCGAGGCAGCGTTACTTCGTTCTTGTTGGGCCCGATGATCGCCTTCCCGGGTGTGTACATGCTGGCGTTGGCGCTGGCATCGGGCGCGTGGGTTTGCGTTCCGCCCGCCATCGGTTGGGTCGCGTTGGGCATGTTCGTGATGCTTGCCCGCAGCGGGGTTCGTCTTGACCCGGTGACGCAAGAAGCGGTGGTGTGGCGAGGGCCGTTCTTCCCGTTGGTCCGTCGTTTCGAGTCGCTCGCGGGGGCTCGTAACGTGGTCGTCCGACGTGTGACCGCGGGGCAGACTGCGCGACACGAGGTTCATGTCGAACGCGAGCTCAACGGCAGCTCGCATCTCGAGTCGTTTGCCGAAGAGAACGAAGCCACCCAGTTTGCCTGCGAGCTTCGCAGGTTTCTGGGTATGTGACCTCATCCCCCAGCCCCTTCTCCAAACGCATTCGCGTTTAGAGAAGAGGTGCCAAGCCATTTTTTTTATCCCAACGTCCCGCCCCCATCTCCGAACGCGAACGCGTTGGGGAGAGGGGATCAAGGGGTGAGGTGCCTCTAGCGCCGGGGGGCGTTAGCAAATCGGGGCGGCGTGTTTCGGTGCGAAGGTTGGCCTGCTCGGCTCGCCACTTGGCGATGTGAGCGTGGTTACCGTTCTTGAGCACCTCGGGCACGCCAAGACCGCGGAATTCAACCGGTCGAGTGTAGTGCGGGTACTCGAGAATCCCGCCGCAGGTTGGGCTGTGTGACTCTTCGACGGTCGAGCCTTCGTTGCCAAGAACACCGGGCAACAAGCGGATGGTCGCTTCGACCACGGCCATGGCAGCCACCTCGCCGCCTGTCATCACGAAGTCGCCAAGCGAAATCTCTTCATCGACGAAGTTGCGAACGCGTTCGTCGAAGCCCTCGTAGCGGCCACAAATCAAGCAAATCGCCTCGCGCCCTGCGAGCTCGATCGCCTTGGGTTGCCGGAAGGGTTGCCCTTGTGGGGTAAGCAGAATGCGCCGAGCTCGGATACCATCGGGGGCGTCAGCATCGAGAGATTCGAGGCAATTGACGATGCAATCGACGCGCATGACCATGCCCGAGCCACCGCCATACGGGGTGTCGTCGACGCTGCGATGTTTGCCTAGGCCGAACTCACGAGGGCTCCGAAGGCGAGTGGTGAGCTGACCCCCGTCGCGCGCGCGACCGACCAAACCCCCGGCGCAAAAGGGCCCAAAAAGCTCAGGAAAGAGCGTGACGATATCGATTCGCATCGGGGCCTTCGGGCGTGTGGTGTGGCGTTTACTGAGGGATGAATGCTCCGCGAGAGACGAGCTTGACCAGCCCCGCAACCGCATCGACCTCATCGACCACGCCATCTACGAGCGGAATTTCTACGCTCTTCGTACCCTCGCGAACGAGCAATGCGTCGCAGGTTGGGTACGTGACGAGGCGTTCGACAATGCCGACCTCTCCTTCAGGGTCGACCACTTTCGCTCCCTCGATGTCACAAGCGTAAAACTCGCCGTCCTCGAGTGGAGGGAACGCGCTTCGTTGAATCATGACCTTCGCGCCGCGAAGATCTTCGGCTGCCTCGCGTGTGTCGCAGCCTTTGAGGCGCACCAAGATGCCTTCAGGGATCTCTCGCGCACTCTTGACCTCGACCATCGCACGCTCGCCGTCACTGTACTCGATGAGCACTTCGGCCACCGAGCACAGAAGGTCTGAGTCGCTGTTGTAGACCTTGAGCTTGAGCTCGCCTTGAACGCCGTGAGGACGCGCCACCTCGGCCAGCGGAACCCATCGCTGCGATCGATCGGAAGGGCCCGAATCTGCCGTCGTTTCGCGCGCCTTGCTCGATCGAGTCGCGCGCGAAGCAGAGGCCGTTTGCGAAGGGGTTGCCTTCGCCGAGGCCCTCTCTTGTGCGTCGTCGTTCGGTCCGGCGCTCGCCGCGCTCTCGGTGCCGCTCGATGCCTCGCGAGGGCGCTTCATCGGGGCAGATGGAGATGTCCCGGCGCGAGCTTTCTGCCGGTTCGACACACGAGCAGGCGCTGGCGAGGTGCTCTCAGCACCGGTGCTCGGTGCGGGCGAGCCACTCGCTTCGGACTTTTTCCGCGAGGTGACACGTGGGACGTGTGCACCTTGGTCGCGAAGGACGAGCGCTAGCCGCCGCTGTCTGCCGTCAGTCAACGATGTCGAGGTGGACGCGTCGACCGCTCTTCGAGCAGGCAGCGTGCAACAAGGTGCGAATGGCCTGGGCGGTTTTGCCGTCCTTGCCGATCACCTTGCCAATGTCGTCGCGAGCCACCGAGAGCTTCAGCACGGTCCCGCGCTCAGTCGGCGCCTCGTTCACCCGAACATCGTCCGGGTGATCCACCAGCGCGCGGGTCAGCACGAGCACAAGCTCTTCATGACTCCGACAACCTCACTTCGCTGCTGCCGCGTCTGCCGGCGCGGGGAACTTCTTCAAAATCTTCGCAACGGTCTCTGACGGCTGCGCGCCCACGCCACGCCAATAGGCGAGACGCGTACGATCAAGGCGGAACGAAGCGTCGCGCGACGGATCGTAGGTGCCGAGGCTCTCAAGGAACCGGCCATCACGGCAGGAACGCGAGTCAGTAACGACGATGTGATAAAACGGGGCTTTCTTAGCGCCCGCTCGAGCGAGACGGATGGTAACCATGTACGATGCCTGGTCGGTCTGTGGAAAGAAGCGGCGTTTCTTAGAGGAGTGATCGGCTACGGTCAAGGCATTTCTGAGGTGGTCTTCGTGATCCGATCTCTCGTCGATCAGCGCGTCTTCTTCTCAGCGTTCGCCGCAAGCTCGTTGCGCCGCTACTGGTGCAACCGTTGGGACAACCTCGACCTGCGTCGTCTACTGTCTCTTTCGTACGAACCCAAGCTCTTTGTCGAAAGCGAGCATCTCGACGGCGTCTACGTAAAGCTCAAACGCATCAATTATCTTTGGTACAGCGGCCTATTTCTCGTGGGTCGTCACACGCGATCGGGGCGCTGGACAAAAGACACCTTGCACCGACCGATTGCGGGGTTGGGCCCCAGGCAGATGGTGTTTCCCACGTCGATCGAGCTCTGTCTCAATCGTTTGCCACTGCTCGGATCGCTCTGGCGATACCAGCTCTGTTTCGATGGCGTCGCCCCCGATACTCCACCGGATCACGAGCCCTATGGCAGCGAGGGCGGCTTGATCCTCGATGGCTGCTCGCTGCGTTTTGCTCGACCGCGACCGCTTCGCCTTTACCAAGGGGTCTCGAACGTCTCTCGCGAGACGGTGGTCGTACGCGGCAAGTTGATCTCGACACGCCAGCGCGGTTATTGGCTCGAGGTGCCGATTCGCGAAGTGCTCTGGAAGGGACTCGAGCTGTGACACTGACCTCGTTCGCACGTAGTGCCGGGCCGTCGTCCTCGTTGACCTGGACACGCGCTCAACGAAAGAAGCTCAACGGTCTTCGGTTCACGCACAAGAATGATCCGCCTTGGGTCGATGTCGCCGACGAAGCGTGGGCCACGCTGGTCGAGTGGGATACGCAATGCCGGAGCATCCCGCGACACAACAAGGCCGAGCGTAAGTACGTGACGATGGTCGATGAGATCTGGGCCAGTTATGAGGGCGAGCGACCTCCGGCGAAGTCGACTCACGATCACGAATGCGCCCGACTACAGATGCTTCAGTACGAGCTTCGCGCGGTGGGCGAAAAGCTGTGGGAGCACGACATATTGGCGGCCCTCGTGCCGTTCTGGGCTCGCTCGTTCGGCATCACGTTCGTCCTCGATCTGGCGAGGTACATGCCTTCGTTTGCCGGACACGGAAATCTCTCGAAGCGCAACGACTCGGAGATCATCTTCGAGGCGGACGCAGGCGTCGCGAGATCCGGTGATGGAACCGGCCAAGTGTTGATGGGCTACGGCAACCGACACGCGTTCTGGGCAGCGCTTCGTCGGTATGTTTTCTCGCTCGATGACGCGGAATTCGATCGTGCGTTCGACGAGGCACAACGCTTTCGGGCTGTGCTCGACACATGGGATCAACGCGCCCGTGTTCAACTCTTGTTCGACATCGCGTTCGCGTTCAGTCGCGACCCCGCGTGGGCGTCTGACCATGTTCGCGATCTGGTCGACCCACACGACAGCGGATGGCGTCGCGGGCTACACGCCAACCCTGATCTCTTGTTGCCAGCGATCGTCGATTCGAAGCTTGCCAATGCGTACATCAAGCACTTCCCGTCGTGGCCTGATACGCATCGGTACAACTTCAACGTGCTTCTCGATATCGTCGAGTCACTCGGGCCTGACGCTTCGCCAATCTTGAGAGCCTTCCCCATGACCTCATGGAAGGCGTCGGCCGTCAAACCGGTGAACGATGCGATTGCGCTGAGCGAGTCTTGATGCGTCATGCGTCAACGCGAGAGCGAGATTCGAAACTTCGATCGAGCGAAATATCCAGCCTAGAAAGCATACCGTTCTCGGCTGTACTCTCGCGCGCATGGCGTTCGATCTGAAGATTGTGAACGGAACCATCGTCGATGGTTCAGGCGGGGCGTCGTATCGAGGAAACGTCGCAGTCTCTGACGGAAAGATCGTCGAGGTCGGCGAATGTGCGGGGGCCGCATCGCGAGTGATCGACGCCGATGGTGCGATCGTCACGCCTGGGTTCACCGACATTCACTGTCACTACGATGGGCAAGTCTCGTGGGATGCTGACCTTGCTCCGTCGTGTTTTCACGGCGTCACAACCTGTGTGATTGGCAATTGTGGCGTCGGTTTCGCGCCCGTTCGTGAGGCGGACCGCCAGCGCTTGATCGAGCTGATGGAGGGCGTCGAAGATATCCCGGGGTCAGCGCTTGCCGAGGGCTTGCGATGGCGGTGGGAGAGCTTTCCTGAGTACATGAGCGCGATCGATGACTTTGCGCATACGATCGATTTTGCGACGCAAGTGACACACGACGCGCTTCGTGTGTACGTGATGGGTGAGCGTGGTGCCGCGGGTGAGCCTGCGAGTGACGAAGAGATCGCCACCATGCGCAGGTTGACGCGTGAAGCGTTGATGGCCGGCGCGATCGGATTCAGCACCGGACGCAGCGACAATCACCGATCCAAACACGGTGCAGCGACGCCTGCGGCCGAGGCATCGGTGCGCGAGCTCGAAGGCATCGTCGGCGCGTTCGAAGGGCTCTCGCATGGCGTGGTGCAGGCGGTGTCTGACTTCGACATGGAGGTCTCGCCCGATCGTTTTGACGGCGAGTTCGACGTGCTCGAACGCATGGCAAAAGCGGCGCATGGGCACCCGATGTCGATCTCGTTGATGCAACGAGACATGGCGCCCGATCAATGGAGGCAGATCATCGCTCGTGCTGAGAAAGCACGCGATCAGGGCCTCACGATTCGGCTTCAGGTGGGCGCTCGCGCGATCGGCGTGATGCTCGGTCTCGAAGCGACGTTTCACCCGTTCATGGGCTTCCCCAGTTATCGAGCGATCGCGCATCTGTCGCTCGAAGAACGAGTGAATGCGATGCGTGACCCTGCGTTCAAGGCACGCATTCTCACCGAGACCTCGGGCAAAGTTGGGGGCGACGGAAGCCCGATTCCTCCGCTTGCCGACAAGCTTCTGGCGAACCTCGATTTTGTCTCGATGCGGTTGTTCCGACTCGGCGAAAACCCCTCGTACGAGCAGTCGATCGACGACTCGTTGTGTGCTGAGGCGCAGCGTCGCAAGGTGCCGATTCTCGAGGCGATGTACGACGCGATCCTCGAGCACGGAGGGCGCGAGCTCTTGTACTTCCCGCTCTACAACTACACGGAATTCAATCTCGATAACCTGCGCACGATGCTCGAGCATCCGCTTGCGCTGCCAGGGTTGAGTGATGGTGGTGCGCACGTCGGCACCGTGTGTGACGCGAGCTTTCCGACGTTCATGTTGACCCACTGGACCCGCGATCGCGCTCGTGGACGACTGCCACTCGAGCGGGTGGTGAAGATGATGTCGCACGATACCGCTCGCTATATCGGGCTTCGTGATCGGGGGTTGATTGCGGTGGGGCAACGAGCCGACCTCAACGTGATCGAGCACGACAAGCTGCGGTTGACCCGACCTCGTTTGGTGGGTGACCTGCCCGCAGGCGGAAAACGCCTATTGCAAGACGCAATCGGCTATCGAGCGACCCTGGTGAAAGGCCAGGTGATTGCCGAGCAGGGTGTGCTCACAGGGGTTCGACCAGGGCGATTGGTACGCGCAGGTGCGCAGACAACTTTACAGAGAGCCGTTGTCCTCCTAGTGTCGCGCCACGAATGCCCACGTCGCCGCCACCGCCAGCCCTGCTCGAGCTGCTGTCGAACGTCGCAGCCCCGCTGATCGCGAGGGATGGCGGAGTGCTCCATCTGGTTTCGGCACAATCGGATCAAGTCGTGTTGCACCTGTCGGGCGCTTGCTCGGGGTGCCCAGGTTTTAACCTCACGACCTTGCGTGTTCTCGAGCCGTTGATCCAGGGCAGCTTCCCCGGGATGAAAGTCGTGTTCACGAACGGCGCGATTGTTCCGAAGGGCGCACGCGTCGTTGATCCGGTTGAGCCCGCCGACGCGGCTGCCACGAAGTGAACGACTGATTCGCCGTACATCCGTGCACTCTGTACGGTCTCGAGGGGCTGCGTTAGGCTGCGCGCCGGTCTCGCGGTGTCTGCGCGAGCGCAGGGGCCCAACGAGCGAAACCACGCGAGGAGACGGATGGTGACCAAGCACACCACGAGCACGCAGACGGTAACAACCGTGATCGAGCGGCTTCGGAAGAAGCACCCCGATGCGAAGTACGAGCTGAACTGGGAGACTCCGTTTCAACTGTTGATCGCGACGATCCTTGCGGCGCAATGCACGGATGAGCGCGTCAACCGAGTGACCGCGACGCTCTTCAAGACGTACCCCACACCGCAAGCATTCGTGGATGCGCCGGTGGCCGAGCTTGAAAAAGCGCTCGAACCGACGGGTTTCTTTCGACAGAAAACCAAGACCGTACAGGCCTGCTGCCGAACGCTCATCGACAAGTTCAAGGGCGATGTGCCCGATGACATGGCGAGGTTGACGCAGTTGCCAGGTGTGGCGCGAAAGACGGCCAACGTGGTGCTCAACACAGCGTTCAACCAAGCGTCCGGCATCATCGTCGACACGCATGTCAAACGCGTCGCGCCGAGGATGGGGCTCACCTTGCTCGAAGACCCAAACGACATCGAGCAAGATTTGATGAAGATCATTCCAAAGACCGACTGGACATTTTTTGGCCCAGCCATGGTGCTCCACGGTCGCTACACCTGCGTGGCGAAAAAGCCGAAGTGTGCAGAGTGTGTGTTCAACGATATCTGTCCAAAGAAAGGGGTCTTAGCGTCATGAAGGTCGATCTTCCGGAGTCGTGGTCCGCCGTCCTCAAGGACGAGTTTGCCAAGCCGTATTTCAAGACGCTCTCTGAGTTCGTGTCTGCCGAGCGCAAGAAGGAAGAAGTGTTTCCTCCTGAGGACGAAGTCTTCTCGGCCTTCAACCTCACGCCGTACGATCAGGTTCGCGTGTTGTTGCTTGGGCAAGACCCCTACCACGACAACAACCAGGCTCACGGGCTCTGCTTTTCCGTGAAGCCAGGCATCACGCCGCCGCCTTCGCTGAAGAACATGTACAAAGAGCTGGCGACCGATATCCCCGGTTTCAAGGCGCCGAATCACGGCTATCTCGTGCCGTGGGCGAAGCAGGGGATGCTCATGATCAACGCCGTGCTGACGGTGCGTGCACACACGCCTGCGTCGCATGCGGAGCACGGTTGGGAGACGTTCACCGACGAGGTGATCCGCAAGGTCAACGAGAAGAAAGACCCTGTCGTGTTCGCGCTCTGGGGTGGGTATGCGCAGAAGAAAAAGAAGCTGATCACGGGCAAACACCACACGGTGATCGAGGCGGCTCACCCCTCGCCGTTGTCTGCGAAAAAGTTCTTCGGATCGAAGCCGTTCTCGCGCATCAACGAGGCGTTGAAAGCAGCCGGTAAGCCCGAGATCGACTGGTCGCTGCCGAACCTCTGACGAGGGGTGAACGACGATGGACGCACGCTTTGATTCTCGAGTCGCGCAGCGCCTGATGCAGATGCGAATTCTGTGGGCGGCGCTGTTGATGTCTCAACTGTTGTTCGCGGCGCTCATGGTGTTTCTGTCGTCGAAGACCAAGCTGACGCCGCCGTTCCCGCCAGAGATCTGGTTTGCGTTCATGGCGGGTGTGGCGTCGGTGCAAGCGGTGCTGTCGTTCATCGTACCGAAGCGAACCTTTCGCATTCGTGTGACGACTCCGCGACCGAGACCCGGTGACCCTAACGAAGCCAACGTCGTGCTGAACGCGATGCTGCCTGCGCAGACCTCGTTCGTGATGGCGTGGGCCCTCGGTGAGTCGGTTGCGCTCGATGGGTTTGCGTTTGGATATATGGGCGGCCCTGTGTTGTGGGCAGCGCCGTTTTTCGCCGTCGCGATGCTGATGCACCTGTCGCGGTTTCCGACGGTCGATTACGTGCTCAGCTTGATGCGCGAGTAACACACGCTCGGGTCACGCGGGTTTCAAACGCCGACAACCGAAGGCTAGAACGACGCTGCGCCTCGCGCGACGAGCGTCGACCACTTCACGAATTCGGTACCACTCATGAACGACCACGAGTCGCTGTACACCTCGGGTCGCAAGCGTGAGGTCTTGAGCAAGAACGAGGCAAACGAGCGAGGGCTCATCCGGTCTTGAAGCAACGACGCGTAGGTGGCTTCACCCGCTTCGTACAAGCTACGAAACGCCGCATCGAGCAAACGATTGGTCGCCGCCGGGTCGACATGACGACGAGGCTTGCCAAGCAACAACGCAAGCGCACCCACTCCCGAGAGCACAGGTGGCTCAGGGGCAAGCCGGCTCAACCGAGCATGCGAGAGATCGTTATCGTCGATCGCACGCAACAACCCTTCGGCGATCGGAACGAACGAGCGCGCCATGCTCCCGAAGCCGCAAAACGTAAGCGGCGAATGTCGCGCACCCGCATCACCCACCAACACCAGACCATCCACACGGTTCTGCGACGCGGGGGCAGGGGTGAGGCGTGTCCAGCCAGGGATGATTCCGTACGTGAGTCGTTCGATCTCGGTGCCGTCGTCCCACGAGCTTGTCGCTCGCAACGAGCCGCGCTTGTAGCGCGCGCGCAATCGGAAGAATCGACCGAACAACGAGATCAGCGGCTTCTCGGGTAGATCGTTCGCTCGCGCGTAGTGAAAGACGTAGGTCGTGTAGCGGTAATTCGTACCGGGAAAGCCCTCCCAGATGTGCTGTCGACCCTGGTCTCGATGCTCGGTGGTCACCAGGATATCGCCCACGTTTGGGTTGATTTCATCCGGTGCATCGCCGCGAGCGAGACCCGTCAACACGCCGCCCACGGTGGGGCAACCGAGGTCAACCGCCGCATGAGGGCTTGCGGCGCCCATCGCATCGATGACCACCTTCGTCGTGAGCTCGAGGCTTTCCCGAGTGCGCGTATTTCGAGCTGCGACGACTCCGCCAAGCTGGCTCGTGCGAAGGGCAGTGATCTCGTGATGATCGAAGATGCGCACGCCGGCGGCGATGGCTTTTTGCGGAGTGATCAAGGAACTGCTCGCCATCGATCGCATGGTCGAGCACGCCTCGCACCGGGTAGGTTCCGCCTCCGTGCCAGCGGCAAACGCCGTGATCGTAACGAGCGAGGATCAACCCCTCGAGCTCGTCGGCGGTGAACAACCCAGACGACACGAAGGGGGCAAGCTCGGAGGCCGAGATGTTCCATTCGCGATGGCCTCGACCCACGACACCGCGATCGAGGATCGCCACGCGCAAACCGCGTTGCGCGAGCATCGGCGCCAAGATCGACCAGAGCCCTCCGCCGCAGAGTACGACGTCGAAATCGGGGGTGCTCGTGTCGGTCCAGCGGGCTTGCGCAAGCTCGATGCGACGGCCCCATGCGCGCTCGAGAAAGTCGATTCGTTCGAGGGCTTCTTCGCCGTCCTTGTGTTGTCGAAGCATCGACGTCGCGAGAGAAATCTCGTCGCGAAGATAGGTGCTCACGAGCTCACCGCATCGAGCAAGAACTGAGCTTGCGGGAGCGCAGGGAAGTCCTCGAACCGGTGATTCGTGCTGAGCATCGAGGGCAACGACGCTGCGACCAACGCGAGCTTACGTGCCTTCGTCACCACGGCTCGGCGAGACACGCTATCGAAACCAGCAGCAGCGACCTCGTCACCGATCGAAGCGTAGATGTTGCGAGCGGCGGCGATCGACCAACGACAGTCGGCGGGCAATCTCGGGACACCTGCATCGGCACGCTCATAGAGGTGATGGGCCTCGTCGAGCAACCGGTGCACCACGCCACCGAGGGCGGGCGAAAATACCGGGCGAGCGAGCAGCGCGCCGGGGTCGATACCGGCGTCGTCGAGCCAAGAAAGCGGCAAGTACAAACGCCCGTTTCGAGCGTCTTCTCCGACGTCTCTTGCAATATTGGTGAGCTGCATCGCGGCGCCGAGGTCAGATGCGCGAGCGAGCGTGGTGGTGTCGCGAGGGCCCATCAACAGCGTCATCAGCACGCCCACGGTCGACGCGACGCGGATGCAATAGTCGAGCAGCTCGTCGAGCGTGTGGTAGCGACGACCATCCGCGTCCCAAGCGAAGCCTTCGAGAAGCCCATCGAGGATCTCTCGCGGAAGCTCGAAACGCTCGATGACGTCCGTCATGGCGCGGTCGACAGGGTGATTGCGAGGGCGGCCGCGATACAGCTCGTCGAGTCGACGGCGAAGCCCTTCGACACGCGCATGTTTGCCACTGGTGGCTTCGTCGACCTCGTCGTCGGCGATGCGACAGAAGCCATAGAGAGCATAGGCAGGCCAGCGCACTCGTACGGGCAGCAACAACGAGGCGGCGTGAAAGCTCTTCGAGCCCTCACGGATCAACTTCTGGCAGGCGACCAGATCGGCAGATGGCATGCGCGGCCGACCATAGCGGCACTCGTGCGCTTCGGCAGGTGGATTGCACGAGAGTCACCGTCCGGCGTTGCTCCGTGGTAACGCCACGATTCTCGACGGAGCCAATCATGCCCGAGATGCGCTTCAATCACGTGACCGGAGACTGGGTCATCATTGCTCCTGAGCGAGCCCGCCGGCCGGGGCACGCCATCGTTCGTGCAAAAAAAGCGCTCCCACCGACCCATGTCGATGATTGCCCTTTCTGCCTCGGCAATGAGCACGAAACGGGCGAAGAGAAGCTGAGGCTCGCTCACCCCGATGCCGGGGCACGTGGCGTCGAGTCACCGTGGCAGGTGCGCTCGGTGGTGAACCTGTACTCGGCGCTGGTGCCCAACGGGGCGGTGGTGAGGGCGGGCGACCCGCTCCACATGAGCATGACGGGGATCGGCCTCCACGAGGTGATCATCGAATCGCCCGATCATTCCATGTCGCCGTCACGGCTACCCAATGACGATCTCGAGTACATTCTCGAGGCGCATCACCAGCGATTTAATGCGTTCTATGAAGATCCAAGAGTGAACTATGTGGTGGTCTTCAAAAACCACGGCAGCGGCGCAGGAACCTCACTCGAGCACCCGCATTCACAGATTGTAGGCACGCCCGTTGTGCCAGCGCAGATTCGTGAGCGGCTCGTGGATGCGCTTCGATTTCGCAATGACACGGGCGAGTGTTTGTTTTGCGCCACGCTTCGACAAGAGCTCGAAGACGGTTCGCGAATCGTGCTCGAAAATCGGTCTTTCGTGGCATTTATCCCGTATGCCGCGATGTCTCCGTTTCACTTGTGGGTGTTTCCCCGGGTGCATCAGGCGTCGTTTTCTTCGACGTTGCCCGAAGAGCGACGTGACCTGGCAGAGATATTGGAAAGCTACTGCGCCGGGTTGCGTTTCATCTCGACGACCCTGATTACAACTATGTGCTTCGGTCGCTTTCGCCAGCCGAATCACGGGTCAGCTATTTTCACTGGTATCTGGCGATTGTCCCGAGGGTCACACACTCTGCGGGTTTCGAGCTGGGCACAGGCATGCACATCAATGCCTCGAGCCCCGAGCAAAGCGCCTCGGTGTTGAGAACGGCGACTGGCCTCGACAACGACCCTTGAGGTTCGCTGCGCACCGCACCCAATACTCAGTCGTGGTCGAGGCGATCGGTCGAGCGTTTGCCCGTGGGCTCGGGGAAGAACCGATCTTCGAACGCGCGTGAATAGCCTCGTTCGGCTGCGATCGACTTGAGCTGCCCTTGGATTGCAAGGCGACGGCGGTCGGTGCGCTCGATCCAACGACGGGCCTGCTCGTTGATGTCGGTGAGCGCAAGCATGGCGTTTTTTCGCGCCTCTAGGGTATTGCGCCCGCGTCGAATAATCGCGTCAATCCGGGGGAGCCAGTCGGCCGCAAGCGAGGGCGGGGCAAGGTCGCTACTCAGCACGCCAGCAATGCGCTCGAGCTCGTCGAGCTCAGGGACGAGCGACATCGCCTCGATTTCTCCAGGAGCCAACCCTGCGTACACTGCTTCGAAAAACGGGTGTTTTCGGTCTCCGCTCACTGCTGCCAATACAGCTCGATTGAGCTCACGAAATTCATCGTCCGCAAAAGCATCTGCACCTCGAACACGAGCATTGGCTCGCACGACGGTGCGTCTCGCTTTGCGCTGCTTCAAAAAGAGAACTTCTCCTTCCTCGAGCAACGCGACAAGTGGAGTCGCGAGCGCCTGCAGCTCTGTGCTCGGATGATCTTCGAGCGCATCAAGGGTAAATTCAGTCACCTCGAGCGCGAGATCGAGCGACATCGCCGGTGGAAAGGGTCGGTGGCCCATGGGTGGCCAGATGCTACAGGAAAACGATCGCCAGGTGCGCACGAATGCTGTGAGCGCGACGAGCGCGACGATTCGAGCGCTCGTGGAAAACTATTTCTTGTGACCCTTGCCGTGCCCTTTGCCTTTGCCCTTGTGTTGGACGATGACCGTCGCGGCGGGTGGCGTGACGACGGTGACCTGGGTTTGTGACCAGGCGTTGATCACGAAGAGATTCACTGTGGGGGCAGCTTTGCCCACGACGACGACAGTACCGGGGTTCCACCCTGCCAAGACCACCACTGGAGTCGCCTCGGGCTTGGGCTGAACAATGATCGTGACTTTGGTTGGGTTCACTTTGATCGACAGCTTGCCTTTGAAATAGGCACCACCGGGGTCTGCGACCAGTTCGACCACCTCGCTCGACGAGCCTGCAACAGCGAGCTTTATTTTCCGCGAGCCGACCGCAACAGGCTTGAGCGAGTCATCGAGAACATACACTCGCACCTCACCGTTTTTATCCGAGGCGATTTCGATCACATCATCGCCTACGACCTGTACCACGCCACCATTGGGCCCTTTCTTGTCTGCACCGACCTTGCCCGAGGCGGCCTTTCCGTTGTTGATCAATTCGTCGGTGCCACCTTTCGGGAGGTGAAGCGTGCCTTTGATCGGCTTGCCGCCCACGGTTCCCTCGTACGAGACCTCGGTAATATCGGCCGACAACGCAGGGATTTTACCGGTGTGGAGACCACTTGCCGAATCGTAGGTGAGTGGAATCGGGCCGGAGGCGGCCCCGCCCGCTGGCTTGGCGACGACCGTGGCGGTGGCCGCTTTGTCAGAAGGGGCTGAATCCGAGGGCTTCAGAGCAACGCGCACCGTGCCGTCCGGGGTGACTGTCCAGGCTGTGACTGCGTCATCGTGGCGCTCGGTCAACGTTCGATCAGGGGTGGCCGTTTCAGCATTGGCGACTTGATCTGCACCATCTTTTTACATCCGGCGACCACGCTCGATGCGCCCACCAAGAACACTGCACAGGACAACGCGGCAACGAATGAAGAGGAGTAGGTACGCATGATGACCTCGTGATTGATTCAGAGAGTGATTTTTTTCGGACCGACCAGATGAACCCGTCGTAGTAGAAATGCATCAGCGCCACGGTTTGTGTGATGCACCACAACACGCGCTGCTCATCCGTCACGGCTTCTGCCACCGCGCCGTAGAGCAGGACGACACCCAAAAACACCGCGAGCACCACGAGAGGGTTTCGACCCTTTTGCACCAGGGTCGAGCGTTGCTTCCACCACACCAACGCCAGGTATTGAACCGCGTGGAACACGTTCATGATGAAGAACGCCATGCCCCATGGGTTGTTGGCCCATACGAACAGGGAACATGCTCCAGTGCTTGTCAGCAAAAAAACCTTCGGCAGAGAAATCACGAAACCTCGCCGCCAAAAGACAAATTGTGCGGCAATGTATGCAACCAAATAAAGCGCGATCGAGAGCCAAACCCAGCGAGAAATCTGTGGCTGCGATGACAACAACAGCTCGGGCAGCGACGTCAGCGACGAGAACGGCGTGTCGTCGAGTAGCTCTATTTTTTCGAGGTGAGCGGCAAGTGAGGCCCCCGATAGAATCGGCCCAATATACAGAAGCAGGTTGAGACCGATGTCGAGTCGGCGACCCACAAGCACATCATTGCCTTCGATCCGGTCATAAAATCGACCGAGACCAAAGGTTTGCATGGCCGAGTGATAGACATCCCAGCCCACCACGACGACCGTGGCCACCAGCATCACGGTGTTCGACACGAGCATCGCGCCGAGTGTTGCGAGCGGAACCACCGTACATCGAAACGGGTGTGCTCGAAATACGTCTTTGTCGAGATGACTACGCGCAAAGACAGCGACGAGATGCGCGTGAACCAGCGCGCCGAGCGCAAAAAGAACCGGGGTTGAACGTCGTGCTCCGAGCCAAAACGTTGCGTTTGCGTCAGGCCAGTACGAAAGCGCAGCCCCCGCCACACATGCGGTCAACGGGGCAAGAAGAAAAAACAACCCATCGTACCAAGCGCTTACAATATATCGGCGCCCAAAAGGCTGCGTATGCTCAAGCTGCGTGGGCTCGAATACACGATCGCTCATGCTTTCTCGAACCTCAGGCTCGCGCTGCGCGAGGCTAGATAATCGACCAACGAGAGCAAAAATAGGTTCAACCCCAGCATTTCGAGTGATTCTTCGACCGCGTCGATCAAGGCATAACCCAGATTCTCTTGGCCATGGTGAGATGTCCACCACCCCAGCGGAATCTCCATCGCGACTGCTCCCCCAACATAGATGACCCCGGCCAGTACAAATCGATTGCGATCGCGAGAAGGCAGCCAGCGCAAGAACGGAACATAAAAGAGCGCGAGCACGACCAACAAGACGCCGGCGGGCACGATCCAATCGAAATAAAAAATATGATTGAGGCTCACCAGCGCATCCGCGTGCTCGTGAAGCTGAAGCACCTCATCGACAGCAATATAGGCAAAACCTAGTGAAAGCAGTCGCCAGCGACCCACATAAGGTTGCTTCGTGAGCCGACTCACATGGGCCACCAGCCCAAGCGTCAACGAGCAAAGACCAAGCAATGCGGCGCTGTACAACGTGGGGATGTTCCACTCATACGACAGCGAAAACATCGGCAACACGCCGTTGTGTGCATCGAGCCCGAGTGGCGCTTTGAGACATTCGACCGCAACACCCGATACGACCACCACGGCCATCACGAGCGCAAGCGGGCGCACGAGCGCAGGGGCAGCGAGCGTTACGATGGGCTGTGGCGATTCGGTCGTCTCGTCCATGAAGTCACGTGGCAGCCCGCTGTTTCGAACGGGTATCGTCGTGGTGTTCGTGGGGCCACGAACCTTCGCCCCGCCCACTCTCAATTCCGCGAACCGTCTACATTTTCTACATGTACTGCCGTGAGTTTTTTGAGGCGACCCTTCGCACTCCCTCGATGCCCCCACGGTGCGCGCCTCTGTGCGGCGCGTTGACTCAAGGCGTTGTACCCTCTCGAACGGCTTGAATCAACGGATCTGTTCCCGTGTCGGTCAGCTCGAATTCAAGCGATGGGGTGGGGGGTCACAGGCAGCAGGCCCAGCGAATCGAACGAGGAGCGCCCTGCTGAACGAGCGTGACGATAGGCGTCGAGGTCGTCGCGAACTGGTGTAAGGCTGTCATCGACATTGCTTTGCGCAGTCGAGCTTTGAGCTGGCAGTCGCTTCGCCGCTTGCGTCCTCGCTCACTCGGTCGCCCTAGCTCAGCTAGGGCTCTGTCGTTCGCTGGTTGGGGTCGGGGCCCCAAACCCCGACGGGGTCGCGCTGGCGAATCAACCACCATCTCTTTGCTCTTGATGCTCAAAGCAATGTTGATGACAGCCTAAAAGGTCACACCCGAGGGGGGCGTAGGTCTGTTGACACAACGAGAGCACCTCTTCGGGGACACTCGTGGTCGCCGTGATCTCGGGCGGCGTCATATAGGGAGGGTTTTCGAAATCGAATAGCTCGAACGGTGGCGTCGCGTTGGCATCGCGATTCGACATGGCTGGCAATCCAAAACGGGCTTCGATAAATCGCAATACCGAGGTGTGGTCGTAGATCTGGTGCGAAACGAAATGCTTCCGGGCGTACGGCGAGACGACCATAAATGGCACTCGAAAACCAGTGTGCTCGAAGTCTCCTTCGAGTGGGTTGCCTTTGCCATCATGAGGTAGCAGCTCATCGGGCTTACACGCAGGCACCGGCGGCACATGATCGGCCATGCCACCATTTTCATCGTAGGTGATGAAGACCGCGGTTTCCTTCCACAAGGGCGACTTGAATAGCTCTCGGATCAACCCTTCGACGAGCCGTCCTCCGATGCCAGGCAAAGCATGCGGGCCTTCGTCTGACGTCTCAGCGCCGACCTGGGTGCCCATCACGTAGGCGACATCGGGTAGTGTGCCGTTTCGAATATCCGTGAGCAGGTCACATTTGACGTTCCCGAAATGGGTTAGCGTTTCAGAGTCGAAGCCAAACGTGGGGAAGAACATCTGTTGATGCGGCCCGTCGGCGTAATCTTTCCAGGTGTGTCCACCTGCGACGAGCTGCGAAAATATCTGTTTGGCCGGAGCTTCTGCGGTGTCGGATTCGACCATCGAATTCGACCCTAGACCAAACGATGTCGCTGCCATCATATAGAGGCGGTTCGTCCAGGTCGAGGTCATGACCGAGGCGAAATAGCGATCGCCCATTGAAAACCTATCAGCCAGGGCGTAATAAAATGGGATCACGGTGTCGTCTTCGTAGAAGAAACTACGATGGCCGTTGGGCTCGTTGTTCAGCACGAAATGGTCGTTTTTGCCGTGATTCCAGTCGTCGTGCATATCGTTCCAGCTATGGTTGACGTCATAACAATACAAGTCGTCTGGGTGCGGAAAGACCTTTTGCCCGTTCGCGTCGAGGTTGAACCAATCGTCGCCAGGCACATCGACTTGATCGTGGTTCGAAAAGCCAGTGCCGCCTTCTGAAAAATCGCCGGCCTTGTAGTATCCCTGTGCAACGAGTCGGCCGAGATAATTATCGAACGACCGATTCTCTTGCATGATCACGATGACGTGATTGATGGGGATGTCTTTCCCGACGGGTAGCTCTTTGCCCAGGGTTTCGGCGGGCCAAGCGCCGGCTTTGTACTCGCAAGCACCTCGTTTTTCGGCCAGCGCAGGGTCACTCTCGGTGCGCGTGATCTCGGGTGGGGCGAGCAACCCCGAATCGCTCGCGTCCTGATTCACGCCCGCATCGTTCGCGTCGTTCGCAGATGGCGTCGTGCTCGAGCTGCAAGCTGGCACCGCCCACGACAACAAGAGCGGTGTCACCATCGACGAAATTACCAGCGCCGTACGTCGTGCCAAAAGCATGGCGATACGTTACCCTGGTCACTGTTACATCAAAATGAAGAATGATCGCCGTTGCACGATCTTCACGAACGAGCTCGGCTCACGGTACGCCCACGCATGGGTCGGCGGGGGCAACATAGGGGGTCACGGTTCCGAGCTGGACAACCGAGGCACTAAATCCAAGACCGATAGAGATCCCGGTGCACGATTTCGTGGGGTCTTGGGTGCCGTCGACGAGAATATCCGACGACTGTCGAAGCTGGGTGACAAGGGATTCTCCTGTGACCGATGGGGGGCAGAGCGAGCTATCGAACATCGCGATACGTGTTGCGAAGTCGGTGGATGCTTCTTCGGTGTCGAGGATGCCTGCGATGACACCACTTGTCGCGGTCTTGCGATCGTCCGACAGCGTCATGGTGATGACGGCGTTGTGAATCCGTGCGCTAAATCGAGGTATGCCGTCCGAATCGGTGAGCTCGAGTGGAAGTGTCTCGCTCGAAGGCCCAGAAACCCATGTATTTCCAGACACGTAGCTCATCGAAAAACTGGTCTTGCACGCGTCGAGCGAGGTTCCGTCGATCAGTGAATCGCTACGTACAGGCCAGAGATCCGAGCCACCGAATTCCGGCGCCGCTCCGAGGTTGGCACCGACATATACACATGCAGTCAGGGGGATTGTAGTCTGCCTGTCCGCCCAGCTTGTCGATGGCAATGAGCATCGTGCTTTGGCCCTGGCTCAGGATATCGTTGAGCGAGCTAGAATATGCGGAGTTGATGCTCGCTTCCGCCTTCATCGCCGTATGGCCCCAGCTATTGTCCGTTCCGTCGATCCCGTCAGGGTACACTTCCTTCGCGAGGGCGCCGTCGATCGGCTTGCACAAGTCGGAACTGTCTTTCGTCGATGCTCGGTGATCCAGATCGTAGCCGAAATAGGTCCAACCGGTATTCGCGTCAGGTACGCCGTCTGGGGTCGGGTCACCCACCAATATCTTGCTCACGGCGAAGACGGCTCCTTCGGCACCATCACCAGGCACCGTTGCACCCGCGGCAGGAGGCTGTTTGCCAGGCGCGCTGCTTGTTCCGCCAGTGCCACTCGACCCTGCGCTACCACTCGCCCCCGAGCTTCCCCCGGAGCCGCCGCTTCCGGACGCGCCGGAAGAGCCTGAGGCGCCCGATGCGCCTGCGGTTCCTGCACTGCCTGCGCTACCGGCGGCTGTACTGTCATCGTCATCGCCTCCGCAACCCACGATTCCAAGAGCAATGACCACCGACAAGGAGAAGAGACACGTCGCTTTGAGCATCTCGCTTCGATACGCGTACTACGTCGCGGCGACAAGCCCCATGGCGGGAACACTTTGCTCTACTCTCGTTCTTAGAGCGTGTTTTAATTGAAGTTCGCGAGAAAAGCGCTAGGGTCGGAGATGACGCAAACTTCGGTCATGATGGGTACGACACGGATCTGAGCGATCGGGAATGGGAACTGTTGGAAACCCTTCGTCCCAGAACCGCGCCCAGGACCCAACCCAGCCAAGGTCGATAGAAGGCTCCATCATCAACGCCCTTCTCTACATCGACAGGACAGGAGGCAGGCGCAATCTTCCGAAGAGCTTTCCCAAGTGGCAGCTCGTGTACCACTATTTCTACGTGTGGAAAAGACGGTACGCTGGACACGATGCGGGAGTGTTTGATCCCCATTCTTCGTGAGCGCGAAAGGTCGGAGTCCAGGAACTGACGGCAGCTATTGTGACAGCCAATCGGTGAAAACCACAGAGAGTGGCGGTCCCCGCGGATACGACGCTGGAAAGAAGGTAAAGGCGCAAGCGGGCATATCTGGTCGATGTGCTGGGTTGTGTTCTGCGTTCCTGATCACGACCGCAGACGTCCAAGATCGCGACGCCGGAGCCAAGCCTATTCGGATGGCGAAAAGGGAATATCCAACACTGCGCAAGGTCTGGGTGGACAGTGCCTATAACGGTCCTGTCATCAAAACAGCGCAGCAAGACACAGGCGTGGAGATCCAAGTTGTCCCCAGGCCATCCAATTCGAATACATTTGTAAGCCGGCCCAAGCGTTGGAAAGTCGAGCAGGTATTTGGTTGGAATAACCGCGAGCGACGGATGAGCAAAGATTTTGAGCGAACGTTGTCCTCGTCTGCTGCTTGATCAATCGGCCTGCATCGCCGCATGGTTCGCAATAATTGCCGCGTCTTGCATTTAAACATGTCCTTAGGTTGTCATCCAGGATTACTTTGCGCAGTCGGCTTGAGCTGGCAGTCGCTTGCCGCTTGCGTCCTCGTCACTCGGTCGCCCTAGATCAGCTAGGGGGCTCGGTCGCTCGCTGCGGTCGCGCTGGCGAATCAACCACCATCTCTTTGCTCTTGATGCTCAAAGCAATCTCGATGACAGCCTCATTGTGTAGATATGGGCCAACCCTACACGTAACGATCGACATGCACGGGGTGGCTGTGGTGGGATCACGTTGGGGTTCCGAAAGAAGATATTTTTCGCGTTTTCGCGAGAACCGAGAGCAACCGCTGTGGTAGACGGGTGGCGAGGAGCACAACACACCATGTCGGAGCAGGGGCGGTCAACGAGGCGGGTTGGGTCGGCTAGGCATTATCGTGGCGGTCTCGCGGCCTTGGTGGTTGGTGCGTCGTTGGTGGTCTCGTTTGCGGCTCAACGCTCGGCACGCGCCGAACGAAACCCCATCGCGTTCAATGCTTCGGGGTTTGACCCAGACAAAGCGCAGTTTTCGCTGCTCGCGGTGAGCCTCGGCACCGAGTCGGTCGATATGCTCGCAGGTCACGTCATGGTGAGGGTCAAACAAGACGACCTCGATTACACCTTTGATTGGGGCAACTACAACGCCAAGAAAAGCGGCTTTGTCATCAACTACATCAAGGGTGATATCTCGTTCGAGCATCAGGTTCGACCCATCGCTTCGACCATCAAAAGCTACAAAAAAGAAAATCGGCAAGTCCTCGAATATCCGTTGCAACTGACCCGAGAGCAAAAGGCCCGGGTGCTTGCCACCTTCGTCGAATGGGCAAAGCCAGAGCGTCGGGTCTACCACTACGATTTTGCACTCGAGAATTGCTCGACGGCCATTCGAGATATTCTTGGAACGGCCATCGGGCCGCAATTCAAGGCGTTTTATGAACGTCCGGCCCAGCAGACCTATCGCTCGATCGGGATGCCCTATTTCTACAACTTCCCGGTGGTCTTGCCGCTGGCCGAGCTGGGTCTTGGGGCGCCGACCGATCGGGCTCTTCAGAACTGGGACCTCTTTTTTCTCCCTCTGGTTGGCTTCGAGCAATACCGGGCTTCTCCTGCCTATGACGACGGTGGAAACCCAATGCCTGATTCTCATTTGCTCGGCGAGCCCACGGTCTTGAACCCAGGTCAGCATGCCGAGATCGGGAAAGTCCGCTGGAGCATGCTCTACGGGGCTCTTTTGTCGCTACTCGCGCTGGGTGGTACTGGTCTGCGATATCTTCGTCGAACAGACCCACTCGCTGCGCCCTACAAGGTAGGTACGTACGCTCTTGGCGGTGCGTTGATGGTGACTGGATGGTTCTTTGGTCTATTGTCGATGCTGTTCATTGCGATCTGGACAGCCACCGCTCATCGGCTCGCATTCCAGAATTACAATCTCGCGTTCTTGTGGCCGACCGATCTTGCCCTCGTTGCGATCGCCTGGCGTTTGATTCGACACGATCGCTATGCATCCCAGCCTCAAACCTCTCGCGCCCTGGTGGGTTATTTCGGTCTCCATCTTGCCGTTGGCACGCTGGTCGCGCTTGGATCACTCGTCTCTGTCGTGCCGCAAGATGTCCGGGTGGCCTCGCTCTTGTCGTTGCCTCTCTGGCTTGCGCTGTTTGTCGACTCGCTTACCCGTTTGACCCAAGCCGCGCCTGCGAGGCCCAACCCGCCGGCGTTCGACCCCGAGAGCCAGGTACAATCGCCGTCGACGTGACGCTGTGAGGTCGTGATCACCCTTCGAGCGAGCGCAGGTGTACAGCTTGGAATTACCTCGTGAGCACCCAGGGGCCGCTGCTGTACGCGTTGCTCGTCGAGCCTCGCGAGCCCACGAGCGTGTTGTTGCGCCGGTGGAATTGCGCCTGACCGGTTTGGCCTGCTTCCGTCCAGGTACAAAACAAGCTCGACCCGGTTTTGGTGCAGGACAGCTTGATACCCTTGGCAGGACACGAGCCTTGTACCTGATTGCCCGATTGTACGAGCGTACAGGCCCCATATCGCGAGCTATAGGTGCCCGATACGTCGTCGTCCGAGCTTGTTGTAGGCGCAGCCGCGCTCGATGCGGAAGGGGCCGAAGACGCAGCGGTGCTCGATGACGATACGGCGGATGCGCTCGCTGCTGCCGGTGGTTTGCTCTCACTCGTGGACGCCGGAGCAAGCACGGAGGGTGTCGTTGCGCTTGGAGAGGGTGAGCCTGCGGAAGCGACCTGCGACGGGATAGATCCTATCGTAGGGCTCGCTGAATTCTCCTCTTGCGAGACGATGGACGAAGGCTCGCTCGCTGCAGGATGTGACGACCCGGGGGCGGTGGACGAGGTTGCGTTGTCAGGGCGTTGCCCCAAGAAATAACCTCGAGCAGCGACAGCGATCAATGCAACCAAGGCGACGACGCCCACCCAAAGCAAACGACGTGATCGGGGCTCGTCAGAAGGCCGCGCAGAAGGCCGAAGCAAAGGGCTCGACGTGGGAACCGGCGGCATGACAGAAACATCGCCAGTGCTCGATGTGGCCAGGTCGACTTGGTTGAGCTGGTTCGCTTGGTCCACACGGTTTACTCGGTCTACTCGGTTTACTGTGGGGGCCTCGATAGAATGGATGGGCGCTACGGTGGTGGCTGACGAGGCCACCGTGGACACCGAGCTGGGTGGAATCGATGGTTGTGGAGGGGGGCGAGAAGACTGGGCAAGCCGTGCTCGCGTTTCGTCCACGATCCGTTCGATTCGAGCGACTCTCGCGGGGCCGTCGTCGCGCAGAGACACAACAGCGCGTGCGAGTGAGAGCGCGTCAGAGATGCGTGAAGAGCGGTCGCGTTCCAGCAGTCGTTGGACAGCATGGAGCAAGGCGTCTGGCGCATCCGGAAGGCGTTCGCTCAGCGGTACGGGCGCTTCGGTCAATATCTCGGCAAGCACCCCTGTCGACGTATAGGCTCGCCAGGGCAGCGTTCCGGTACAGAGCTCGTACAGCACCACCCCAAGAGACCAGAGATCGGACGCACCATCGATATCGTGTGTGGCCCGAATTTGTTCGGGCGACATATAGGGTGGCGAGCCGACGGCATGGCCCGTTGCGGTCAGTCGATCGAGAGGCTCGGGCAACAACGCCAGCCCAAAATCAGCCACTTTGACGACCGTTGCGCCATCGACCGATCGGGTGAGCAAAAGATTGGACGGCTTGATATCTCGGTGCACGATGCCCAGCGCATGGGCTTCGGCCAATGCCTCACAGACTTGCAGGACGAGGTCGACCGCCTCACCCAGCGGGTATTTTCCGTGCTCATCGAGCTCATCCGCCAAGGTTCGCCCGTCGAGCAATTCGAGCACGGCAAAGGGGCGACCGTCGTCGAGACGACCTGCATCGAGCACGCGTACGACGTGCTCCCCGCGCAAACGGGCTGCCGCTCGTATCTCACGCACCAAACGCTCAGCGGCACGCTGCAACCGATCGGCATCGCGAGCAGCCCCGCCCACCGAAGACGACGATTCGCCTGGGTCGCCTCGATCGTTGAGCACTTTGACCGCGACGGCCTCATCGAGGATCAAATGCTTGGCGCGCCAAACTTCGCCCATGCCTCCACGACCCAGCAATCGTTCGATCTGGTAGCGATCGGCGAGGGTCACGTTGGGGGCCAGCGACGTCATGAGCCCGGCGACCATACACTAGTTTTCGACGCACCTCATCCCCCAACCCCTTCTCCAAACGCATGCGTTTAGAGAAGGGGTGCCAAACGTTGTCGTGAATCCAAACGTTTCGCCCCCCTCTCCGACCGCTTGCGGTGGGAGAGGGGGATCAAGGGGGTGCGGTGTCTGCAGCGACAATGTTCATCGTGGATACTGGAAACGTCTCTGTCATGTACCGTTGAAACGCGTTGCTCACGGCAGCTTGCTTGAGTTGCTCGCGTGAAAATGGAGTCCACGAAAGCGCCTCGTCGGCGGCTAGCTTTGCCGGGACTCGAGCGTTGCCAATCGCTGCCCGCGCGAACGCTACGATATCGGCTCCGAGTGCCATCGCTTGCTCCGCGTCCGCGCGGCTTTTCACCCCGCCCACGGCGATGATGGGCACGGCTTGATCGGTTCGTTCCCGGACATAGGAGAGTAGGACCCGATTCGGGTATTTCTTGCTCGTCGCGGTGTAGTCAAAATGCGAAATATGCCCCCACGAAATACCATCCTCGGCGAGCCATCGAAGGATTTGCACGTTCTCGTCTAGATCGAGACCGGTCTCGAGGCCGAATCCCTCGAAGCTGATTCGATAGCCAACGACGAAATCCTTGGGCACGTTTGCTCGGATGGCACGGACACACTCTCTCGCGAATCGAGCTCGATTCTCGAGAGTGCCACCCCACATATCCGAGCGGCGGTTGGTCATCGTGCTGGAGAATTGCGTCTGCAAATACCCGTTTGCCCCGTGAATTTCGATCCCGTCGAAACCCGCTCGGGCAGCTCGTGCCGCAGCCGTCGCGAAATCCGTGACTATCTCTTCGATCTGCTTCGTGGACATTTCGAGTGGAGATACGAATCCGGGCAGATCGAGCTCGTAGGGGCTCGCACTGTACGCCGGTTGACCTGTTAGCTCTGGGATCGCTCGCGAACCGCCATGGCACAGTTGCACGATGGCGAGCTGACCTGACCGCTTGATGCGGTTGGCAAGCTGCTCGAGCGCCGGAAGAAACACGTCCTGCCCGAGTGACAGTTGACGATGGAACGCGATTGACGTTTTCGAGATGGCCGCAGCGCAGGTGATGACGATCCCATATTCGTCGTCCGCAAGGCGTTCCAGCCAACGCGCTTCATCTTCGCTCGGCGAGCCATCGGTATGGCTTTGGCTGGTCGTCATGGGTGCGACGGCGAGGCGATTTTTTACACGCACGTCTCCGATGCGTATTGGGTCGAATGGCGTTGTCACTGGGTCACAGCTTTCCACCGCTTGGCATGGTCATGCGCAAAGGATTCGAAGGATATCGGCGGTCTACGCAGTACGAGATGCACGTCGTTCCAAACCCTCGCGAACGCGCCGGTTCGGGCCACCGCGAGAAAGGCCAACCGTGTTTCGATTCTCGCCGCCGGAAGCCCCTCGGCTACACAACGTTCGCGCTCTTCTTCGTCCGATAGGGCGTGATATCGGATGGTGCGGCCGGTGGCTTGCGAGAGTATCTCGGCGATTTCTCCATGAGTGACACTCTTGCCCCCCGTGAGATTGAGCGCTTCGCCCGTGTGCGCCCCAGTGGTGAGCGCAACACCTGCAACAGCGGCGATGTCTCTGGCATCGATATAGGAGAAGTGGGCATCGCCGGCTGCCATGGCGATTTGACCACGCTCCTGAATGTCGCGTAGCGCTCGGCCCGTGCAAAAGTTTTGCATGAAGTAGCTCGGGCGAAGGTGGGTGAACGCGAGCCCACTTTTCTCGAGCGCGAGCTCGAGACGACGCATGGGAGAATCGGGGTTTTTGTCGACGCCAAAACCCGTGAGATTGACGACCCCACGCACGCCTGATGCTCGCATCGCCTCGAATATGGCGCTCCCAAGGCGTTCTGGGTCTGCTTCGCCATGGCGGGTGATGTAAAAGGCCCTCTCGGCTCCGTCGAAGGCGCGCCCCCACGTGGTCGGTTGATCCAAGTCGAAGCCGGTAGATCGTCCGAGCGCGCGCACGCGGTGCCCTGATTCGGTTAGCCATGCGACAAGGCGCCGCCCTACGGTGCCCGTTCCGCCGATGACAGCGATATTCATACGGGCATCTTGGGCAATGCAAGGTTGCCTCACCAGCGTGACTTCCTAGAACACAACGTTCATATTTTGTGACGTATGAACCTGCGGCGGATCTCGGTGTTCGTGAAAGTTGTGGAGGAAGGCACGTTCGCGAGTGCGGCCCGCTCGCTGGGCGTTCCTCGGTCGGCGGTGAGCCAGGCGGTATCGACGCTCGAGCGTGAGCTTGGGGTGAGGCTGCTGCATCGGTCGAGTCGGGCGATGAGCGTGACCGACGCGGGGGCTGCGCTGTACGGCAGGTGTGCGCCTGCGTTGCGCACCTTGGCCGAGGCGTCAGCCGAAGTGACGGATCAAGCCACCTCGCTGCGGGGGCGTGTTCGGATGACAGCGCCGGTGGAAGTTGGGATGCGACTTTTGGAGCCGATTCTGTCTGCGTTTCTCGGACAGCACCCTGGAGTTTCGCTCGATCTCGTCCTGACCACTGAGCTGCTCGACTTGACGGGAAACGGGATCGATCTGGCGGTGCGCGGCGGGCCTGTCCATGACGAATCGCTCGTTGCGCGAAAACTCGGGGGTCATCCCGAATCACGGAGTGCGGGGCTTTATGCTTCCCCTTCGTATCTTGCGAGAGCAGGGGAGCCGCGCTCCCTCGACGACCTATCGTCACACGACGCGGTGGTCTTGAAATCGTCGCGGGGCAGCACGGATTGGAGACTCGAAGGACCGAGCGGCAGTGCGACCGTTGTCGTGCAGCCCAGGTTGACGGTGGATGCCTCGGGCTTCGCACTTCGCGCGGCGACGAGCGGTGTAGGAATCGCCCTTTTGCCGCTTTTTCTGTGTGAAGACGAGGTTCGGCTGGGTAAGCTCGTTCGAGTCTTGCCAGAGTGGGGGCTGCCCGAAAAGAAACTCTGGCTCGTATATTCTTCAGCGCGCTACCTCCCGCGTCCGGTTGCAGAGCTGCGAGATGCCATCCTGCGAGCCTTTGCTGCGTAAATGATCCGAGCTCGGGTGTTCGCTTGCGCTTGTGTCGCGCAACCTTGTCGTTTTTTTCTCCTGCGGAGCTCGCCGTGGTGGGTCGGGGTGGCAAGATGCGTGGGTGGATACACTTCGTCGTATCGTGGCAAGCGCGTTGGCGCTGATTGGGGGCGCAGCGCCGCTGGTGTCACGGCTGGTGATCGAAATCTGGTTGCCAACGGTCGTGCGGGTGGGCGGGTTTGGCGCGACGATGTGGCATCTGCTGTTGATGGTTCCGCTGACGTTGATTCTCGGAGGTGTATCTGCCTTGATGGTGATGGCTGGAGCACGCCTGTGGTTTCATAAAAACATGTCAGCATCCTATATGTTCATTGCGATTTATAGTCCGGTGGCAGCGTGGGCGCATGTTGACCTGGCCAATCGTGCGCTCGAACGGGCTGCACCAGTGGCGAGAACCACGTCGCTCGTGTCGTGGGAGCTTCCGCGCAAGGGTCAACCCTCGATCGAGGTGACCGACTGGACCGACCCCACCTCGACGATTTCACTCGAAGTGTATCCGCGCGAATCCGAGCGTATCAAAGGCTCGCGCGTCACCTTGATGGAGCACCACGGCGCCCTGGGGCTTCGGTACGCAGAACAAATCGAGATCCATGTGAAATAATCGACGCGCCGCCTGGAGCACTTCTAACTGCGCGCCGGCTTTCGTAAGTACGCACTCGGCGATGCACCGTGCATGGTTGCTCGAACGATGCGTTGGCTGGGTCGCGGGTGCAGTGCGGTTGGCGACCCGTTTACTTTGACTTTCGTGAGGACAGCGATGAGCTCTGAGAGATTTTCTTGCGTGCCCGACAGACCTAAGTGCGATCGAGCTTACTCATAGGAAGCCTTGACGACAGGCAATGAGAGTCTCACGGCATTGCAGGCTGAAGCTCTATTTCCACGAACGACATGAGAGCATATCAAAGTGATTCGGAAATGATTGATTCGGGCTAGTACCAAACTGTTCCAGCGCCAATATACAATACAAAGGGAATGTCATCGATCGGCGGCAACACAAAGATGGATGTGCGGATCCCTGCCTCTCGGACCATTTTAGCCATATCCTCTTTGAGTGAGTGGAGGGAAATAAAGTCTGCCGTAATCTGAAAACCCGTGTAATTGAAGCCCTTTGATGAATCTTGCCCAGTGATAAAGGTGAACGAGCCGGATGGTTTGTAGTCAGCTCCAAGCATTACTCCTTTCCACTCGCCGGGTCCTTTGAATGACCCGAGGCCCACTTGACCCCCTACGGCAATCGGGAAGTTGAGGAGATACCCACCATATGTCGTGTCGTTTACCGATACCCGTGCGCCAGAGAACTCGATACCTGTTCCCGCGCGGAATGACACAAACGTTGACTGTGACTTTCTTGGGTCGGGTACGCTCATGTAATAGTACGTCGTGTGAGCAACCGCACCCACGCCGAAGCCTGTGACGGTGGTGCCCCCTGTTGTAAGGCTCAGGTACAAGAAGCTGGCTTGTGTGTCGAAACCGAGCAGATTCCCTCCGCGCTCGAGAAATGCCAATCTGCGTTTTTCCGCGTCGTCTAGAATCTTCGTGGTTTCTCCCAGCGGCGTGGGGTCTCCGATTGTTCTGCTGCCTGGTCCCGAAGCGGGGGCGGTTTTCACGCGCTGAACTCGTTTCACCTCGGTCCAGGGAATGGTCTGTTTGCGACCCGACAAGTCGCGTATGACGACGTACTCTCCAGGATTTTCTTCGACCACGTCTCCGTCGATTATTGTACCGTCTCGGAGGAGCACGCGATCGTTTGTGAGCACTTCTTCCGATTGATTGCGAACGACTCGCTTTACTTCGTCCCAGGGGACTTTCACGATTCCTTGGGAAGTCTCAACGGACACCGATTCACCTGGCTCTTCCGCAAGAATTTTCCCCTCGACGAATGTCCCATCGCGAAGCGATACGTGATCCCCTTTGGGGGTGACACTAGTTGTTTTGGGAACGGGCTCTCTTTCAACTTTCTTTAGCTTTTTGTAGGGGATTTTTTGTAGCCCCTTCGTTGTGATAAGCGTGAGAAAATCGCCGGGTTTGTCTTCAGAGATCTTCCCCTCTAGGATTGTCCCGTCGTGCAGGTAGATCTTGTCCGCGAGTGCGACGTGTTCCCAGAGCCAAGTGGCGCATGCCAATGTTATTGCCGTACAACACCTTGATGAGCGCATCAGTCAAGGCCCCATCTGGTAGGTGCCACGAATACCAAATGTCAACCATTCGTGTAGTGATGGTTCGGGAATGGTGTGTTCGTCGGTGGTTTCGCGTCCGTTGACCGTGCTGGTTCCATTGTTGTACAAAAACATTCCCAGCGAAAGTCCAACAAAGGGGCCGATCGAAACGGCCCCCATTCGTTTCATCACGCCTGCTTGAAAGTGAGCCAAT
>JAXLYQ010000032.1:0-54200 GCA_046351315.1 Polyangiaceae bacterium
GTCGGCAATTTCGCCACCGGACGCGGGGCGTCTTGCACCGGGCGACGAACCTCGACCACCACGGGGCCGGTTCGCAAAAGCTTGCGAGCACGCTCCATCGCGCGATTGCCAATCTGCTTTTCGACATCCTCGTTCGAGAACATCGCGGGCGACCAGACAACGAACTCTGCGGGTGCAGCTTCGACCGCATCACTCTTCTGCGCACCGCTCTTGGCGTACGCGAGCACCACCTCGACGCGGTGACGACACGCAGTCGCGGCACCACAAGTACACGACGCAGCGGGAAGCGCCGTATGCGGAGGAAGCGTCGTGGTCACACCATCGGCAAACACGCCGGTGACCGTGCCATCGGGGGCTTCGGTCACCGTCGGGCCTTGCCCCGCGTCCATCTCTTTCTGAGCTCGCTTGAGCAAGCCGGGGTTGGTCAGCGCTGCAAGAGCTTCTGGCGTCAGCGCAAGGAGATCTGCGCGGCTCATGTTCGCACCTTCTCTGCGATCCAGTTTGCGAGTTGCCCAGGCGTCATCGCGCCCACCTGTGCCCCCACTTCAACCAAGCGAGCCGCCGTCGTTTTGTCGTACGACGGGTTCGCCTCTTCATCGAGGGCGGCGAGGCCCAACACAATCGTGCCCTGATCACACAACGCTTTCACCTTGCTGATCAGCGCGCTCGGATCCCCCCCCTCGAAGAAGTCGGTGATCAACACCACGATCGACTTGCGCGGGTTCGTCACGAGGTCAGCGCCGTACGCCACGGCCTTGCCGATATCCGTGCCACCGCCGAGCTGCACTTTCATCAGTGTCTCGACCGGATCCGTGACGTCATCGGTGAGATCGACCACCTGCGTGTCGAAGATACACAGGTGAGTTTTGACCGACGGAAGACCCCACAAACACGCGGCGGTCACAGCAGCGTGAATGACCGACCCGAGCATACTCCCGCTCTCGTCGACCAACATGATCACCTGCCACTTGTCGTTGAACTTACGCGTTCGCGACAAGAAGAACGGATCACGAATGTAGAGCTTCTGCTCTTCAGGATCGTAATGCGCGAGGTTGCGCTTCACGGTCTGTTTCGGGTCGAAGTTGCGAGCAACCTTCAGGAAAGATCGCTTGCGACGATCGATGGTACCCGAGAACGCGCTGCGAACGTCGCGCGCGAGCTTCTCCATCAGTTGCTTGACCACCTTCGCGACCAGCTCTCGCGCGAGGGCAAGCACCTGCGGATTCATCAAATGTTTCGTGCGCAACACCGCCTGCAGCAATGTTTCGCTCGGCTCGAGGCGCTCGAGAACCTCGGGGTTCGTGACGACGTCGTTCCAGCCTGCGCGTTCGATCGCATCCTTCTCGAGTCGTTCGATCGTCTCTTTCGGGAACAAGCGGTTGACCGCGTTGATCCAGTCGGGCGTCGTCATCTGCGACTCGCCAGCACCACCGGAACGATCGTTCGAGATGTCGCGACCGCCGCCGTTACCGAGCTCGTCGTAGAGGCGCGACAGCGCTTTGTCTCGCTCGACGTCGTCACCCGACATCTTCATGCCACCACCGCCGCCACCACCGAGCGCGCCTTGAGCAGCTTGTCCGAGCACCAGACGCCATCGAAGAAGAGCTGCGTTGATCGCTTGTTCGTCTAGGTTTGCCATCACTCAGCGCCTCCGCTGGATTCCGTCGTGGGAAGCTCTTCAGCATTCGGATCCGCATCAGGAGCAACCGCCCCCGACCCCGCCGAACGCGACGGAGGAACCCCCGTCGATTCACGTGCGGGCGGGATCTCATCGAGCAATGCGTATCGCCGAATCAACGCATCCACCTCTCGTTCGAGGCGAATCGCCATCGCGATCTCTTTTGGCGGAACCGTCAGCTTCAACAACGACTTCGCCTCGCTTGGCCCTCGCCCGTATCCAACGGCGATTTGCTTGGCGACCGCCTCTTTCTCGATCGGCGGGAAGAACGTGAACGCAAAGCGCAACGCAGGCACCGCCAGCATGAAGTCGCCCTCGGGCATCTCACGAAGGATCTCGTCGAGAATACCAGTCAGCGTGGGCACTCGCGTGGATTGTTCACGCGCGAGCTGAAACAGCCCGCCAAGAAGTCGCCGAGTGTCTCCGGGCGTGCCGCTCGTCGCATGGCGACTCCGGCCTCATCAGATAGCTCGGAGAAAATTTATCCTCACCCGAAAGCGCCCACACGAACCCCAACGCCGCGCCCTGTACCGCCGGCGGGCTTTTCGCGATCCCTTGATTTACGCGACATCGACGACAACGCGCGCTTGCGATCGACGTTCAGACCATCGACATCGGCGTGCGTTAGATCGCGCATCGCGGCGATCGCTTTGACGAGGCCATCGTCGGCGGCCGAGCTTGTCCACTTGTAGGCCTTCGACCAACCACAGCCCACGCTCGAACGCAGCTTCGAGGATGATCTTGATCTGCCCGTACCGCCTGCACCCAGCGGCTCGTCGTACTGCCACAGCCGAGCAACTGGCTGACCGCGGCACCAAGGTCGATCAACGAAGGCTCGCTCGCCACCGCGTCCGAAACCAGCGTCAGTGCCTCCATCGCCAGCGTGCTCGCGCCGACGAACACCGATTGCTTCAAGATGGCCAGCATGCCCAGGCGACCTTTTGCGCCGCCTGCAACAGCGACTCTTCGAGCTTGCCCGCGGCTGCGCCTTCGAGCGTCGGCCCATACATCATTGCCCGCCTCGATCAGCGCTGTATGTCGGCTTCCTTGTCTTTCACGCCCCCCCCCCCAGATCGTCCACTTCTCGCGGAACTTCCCGTCGGTAGGGCTCTCTGGGCCGCTCTCACGCCTGAAGCCAGGCACATCGAGCACCTTCATTCGATGCAGCAAACGACTGCGTACACGACCTCGCTCGGTGGTGAGGTCGATGTCGATGGGCTTGCTGCCTCGCTCGACTTTCAGATCCTCTTTTTCGAGCTGCGCCCACGCGTCGATCAGCAACGGGGGCTGCGGGGTACCTGCTGCCAACGAGCCCACCGCGTCGCCCGAGAACAGCCGCATCACCTCGACAAGAAGAGGGTCCGTTCGAGGACGAATGACATCGCGGTACGTCCACGGCAGGGGGACTTCGAGCGCATCCTTCACGAGCGCTGCGGCGATCCCGTCGAGCAAATCCGCGCGTCCAATCACCTTGTGTCCGCGCGCTCGCCGAAGCCCTTCGGCCATTGTCGCCGCGGCGATCAAGTCGGCTGGCGAGACGTGCTGCTTGTGCTCACGAAGAAACTTCGCAGCGCTCGCGAGGTACGTCTCACCCGCCTTCTCAGGGCCTTGTTCCCACACCGCTTGTTGGAAGCCAGGTGAGGGCATTCCTGATTGATAGCCGGTGAAGCTATCGAGGCGTTTGAACGAGTACGGTACCAAATACGAGCCCACGCGAATGTTGGGGTCGACATCTGGAATCGAGGGCGGAGTGTCTTGAACCGCAGGGTCTTCACGCTCGAAACGGGCTGCGTGGTAGCCGCCACACACGACCAGCACATCGCCCTCGGCACGGGCCGCAACACCGCGCGCCCAGCCGATCCAGCCGAGCATGAAAGCCTCGCGCTCAATGTCGCGATCGCCGACCTCTTCGTCGGCGCGCAACATCGCAAAGAACATCTTGAGTCGCTCGCCGAGCTCTTCTTGTTCGACGGGCTGCTCGAACATGTGATCCCAGAGCGCATCCCAGCCATCGACGCCGAGCTTCTCGCCAATCTCGAGCCAGTGTTTCTGAAGCTCGCCCGATCGATCCGAGTAACGGTTTTGCGTTTTGGTAAACGCACCGTGCCACCCCGGAAGATCCATGAAGCGTACATCAGCCTGAATTTCACGGCCTTTGGTGAGGGCGATCCATTCGGGTGAATACGCGCAGAACGGAGTCCAGCAGCTTCGCGTCTGCCCCGCTTCGTTGGCAAAGGTAAACAGTGCGATCGGCAAGTGATGCGGCAGAAGCATCTCATCGAGCCGATCGTTCATATCGGCAGGGCCCTCGATCAGAATGACCTTGGGTTTCACCTTCTCGATGACATGCGCCACGCGTTTGGCGCACGCAGGGCTGTGGTGCCGCACCCCGACGTAATGGATGGTCGTCACGATGTCGCCTCAAGACACGAATCAATGAATCCACTCACGCCACGCCAACGACGCGCGACGCGCTCAATGTGAAACGCCAGCCGCTCACTCAGGCAACGCGTGACGAGCTTCGTAGAAGGCCTGCCAGTGTGCCTCGGTTCGCTTGGCGACTCGTTGCTCCATGTACGCCCTGAGCTTCTTCAAGTCTTCGGCGCTGTCTTTCACCGCAGCACCCACGAGGCACTCGAGCACATCGGCAGGCGTCGCACGCGTCGCGTTCAAGTAATGGCTTCGAATCGCCACGGCGTGAGCCACCGACACCGCCTCGGCCGTCGACATCGGCACCGAAAGTCGGGTCGTTGCATCGCCCTTGTCGGTCTCACCCGAACGAAGATCTCGGAAGGTCGTCACGAGCACTTCGAGCACGTCATCGCCGAGCATCGTCGGCACGCCCGAGCGTTCGAGAAGTCGCTTCGTCTCATCTCGCACGAGCTCCATCTCGACACGCGCGCTCGAGATCGGGAAGACCGTCTCGAAGTTGAAGCGACGCTTGAGCGCGGCGCTCATCTCGTTGCAACCACGGTCGCGCGTGTTGGCGGTCGCGATGATACCGAAGCCTTGTCGCGCGAAGAGTGACGAGTCTTCTCCCTCGAGCTCTGCGATCGCCAAAACGCGATCCGACAACACCGACAGCAGCGAGTCTTGAACCTCGAGAGGACAGCGCGTGATCTCTTCGAAGCGGACAATCTTTCCGTCGCGCATTCCGGTGTACAACGGTGCCGGCACGAGCGCTTCGGTCGTGGGGCCCTTCGCCAAGAGAAGGGCGTAGTTCCAGGAGTACTTGATCTGGTCGTCGGTGGTCGCGGCACTGCCCTGGATTGTGAGCGTCGACAGACCACAGATCGCCGCTGCGAGAAGCTCTGAAAGCAACGACTTCGCGGTACCGGCTCGCCAACCAACATCAAGCCGCGGTTCGTGGCGAGCGTGACCATCGCACGATCGGTGCTGCGTTCCCCACGAACTTTTTGAATCCCCAACCGCTCATCACCCAACAAGAATGTCCGAATCGCTCTGGCGGACATCTGCCACCCCGGCGGTTTCGGCCCTGAATCGCCCTCTTTCAACTTGGCGATCTCAGCGGCGTAAAGCGTCTCAGCAGGCGGTCGCTGAAGCGGGCGCTCTTCGTTCGACTGCCCGGCGCCGTTTGGGTTGTTGGTCTCGGGGGAAGGTGGATTCTCACCGGTCTTGGTCTTCGCCATCGCGGGGCCATATCTACGACAGGCTGCTTCCGTCGTCTGCATCGAAAAGACGGCGCGGAGATTCATCGACACCGCGCGTCTGTTCAGTGTCACCGCGCCAAACAGGATTCATGTTTGACACCGAGCACGATGTGTTAGCGTGCGGAGAGATCACAAGGGGCGAGGCACGTTGTCGACCACGCAGAGAGCGCAAGCATCGGCTTTTGAGCTGACGCAACCTGCACCTGGGGTTGTGTGCACCGTCGTGCAAGGCGAGCTCACGCTGAAGCACGCGCAGATGCTCATGTCGCGGGTCGATCCGCTGATCGCAGCAGGCGTGCGACCGATCATTTTCCATGACTGGGAGAAGCTCGAATCGTATGAGCCCGAATCGAGAGAACGCCTCGTGAAGTGGGTGCTGAAGATGAGCAGCCACATGAACAGCGTTCACATGCTGGTTGGCTCACGCATCATCTCGATGGCGCTCTCGGTCGCGAACATCACGATGAAGGGCTTCATCACCGGATACACCCAACGAGCTCGTTTCGAGGAAGCCCGCGATCGGGCAGTTGCCGAAGCACTCGCCCAACGGTCGTAGTGAGCTCACGGGAGAGTTTCTCCGGGTAGAAACTCGATCGGAACTACAGCCAAATTTCCAGGGCAACACTCCATTACGACCGTTCGGTCAACGATGTTGCTGCCGCGCGGCATCGTGTTGGTGTAGAGACCTTTTTCAACACGAACCAAACGCAGGAGTCAGCGACTCGGCGCTGCGCCTTGTTGCTCGACATCTCGCGAACGAAGGAGCCAACGATGAACATGCGAGAGCTGGTGGCTGCGCTCGAAGCGCGGCGTGAACGCGTTCGACAAATGGGCGGGGCTGACAAGATCGAAAAACAGCATGCGCGAGGCAAGCTCACTGCTCGCGAACGCTTTGCTGCATTCTTCGACGATGGTGTGTTCTTCGAGGTGGGTGTCCACGGCACGCAGATGGGCCTCGCGGCAGGCGACGGAAAAGACCGCCCACCCGCCGACGCCGTCGTGTGTGGCTTCGGAAAGGTCAACGGGCGCATGGTGTGCTCGGCTGCCTACGACTTCACCGTCAAGGGCGGAAGCATCGGGCAAACCGGCGAAGAAAAAGTCACGCGCATGCGTCAAATGGCCCTCAACGGTCGTTGGCCCATGGTGTGGTTCATCGACTCGGCAGGCGCTCGAATCGACCCCGGCGCAAGCCACGAAGACGCGATCTCGATGTTCGCTGGCTCAGGTCATTTGTTCCGTGAGCAAGTGCATATGTCGGGTGTGGTTCCGCAGGTCGCTGCCATGGTCGGCCCAGGTGCCGCAGGCACGGCGTACATCCCGGGTCTCGCCGACTTCGTTCCGATGGTCAAAGGCATCGGCTCGCTCGCCCTCGCAGGCCCTCCGCTTGTCAAGGCCGTCACGGGCCAAGACATTGGTGAGCAAGAGCTCGGTGGCTCGAAGGTTCACTGCGAAACCTCGGGCGTCGGTGACCTCGAGGTTCCTGACGACGCAACCTGTATCGCGACCGTGAAGAAGTACCTCTCGTACTTCCCCTCGAACTGCGACGAAACACCGCCCGTGGTGCCGTGCGACGACCCGATCGATCGTCGTGAAGAAGCGCTTCTCGACATCCTGCGGAGATTAAAATCGCAAGCCCTACGACATGTACAAGGTGATCAAGCTTCTCGTTGATCACGGTGACTACACTCGACATCGAAGCCGACTTTCGCGCGCGCACCATCATCACGTGTCTCGCGCGCATCGGTGAGCAACCCGTTGGCATCGTCGCGAATCAGCCCAATCACATGGGCGGCATTCTCGGCATTATCGATAATCCGACAAGGCGCTCACTTCATGCAGATCTGTGACGCCTTCAACATCCCGCTCGTGTTCTTGATGGATGTACCTGGCTTCATGGTCGGCTCGAAAGTCGAGCACGCCGGCATCATTCGTCACGGTGCGAAGATGCTTCACGTGATGGCCGCAGCGACGGTTCCGAAGATCACCATCGTCACGCGAAAAGCCTACGGCGCAGGCTACTTCGTCATGGCCGGTCGAGCGTTCGAGCCCGACTTGATCGCGTCATGGCCCACCGGAGAAATCTCGGTCATGGGCGCGGAGGGTATGGTCGGTATCGCCGCTCGCAAGCTCTTCGGCGACATGGAGCCACCTGCCGAAATGAAGAAGGCGATCGTCGATCAAATTCAGAAGAACATCGACATCTACAAGTCAGCCGGCTGGGGCTTTATCGATGACGTGATCGACCCACGCGACACGCGACGAACCATCGCGTGGGGTCTCGAGCTCGCTCGCCACAAGCAGCTTCAGCGACCTGCTCGGAAGCGCGGAATCATCCCGGTCTGATCGTTCTGCTCGCGCGTTCATCGCGAGCCCTGACGAGCTTCGAGCCATCGAGTGAGCTTCTTTGTCGAGCTACACTTGATGGCTTCGCTCGTTGTCAGACCTCTGAACCGCCGCATGAACAGCACATCGGCGAACACGTAACGGTTGGCCTCGACTGCAAAGCGTGCAGCGTCTTCGATGTCGAGTAGCCGCTCGTGTGTCTTGTCAATCTCGAGCTGCAATGCGTCGAGCCGTTGCTCCATGTCGAGGATCGCTGATCGATGCTCCGGGCAATACACGAGAAACTCGTCGACCTCCCCCGCAAGCACCACGGTGAGCAGGCGACGTGAGCTCACCTGGGCTCGCGTTGAGCAAAGCGGAAACAACCACGCAAGACGCACGTAGTCCGAAGACTTCACCTTCACCCGGCGAAAGTGCTCATCACACGCAACGAAGCCTTCTTCGCTCGATCCGTCGAGACCCTTCGTAAGCGCAAGCACGCGTTCCTCGGTCCATGACCCATCCGCGCCACGTTCGATTTCGCGGATGCTCTCCCAGCCCTTTCGAGCCGCAATGGGCGCGGGGTCGTACTCTTGCATCGTGTCGAGATTGCGCGCTCCGATCAGGGTCAATCGATCATCCGAATGACGCACGACAATCGGGTGACGGCGTGAGGTGAGCTCGAACATGAAACACCAGCGAGACTCGGTCTGCTCAGGAAGCCGATAACCGCGACTGGCCCAGATCTCCCAGAATAGTGCTTCGAAGACGATGCCACCCTCTGGCTCGCGCATGCCAAGCAAGCCTGTTGCATCAGGTCGTCGCGAGGACGCGACTCGCCATTGTCCGCGATACCAGAACAAGATCGCGAGAGAGCCATCGAGCTTCGGAAACAGCTTTGCCGTAGACCAATCGAAGTCGTCACGTACTCTCGATTTGTGCTCCTCGAGATTGAAGAACCGATCGAACGGATACGCCACGACTTGCCAATCGCGGGCGGCGTCAGGATCCAAACCACGACACTCACACGATGCGATCGTCACGAGGCGTTGACGGCGTGTAGCGAAGTTGCACGAGGGTTAGGCCATCGAGCGTGTTGCCTCACGCCGAGACGAAAGCGGTCACGCAGGCTCGAAGCGCAGCAAGCGGATCACTAGCGCCCATCGAACGCAATGCGCGAACGGTCTCGAGCTCATACGCATCGTGCGAAACTGAGCTCGCCTCTGCCTCATCGAGGGGAAACGAAACGAGCTCTCCATTGTCGATTTGTGGCTTTTCGAGCTCTGAAACAGGATGCGAGCACCACCGTAACGCGGCGTTTTGGGTGCAGCAGAATGAAAGGTCGTACGAAGCTCGCGAAGCGTCGGCTCGAATGCTCGTCGCAGCTCGGCCCAGGTAGCCGCGGGGTGCACGCGAAGCTGCTCCCACAGGTGATTGGCGCAGCTCAGATCGGTGAGCGTGCCGGTGCGAGCGATCTCGATGCCGTACACCAGAAAACGCATCGCGATGAACATGCGTTTGCGACACGAGTAAGCATCACCCTTCTCGACAAGGTATCGCTTCGCTTGCCCCCACTTTCGTCCTGATTCGTACGCCACAGAGCGACGGAGACTCGCAAGCCAAGAGTCACGCGGGGTCTGCTCGATGTGGCGGGCGAGCGCTTCACGAAAGTCGATCTCTTCGAGAAGTCGGCATGAGGCTGGCGCAAAAATACACTCGAGCGCCCAGATGCAACCCGAGCGAACCAAGCGCAAGAAGGTCGCTTCGTCATACAACACCACCTCGAGGTTTGCGTTGCACAGATGAACGTCTTCTTCGAGAGCACCATGCTCTGTGGTGACAACCACAAAGTCCCAATCCGAGAGGCTTCCGTCGCCGCGCGAGCCGGCGTATCCAACAGCACGCGAGCCCCGCAAATACACACACCGCACCTCGCTTCTTTTAGCTCACCCTCGACAGAACCTCGTCGAGCGAAGGCATCGCGGTGACAGGCTCAGTCGATGAGTCCGCGGGTCGCCACACCAGTCTTCCGTGGCGCTCTTCGACCGCCACTCGCACCAGCTCGAGCACCGCGGTTGCGTCTTCCACGGACGAATGCTCGTTCACCTGGATCTGCCGGTGCAGCACGTCGAACGCGAGTCGATCGGTGACCGTTTTGCAGGTGGACCATCATGATGCGGGTACAGCACCACGGTGTCGATCACGCGCGAGTGCCGAAGCCCGAGCAGGTCGAGATCATTCGACAGATCGTGTCCGCAAATGATGTCGAACGGCCGGATCAACGATCGTATTTTCTCTCGAGCCTCATCGACCCCAAGCGTGGCAGCGGCAATGGTTTCTGCGGTGATGCCGCTGTACCGAGTGACGTAGTCGATCACCTCATGCGTGGAGCTGATGTATTCGTCGAACACCACGCGCGCCGAGAAGATGCTCGCGTCGGTGAGCCACGAGCGTTGACCCAAGGCTCTCCGTCGGCGAAGCTCTACGAGCGAAATCGCGCGAGCTCTGATCCAGCAGCGGTTCGGACCATCTCGCAATCGAGGCCAAACACCCGCGCTGCAGCGATCTCTGACTCAGAGAGCTCAAAGCAAGAGTGGGCCTCACTCGAACCTGAACCGTACAGCGATCGCTCATCGGGCCCAAGCACGTAATCGGCAATGTTGGCGCTCCCCACAGCGCCACGAACGCATGTCCATCTGAGCATCTCGGGCCGCCCATCCTCTTGAGGTCAGCCCTTCTGACACTCAACGCCACGCGATCGAAATCACACCTAAAACGGCTGGAATTTCACCCGTACAGTGCGGACAGCGGGTCGCTTTCTTTTTGACCTTTTCAGAGAGACACAGAGGGCAGTCACGCACGTCAGGCTCTTCGACCGTACAGCCACCTTCGAATAGGTTTTGACCAGCAAAAACACCGAGAACGTGACGATCAAAAAACTGAGAACGGTCGTCAAAAACGTGCCGTATCCGAGCACGACAGCACCGGCTTCTTTGGCCTTCGCAAGCGACTCATAAGGCGCAGGAGTCTTGGCGCCTTCGCGAAGCACGATGAACATCGCCGTAAAATCGGTTTTGCCGAGAACGAGGCTGATCGGAGGCATCACCAGATCATCCACGAACGACTTCACCACCGTACCAAAAGCCGCGCCCACGATGAGGCCGGTGGCCATGTCGACAACGTTGCCCTTGACCGCAAATTCCCGGAATTCCTTCAGCATGCCGACCTTAGTACACCGGCCTCACTCTCGAAGCCAAGCAAGCGCCATCGACATGCGCTCGGTCATGTCGTTCGGGTAGGCATGACCAATCTTTCCAAGCGAGAAGAAGCGCGTGTCGATTCCGTCTTTTGCAAGTCGTCGAGCATTCGCCTCCATCGCGTCTTTCGATTGATCGAGATCGCCTGCCGCAAAGGCCACACGACGAATGCCTGCGCGTTTGAGCAATGAGGCTTGAGGAGTGATCGACGCGCCGATCAACAACATGCTCGAGTACCGCCCTGAGCTCTCTTGGGCGATCTCGACGGCAGTGAATGCGCCTTGTGAAAAACCGATGAGCACATTGTCTCGAGGCGCCGCACCGAGCTTGCCCTCGAGTGCGCTCAGCGCAGTTTCAACTCGCTTGTTTTTCGCCTCGGTCGAGGTGCCCCACATCACGCCGTCGCCCGAGCACTCGACATTGCCGCGGGGGCACATGAGCCAACCGTACGGAGTCGCCGCATCGACGTAATACGGACACTCTCGCTCGGGGGCGCCACACATCCCGTGAAGCATCACGATCGCAGAATGCGAGGTCGTGTTCTTGGCTGGATAAGCGAGAAACGCTGGGCCCGAGAGCGGCGACGTTCTGGCGTTTGCCTCGCCCATTTGCGGAGCGATCACTCCCAGCAAGAACGAGCCAAGGGTCAGAACCATCACGCCACCCCAGAAGGCAACAACACGGCGAACCAACGCACGAGCGCAATCTCGAAGCGCGAGCATGGAGCACTCCCCGTCGTGCGCGCCAAGCGATGCACGCACGTCTCCTGGCCCCGCGAATCGCGAACGCGATCACACACGAGTCGCGCCCCATTGCACGACGATGCAATCGCCCGAGCTCACGAGATCGCGCTGTTCTAGAGGGAACAGGTACGTGAGCTGTTCGCCTACGAGGCGTTGTTCAGTCTCACTCTGTCCGTCGGTTCAAGCCGTCGAAGTGTGACGGCCTCTGCGCGAATTATTTCTTTCCGTCCTTGCTCATTAGGTCGCTGGGCAGATCACCCATCGAATCCATCTTGCTGGAGGGCTTCGATCGCGGGGGGCCTTTGCCGCTGCTTCCACCCGATTCCTTGAGCATCAGCGAGCGCGCAGGTGCACTCGTCGTAGACGTGGGCGCAGGTGCTTTCGACACGCTCGAAGAGTCTGGAGCCGGCACCACGCCATCGCTTGGAGGAGCAACGGTATCGGATGGCGGCGCTTGCGTAGGAAGCAACGAGCTGGGCGACGGAGATGCACTATCGATGGGCGGCGACAGGTGATCGCGGGCGGCTTGGCGTGCTCGTTTGATCTCTTCGGCTCGATCGCCTTCAGGATCGAGCTTCGCAGCGTCATCGAGACCATCGAGGCATCGCTGCCACTCTTGTTTCTCGCACTGTTCGAGCGCGACCTGACGGAGCTCACGCGCTCGTTGCAATGGATCAGGATCACCGTCGTGCGAAGGCAGAGCGCTTGGCACGTCACGCACGATTCGGTCGGGCGCGTTGATGCGTCGCCATGACCAGAGCGCAAACCCGAGCGCAAGCAAGATGGCCGCCCCGATGGCGGTCTGCGCAGCCCAGCGCTCTCGAAAGTGCTTACGAAGACGCGCCACACGCTGACGCACCCGCGGTGCAGGAATTTGCTCGCTCTCTGCAATCGATTCGAGCTTCTCCCCCGCCCCTTCACGAAGCATCCAATCGAGCGTTTGATGAGCCCCATCGCCTTCTGGCAACTCGCGCTCAGCCCATCGGAGTAGCTCGGATGCGCTTTGAGGACCGCTCGGCGCTTCGAGCTCGGGCGTATCACCCACCTGCTCTCGACGGCGCCGCCGGTGCAGATCGGCCGCCTTGTGACGAGCGATGCCAATGACCCACCGACGCAGCTCTTCAGGGTTATCAGGCGTGTTTTGCGATGCGATCGCATCGGTAAATGCAGCCTGTACGACGTCGTCGACCTCGTGCGACGGAACCATTCGCCGAACGACGTTGGCGACGGCCTCCCGTAGTCTCGCGTCGGACAGTTGCAGTCGCCGGGCGGAGGGGCTCGAGGTCAGCACGTGGGTCATCGTCTCTCCATCGAGCAACCCCCCGAATGTGTGACGAAGAATTTTTAAGTGTTGTGCCAGGCGAACCCTTCGGCTGCGATCAGGTCATCTGCCTCTTGTGGGCCCCATGTTCCCGAAGCGTAGGTGGGCATGTTTTCAGGTGGGTTTTGCTCCCAGAACTCGAGCAACGGATCGGTGATTGTCCAGCCGACCTCAACCTCGTCGGTGCGAGTGAAAAGAGTTGCGTCACCCATCATGCAGTCGAGCAACAGCGTTTCGTACGCCGGAGAGGTCTGCGTGCCGAAAGCATCCGAGTAGGCGAAGTCCATGTTGACCGAGGTGACCTCGATCTCTGGCGTGAGCTGAAGCGCGGCGCCTGGCACCTTGGCTTCGAAGCTGAGCGTGATGCCGTCGTCGGGTTGAACACGCAGGATCAGCACGTTGGGTTTGACGTGTGTGCCCGGCACGAGGCCCACGAGGCCGTCCATCAAGTAAGGCGGCACGCGGTAGTGAATGGCGATCTCGGTGGCACGTCGGCTCATGCGCTTGCCCGAACGCAAGAAGAAGGGGACACCGCGCCAGCGACCGTTGTCGATCATCACCTTCATCGCAGCAAAGGTGGGCGTCGCCGACGATGGCGACACCATGGGCTCTTCTCGATAGCCGGGGCAGGGCTTTCCCTTCGAGGTGCCAGCGGCGTACTGAGCGCGCACGGCGGACGGCATTCCGGAGGCGAGCAAGGGCCGCACCGCACGAAGCGCCTTGACCTTCTCGTCGCGAACCGAGCGCGCGTTCATCGTGGTGGGTAGCTCCATCGCTGTAAGCGCGAGAAGCTGGAACAAGTGGTTCTGGAACATGTCGCGAACCACGCCGGCCTTGTCGTAGTAGTTACCGCGTTGCTCGACGCCCACGGTCTCGGCCGCCGTGATCTGAACGTGCGAGATGTGCTGGCGGTTCCAGAGCGGCTCGAAGATCGCGTTCGCAGCGCGGAAGACCAAGATGTTCTGAACGGTCTCTTTGCCGAGGTAGTGATCGATTCGGAAGATCTGGTGCTCGCCAAACGCCTCGGTGACGAGGTGATTGAGGTGCGTGGCCGTGGCGAGGCTGTTACCGAAAGGCTTCTCGATGATGTGGCGATACCAGGGTCGCTCATCGCCGTTCGCGGTGCGGGCGCTCAGCTTCGTCGCAGCGAGGTAACGAACAATCGGCTCGAAGATGAACGGAGGCACCGACAAATAGAACAAGCGATTGACGTGCGGCTTGTTGTCGACGATGCCCTCGAGCACGTGCAGACGCGCTGAAAGCTCTTCGTACACAGCGGCCTCGGTGAGATCACCGTGCACGTAGAAGAAGTGATTCTTGAAGATATCCCAGAGGGCTTCGTCGATGCCTTTGACCTCTTCGGACGCATCGAGTGATTCCTTGCAGATCTTCCGGAAGTCCTCGTCGGTCATCTTCACGCGATCGACGCCAACGACGCGAAAATCAGGGGCGAGAAGCTTGCCGCGATACATGTCGTAGAGCGCCGGGATCAGCTTCCGCTTGGCGAGGTCTCCGGTCGCTCCGAACAGGATCATCGAGCAGGGGTCGCCGTGCTCACGAGAGGTCGCTGTGGCCGCACCAGGAAGCTGGCTCGGCTTTGCACGAACAGAGATGGGCCCCTGGCTCATGACGCCACCCCCTGACGTGAAGCTGGTGCAGTGGCTGAATCGACACACGACTGCGAGTGTCGACGACTCGGCATTACCCCGTGCTGCTCGCGCATCCTCACACCTCCTGAGTTTGGGTCGTCACCCTAGCGAACAACCCAATCGAAAGGGAAGCCGTTCGTTGAGAGAACCCAAGCAAGTGGCGTCTTCATACGAACGCTTGACGCGCGCGAGAGTGTTCAGTCGGATGCGCGAATGGATGAGCTCAAACAGCGCGTGAAAACCGAAGGACAAGACCTGGGACAGGGCATTCTCAAGGTCGACGGATTTATCAATCACCGCATCGACGCGGGCTTGATGCAGCGGGCGGGCGCCGAGCTCGCCCGAAGGTTTTCGTCGACGAAACCAGACCTCGTGCTGACGGCCGAGATTTCAGGGATTGCGCCTGCGTTGGCGGCTGCTGTCGCGCTGGAGGTTCCTGCGGTGTACGCGCGCAAAACGAAGCCCATCACGATGAGCGAGCCGGTATTCGTCGAAACGGCGCCGTCGCATACCAAGGGCGTCGAGGTGCTCTTGATGGTGTCGCCCGGAATACCTTCACGCCGGAGAACGCGTGTTGATCATCGACGACTTTCTGGCGACGGGGCACACGATCGCAGCGCTCGCTCGACTGGTGAAAGCGGCGAACGCGACCCTCGTGGGGATCGGCGCTCTTGTCGAAAAACGCTTCGAAGGCGGCCGCGCCGTGCTCGAGCCGCTGGGCGTGCCGGTCGAAACGTTGGTCACGATCACCGGCATGGACGGGGAAATTCACGTGGAATTAGACGGGTCACCCCAGATCGCGTTCCGCAACGCGAAGATTTGCTTTGCTCGACTGAAGTTGAAAGCTATGTTCAACAAGCCGTGTACGTCTGCATCTGTCGAGCTGTCTCCAAACGCAAGGTTCTGGCTGTGATCGCCGATGGCGCTCGCACCGTTCGTGACGTGGGCGCGGTGTGCGGCGCCGGCACGGACTGCGGCTCGTGTCGTGGGTGTATCGACGATCTTATCGAAGAGCATCTCGAAGAAGCGACACAAGGCAGCCAACAGGTGCTGCCTGTTGCTGCCGAGTGAGCTTCTCGAAAACGCTCAGCCGTCGATCAGTCGCGCAGGCAGAAGCGGCGACGGCTTGCCCGTAACGAGCACCCACAATTGATGCGCAGCACGCGTCGCTGCGATGTGGAACAAGTGGCGCATCTCGTCTTCGGCGGGGAACACCGACGCATTCGCATCGACGATGACGACGTAGTCGAACTCGAGACCCTTCACCTGGCGGATCTCGGTCACATCGATGCCCGGCTTGAACGAGAAATCTTGAGCGCGAACACGACGCAAGTACGGCACTTCGCTTCGCTTCAAGCCCTCGTAATATGCGTCTGCTTGCTCGGGGAACCTCGCGAGAATACCGACCGTCGCGCGTGGCTCACGAGCAAAGAGCGGTCGCAACGCTTCTGCCAAAAACGCGATCGCAGCGCCTGTCTGCGGAAACACGTGCGCCTCAACGGGCGCGCCTGTTCGTGGGGCCACCGGCGCGACAGGATCCGCCAACGGACCGAGCACCTCGCGTGCGAGCTCGAGCACTTCACGCGTCGAGCGATACGCGATGCGAAGTGGCTCGATGTTCGTGGTCGCCAACCCCAGATCGCTGAGCACACCACGCCAGTCACGAAAGCCGTTGTCGAGAAACAGCTTCTGCGACGTGTCACCGGCAAGCGTTACGCTGCGACGCGACGTGGTCGTCTCGAGCAGCACCGCAAGCTCGACCGGGCTTAGATCTTGCGCCTCATCGACGAAGAGGTGCTCGTAAATCAAGGGCGCTTTGCCTTGCTTCAACGGCCCGCGAAGCAACTGAGACAACCGCAAGATCAACGCGTCGTCCTCGCGATCGAGCATCGCGATTTCTTCTTCGGTGCGCTGACCATCCACGCCCACATCGCCGCGAATGTCGTCGTCGCCGTTGTCGTCGTAGCGTTCACGATCGTCTGAAAGCGCCCTTCGCTCGCGGCGCGCCTCTTCGATCAGCTCGTCGTCCTCGGGGTCTCGACGAGAGCGTCCGCCTCGTTCGCCTCGTTCACTTCGTGCTTCGCGATCGTCGCCTTCTTCGGGCGTGTCGAGGTCGCGAGGGTCGAGCTCGAGAATCGCCGGGCAGCGCTCGGAGCACCATCGATGCGCGATGGTGAGCTCGGTGTTCGTCATCGGCTCGTGACCGTATGCGGTCATCGCTTCGCAAAGCGCGTTGAGATCGGTGAGAAGCTCTGCCCACAACCCGAGCACCGCCCGTGAACCACGACGGAAGCTCGGAGACGCCACCAGCTTCTTCGCACGTCGCTCGAAGGCCGCGAGCAACGCCGGATGCTTCTTCAAACGAATGACCGCAGACGGTGTGTCTTCTGCGTAGTTGGCTCGCAACCAGGGCACGGCCTGCTTTCGCAGCTTGCTCGCCCAGTCAGCGAACGTGCGCACCTTGACCCCCTTGACGCCCAACGCCGGGAGCACCTCGGAGATATACGCCGCGAGGGCTTCTCCGTAGGTGAGCACCACCATCTTTTCGGCGGTGAATCGCTTGCGATCCTGGAACGCGAGGTACGCGATTCGGTGCAAGCCAATCGTGGTCTTACCGCTACCCGCTCCACCTTGAATGACCACCACGCCCGCGTCGGGCGCCGAGATCAATTCGAACTGTCGCGGATCAAGCAATGCCGAGATTTCTGGCAAGTGGCGATCGAGTCGTTGCGACCCGTCGGGCTCGACGCCGAGCACCCCGCGCGTCGTCGACGCACGTGCCGCTGAGCCTTGCCCTCCAGCGAGCTCCATCGATCGATTCTCGAGATGACGCCAGCCATCTTCGCGAGCCACGAATGTGCCTTGAGGGGCCTGAATGCGACGCAGCTTGCCGTCGTAGATCGTGACCGTTCGACGGACGACAACCTCGCCCTCGACATCACGACCACCAAAGCTCTCTTCGTACTCGGCGCCTTCGGCGTACCGGTAATAGAGCTGGCTCACTGGAGCATGACGCCAATCGACGATGCGAACCCCACTGCGCGAATCGATGAACGTGACCTTGCCGATCAACACGTCACGTTCTTTGTTTCCCTCACGAAGACGCATGTGAGCGAAGTACGGCGAGGTCATGTCGACCGCGACCTTCTCGACCTCTGCGCGACGCGCTTTGACCCCCGAGAGGCGCTCCATCTGAGCCACCAGCGCAGGCACGTCTTCAAGGCGCGCCGCCGCGATCTCGTCGCGAAGCTCGAGCAACTGACGATCGTAGTCAGGTGGCGCAGCTTCGAACGCGGGCTCTGCCACGGCGCGTGCAACGGCATCACGCACTTTACCGAGCAAACGCTCTTCTTCTGGCGGAATGGTGGACGGATCGATCTCGGTGTCTGACATCGCGCAGGCCCCGCGGGGGTAAGATCACGGGGTCGGCCGGTTTACCTCACCTCAGGCGATCGTCGAGGTAAACAGGAGGCGATTCGGGCCAGAGTCTTCGAAGCGCTCCACCGAACAACAAATCGTCAGGCGACTGCGCTGGCACAGAGAGATCCCAAGCCAAATAGAGCTTGTCGCCGTCGTAACAACCAAAGCTGGTCGAAACGCAAAGCCTCGTAAGGTTCTCGACGAAGAAACCTTCACGCGCCACGTCGTGGCCATGAATCGCAGTGGTGAGCTCTGGATGCAACGCGCGAAGGAACGAACGCGCTCGTTGCGGAGTCGTTGAACGAGCCCACAAGATCGCACCCAGCACGCCGCGCCACGGCAGATCTGCTGCACCTCCGCTATCGAGCTCATCGAGCCGAATATCATCGACATCAGCGCGCGTTCGGATCGCAGCAAACGGAGCTGCGTGAAGCATGCAAAGCCGCGCTGCCGGAGCAATCGCCACCAACGGCCACGTGAGAAACCAATCCCTCACATCCGCCGATCGCTCTGGCCCCAAGATCGATTCGAGCCGCGCAGCTTCGTCTCGAAAGAACTTGCCGACAACGGGGCCACCCAGGTGCGCGTGCTCGTGGTTGCCAAGCAGATAGTAGACATGGCCTGGGTGACGCGATTGAAGCTCTTGCGCACGCCACAACACCTCGTCGGATTGACCCAAATAGAACGATCCAAGGTGCTCGGGCCATTCTTCAGGTGACAGCTCGGGGCCGTGCACCAAATCACCCGTCACGACGAGATAGGTATCGGGTCGCTCGGCTCGCGTCGCTTCGAAGATTTGCGCCATCCGCTCGAAGTCGCGGAGGTTGCCTTGCATATCGGTCGCAACGAGCAGAAGTCCTTCAGAGGGCAAGTCGACGACGCGACCCATTGCGAGCAACCCTACGGCAAAATTGCCTCGTTTGGCTAGCCCGCAGTGAACGCCGCGCTTCTGTTCTTCATGTTCGCGCACGTGCGGCGCACAAGCCGCACACCCATTTGAGGTATCCGCGCGCTGCACAAGAAACGCGTTTTTCACGCATTTTCGTGGATTCTTGGATGCTCCACGCGGTGGCATCGAGATTGCGCTTGGGGGTCGACAACGAGGCCCCCCATGTTGACCATCTCATCCAAACAACTCCGCACCCATCGAGCTGTTGTCGCTCTCTTCGCCGTGCTGTTCAGCTTCGTGAGCGCTGGATGTTCGGGCGACGATGGCTCAACCACCGCGAGTGATCTGAGCAACGTCACCCCTGTCGATCAACCCGATGGCGGGACATCAACCTCGAACGAGCCCGATCAAGGAGGCGATCCTTCTGGCCCCATCGCTTGCACCTCGCGAGCTGCGTGCCCTGCCGACGACGCGTGCGCCACCTGGGCGTGTACCTCGGGCGTATGTACCGCAACCGCGCTCAACGAAGGGAAAGCGATCGATGATCCAAGCCAGGGCGATTGCTCGCGTATCGTCTGTAAACAAGGGCATGCGGTCGCAGCATTCGACGCCAACGACGCCCCGTCTGACAACAACGAGTGCACGCAAGATCGCTGCACAGAAAACGGCGTGACCCACACCCCCGTTGCACTCGGCACGACCTGCAACAACAACGACTCAGCAGGTCTGTGCAACGCCAGCGGCGCATGTGTCGCATGTCTGGTCGACGCCGATTGCGGCGCGGATGCGACCTGCTCACAAGGTCAGTGTTTCAGCAGCGACGACGGGATCAAAAACGGAACCGAGACCGACATCGACTGCGGAGGAACCTCGAACCAAACCTGTGGAGACGCCAAACAGTGCCTTCAACACTCTGACTGTTACTCGGGCCTTTGCGAAAGCGGGATCTGCGTCGGGTGCACCGACGGCGTCACCAACGGCGGCGAAGGCGACATCGACTGTGGCGGAACCTGCGAGCAGAAATGCAACGTCACCCAGCATTGCAACGTGGGCGCTGACTGCGCGAGCGGTGTCTGCACTGACAACGCCTGTGCCGCCCCTCGCTGCGATGATGGCGTTCAAAACCGACTCGAGACCGACATCGACTGCGGTGGCACGACGGGCTGCCCACGCTGCCCGATGGGCAAACGATGCGAGGTCAATGCCGACTGTACATCGAGCCTTTGCAGCAATGGCACCTGCGAATAGCGAATAAAAACATCGCGCGATATCGCGAAGAAAGGTTCTCGTAACAACCGCTTCACACCGAGCCCATAGCCACACGGCGAGTCGATGACTCGAACCCACACGGCAGAGGAGCACCATGGCGGCTTTGGCGACAATTCGCTCGGATGTTCACGAAGACGAGCGTCCGAGAATCGAACACCCATCCTCGCAATCCCAGGCGTCGCGAGTGGTTCTTCTGGTGGATGATTCTCGCCTCCTTCGAGAGAGCATCGCCGCCCGAATGCGCTTCGAAGGGCACGCGGTTTTCGAGGCGTGCTGCTTTACCGAAGCCGTCGCCTTTCTCGAAACCCACTCGGTCGACATCGTGCTCTCGGATCACGACCTGGGAGATCGATTTCACACAGGTTTCGATGTGCTCTCGTATGCCCGGCAACGCCGACCGAGTGCTCGTCGTTTTTTGATGTCGGGCACCATTCACCCCCACGGCGAAGACGCTCTCTACGAAGCGTTCATCATGAAGCCGTTCACGTTCAAAGAGCTCGCGAGCCGAGTGTTCCCCCCGACCGTCAAGGCGACTGGGTTGTCACGGTAGGAGACACATCCGCGACCGTCACCGCTCGAGTCGTCAGCGCGAGAGAAATCGGTTTCACAGGCGTCGCCCAGTCAGCAAACGTGAGTGCACAATCCGCGTTCATCACCGGAGCATTCGTCACAGTGCTCGCATCCGTGAAGTCGATCGAGCCGTCCTTCGCGCGAACTTTCAGCATCCAGATCGAGCCAAGTGAATCGTTCGGAACACTCGAGTACGCAGCGACATACGCACCACCATCATCATCGAGAAGCAACGCGGGGAAGTTCTGCTCGCCCGAGATATCACTTGGGGTTTTCGACTGTCGGTATTGCTGAGCCCACAGGATGTTTCCGGTCGCATCGAGCGCCCCCACCATGATGTCTCGAGGCTCATACTTGTCGGTGAAACGCCCCGTCACCAAGAACCCGGTCGTTGGCAGCTCAGCCACGCCAGTGAACGACAGATCGGTGAGCGACACGGACGACTTGGGGTTGGTGGCAAAGACCACCTCGCCCGTCTTCGAAAGTCGCAGTGCGAAACCTCGCGAATAGTCGCCCTGATTACCCACGAGCACGACATCACCCGACGAGTGTCGAAGCCCCGCGGCAGGACGAATCGAATCTGCATCCGCGCATCCTGCGAACGTCTTTGCGTAGGCGACCGTTCCGCTCGGCGAGACCTTCAGCGCAAAACCTTCGAACGTCGGAGTGCCTCCCGAAAGCCAGGATGTCCCCGAGACGACAACACCATCGTCGACCACCACGATCACGGTTGGGTACAGGTGCCGCGTGTCGTCCGAGAACGAGAAAGAACCGAGCACGTTGCCATCGACATCGACGTGAACGAGCAGTGCCTCGGTTCGCGTTGCGCCTTCGATTTCACGGGTCGCCGTGAACCATGCGCCACCCGTTCCATCGCTGGTAAGCGCGCTGATCGTTCGTTGTGTGGTCGTATCACCATTGGGGCCGCCATCATCGGTAGAAGGCAGATCAAGAGCCTTCGCCCAATACACACCACCTGCTTGACCGAGCTTCAAAAGACCCGCGGGATACGTCGCGGCGAGCATCGTCGCGTCGCCAAGATGGGTGGTGGCAAGAATCGAAAGAGGCGGCTCTGACGAATCGATCGCGTCGTCGTGATAGCTACGCGCCCATACGACGTCACCCTTCGTCGAGACCTTCAAGAGCGCGCTCGAGTCATTGCTCGTGACCGTCAGGTGACCGTCGATCGAACGACCTAGATTGACTCGATAAATGCCGTCGAGATCGCCATATTCGACGCCACGAAGCACGCCCGTGTACGCGCTTGCCCAAGGCAGAAACTTGGGGGTCGAAAATGTCTCGGTGGTGGGGCCGCTTCCGGGCACGACCGGGCCTCCATCTGCGGGAAGCTCGCATGCTCCGCTCGCGACCGATGTTTTCGCCAGGTTGGCGCTGTCGCTCCATTCGGCAAACGTCACTTTGCCCAACGAGCCAAGCTCTGCGCCGAGGACAAATCCGTAGGTAAGATCAATGCCCGCTTCGAGATCCCAACAGGGCGATGCGTTCTGATCTGCCGTCAGCTCGGTGTAGACCGACAACCCCGCTTTGGGCCCCGCCACGTCATACAACCGAAGCGCGAGCGACCCGTTGATCGCGGCCTTCGCGTTCGCCTGAAGCACGACGTCATCTGCGACGGTTTCGAATGATTTATCGAACGTAGGCGGGCTGATGTCTCCGCCGGTTTTGCTCGAATACTCAACGCCTGCTTTGAACGAAGCATCGGCTCGTGCGCCCACATGGAACTTTGCTCGACGCCTTGCCCGAGATCTCTGCAGTGATCTCGAACGAGGGGAAAACACGAGGATCCCGATAGCAAACGGATCGAGCTGCAACGTCGCCACGTCGACCTTCTTGTCGAACCCAACGAACGCAGCCCCGACCACATCAGCCTTGGCGGTTGCCGATGAGCTCAGATGAAACCCTACTTTCACCTCGGGCAGTAGGTCTTGCACCGAGCAACCACCGCCATCGATCACACTCACCACACAGCTCGCGACAGCCTCTGGCAAATCGGCGATGTCACCCCAATCTACGTCGATGCCCAGCTCGTATTCGAACCCACCACCGAGCTCGCCCTGAACGCGAACTTGATCGTCGGTGGTCGTCTCGTTGTTGTCTCCATCGAACACGACGACATCGACTTTCTTCGAAACCGAGTCTCCGCCCCCGGATTGAATCGAGCTACCGGGAAACGGCTCGAACGAAGCCGGAAGCTTAGGTGCATCGATTGACGTCGCAGAGCCCAGCTCGCCGGTGGTGCGGGTCGCTTTGACGTGCAGTTTTTTGAACGCGACTTGAAGGGGAGCATCCACCGTATCGAGCTCGACACCGCTCGCTGACGTCGAGACAGAGCGCACCACACGAAGAAGCCCTCGCGGCGAGGTGGCACTCTTGCCAGCCAAGATAACCGAGCCCTTTTTCAGCCCAGCAAGCGACGGGTTCGAAGCAGAAAAAACGAGCTTTCCGCTACGATCGTCGGTGGACATCGTCGCGAGAGTTGCGTCATCGAGCACCACTGTCCCCGGGAACAGCTCTGCCGCGTATTCGTCGGTTGTTGTGTTGGGAGGCGTCGAGCTCGAGGAATCATCGTCGCCAGAACACCCCGCACCGAGCGACGAAAGCAAAACCAAAGCGAGCGAAGAAAGGATTCGCGCTGTCTTCATGGGCGAATGGTCTACACCGACGAAGCGAACGTGCACTCGACGCAATGCAAACACGGACATTCGCCGAAGTTGCGATTAGAGAGCGACCATGTTCTCTCTTCGTTCGCTCGCCGAGGCGGTGATCCAGCGCTCACGAACGACCGTGGTGCTGTGCCTGCTGTTGCTGGTGGGCGCGATTGCGCTGCTGATCCGAGGCGGAACGCTGACCTCGGGGGCGATCTCGGGTACCGAATCGGAGCACGGCAGAAGGTTGGTCGAAGAGGCGTTGCAACGACCAGGCGCATCGACGTTCACGATTGTGTACGCGAGCCCCTCGAGCGACGTGCGCGATGAGAACGTGAGAGCGGCGATTCGTAGCTCACTCGAAGCGGTACGAAGCGACCCTCGCGTACATACGGTGATTGCTCCCGACGGAGAGAGCACTCCACTCACCGATCGATTGATCTCGAAAGACCATCATCACGCGCTGGCTCATGTGATGTTGAAGAGCGACTTTGCGCACGCCGTTCTCGAATATCCATCGATTCGGGCGAAGGTGAAGAACACCGAGCTCACGATGTTGTTCACGGGTCATTTGGCGAGGATGCACGATATGGACGTCGCACTTCGCGAAGACTTGATTCGTGCAGAGCTGCTGTCGATTCCGATCACATTGATCGTGATGTTGATGGCGTTTCGCAGCGTGGTGGCCTCACTTCTACCGATCGTCGTGGGAGGGCTTTCGGTGGTGGTGGGGATGTCGATAGTGGTTGCGGCCTCGCACTACACGGAAATCCCCCAATATGCGACCAATGTGGTCTCGTTGGTTGGGTTGGGCGTCGCGATCGACTATTGCCTATTTATTGTTTCTCGTTACCGAGACGAGCTTTCACGCGGAAAGAGCACCAACGAAGCGATTGTAGCAGCCATCACGACCACGGGCCGAGCGATGTTGTATTCGGGTCTTTGTGTGTTGGTAGGGTTGTCAGGTCTATTGTTTTTTCGCGGCTCGTACTTGTGGGGCATGTGGCTTGGCGGAGTGGTCGTCGTGGTGATGGCGATGGTTCATGCACTCACGCTATTGCCTGCCTTGCTCGCTTTGCTTGGGCCTCGCATCGACAGCGGAACGGTGAAGATCATTCCGGTGGGTCGAGCAGATGGTTTTTGGCGAACGCTAGCGTCGACCATCATGAAACGGCCGTGGCTTGCATTGGTGCCCACGGTGCTGGTTCTTGTCGTGGCGTCGTCACCCTTTGGACGCATCACGATGGGTGCATTTGATATTCCAGCCCTGCCCGCCGAGCTCGAATCGCGACGAGGCTGGGATACGATGAAAGTGCACTTTCCGGATGAGACTGCGACACGCGTCGTGACCGTGGTGGAATTCCCGAGTGCACCGGCATTGAACGAGCAGCGAATCGCCGCGCTGTATGAGCTGTCGCGAGAGATTGCCAAACACCCAGGTGTCGAAAAAATCGAGAGCATCGTCGACCTAGATCCTTCTCTCGGCAAGGAGGACTACTCCACGATTTTGCTCAACCCACCCGAGCTCTACGAAAACCTGATTCGACTGGCGCTTGGCTATTTCGTCGGAGGAAAGGTCACACTCATCTCGGCAGTCACGAAGGGCCCGGCCGACGAGTTTATGACGAGATTGTTGGTGCTGAAGCTACGCGAGATTTCGAACGTAGCCGATGGGAAAATTTATGTAACCGGTACGCCCGCAGTGGATTGGGACACGGTTCAATTCATGGAGGGAAACGCCGCTCTCGCCGTGCCGACGGTGATGGCGATCACGTTTATTCTACTGGTGTGGATGCTTCGCTCGATTGTGCTGCCATTGAAGGCAATCGCGATGAATCTACTGTCGATAGCCGCCTCGTTCGGCGCGCTGGTGTGGATATTTCAGGACGGGCATTTCTCGTCGCTCTTGTCATTCGAGCCACGCCCGATTGAGCCTGTATTGCCAGTGTTGCTGTTCTGCACGCTCTTTGGTCTATCGATGGACTACGAGGTGTTGATGCTGTCGCGGATGCAGGAGGAGTTCTCAAAGCATGGCGACAACGAGCGAGCCGTAGGCGAAGGGCTAGAGCGCACCGGGCGCCTGGTGTCGAGCGCGGCCGGAATCATGGTGGCAGTATTTGCTGCATTTGCCCAAGCCCGGATATTGCCGGTGAAGTGTATGGGAGTGGGTATGGCCATCGCGGTGGCGCTTGATGCCACCTTGGTGCGATTGCTTTTGGTCCCAGCCACCATGAAGCTCATGGGTGGGGTGAACTGGTGGATTCCGCGATGGCTCGATCGAATCATGCCGCGACTCGACCACGGGGACTGACGCATCAAGACGTCACGCGGACTGTCATGGCGACCTTTTGTGGCATCCTGAGTGACGGCTTAGTGAAATTGCAAATCAGAGCCACAACACCGAGGACAAAGACGAGGAAACACCAAGCTCGTTACCCACGGATGCTGAATGGTTTGCCGGTGTACGCAAATGCTTACTGTTGTACCCAACCGGAAGGTGCAAACGGTGCGTTGTGCGCGAATTCACTGCTGGTTGGCGTAATTCGAGACTAGCACAATCGAGAGCACACCTTAGAAAACCTTAGGCCATGAAAAGCCCTGATTTGTCGTGCTGTGAGTATTCTCAGACAGGAATGAGCAGTGTTTCGTACGGTGGCATGCTCGGTGCGTTATGGCCGGGCGTGACGACGAACCCACCTCGATTTCCGGTGGTAGACGCGGCGCGGGTGCTCGGAGTCCGCAAGCGAAGCACCACGACGGGCCCACTCGACATAGGAAGCGCGATGCTCGACGCGATGCCTCAGCCAACCGCGCTCGTACGAGCGAGCGGAGAAGTCTTGCACCTCAATGACCCAGCTCGAATGCTTTTGGGAGGCTCGCAAGGACGTGTATTGGATGACGCCTGCGTGGCGAACCTAACGGCACTGGGCGAGAGCGTTCGTCGGGCAGTGAACGAGCGACGCGACGCAACGCGCGTTGTGGTGAGCTTGAGCACACCGACACTCAGTGTAGCGGGCTCGGCCAGTGTGGTTCATGTGCTTCGAAATACTGAGATTTCCGCAACCAGCGACACCAAAGAGCACGCGTCGGTCGGTGACGAAGAAGACGTGTGGGTGGTGGTGCTGGACAGTGGAAATAGGACTGCGTCTCTACAAGCCGAACGCGATCGGTTGTTGCGCGTGGCCGCGGTAGGAGAGCTGGTTCCAACGATTTTGCACGAGCTAAAAAACCCGCTTTCTGCCGTGACAACCTCGGTGGAGCTCTTGATTGAAGAGCTCGAAAATACGGCTGCACAGAGCGATTTGCACGCCGTGTTGACCGAGCTGCACCGCATGCGATTGATGCTCGATGGAGTCGGGAGCGTGGGTCAGAGCCTGCGAGGCGAGCGCCCGCGAGCGATAGATCACGCACTCCGTGAAGCGATATTGGTTCTTTCACGACATTCGAGCGATCAACAGATCGTGCTTCATGACGATGTAGAAGATCTTCCGCTACTGAAGCTCGAGCCCACGGTATTGCGTGCTGTGGTGTTCAACCTGGTGATGAACGCCATCCAAGCCAGCGAGCCAGGCAAGAGCATCACGCTCTCGGTCAAGCTGTTGGACAAGGGTGCGACCTTGCGAATTCAAGTGAAAGATCAGGGTTGTGGAATGTCGCCCGAGGTGCTCACGCGATGTCGAGAGTTGTTTTATACGACCAAGCCTCGCGGCACCGGAGTTGGGCTCGCATTGTGCAACCAGGTCGTCGAAGAAGCTGGCGGAGAGATGGACATCGAGTCGCAAATCGGGCTCGGGACAGTCGTTACACTGACGGTGCCGACGACCCCACCCGCGAAAGCACGCTGAGCCGTCATCGGAAAATCAACCTATAGGGTGAGGACATTTCACCCACCCTCGCGGTGCTCCCCGCACCTGCATCGCACCGCGCCACCCAAATTGCATGGGAGAACAGACATGTCTCGCACCGAAGCACTCAATCGAACACTTCGCTCGCTGCTTTCGGGCACCCCTGATCTCGAGGCGGCTGCCCTTATCTCTGAGGACGGCCTCATGATTGCTAGTGCGCTCCCGCAACACATCGAGGAAGTCCGGGTTGCAGGGATGAGCGCGACACTTCTCAGCCTCGGCACACGCGCGGCCATCGAGCTCGAGCGTGGGGATCTCGAGCAGGTGTTGATCCGAGGACAAAAGGGCTACGCAGTAATGATGGGCGCCGCGTCAGGAACGATGCTGTTGGTCTTGGCGAGCCGCGCAGCAAAGCTCGGATTGATCTTCCTGGATATGGACCGTGCTGTGAAGGAAATCTCCAAGATCCTTTGATTTCGAGGAGCATGTCATGACGCAAGCCATTCGACTTTACGAGACCGGCGACCACCTCAACATCCTTCTCGAGGATCAAGACGCAGGCGAGGCTGTGCAGGCCAATCACCACCTGATTATTCACCAGGGTAAGGGCGCCATTCTCGACCCGGGCGGACACAAGGTCTACCGCAAAGTCCTGAGTGACACATCTGCGCTGCTCAAGGGTGGGAAGCTCGAGACCATTTTCTTGTCGCACCAAGACCCAGACGTAGTGGCCGCGTTGAACGGTTGGCTGATGACGACCGATGCCGTTGCTTACGCGTCGAATCTGTGGACACGGTTTATCCCGCACTTTGGTCTGGATAGGCTCGTGATCGAGCGTTTGAGGCCGATACCCGATGAGGGCAGTATTCTGACCGTCGGTGGCTCTGAATTGATCGCGTTGCCCGCTCACTTCCTGCACTCGTGCGGAAACTTCAATCTGTACGACCCCGTATCGAAGATCTTGTACAGCGGAGACCTGGGAGCATCGCTGGGAATGAAATACCGCGAGGTGCCTGACTTCGACGCACACCTCCCCTATATGGCGGGTTTTCACCGTCGATATATGGTGTCATCGAGGGCCCTTCGACCATGGGTTGCGATGGTACGAACGCTCGACATCGAAACCATCGCCCCACAACACGGCGCGATTTTCCGAGGACGCGAGATGGTCGAGCAGTTTTTGTCGTGGTGCGAAAAGCTCGAATGCGGTGTGGACGTGATGGAGTCCATCTACCGAGTGCCAGGCCGTTCATAAGAAAAATCGATCGAAACCAGGAGAACCATTTCGATGGCCAAGGTGCTTGTAATCGAGGATGAACGAACTCTGCGCAGCACAGTCGTGCGAGGCTTGGCCAAATTGCCAGGCGTCGAGGTTTCTGAAGCTGCGTCGATGGACGAAGCCGTTCGCGCACTCGATAGCGGGCCGCCCTCGGTGATTCTTTCGGATATTGACCTTCCCGACCGATCGGGAATCGAAATCCTGGGAGAGCTAGGACGCCGGGGGATGAAAGTCCCCGTGATTTTCGTCTCAGCCTATTTGCGAGCGTATCGTTCGCAAATTCCTCCGCATGCCGACGTGGAGATTCATGAGAAACCCGTTGCGCTCGACGAGCTTCGAAATCTGGTTCGTCGGCGTATTGGGCGAGTTTCTTCGCCGCCACCGTCCCCCTTTGGTGTCATCGATTTCTTCCAGCTCGCCTGCATGGGGCGACGTTCGGTGATTATCGACGTTACGAGCCATCGCGAGCACGCACGGATCGTCGTGCACCGCGGAGAGCCTTGGTCGGCCACCGATGCAGAAGGAGGCGGGGTCGACGCGTTTCGGCGAATCCTGTTCAAACAGACGGGTGCAGTGGAGTGCAAAACACTCAAAGAAGACCCTGGCCCAAGAAACCTCGATACCCAGTGGGAGACCCTGGTGCTCGACGCCGCACGCATCGAGGATGAAGAGCGACGCGAGACCCCGGACAATGGTCGATTGACGGGCAGGCCGACAGCCAGGACAACCGGGCCGCTGCCTTCACCGTCCGCATTGTTGGCAGCGTCGAGCGCAAAAATCACTCGCGAGCTCGATGTCTCGATCGATCCGAAAACACAGACGATTCGGCCTCGCAACGAAGCTACGGTCGAAAACGATGTCGGGGCCTTGTTCGATGAGATCTCCGAGCCGTCGCCAGAAGAACGCGCATTTGCCGAGATCTGGGATCGTGGAATCAACGCCATGTTGGACCGCGACCACAAGCGCGCGCTCGAGGCTTTTTTGGCGGCAGAAAAACTCAGGCCAGCCGATGGAAAAGTCAAAGCCAACCTAGAGCGACTCAAAGCATTGGGTTGGGTTCCAGAACGCCTCGAGGCAGAAAAAGCTGTCGCGCCCTCAGGGAATGATGCTGGCACCCCGAATGCAAGCTCAAAAGATACAACCGCGACAGTGTCCGACGGAGCGATATTGCCGCCTCCGCCGCCTCCTGATGTCGAGGGCTGAGTAGCCCTTGTGTCGGACGCCCCCAACCCAACGTATGGCTTGAGCAATCAAGCGCAGCACATCGCCGAATCAAAGCCTTTTGGCGGGTCGATTGACTCGCCCACCAAGGAGACCCCCCAATGACCACACGAATCTGTATTGCAAACCCGAAAGGAGGAGTCGGCAAAACCACGGTTGCGCTGAATCTTGCCGTCGGGATGGCCGAGCGAGGGCACAGGACACTTCTCGTCGATATGGACCCAGACGGCGGAATTGGCCTCGCGCTCGCGAAGGGGGATGCCGAGCTCGTGGGTCTAGCTGATGTCCTGGCTGGGGTGATTTCTCCTGACGATGCGGTGCTGCAAACCAAGCTTCCGACGCTTTCGTTGCTCCCTCGTGGGCGCCTCGATCCGAACGACGTGTGCGAGTTCGAAGAGGCGCTCACTCGAACAGGAGCATTCGGCGGGCTCCTCGATGCGGTGGATCGCGAGCTCGACCTCGTGATTCTCGATACGCCATCCGGGCTCGGTCGCGTGCCCAGGGCAGCGCTCGCAGCAGCAGATTTCGTGTTGATTCCGCTTCAGGCTGAGCCACTCGCGCTTCGCACGCTGCCGCAGCTCTTGCGAGTGATCGATCACGTTCGAAAGAGCGAGAACCCGCGACTGCAGTTGCTCGGGATCGCCCCCACCATGGTCGACGTTAAAAAAGAGCCATCGCGGTCGGTGCTCGAGACGCTCTGGACTGACTTTGGCGGCGTTCTCGACACGGTGTTCCCGCGGGCAGACGTGTTCTCGGTGGCCTCAGAGAAGGGTCTGCCAGCAGCGTTCTTGGGGGGTCAACGAGCCCCCGAGGTCAGGCGAATCGACATGCTCGCCGCCGAGGTTGAATCGCTGATGGATCAGCTCTCACTCAGCAAGGAGAAGAAGAATGTTCAGCCCGACCGCAGCCTCTTGTGATCTGAATCTGGGGGGGCGTCTTTCGCACGAGCTGCGTGGCGAGCCTGAGCCTCCTCCGTCTTCGAGCTCACAAGATCAATACGTCCATTTTCGTCGCCAACGCACGACACTCCAGCCAGCGGCCATGTTGCCTGCGCCGCTTTTGCCCTCCGACGCAGGTCTCGGCTCTGAGGTCTGGGCGGTCTTGCTGACCTGGTGTGTACAGGTGTCGCGATCGTCCTCGGCGTTCGTGATGGATTCTCACGGCCTGGTCGTTGCGGCCTTGGGAACGCTGCCGACAGACACACTCGAAGCAGCCGGAGCGCGTTTGGTTCTTGCGATGGATCAAGCCGCACAGCTCGACGTGCTTGGTGGGCAAACAGGCGCGATTTCGATCGAGGTGGGTGAAGCGTGGCTGACGGCGATCACCGTGCCGCTCGATGAAGGCGAGAGCCTGACGGTAGCTCTGTTGGGCGGTGAGCCCGTGCCGAGGCAGGTAAGGCAGATCATCCAGTCGACGCTGTATGAACGAGTGATCCCGCAGCTTCGATAACGCTCAGCGTTCGGCGCGTCGTGACTGGATCGATTGAAGGAACATTCGAGCCAGTCTCCGAGCCGAACGAAGAGCCGCCTCACGATCCGATGAGTCGCGGTCACCGACGTTCATGCGTCCAGTTGCCGTGAGCCTCGCGATGCCGTGAAGCGACGCCTGGAACAGGCGCGCATCCTCGGACGGAGAGTTGCTCCCCAGTCGCTCGAACAGGGTGACCAGGAGGTTCCAGCCGCGCATGCTGCGTTCGCGCTCGCGGGCGAGAAGCCCTGCTTTTTCGAGGGCCATCCAGTCGAATGGGTGTTCGAGCATGAGCGCGTACAGGGCGGGCTGAGAGAAGGCTTGCTCGAGGTACGATTCAGCCACGGTGGTGAGCCCGCGATCGTTCGACACGAGCTCGTCGAGACTGTCGGCCATACGATCGAGCCCCGAGAGCGACACAGCCCACAGGAAGCCATCGAGCGAGCCCCAGTGGTGATAGAGCACGGACGTCGTTTGACCGAGAAACGCGCCCAACTGGCGAGCGGTCAAGTCATCGGCGGTGAGCTCACCGGACTCAAGCGCAAGACGCACTCGGGTGACGGCTTCGTCGACAGAGCGTGAGCCCTTTTTCATGGGCTCAAGTCTACGCGACGAATTCGAGCACGTCCCTCTCGACAACCGACATAACAGTGTTACACGTTAACATAACACTGTTACGTGAACCTGTTTTTAGGAGTGCTCGCCATGTCTCTTCGTCTTGCTCAGTGGATGTCTGCCTTCGCCTTGTTGCTCGGTTTGGGAACGGCGGGGGCCTCGTGCACGACGTACCGGCCAGCGGTGGTTCCATTCGCCCCTCCCCCACGCTCCGCTGAGCTTGGCAACACATGGGATGACGTGCTCGCACACCCCACGGAGATTCAACACGAGGCACTCGTCACGGGTGACGTGGGTGTCGATGCGTCGTTGTTGCTCGACCTCGATCACCCGAATGCGAAGGGTGTGAAAAACGACACACGGTGGGTACCGGTGATCGCTCACTTGGTTCGACACCCCACACGCGGAGACATGCTCGTCGACACCGGATTCGATCACTCGTTTGCACAACGTGGGCGGGGAAATCTCACTGGCCTCGCTGTACCGGCCACGTGGTTCATGACCTTGTTCCATCAGAAGCCAGACCAAGGTCTGGGCCCTCAGCTAGAAGCGCGACAGGCTCACGTAAACAGTGTGTTTTTCACACACCTTCACGTTGATCACACCGCGGGTGTGCCCGACCTACCGAGGGAGATTCGCTTCGTGGCGGGCCCAGGAACCCTCGACGATTCGTACGTCGCCGAGAGCAACTGGGTCGTGCATCTGTCGCATCTTGATCACGTCAAACAGGTCGAGGAGCTCGACTTTGCACACGCCACGGCGATGCCCCCGCTCGGCCCTTCGATCGACGTTCTCGGTGATGGATCGTTCTGGGCGATCTCAACGCCTGGGCACTCGCGAGGTCATGTCTCGTACGTGCTGAACACAACGCACGGCCCGATCTTGCTCGTGGGCGACGCCAGCCACACCCGCTGGGGGTGGGAGCACGACGTCGAGCCTGGCAAAGCCGTCGATCACGACCGCGCCAAACAGAGCCTCAACGAGCTGCGAGCCTTCGTGGCCAAGTACCCGAAGACCCGCGTATATTTCGGACACGAGCTTGCGGCCGAGTGAGCCGCGTTCGCTCACGCTTTCGCAGCCTCGATCATCGCTCGAAAGCGCTCGAACAAGTAGAACGAGTCGTGCGGCCCGGCTGCTGCCTCGGGGTGGTATTGAACCGAGAACGCGCCCGCCACAGCGAGACCTTCGCTCGTTCGATCGTTGAGATGAACGTGTGTGGTTTCAGCCTTGCCCGCGAGTGAGTCGAGGTCGACCGCAAACCCATGGTTCTGCGTCGTGATCTCGATGCGCCCGGTGCTCAAATCAACCACCGGTTGGTTGATGCCGCGATGACCAAACTTGAGCTTGTAGGTCTTCGCTCCAAGAGCGCGAGCGAGTAGCTGATGACCCAAGCAAATACCGAAGATCGGTTTCTTGCCGAGCAGCCCTTGCACCGTCTCGACCGCGTATCCGAGCGCTGCGGGGTCGCCAGGGCCGTTCGACAAGAACACACCGTCGGGGTTCAGCGCGAGGATCTCGTCGGCGCGCATGAACGCCGGCACGACCGTGACCTTGAACCCCGTGTCGACGAGGCATCGCAGAATGTTCTTCTTGAGGCCAAAGTCGATCGCCACCACGTGAAGATCGGCAGCACGAACAGGCTTGGTCGCCCAGGTGCCCGAGCTCTCCGAAAACACGTACGGCTCTTTCGGAGTCACCTCTCGTACGAGGTCGAGCCCGGTCATCGGAGGCGCTTCTTTTGCCTTACGAATGAGCTCTTCGGGCGTGCCCACACCCACCGCGCCGTTCTGTGCGCCCGTGTCTCGGATGTAGCGAGTGAGGCGACGCGTATCGACGTCGGTAATGCCAACGATGTTGTGACGAGCGAGGTAGGCGTGCAGCGATTCTTCGGAGCGCCAGTTGGATGCTTCTGCGCTCGCATCACAGAGAATGAACCCGGCACAATGCGGGCGCCCATCGACACTTTCGGCATCCTCGGCGACGAGGCCCGTGTTGCCGATGTGAGCGGCAGTCATCGTGACGATCTGCCCGCGGTACGAAGGGTCGGTGAGCACCTCTTGGTACCCGGTCATTCCCGTGGTGAATACGACCTCACCCGTGGTGATGCCGGCTGCGCCAATCGCAACGCCTTCGAACAAAGTGCCATCGGCCAACGCCACGTACGCACGACTGCTGGTCATGAGTTGCTGCCTTCTGTGGTTGCTTGATGAACGATGTACCCACCTGCGACGGTGAGTGCGACTGCGCCCTTGAGCTCGCGCCCCAAGAACGGCGTATTGGTGCTCTTGCTTTTCAACGTGCTGCGACCGACCACCCATCGAGCTTCAGGATCGAACAAGACCATGTTCGCCTTCGCTCCTTCGCGAAGCGACGGTGTCTCGAGACCCATCACCGACGCCGGCCCTCGTGTAAGTGCCTCGACAAGGCGCGCTACCGGAATCACTCCCGCCAGCGCCTTCTCGAGCAGCAACGGCAGGCAGAGCTCGAGGCCAATCATGCCGAGAGCGGCATCGACGAAGACACAGTCTTTGTCTCCGGCAGAGTGAGGAGCGTGGTCTGTCGCAATCGCGTCGATGGTGCCGTCACGAAGGGCCTCCCAAAGCGCATCGACATCGATCTGCTCGCGAAGCGGTGGGTTGACCTTGCACGCCGTGTTGTACCCGAGCAGCTCTGCATCGGTGAGCAACAGGTGGTGAGGAGTGACCTCGGCAGTGACCTTCAAACCGCGTGATTTTGCCTCGCGAAGCAACCGCACCGCGACGTGGCTCGACAGGTGCGCAACGTGATAGCGAGCGCCTGTGTACTCAGCGAGCAGAAGGTCACGCGCGATGATCACGTCTTCGGCAACGCGCGGCCAGCCCCTCAAACCGAGCTTCGTCGAGACGGCGCCTTCGTGCATCTGTGCGCCATCGGTGAGCGCGTGATCCTCGGCATGCTGAATCACGGGCATGTCGACCGATCGCGCGTACTCGAGCGCCCGACGCATCACTGCGCTGTTGGTCACACAGCGGCCGTCATCTGAAACACCAACGGCCCCCACTCGCCGTTGCTCTTCCATCCCGCTGAGTTGCTCACCTTTGAGGCCCATCGTGATGGCGCCGATGGGGTGAAGACGAACACCGCCTATCTCGCGAGCGCGAAGAATCATGCGCTCAGAGAGATGCGCAGCGTCGTTGACCGGCGATGTGTTGGGCATCACGCAGACGTCGACGAAACCACCAGCAGCCGCCGCACGAAGACCAGAAGCGATGTCTTCTTTGTGCTCGAAGCCAGGGTCTCGAAGGTGGGCGTGAATGTCGACCAGGCCAGGCAAGAGAATCTTGCCCAAGCCGGCGATATGCACACCTGCTGCGTCGAGAGGGATCTCGCGTGCGGCGCGAGGGCCGATCGACCGAATCACGCCCCTCTCGACGACCACATCGACAACTTCGTCGAGGCCGCGAGAAGGATCGATGGCACGGACGTCTCGAAGGACCAGAAGCTCGGGCGCCTGGGGGCTCATCGGGCCGGCGCACTACCACGCGACACCACGAGGCGAAAGCAGGTAATGAACACAACATGACCCCACTCGATCGGTTGCTTGCGTTCAGGACGCTGCGCATCGAGCTGGTGCTCATCGTGTTGGCTCTGATCGTCGGTGCTGCCACGGACGAAGCCAGCGCATCGTGGGCCGATCGTGCAACCCGTCTCGCGGCGATGACCCCGATATTGGCCGCAGCTAGTGTGGGCATCGTGCTTGCCCAACTTCGGCGGCGCGGCGAGCTTGAGGCGCTCACGCTCGCAGGGGCCTCACCTGCCCGCGTTGCACTGGGCGCTCTCGTGTCCGCCGTGCTCACCGCGCAGCTCGGCGCGCTCACCAGTGCAGCAGGGCTTCCTCTTCGCTCGCTCTTTCCGGCGAGTCGTGCAGCGCAGGTTGGGTTCGTGAGGCGAACGCCTTCGTGCTCGCCTCGAAAGGGGTGGCAATACCCGACGCAGGCTCGGCTTCGTTTGGCACGCCGCTCGTTCACGCCGAGCTGACTCACCCGAGGTGGCCAACCAGCACCGTCATCTCGTTGATGGCCCTGATTTGTCCATGGTGGGTGACGCTCGACATGCCCGGCGCCGAGCGCGTCGTCGTCGGCAGCTTGGCCGTGTTGGTAGAGCTCGTTGGGTTTCAAGTCACGGCCTCTCACCAAGCGGCGTGGGGCCTATTTCTCGGCCCAAGCGTTCTCTTCGCTCACGGGTGGATGCGCAGCCGCAGATCGCGGGTCATGTTCGCGCGATGACGACCTCGTGGGATCACGTTTCTTATGCATGGACGGGCGGCGGAACAGGTCGATGGAGCTTGCTCGTACACGGTGGTGCCGGTTCCGTTTCAGAGGGGAAAATCCCCTCGAAAATTGCGGGCTGTCGAAGGGCCACCGCCGTCGCGGCCAAAATTCTTCGTGAAGGCGGAAAGTCCATCGATGCGGTGCAACGCGCTGTCGAAGAGCTCGAAGACGACCCACTGTTCAATGCGGGAACAGGCGGCGCGCTCGATGAACGCGGTGAGCTTCGACTCGACGCATCGATCATGAACGGGGCCACGTTGGCAGCGGGATCGGTCTGTGATCTGCCGCCTTTTCGTAACCCGATCGCCATCGCCCGCGCAGTGCTCGAAGACGGCCGGCACGTGATGTATGCGTCCGATGGCGCCGACGCGTTTGCCCGTGCTCACGGCTTCGTACGAGCCGACCCGCAAGAGATGATCACGGATGAAGCTCGTGAGCTTCTGAAGAGCGCACTCGAAACGAAAATCGAGCGAGCCCCGGTCATGGGCGGAACGGTCGGCGCGGTGGCCATCGATCGCGATGGTCACGTCGCAGCAGCCACGAGCACGGGTGGCCGCACAGCCAAACGATGGGGACGCGTCGGCGATTCACCGGTGATCGGCGCAGGCACGTACGCCGACGATCTTCTCGGTGCGACCTCGGGCACCGGCGAGGGCGAAGGCTTCGTGCGTATGAGCGCATCGATTCGTACGTGCCAATGGCTCGCGAACGCTTCGGCGCTTCATGCGGTCTCGCAGACCATCCATGATCTCAAGACGCGGGTGGGCGCCGTGGGAGCGCTGATCACCGTCGATCGGCATGGTCGTCTTGCCCTCGCTCGAAGCACCCAGATGGTTTCGTGGGCGGCAGCGTGGGATGGTTCAGGAGACCCTATCGGCGGCTCTTGAGCCCACTTGTCGGGTCGCGATGCAGAGCCCAAAAACAACTCGACCCGCTGAGGAGCGGGTCGAGGGCCGATAACTTCGCGTCTTTCGGTGCGTCTTCGGTCTTGCGATCTAGGGCAGCCTGAAGACCAACGCGAACACGCCCACGGCGGGACAACTTGTTGGACTTGGCTGGCTTGGCAAGCCACTCGTGACGACGACGGATGTTCCAGATTGCGCGATTGGCCATGATGCTCCTGAGAGAAGGACGCGGGTTGTAATGGGTTCTATCCAGAAAGCAAGCAATTCTGGAACCCCTCGATCATCGTCACGAGCGTCGGTGTCATCGGTGAATCGGTTATCGAAATCACTCACGCATCGGACGACTCGAGAACTACCTCTCGAAGTCGGGCCAAAGCACGCGACAGACGAGACTTGATCGTGCCGACGGGCACACTCAGTTGGTCGGCAATCTCCAGAGAGCGAGAGGCCCTCGAAGTAGCCCATTTCGAGCACAGTTCGTTGCTCATCACTGAGCGAATCGAGCGCTCGCGCCACCACCGCGGCGTCGAACCCAGCGCCACTCGACGCAAGTCGATCGGGGGCCGCCATTTCACCGGCGGCTTCGATCCCGACACCGCGCGAATAGGCGGGCGACTTCACCCGGTCGAGCGCTCGACTTCGCGCACGGGTCATGATCCAGGCGCGCACCGAGCCACGCGTCGGGTCGAAGTCGTGCGCATGCCGCTACTTCGATGAACACATCATGCAGGAGGTCATCGGCATCGCCGAGGTTGTGGAGCACCCTTCGGCCCACGCCAAGCACGACGCTGAATAGCGATCGTAGAGCAGAGTGCACCGCGATCGCCTTCAGCGACGGCGGCGACCAGCTCGCTGTCGCTTCTCATCCGGCTGCACTGCACCGGTTAGTGCTCCAGAAAGGCTTGGAGTCCATGAAAAACGCAGGCCTCAACGCTCCCGCAACCCCCGACGTCTTCGAAACCCTCGACCGTACACACGTTTAGATCGCGCTTTCGATGTGACCGATGTTCACGATCACACAGGTGCAATCGCCATCGGGCGGGACAGCGATCGAATGGATCAGGTGGTTTCGGCGATCAGCACTGCCGAATGGTGCCGTTCGCCGCCATCGATCAAGACTCCATCGATCACGAAACAGCGGAATTCTTCGCCGTGGTGTATGTGTCGGCACTGGCCCCGGAGTGCGAGTCGAACAAGAATCCGGCAGGCATCCTTCCAGCGCAGGGCCTTTGGCTGATCAATCGATAACTCGAACCGGGCGCAACCAGGCTCCCACGGCGTCGGATCATCGATCGTATGCAAGAACCGCCGGGCTTCGGCTTTCGTGATTTCGAGCACGTTGCCGAGTGATGCAGCAAGCGGCGTGTAACGCTCGAGTCGGTCGAGAGACGACTCGAGTCGAGCAGCCACCGACGCTCTGCCCTGGCCAGAGAGGTCTCACCGAGATCGAGAGCGACGGTTGCGAGCCTACGCCCACACCGACGAGGCCAACGCCAGCGACGAAAGAACAGAGCCCACTATGCTCGAGATGAGCTCGTTTCTCTGCGATCGCTGTTCGAGCCCCTGAAGCGACGCTTCAAGCAGCTCGGTTTCGTCAAGGTGTTCGTTCACGGCGGTCACACCTGGTGGCTCAACAAGCAGGCCGGCATCATGCACGACACGGCGGTACGAGCCACTCTCGGTGGTAGTTCCGTCAGCGGGATGCAACTGCTTTTTCGAGCGTGATCTGGCGCTCGTTGCCGATATCCCACTTGATCGAGTGCTCGTCGGCCAACACGAAGGTCGCCTCGTCTGCCTCGCCTGAGGGTCGTTTGATCTCGACGGTAATACCGCTTGCCCCACGGTACGCGTGACCTTGAACTCACCGGTGCGCGGCTCTTCAGCGGGCACCACCACGGTCACCTTGCTGCCTTTGAACTCGAAGCTGGTGCCTTTCACCCAGCCCATCGCACGCGACTCTTGATCACGCGGAATGTTGTCGATCGTCATGCCGACCCAGCGCCCTTGGAGGCGATCTTTTTCGGGCCGCGCGCAGCCGAGCAAAACCAAAGGCTGGAACAGCGAGAAGAATGGTGAGCGAGCGGGACAAGGATTGACCATGGGGGCGATCTGCCTTCCATGGTAAGAAACGTCACCCGCACACGACGCCCAGTTTTGTGACAAATTAACCGGGCTTCAGGGCAGCCTCACCCAGAAAGCGCGGTAAATCAGGCCCTTTCGACCTCGGCGAGCATCTTGTCGCCGATCATCGTCGCCACCTGAGCGCGAGGCTTTTGCCTGCTCGACCATCATCTGCAACGTCGCATCATCGCGATGATCTACGTCGGTGCTCATCGCCACAACACGCTCGAACGCCGCATTGTCGAGAGTGCCCTTTCGATCGAACCGCCACGTACGCCTGAGGGGCAAATCACGCAGCTAAATGCTCACCGATCGTGTGGTGACCAGCTTGCGATCCCGCGGGGGTCGAGCTCAACGTACAACGGTCGCGCATCAGCGAGAGTCGACAACGAGTACTCGGAAGGCTGCCCCGAGGTCGCTAGCTCTCGAAGCATTTGCGCAAGCGCGGGCTCGGCTCGAAGCAACCCAACCGCAAGACCCGCTCGGGTCAACATGGGCTGAGGCACGATCACGAGGTCGGGGCGCAACCCCTGAGCCACCTGAGCGGCCAGCATTCTCCACGCGAGCGGCTCGGTTCGAACCAGCGTCATCGCGTTCATGGGCAGATGCTCCACCGCTTCGGTTGTCCACAAGCCCGCAGCACGGATGGCACTGCGATCCACGCGAATCGAAGAATCCTCAGCAGCCACGAATACCAAGGCTGCGTGGAACACCCCGACCAAGATCGCTGCAGGTCGCGCAAAAGGCGCTCGCGTCGACACCAAAAAGCGCCCCACGAAGATCACACCCACCGCAGCCGGAACCCCCACTGCACACGTCGCCACCACACGCACCAACGCCCAAGGCTCGCTCGTAAATGCACTTGCCAATGCGCTCGGCGACAACACATCGATCACCACGAGCGCCGCCGCCGTCAGCACCACAGGACGCAGCGAGGCTCCGCGATAACAGGCGACCAAACCAAGCACGGCGAGCACACTGCCCACCACGCCGAGATCACGAAGCCACCCTTCAATCGGGCGTGCGTGCAATGCGGACACATCCAGGTGCACCAACGCTCCCTGCAACGACCCGCCTGAGAGAAGGCCGCCCAACCCTGGAGCCATCGGACGTACCCACGTAACCCCCAACACCAACGCCGCGACAGTGAGCAAACCAAACGCGGCCGAAGCCAGCAGTCGCTTATCTCGCCGCTGAAACCACACCACCGTGCCTGCGGCGATCACCAGCGCGATCACTCCGCCCAACAAGCTCTCGCTCGCCGCTGCTCCGACCAGTGCTCCGAGCGCCCACCCCGCGGTTGCGCTCGGGGCATGTGCCGCGCGACGAGCGAGATCCCAGCTCGCAAGCACGAGCGCAGCACCCACCGTTGCACCGCCTGCGATCGTCGCCTCTCGTTGTATCGGGCTCGACAGACACGCCGTCAACGTCGCGGACATCGCCACCAGCGGAAAGTACCAACGCCGCCCAAACGGCTCGAGCGCATCGAGCACCGCGTGAAACATGAGCCACGCGAGACAGGCGACCGCCATCGCAGGCACCATCGAGCCCCGCGTCACCACCGACCCCACGGGCAACAGACTCGACACTGCGATCAACAAGCTCGTGATCGCTCCGTCGCCCGGCGACAACGCCAAGGTCATGCCTCGTACGAGCGGCGCGTCGTCTCGCCATTGCGTCGCCTGCGACGATTGCCAGAGCGCCATCCCCAGCGGCGCTATCACCGCCAGAGACAACGCAGAGCGCGTCAAGAGCAGGCGTAGGTGGGCGCTCAACCGAGCATCGCTCGGAGACTCATCTCGTGCCCCACCGGGCGCCGAGGCTTCGTGGTGCATCTGCGAGTCGTTCACGGGATCTCGCGGGTGCCACCACTCTCACGTGTGGGCCAACTTCTCGCACACAACCTTGCCATCGTGCGATGGCAAGGTTTCTCACTCCGGATTCACTTCGACGTTCGGCGACGAGATCGCAACGCCACTACTCCGGCAACGCTCACGAGAGCCAAGCCCATCGGCACGTCGTTCGAGGTGCTGCCCGGCACCTCACAACCACACCCACCTGGCTTCTCTTTCACCTCCTGGGGAAAGTCAGCTTTGATGGGCTTCTTCTGCTCTTCTGGCTCGTCGTATTCGGTCTTCTCGATCTTGTCTTGTGGTTGCGAGCCACTCGCAGGACCACTCCCTGAGCCCGCCGAGCCCGAGGTTGCAGACGCCGTCGGTGCAGGTTTGCGATCGGTGCTGCTGAACTGGATCGACTTGCGGTTCACCGTTGGGTTCTTGCCCGCCAGCTTGAGGTCGAAGGTCTTGCCGACCGTGTTGTCGTCGGCGTCGCGAATCTCGACCTTGTACTCGCCTGCTTGGAAGTCACGGCTGCGCTTGAGAACCACCTCGAACTTCGTCTGATCGAAGAGATTGCCCGCTGCATCGCCGAAGCTGATGTCGAACTTCTCGACGAGCGGCGTGGCGCTGTCGTCTTGCTTCATCGAGCGGGTCTTCTCATCGGGGCCAGAGTCGTCAACGTAGGTCTCGTAGATGACCTTGGGCCGGAAGATGAACTTCCAGGTTTGGTACTTGCTCGTGGGCTTCGCACCGAGCTTGATGGTCATCTGAAGACGCCATCCGTTGTCGTCTTGAATCTCTTTTTTCGCGACCGTGACCGTCGCCGACGGTGCCGCAATCGCGTCACCCGAGACGAGCACAGGCGCTGTCAACGCAGCGCACGACACAGCAACGGACAGCCACAAACCGAGACGAGTACCGATCCTCATGGGCGGCGACCCTACCCGAATCGGGGGTAAAATCCCAAAGAGAATTGGCTCACTTTGGGCCGAACGGCCCAACCACGAACGAGCCGACATCGAGGGCCGCCCGCTCGATCAACGCCGTCCACGGACGCGGCACCACACCCAGCACCAGCATCTCGACCTGAATCATCGCGATCAACCATGTCTCGTTGACCGTCAATGTCGGAATTTTTCCCACCAGACGGCTCGAGCGCAGCACTACGACGAATCGCATCGGGCAACTCGCCCATCACCACGTTCGCAATCACCTTGAGCGACGCCATCACCACAACGACGAGCACAGCGACCATCGCAACCACGACCCATCGTTGCGTGGCGAGCGCTCCGTACAACGCCGAGAAATAACCCCAACCCGCAGGCAAAAATGGCGAGCCCGCGGCAGCCATGAGCGACAACGCAAACACGACGCCGAGCGTACGGTTCTCGATCAGCAAGCCACCCAACGCATCCAGTTGATCCTGCCCCACTCGATTCGCCACCACGCGCGTCGAGACGGCCACGGCGACAATCGAAACGAGGTGCGCCGGAGCAAGCAAAAGCACCCCGCCCAACCCTTGCGAGGTCACCGCGCCCAAGCCCACCAACGCCACACCGATTTGCGCGAGCATCAAGGCAGGAGCGACGTCTCCGAACGCTCGTGCACGAACCAGCAACCACGCAGCAAGTGTCGCGAGCACAACGCCGACGATGGCCGACGCAAGAGCAGCCCATCGCGTTGCTTCAGGCAGCAACACCACGCCCCAACGCACGATCACGACCATCGCGACCGATGACACCAGTGGAAGCGCCACACTCGCAATCGGCATCGGTGCGGCACCAACGATACGAGCGCCGATCTTGGGCATCGCGAGCATGAGGCTCGGAAGCAACAACCCCACCGCGAGTAGCTCCCACGCGATCACCACCGCGGGGCGACCAGCCACCGGAGCAAGCGCGAGCAACTCGTGACGAACCAATGCAGCAAGTGACATCGCGCCAGACCACCCCGCTCGCGAAAGCTCGGGCGACACGCCCGTCACGACCACCCCAAAGCCAGCCACGCACAGCACCGACAACAGCGACGCTGCGAGCACCAAACTAGCTTGTCGTTCGATCGTCTCGCGCACACCTAGCGCCAACGACAACACCAAGAGCGACCAACCGACGACGAGCCACGGCACGTCTTGCGCCGTAAGCGCGATCATCGCGAAACCGACGAGGCGAAACACCAACGACGCTGCCGACGCCATCCCAGGCATCGCAGACGGTGTCGCAAGCAACGCCATCAACGGCAAAAACGAGAGGATCAACACGGTCGCAAAGCTGGCGCCGTCGACTGCAAACGTCGTGGAAAGCGAGCCCAATGAGCCCGTCTCGACAAGCTGCCAACCCTCGACACCATCGGCTCGACCCACGCCCGGAACGAACCGCCACAGCGCCACAAGACCCACGACCGCTTCGGCAATCGCAAGCCCGATCCCGAGGCGGCGAACCGTACGATCACGACGCTCTCCCACCCGAGCCGCGATCAACAACGCGATCGCTCCCAACAACGGAATCGCGATCAACAACGACAGCACATGGTGCGGCAACCACGGCAATGGAGCACCACGCTCGCCCTCGATTTGCACAAAAAACTTCTCGCGACCTGCCGAGACGATCACGGATCCATGAAGCTCGATCTGACGGGCTCGAGTGGAATCCCAGCGCACGTAGACAGGCGTGGGCTTTCCGGGGTCGACCGAGGTCATCACCTCACCCTTCTTCGCGTCAGCGTCGAACGACACCGTGAGGCCCGGCGGCAAGCGTGGGTCTTGATCACTGGTCAGCGGCTCGAGATCCACATCGATGCGAGACGACGTTCGATTCGTGATGACGAACGAGCCTTCGATCGCTCCACGACCCGGTCGAAGCACGATCGTTGCGGTCGGCACATCCAACGATGGGCCCGTCTGCGCGAGAGCCGTACTCGGCACCACCATCAGCGCGCACGCAAGCCCAACGCCAGCAATCGACGTGAGCCACTTCACCATCGGTCGACGCTCTTCTTGCGCACGCCAGTCGGATGCTCGCTCAGGACCGTACAACACGCGTGCGCGAGTCCAGGCCAAGAAGGCTGGCATCATGACCACGATCGCCATCAACCCAACCTTCGCGGCATGCGGAGGCTCGCGGGCCACACCGGCCACCGCAAGCCACGACCAGAACACGGGCTTCGACGCCACGAGCGTAAGCACCGGCTCGGCCGAGATGAGCGCCGCCAGGCCAAGCAACGTCATCAACACGCGACGACCCACGAGCTCGGAAGGCGACACGACAGCCGTGGTCTGAGCCTCTTCTTTTTTGCTCGTGCTCTCGGATTCGCTCTTCTTTTCGCGGCGAGATTTTTTCGACTTCTTCTCGCCTTCACCCGACTCACTCGAGCTCGATGACGCAACAACCGACACCATCAAGTGGTGCGCTCGCCACACCGCAAAGCTCTGCGCTGCCGAGAGCACCACGACGAGCACCATCACGACCGCACCAAGCGCAGTTGGCCAGATCGCTGGATTCAATGCAGCGTGCGCAGTACCTCCCGCGAACCAGAACGCGGCAGCCCCTGGGGTTGCAGCCGCAAGCGAGATCGACGTCGCTGTCGCAAGACGCGTGAGTTGCTCACCCACGGGTTTGGTATGCGCACCAAGCTCGGTATCGGCGCGCTCGATCACCGCACAGCCAGCACACACCGCCGACCACGCCACGATCAACGAAACCACAGCGAGCGTCGATGCTCCCGAAGCCGCTGCGACTACGCCCAACGCGAGCTGGGCCGAGGCAGCATCGACGAGCACTCCGCGAGGGTCACGACCCGTCGCCGCAAGCTGCGCTCGAAACAATCCGATCATCGCCGCGGCGATCGCCACGACCCCAGACAACGTGGATGCCGAGGACAGAAACGGAAACACGCGCATACACACGACCACCGGCAACGACGACACGATCAACACTCGCAGCACATCACCCGTCGAAAGCGTGCCCCGGCGAAACGCCGGCAAGACGAGCGATGCGATCAGCCCAAGCACCGCGAGCAGCGCAGAAATCAGCTCCGGAATTCGTTTCATTCCGTCGGGGATCGATCCCGTCAGCGGCCTGATTTGCGACTGCTCGTGCAACGCATCGAAACGAAGTGATCCTGCTGTCGAGTCGATACGAAAGTCCTTTCCGTCGTCGACTCGAAACGCGGTGATCTCGAAGTCATCCACGCCGTCACCGGTCTGAATCACCAGCGAGTGGGCACCGCCTGCGATGGGCTCACGTGAGAACGGCACCGTCGCTTTGAAGGGCAGCCCGTCGAGCAAGAGTGTCGCTCCGGGCGGCGCGAGCATCGTGAGCGTTCCCGTACCGGTGGCCCGCGGAACCGTCTCCACCGGACGAGGGCGCGCCGTTCGATAGTCGAGCCGTGATTCAACGAGAGCAAAACGCGGTTTGATGTCGGGCACGATTGCCCCATCCACCCACGTACCTACGGACGCCCACGCAATCGTTCCCATCCAGGCCACGAATGCGAGGCCACCCGTCATCGCCGAGGCCCACGACACCATCGACGAAAGTCGCGTCGACGCTCCGAACACCACAACGCCAATCACGCCGAGCAATGCGCCTGCAAGCACGGCAAGAGGGCCGTCTCCTTGCGCCATCAGAAGCGCTTCGGCCAACGCGACATGAAGCTGTGCGATCTCAACCGCAGCACGCTCTTGCTCATCGCGAGTCGACAGCACCGCGCCGAGCGCAAGCGAAGCGGCGACCAGAAAGAACGAAATCAGAGATGCTGCCCGATCGACATGCAGCCCGATCGAGAGCGACATCGAGCCAATCGAGACGAGCGAAAGCGCTGCCGAAATGAGCTCTGCACCGTTAGAAACCTGACGGATCATCGTCACGATCAACGCGAGCGTGATCGCGGGAGGCAACACCGCGCGAACCGTGAGCGCCGTGCGAGATGGCGCACCGTCACGAGCGTCGATCAACGCGAGAATTCGCCATCCGAAGAGCGGAACGAGCACCGCCAAGAGAGGAAGCAAAGACAGCTCGAAAAGCCGTGGTGGGCCGACATACTCGGGCATTGCGCGAAGCGTTTGGCACGATTCGAGCCGATCGTCAGCACCGAGGCTTGAGTCTCTCTCGATTCGATGCGGGAAGCGCGGCGTCCGGTGATACCATCGCCCCCCCATGAAGCGGCGCCCTCTCGCGAAACTACGAAACCAAGCCCTTTCGAGCATGATGACTCGTACCGCTCTGGCAGCCCTCGGGATGCTCAGCGCAACGACCGTGCTTTCGTGTGACGACAAAGCCGTCGATCTCAACGCATCGGGTGAGATGGCCTTTGGCCCACGCGGCGCGATCAGTACCGACAAGGGCAAAGGCTCGTTCTCATTTGGAGTGTCAACCGCAGCCACTCAGATCGAAGACAACAACAAGAATACCGATTGGTATTTGTGGACAGCCCCCGTCGACCAGGGTGGTCTCGCAAAGATCAAGGATGTCTTCATCGGCGATGCGGTGATGGGCTATTCGAAGGCGCTCGATGACGTGCAGTTGATCGCCGATATGAACCTCGATGTGTATCGATTCAGCATCGAGTGGTCTCGCATCGAGCCAAAGCGAGGAGAGATCCACGAAGACGAATTCGCTCACTACGACAAGGTGATCGACGCGCTGGTCGAGAAGAAGATCCGGCCGATGCTCACGGTGCACCACTTCTCGAGCCCGGTGTGGGTCGACGATCCGCGAGACCCAACGTGCGCCAACGGCCCCACCGACACGAACCTTTGTGGCTGGGACAACGACGAGGGCGCAGCCAAGATCATCGAGTCGCTCGCAGCGCATGCCGGGCGTTTGGCCAAGCGATACGGTGACCGCGTTGACGATTGGGGCACGCTGAACGAGCCCATCAACTACCTGCTGGCAAGTTATGGGTTGGGGCAGTTTCCGCCAGGGAAGCGCTTCTTGCTCGGCGACTTCTCACAGCTCGTCAAAGCCTACCGAAACTACTTGAAGGCCCACGTCGCGATGTACGACGCGATCAAGGCCAACGACACCGTCGACGCCGACGGCGATGGTCTCGCAGCCAACGTGGGCATCCCGCTTTCGGTCGCCGACTGGGAGCCCTCGAGTGGCGGTGAATGGAGCACCGAAGAGGTCGACGTCAAAGCCGCCGATAACGTTCGCTTCGTCTACCACTACCTCTACCCAGACTCTCTCGCGAAGGGCGCGTTCGACCCCGACTTGAACGGTACCTTCCCCGAGTCGCACCCCGAGTGGAAGGGCAAGCTCGATTGGCTTGGCGTGCAGTATTACTTCCGGACAGGCGTGTCGGGTGATGTCGCGGTGATCAAAGCGTTGAACGCCGACCCATGTATCAACGGCACCAGCGTTGGCACCGCGTGTGTGCCGCCCGAAGACCCAACGTGGTGCATCCCGAAAATGGGTTACGAGTTCTACGCGCCAGGTCTCTACAAGATCTTGAAAGACTTCTCACAGCGATGGCCGACGTTGCCATTGACGGTGACCGAGTCGGGCATCGCGACGGGCGTTGGGCAACGCCGTGCTGAGCACATCGTGCGTTCGCTCGAGCAGATCGGAAAGGCTCGTGCAGAAGGCGTCGACGTGCGCGGCTACTACCACTGGAGCCTCTACGACAACTTCGAATGGGCCGAGGGGTTCGTGCCTCAGTTCGGCCTGTACAGCGTCGATCGCAGCAACGGTTACGCACGCAAAGCCACCGATGGCGCGACGCTCTACGGCGAGATCGCCAAAGCGCGAAAGCTCACGGTCGAGCAACGAAGCAAGTACGGCGGCGAGGGGCCCATGACACCAGACCCCGACAAAACTTGCGGAGAGTGATCAGTGCTCGCCGTTTGCCTGTAGCCAGCGCTCGGCTTCGAGCGCTGCCATGCAACCGGTGCCCGCTGCCGTGACAGCCTGACGGAACACGAAGTCCTGAACGTCACCGGCTGCAAACACGCCCGGCACGCTCGTCGCCGTTGAGCCCCCCGAGGTTTTCACATACCCGTTGTCGTGAAGCTCGACTTGGCCTTTGACGAGGTCGCTGAGCGGGGTGTGTCCGATCGCAACGAAGAGCGCTTCGACGTCGATATGGAAGCTCTCGTTTGACTTCAGGTTGCGCAGCTTGAGGCCGGTGACCTGATCCTTTTCGACGTCGAGCACCTCGTCGACCACGGTGTCGAGCAGCACCTTGATCTTCGGGTTGTCGTGCAAGCGTTGCTGCATGGCTTTCGAGGCGCGGAACGTGTCGCGACGATGGATCAGCGTCACGCTCGAGCAGAGACCCGCGAGATACGTCGCCTCTTCGATCGCCGTATCGCCGCCACCCACCACGGCAACGGGCTTCTTTCGGAACAGCGCACCGTCGCACACTGCGCACGCCGACACGCCTTTGTTCTTGAGCTTCTCTTCGGAAGGCAAACCGAGGTAGTTCGCTCGCGCTCCGGTCGCGAGAATCACCGTGCGAGCAAGACGCGGCTCTTTCTCACCCTCGACCCACACCTTGAACGGGCGCGCGGAGAGATCGAGTTTCTCGACATCGGCAGTGACGATCTTTCGCACCTTGATGAACCGCTTGCTCGCGAAAGCGCGTCATCAGCTCTTGGCCACCAATTTTTCTCGGGGAAGCCCGGATAGTTCTCGACCTCGGTGGTGAACATCAGTTGCCCACCCGGAACAAGCCCTCCCCGCAGAAAACCCCCTCGACGCACAGTGGCTTGAGGTTGGCGCGAGCGGCGTAGATGGCGGCGGTAAGACCCGCCGGGCCAGAGCCGACGATGATCACGTTGCGAACGTCCGAGCGTTCGCGAACGCCTGCGTACTCCTTCCCTTGGGCAAGTTCAACCCAACGCCGGTTGAACTCGCGCCAAGAGAGCCTCCACCTTCGACCCGCGCGAGATTACTTAATCGAATCGGCCACCGCGTCGGCCGCCTTCGCAAAGTCTTCTGCGGCAGCCTTGTGTTTTGCATCCGAAAGCACTGCGGCAGCCGCTCGATAGCGAGAGGCGACGTCCTTCCAGTAGGCCGCTTTCGCGTCGACCGGCGCTGCGATGTCGCGAATACGAGCCGCGTTGAACTTCACCATCGCCGCGACCGCCCCCGTCTGTTGCTGCGCGAGCACGTCGCATGCCTCGGTGCTCACCGTCGAGCCCTGACCCGCGCGCCGCATCATCTCGGCCGCGCCATCGGGGCCATTTCGCAGGGCGATCATCGTCGAGAGCAACCCCTTCATCTCGGGGCTTTCTTCGGCCTTTCGTGAGGCGAGCCAGGCGGATTGATCCACATCCACCGCGCGCCAGTATCGCTGCGCCAACTTCGCTCGCGCCAAGGCGTACGGCTTCACCAACGCCGCAGGTGGATCGGTCAGCTTGGTGCGAACTTGAGGGGCAATCCCTTGCTCGAGACGCGCACGAAACGCCTTCTCGTCAGTCGCGAGCGAGTCGCCAAAAAACACCGCCGCCTGGAACGTTGGCAACCTTGACAACAGGCGTTCAGATGCGCTGGCTGGCGAGAACGATTCGAGCTCAGGAACGATCAGCGACTCGAGCGCATCAATGCGTCGACCTCCGTACAGCTTCGAGAGCAACCCTCGCGCTCGATCGACACGACCATCATGCAGAACACCAAGGTCTGCATACTCACGCAAGCCTGCCAACGACGCATTGCGCCCCATATCCTTCAGCGGCGTGAGCACTTGATCGAGCGCGCCATAGTACGCGTCCTTCAGCTCGTTGTCCTTCGACCACTCTTCCGGAATCGGCGACGAGCGCACCTCATCCACAACTCGCATGGCGGCTGCACCCACCTCGACGGCGATGATTCCCTTCGCGTAGCCACTGAGCTTCAACCCAACGTCCGAGGTGCTCTTCAAGAGCGCCAACTGCGCTTGAAGCCACGGGGCAACATCGCTCTTCAGAAACTTGATGATCGCGTCCTTGTTTGCCCCCTTCGGCGGCTTGGGCATCCCGATGCCAATACGATTCGCCCACGCAGCGATCGCCTGACCCATCAACGCTTGTTGCACCGAGCCCGGAACATTCGCGGGCATCTTCTTCAGCAGCGCCTCGTTGAACCCATCCGCACACGGCGCCGGCGCGAGCTCGACACGAAGCGAATGAATGAACCCAGGAGCAAAACCCGAACAGGTTTCGAGCGCGGCGAGCAACGCGTCGCGTTTGGCCAGATCGCTATCGCTCATCGCAGCGTCGAGCGCGGCGATCGCCTCGTCGTTAGTGCCACACGCAGGCGCCTTCGCTGCAGGTTTGCGATCGATGAATTGCTTGCAGCTTCCTGGCGCAGGGGGCAGCCCTTTCGGAGCCGACGCGGGCCATGCGATCGAGAGCGACGACAGCGTTGGCGCGTCGATCGACGGTGGCGTCTCGGTCTTCACGGGCTCGGTCAACACGAACGGATTCTTTGGCATCGGCAGCACGTCAGGAGGCTGCACCGCGGATGCGGTCGAGCTTGCGGTTGTCGTCGGAACAGCAGGAGCAGGATTCGTTGCCGTCGAGGTGGAACACCCCGTTGCCGTCGCGAGCAAGAGACCCAACACAATTCTTCGCATCGCAACCCTCTAGACTGGCTCATTCTCGCGCTCAAGCCCGACGCCAAACGACGCCAATTGCCCGATGATCTTTCTGCGACGGTTTCACGCTCGATGGTCACAATTTGACGACACCCCCCGAGCGTTCATGCTCTGGCTCCCTCATGGCACCACAGCTCATGTCCGTCGCTGATGGTGACCCTCCGTCGCGGCGAGGAGCAGGGGCGCCTCCCGCATCGGTTGAGTCCGCGAATTCATCCGCTGCTTCGATGCAGTCGGTAACGCCCGCTTCTGCGCCAACGCAGGCCTCGAAATTCGACATCATTCGAGCCACGCAATTCGAAGCCGTGCGAGCGTCATGGGTAAGACGGCGCCCGCTGCTCGCGGCCCCACTCGTAGCGTTCATGTTGCTTGCGTTCTGGGGCTCGGGTCTCGAACCCAAAAGGCTAGCCATTGTCTGCGCTGTCTACATTTCGAATTTTGTATATCAATCCCTAGAAGCTCTTCGTGCCAAAGAAAGAGCCAGCAACGCACAAGCCATTTTCGCCTCTCACCTGGCACTTTTGACTGCGATGGGCGTGGTGTTGGCATTGACGGGCGGGGTCGCCAGCCCGGTGCTGCCAGGGCTAATCGGGCCGGCTGTCGGTACGTTGATCGCCTTCGGTCGAACCAAAGAATCGGGCTACACGATCGCGTTCGTGATGCTCGAGGTTGTGACGTTGGCGTTCTTGCCTCCGTCATGGACAGGCGCGCCTGCGTTGTACCCGTACAACGTGGCGATCAGCGCGGTCTCGTTGCTCTATTCGTTTGGCCTGCTGACCATGGCGATCATGGACCTGACCGACGCGTCCTCGCGCGCGGGGCAATCCATCGAACGAATGCGTGAGGACATCGTCAACAACGCCACGCAACGAGCCCGTAGTCTCGAGGCAGCAAGCGCCAAGGTGGCTCACGAGCTGAAAAACCCTCTGACAGCGATCAAAGCGTTGGTGCAAATGCTCGAACGAGGCGCACAAGATCAACGCACCAAAGAACGCCTCGAGGTCGTGTCCGATGAGGTCGTTCGAATGGAGACCATTCTGCGCGACTATTTGAGCTTCTCTCGCCCTCTCGAAGACCTTCGCTTCGAGCGTGTCGAGGTACGTCGCTTGGTCGACGATGTGCTCGCAGTGCTCGAAGCGCGAGCGGCACTCGCAGGGGTGTCTCTCGAACGAGATGGCGACGATATCATCCTCGTCGGTGACCCTCGCCGACTCAAAGAAGCGCTGCTCAATCTGATCGCAAACGCGGTGGAAGCCACCCCCGAGCGAGGCTCGGTGGCGGTAGCGCTACGTCGATGTGATGAGCATGTCGAGATCGTGATCCGAGACACTGGCAAAGGCATCGAGCCCGATGTGCTCCCGAAGATCGGAACGCCCTTCTTCACGCTGCGAGAAAAGGGCACGGGCCTTGGTGTCGTGCTGGCGAAAAACGTGGTGAAACAACATGGCGGCGAGCTCACCCTTTCGAGCTACCCAGGGCAAGGCACCACCGTGACGATTCTGCTGCCGCACTCCCCACCTGAACCGCGTCCGTCGACGACACTTCGCGCCTCGTGACAGCGACTGCCAAAAAGCGACTGCTCATCGCTGGAGCACTTCTTGGTGCTCTCTTGATCACCGCCGCGCTGTGCGCTCATCCGCTGGTGCGATGGCTTGTCATCGAGCAAGCCTCTGCTCGTGGCGTGCTTCTCACGTTCGACGACCTGTCGCTGTCGCTGACGTCGATCACGCTGAAGAACGCGAGAGGGTCGATCAAAAAGATCCCTCACGTGGTGGCTGAAGCGCCTGAAATTCGGCTCAATTTGGTTGGTCCTGCGCTCTCATCGGTACATGTAAAAAGCGCACGGGTGGCAGCCGATGGCCCTGTGGTCGAGACGTTGAAGAACGTTTCTTCATGGAAGGGCTCTGCGGGAGATCTCGTGCCAGCGACGATTGATGCCTTGAGCTTCTCGTGGCTGAGGTGGCGGCAGTGCGTGGTTGACGGTTTCCGCGGCTCGTTCAAGAACGATGGCAGTGTTTCAGCGCTGGATCTCGCCGAGGTGAAGAGTGCGTCGATGACGGTTCGCGACGCGCACGTGGTGAGTGAATCCGGAAAGCCCACCGAGCTTTCCGCTGGGGCTCCCGTGGCATCAGCCGCCCCTTTCAAGCTGTACCTCACGAACACGCCCGATTTGGCGACGTTGAAGCTCACTCTTCCGCCCACCACAGGTGCGGTCATTCAGAAGGCACTGGGTGTAGAGCTGCCTGGCAAGAACCCCATCCTCGAAGGCGAGATTGGTCTCAAAGACGCCGATGGCCCAGCGCCCGTGAGCAGCGTTCGCGCGGTCTTGAAAGGGTATGTTCCGGCGCACCCGAAAGAGATCGACGGCCTCGTGAACGGCGGTCAAACGACGCTCGCCTCGACGCTTCGACTCGATCGAAATACAGGCGAGGTCATGGTCGACGACACCACCGTTGGCGTCGGCTCGCTGGTGTTCAAAGGCAAAGGGCGAATCGAAGGCAAAGACACGTACGCCCTACTCCATATGGCACTGCACGGGTCGATTCCGTGTTCATCGCTCGTGCAGGGGGCAGCCGCTGGGTACGGCCCGCTCGGAGAATTCGTAGGCGGGCTCGCAGCGGGCGCAGTCCAAGGCTCGGTCGCCGTCACGCTCAACATTGAAGCCGATAGTCGTAAGCTCTCGGCTGCCAAAGTCGGAACGAGCGTGGGCGTTGGATGTGGTTTCAAGGGTTTTGGGTCGGACTGATCTCGACCCATAGCTCTTTCGACTCACCCTCGTTCAACCAGATCAACCGATCGCCTGAGTTGAGCGCGTTTCCTGGACATGTCCATGGTTCTACACACACAAAATCGCGACCTGCGAGTGTCCAGAGAACCCAGTGAGAATACGCGGGGTGAGCACGAACGACGATGCCCTCACCACCGGCCCAAGAGAGCGAGGCTTCGTTCGAACCATGCTCGTACAAATGTAGATCGAGCTCGGGCACGGCGAAGTGGATGGCCCCAATATCGACGTCGGATTTCTTGGTGTTGTCGAACCCGCGCTTGGCCTTCGTCTCGAACGAAGCAGATGATTTGAGCGAGTCGGGCACCAGAAAATACGGATGAAACCCGAACCCAAACGGCATGGGGCCGTGACCGGACGCTGATAGCGACGTGACTCGCTGCTCAATGCGAAGTGTGGGGCCGAGCAACCGGTAGCGGAGCGTTGCCTCGAACTCCCACGGAAACTCTCGCAGCGTTTCGCTCGAGGAACGAAGCACGATCGAGACCGACGCCGCGCCATCGGTGCTGAGAGAAAAGATCGACCAAGGCGAGGTTCGAGCGAAGCCGTGTTGCTTAAGCTGACCGGATACTGGTCCAGCTTCGCCCGATCGAGCCCAGCGATCTTGTTCGAGCTTTCCGGGGGAAGGGAAGAGAACGGGATTGCCCCCACGGACATTTTTCGTCTCATCTTCGAACGTTGTCGGATCGAGGAAAAATATCTCGCGGCCCGCAACGCTGAAATGAGTCGCCATCCCCCCGCGCGCAGGAGCGACACGGAGGGAGGCTCGAGCTTCACGATCTTCAA
>JAXLYQ010000033.1:0-53146 GCA_046351315.1 Polyangiaceae bacterium
CTCGCAAGCGGGCCATCGCGAGAAATCGACGACAGAATATCTGCCGACAACGGGATCGATCCTGCGACACGTCCCGGGCGCCCCTGGGTATCCGCAGCAATCTCACGTAGGCGCCTGACGAAAGAAATCAACGGGTCGCCGAGCCAGAGCTCTTTCGTGAAGGTTGGATAAACCAGAATGGCTTTATCCATCGAGCCATCGCGCTCACGAAGCCCCGTCGAAAACGTAGACGGCACCTGTGATGCATCGATAGTGGACAGCGCGGCCGAGCCTAGAAAGCGGTCTACATCCGCGCGCTGTTGCTCGGTCATTTCGGCACGCATCCGCGGTGAAATGATTTTTTTGATGGCCCTGATTTCTTCGATTTTCTCGGATTGCTGGGCAGGCACCACGTCATCGATCGTTCGGATCGACGCGATCTTGTCAGAAAGACCTGCTTCTTGGATCGCTTGTTTGAATTTAGGCTCGAGCTCGCGGCGCTGCTCGGTAGAATCGGTGAGCACCACAAGAGGCGTGAGATATTCACCCAAGAGCTGGTTCATTTTCTCGCCCCAATACCCTTCGCCCTGAGTCCAGGTATCGGCGCGACGAAGCTTCGAAAAATCAGACTCGAGCTGGTGCTTGTCGAAATGTGACACTTTGACACCGGCAAAAAGAGTCAGCGCAAACGAACCCGCAATGATCACGACGGGGGCTTTCGAGATCACCCGTGACAGCGCGCCGAATAGCCCTTGGCCTTCGGCGGATGCCCTCGGCACCAAAGCGCCCCGATCGACCCACGCAATCAGCGGTGGCATCAGCGTGTAGGCAAGCAGCCACGACAACACCATGCCTATGCCGCCAATATATCCGAACTGACGGAAGCCTCGAAATTGTGTGATGATCAAAGACGCGTACGACACGCCCGCAGCAAGGGCAGCCGCGAGTGTTCCGCCACGAGACTCTTGTACCGCGGCGTATAGCGAAGCCCTGACATCACCCCCAGCGCGACGTTCTTCGAGATATCGGGCAACCAACAAAATGCCGAAGTTGATGCCGTTGCCGACGATAATCGAACCAAGAAACGCGGTGTTCGAATTGAGGTCCGACACAGAAAACGGCGGCAGAGACGCCACACCAAACGCCAACACCGTCGCCACCAACAGCGGTGGCACCAGCACGACGACACTGCGCCACCAGCGAAAATACAGCACAATCACCGCCACGACGGCGATCAGCACGATTACGGACGACACCGAAAGGTCGGCCATGAGCGCCTCGGTTTCTTCGACCGAGATGGCAACGTCGCCTGCAAACCCAACGCGCATGCCCGGCGCATATCGTTCGACCCCACCGAGAGCAGCGATATCACTCTTTACGCGGGTAAGAAGCTCTTTGCTTCGATTCGCCCCCGTATCGAAACCGCCCACTTGGATCAGCATCATCGTGAGCCGCAACTCAAGGCTCGAAAAACGCCCGTTCTTGAACCGATCGTGATGCGGATTCTTCTCGTCGTATTTTTTCTGGATATCGGACAGATCGACAGAAGGGGGAGGCTCGTCGTCAAAGTCGATGCCCGCCCGATGTGTGACCTCGTAGTCTCGGCGAGCTTTAATTCTCGCGCGAATCGTCTTCAGATCGTCGAGGTCCACATAGAGCGCGCCGTGCTCTTCAAGAAACGCTCGCTCCTCTGCGTCACCGACACGTACTGCGCGAACCATACCGTCTGGGTAGGCTGAGACCTTCGAGGCAAGGTCATCAATAAATCGCTCAGCCGAAGGCAAATTCTCGGCGGTAGAGGTGTCGACAATCACCCCCAGGTATTGGATCCCGGGCATCCGAGCGCGTAGCTCATCGATCGCGATCACACTGGTGCTTTCGCGCGGCAAAAGCTCTTCGAGATCACTCTTCAAGTGCGCGTAGAGCCAAACCGTTCTCACAGTCGCAGGAAGCGCGAGCACGAGAATGACCGCCCAAACCCAGCGCGACCGGGTCAACAGAAAATCAACCCATCGACGGGTCAAAGCCGAGATAACAGGGCCTTGGTTGCTCATCTGTCATTGCCCTTTCGATTGAACCCAGACCACCGGCGGCGTGGTCGATGCGGGAGGGTTCGAGGGTGAAGTAGCGGGTGCAACAGCCCGAGCGAGCGCAACGGTGCGCCCGATCCAAGAGAGGTTGCCCACCACGGCGATCACGGACACCGCGCCGATCAAGGGCAGCGCTTCACCTTCAATAAAGCGCCCAAGGGTCGTAGAAAGTATCGGCGTTAGCAATACTCCTGACGCCATCAACACTGCTCGCTCTCCACGCCGAAGCACGCCTCGCGGAATACTCGCGTGAAGAGCCTCTGATTTTGCGGTGGTATAACTGATCATGAACGAGGCAAGCATCGCGAGAAAGCCAATGGCAAAGGGGCCATCGCTCGATCGAAAGAGCCACAAATACCCTGCCAACATTGCCCATTCCGTCACTCGGTCGACCGTTGCATCGAGTACCTCTCCTGCGTCGGATGCCTGCTGAGTGGCCCTGGCCACGTGACCATCGAATGCGTCGCCAACCATCGATAGTATCGAGAAAACTGCAGCTACCCCGAGCGCTCCCACAGCGACAAACACCCCTGAAATCAGGCCCAGCGCGAGCGAGAGCCAGGTGATAGCCGACGCTGAGATGCCGAGTCGAACGAGTACAGCACCACTCGATTCGACACCCCAGTAGAACATCTCGATCACGGGCAACCCGAGCATGGTGCTTCCACCATCTTTCGAAGCTCGCTCCGACCGATAACGCCCCTTCAAGATAACTCGAAAGACGTAGGCCAGTACAAGAAGAACGAACGGCGCCAACGCCGCAATGGCCCAAGCAAGCTGGTGCTCTCGAGCCAAGAGAAAGGCCAGCGCGCTCATGAACCGTGCGCCTCCGCTTGTGTGGCAGATGAGCGGGGGCCGGCATTTCGAGTCGCCAAGGGCCTCGAGAGAGGTTGTTGAACCCAGAGCGCTCCAGGGTGTTGTCCTGTGCTCTTTGCCCACGCAAAACGCACGCTTACGAAGATCACCGTGGTGTACAGCACCCCGAACACAACGTCGGTGACCCAGTGGTGATCTAGGTACACGGCCGAAAACACCATCGAACCGAAAAAGAGCGACGCGAGCGCTCGTCCAAGCACTCGGTGCCGCTTCCAGCCCTCGAGAAGGATCAACAGCGGGTACGCCACATGAAGCGAGGGGATCGCTCCAAACACATCGTGAGATCGCCCGTAAAACCCTCGAAAATATTCGATGTGCAACAGAGCGTCGACACGCGCAAGTGAAGGGCCTTCACTTGCATGGGTAACAAGATCGACTGCACAGCCGTGAGCGTGTGGAAATACCAGGGCGGAGCCGCGGGAAACAGATGATAGGTCGCAAACCCAGTGAAGTTGAGCAACATGAAGGCCCAAGCGAACCGATTTAGCGCGCCGGCGTCCGTGCGATAGAGGTAAATCGCGTAGGCAATTGCGACGTAAATAAATGTTCCATAGGGGATGGCACAATACACGTCGAGCCAGAGGCTTTGATGCGCGCGAAACCAATCAGGCCAGGCCATCGTGATGCCGTTAATCGTCGGGCCAAACCACCTTGCATCGAAGTCGTGCAAATCGCAGACATGAATGCGGTCCTCAGATAGCCCGACCTGCTGAACGAGCCCCATCGCATCGTAGAACAAGCCCACCAAAAAGATGGGGAGCGTGTTGATGAAAAACTGTTTTGTCCTCGCGGAAGTGTACGACAACACGACGGGTACAATCGCTGCGGCAGCGACCTCCCAGCGTCGTTCTCCACGTGCGAGGCTGTACAGCCACCAACCAACGAACGGAGCGACTGGCGCGAGCGTGTATCTCGGCCAAAGGCTTCGCATATGTGCCCACAATTTCGAAGGTGCCGAAGTCATGGGTTATTCACAGATCTTGTTTTGTTTTGCCCAATCGAAGACCTCTTCGAGAATGGCAATCGCGTTTTTTGCTGTCCCCTCGTCGATGGTGAGGGCCGGCTGAATTCGAAAGCTCGGCGCATAGAGCATACTGAGCAGACCTCGCTTGACCGCCTCGTCGAACAGTCGTTGCGTCACGGGTCGCGCCAAAGGCTCTTTGGTCGACTTGTCTTTGACAAGCTCCATTCCAAGAAAGAGCCCGCTGCCACGCACCACACCAACGAAGGGGTATTTCTCCTCGAATACTTTGAGCTGCTCGAGGAAGTACCCGCCCACGCGCTTCGAATTTTCAACGAGTTTCTCATCGTCGATAATCGCCAACGAAGCCGCGCCAGCCGCTGCGGCAAGCGGGTTACCGCCATAACTCGACGAAGACCCAGAAGGCAGGCTCCACGGTTTTGATCGAGCGATCTCGTGACTGGTCAACAACCCGCTCAGTGGAAACCCACCTCCGAAGGCTTTGCCCAACGTCATGATATCCGGGCGAACCGCAGAGTGTTCGACGCCCCAATAGGTGCCCGTACGCCCAAAACCCGTGATCATTTCGTCCGCGATGAGCAATGCGCCCATCTCTTTTGCGAGATCGCGAACGGCCGGCAAAAAATCCTTGGGTGGAATGATATTTCCCGCAGTGCCTTGCATCGGCTCGACGATCACGGCTGCGATCGCTCCACTCGATTGCATCTTGAGATGTTTCTTGCCGAGCTCGACACAGGCCAAACCGCAGCCCGGATAGGAGCTCTTCAATGGGCAGCGGTAACAATCCGCATATGGGATCTGATACGATCCGCCTGGTAGAGGGCCGAGGTGCTCTTTGAATGTAGAGCCCATCAGCGACAGAGCCCCAAGGGTCTTGCCATGAAAGCCACCCCAGAAGCTCACGACCTCGTGTTTTCCCGTATACGATTTCGCGAGTCGGATCGCGCTTTCGACAGCCTCCGCACCGCTAGAATAGAGTTGTAGGCGCCGCATCCCGGTGGGTGCATGCGCGGAGACTTTCTCGAGAAGATCCACACGCGATTTCGAGGTGAATGAGCCAACCGAAGCCAACTTTGCTTGTTCTTCGACGGCACGGGCCCAAACCGGATGGCTATGCCCCAGTGCGTTGACCCCAATCCCGCCGATCAAATCGAGATATTGGTTTCCGTCGACATCGGTCACTGCACTCCCCCGCCCCGACTCGATCGCGATCCCTGACGAGATGGCGTATCCCTGGGTGCCCGGCGCTAGCCATTCGTCCTCACGCGCGCGTAGTGCACGACTTTTTGGCCCAGGAATCTCTGTCAACACACGAGCGGTTTGTTGCTTGGGTTGTGAATCGTTCATGACTTGTTTTTGCTTCCCACCGCAAACACGACACCGCGGTGCAGGGGGTAATTCCAGAGTAGCCCTACGCTCACAGCGACCAACACGCGTGCGATCACATAGTGAAGCCCCACTCGCACAAGCAGATGCTCGCCGAGCGCGTTCCAAAGCAGGCTGCACGCTGAGACGATCACGTATTTGGCACCTTGATCGACTGGGCTCGACTCCAGTGAGCCCTCGCGTGAAAACGTCCAATACCGATTCGCCAGAAAATTGGCGACACCACCGTGGAAGGCTCCAATCACCGTGCCCCACACCGCGGAGAGACCCGCCACCTCAACCGCAAGAACCATGGTCGAAAAATCGACCGCGGTTGCCACGATCGAAGCGAGTTGATGACGTGCCAAGAGGGCGAGGTTCTTGGCGCGCATCGACTTATTCTGCGTGCATGAGCGCCGAGCTCGTTCGGGGGTTGGAATCGATTCTAGGGGCCTGTTTCACCGCAGTCGTAAGCCACGGGTCTTCTAGATTCACCTCGAGACAACCGCGTTGTGCAGACTCATACGCACTCGTGATCAACTGAATGCATCGAAGCGCGTCTTGAGCATCACTCGACACATAGTCGTGCTCGGCAATGGCTTGTTCGAACCGTTGGAACATCGCCGCGAACCAACCCGCGTGACTTGCATCGAGCCAATCCGATGAGATTTGATTGGTTTCTACACGTACTGCGCCGTTGGAATCCCGCAGTGTAACTTTGATCACGTCGTCATCGATCGTGATGGCCCCGTGCTCTCCGTGAATGGTGTACATCACCTCTCGCACGCCCGCTGTCCAAGACAGATGCGCCGTCACCGTCGCGGAAGGAAATGTGAGCGCGCAACTGAAGTTATCCTCGGTGTCGAACGACCCTATGGTCGACATTTTGGCTGAAACCGCGGTTGGGTACTGTCCCAACCAATCGAATGCCAGGTAGAAGGTATGAGAGCCGTGATCCATGGCGATTCCACCGCCCGAATACTGGTGCTCACGTCTCCAATCGGGCCTCCATTCAGAGACGCCGCGCGCGTGAGTCGTGCGGAACGTGGCCAGCGTCACCAGATGTACGGGCCCAATACGACCACGTGCGAGCTCTTCTCGCGCCGCTCGAATGACGGGGGCGTATTTGTAATTGTGGCAAGGGTACAGCACCCTTCCAAATCGCACCGCGTCCTCGAGCATCGCCTTTGCATCCGCGAGCGTTGTCGCCAGCGGTTTTTCGCACAACACATGAAGCCCTCGCGCCATCGCGCTACGAGCGATTTCGGCGTGTACATGCGGCGGGGTGGCAATATCGACGAAATCGAGTCGATGCGACTCCGCCTCGAGGAGAGACTGCGCGTCGGCATACATGCGCGCATGCGGGAACTCGTTTTTCGCCGCGATTCGCCGCTCCTCACAACTGTCAGCGATCGCCTCTATCCTCACTCGGTCGCGCAGGGTCGCCGATCGATACCCAGCCACATGGCCTTTCGATCCAATGAAACCATACCCAATCAACGCTCCGCGAAGTGGCTTTGTCCTTGGCTCGGTCACGCCCCTGCCCAAAGCAATTCGCGATCCTAAGCATATTTCAGCGTGTTTATGACAATTCCGAAACGATCGTTCAATTATCGTACTGTACAAACAATTGTGAAGACTTCTTGGGTACCTTGGGTCATTTCGCAAAGAATACCGACATGAACCGCCTGGTATAAATCGAGCGTTTCTGCAGAAAAACAAATGGATCCCGCGGAAGGTTGTCGAAGGACTAGACAACCTTCGCTGGCCATCGACAGGCCGGAGGCATCGGTCGGAGAACCGACGCCCGTTCAACGCCCCGTCAGGTGCTCGAGCAACGCCCGATTTGGGTTCTGCTCACGGGTCGGGTGCGCTCAGGCCGTCTGTACGCCCGGAGCCGTTTCAATCGAGTAACACAGATAGCCAGAGGTCTGCCCGTTCGGAGGCAACGTCAGACGCAAGAGGTTGAACCCATTTTCGTCGTACGACTCCACCGGGGTGCTCTTGGTTCGGTTCACCACCACTTTCACCTGCTCGATCTCGGACACTGGAATGCGCTCGGTGATCTCGATGGTCTTTGGCTCACCCGAAAGGTTACTCAGAAACAGAAACACTTCGTGTGTGACCACTCGCCAACGATCGACCTCGCGGATCTCGGTCTTCGCCTGAGGTGACCTAACCAGACGAATCGCGTCGTCGGGCCCAAAGCTGAGCGAGAACGCTTCGCCCGGTGCGACGAAATCGGTGCGAGTCCAACCCACGAAGCCGTTTGCGCGAATGAGCTCTACTGGCCCAGGCAGCATGGCGTTCGAGCTCGAGTTGGTCTGTACACTCTTCAAGTACACACGCGGCGATAGCTCAGGCGCCGCAACCAGTGACACTGCAGCACTGGTCTCGAACACAAACAGCGGGACAAGATTCGCCTGCCCATCACCCTTGACGGAGTGCTTCGACATCGCTTTCAACGTGCGAATGTCGCCGCCATCGTCCACGCCGGGGAGCGAAATCCCGGTGGCTTTCGGAGCACCACCCACCGAGGCTTTTTGCACCGCGACCTGCCTTGCGGTGACCACCACGGCGTCGCTCTTCTTCTTTGCCGACAACGGATCGTCCGAGAGCTGGGGTGGCTCGGTTCCCAGTGAAGACCGCGCCGTAGAGAACACCAGGTCGACGTTGTCCCAGTCTTCGCCGGTGTTCTGCCAAACCATCGCCGATGACGTGACCTCGAGCTTATCGCGACCCAACCGCGCCGAGTGCGTTGGCCGCCACATCGCGTTGGGAACGACGTATTCGATCGAGAAGCGCAACTCTTCGAGAGCCGCGTCAGCAAGCAGATCGACCTCGACCCACGCCACGAAGCGATGATCCACGCGATCGAGGAGCTGGCGTTTTACGACCAGCGCATCGAGCTCTTCTGCGAGTCGCTCCGCCCCCGCGTGCGCTTCGACGATCGAATGACGAAGCGACCGCGCGCGCTGAAAGAGCACCTCGAACGTGTCCTTCCAGTGCTGCGGGTTGACGTAACCCCACGATGCGTCCTGCGACACCTCGGCAAGGCCCATCGACAAGATCTGCGACGATCGCTCGAACCGTTCAGCGGCGCGATCTCGTTCGTCAACGTGCTCTCGCATTTTCCGCTCGATCTCTTCGATCTGTGCCTCGAGCTCGCGCGCTTGCTCAGGGGCTTCTTCTCGACGCGCGCGCATCGCTCGGCGGGCTCGTGCATCCACGACGCGAACTGAGCTCACCGATGCTTCGGCTTTCAGGGACACATCCTGCAGCACCGTGGCGACGCCGCGCACCAGGATGCGATTCAACCCAGGCTTCACTGCGACGACCCCCTCGCGACGAACCATCGCGCGATCTTCGAGAAGCGTCACGCACGTCGCAGGAGCGCTTACCTCAGTCAAACCGTCTGACGGTGGGGGGAACAGTTGCTCGATGGCCATCTCAGGACTCCCTCCGGTTGCCGCCCACCAACTCGTTGTTGGCGTAGATCTTCACCACGTACTCGGCGCTCAGCTTCTTGCTCTCGCCGGCTTTCAGGTTGAGGCACCAACGACGCCCGCCTTCGATCTTTTGACCTATCGCGGTTTGATCCCAGGTCTCCCACGAAGGCGAAACGGCTCCCTCTTCGACGACGACCTCGGCTTCCTTTGCAGGTACCGGGATCCGTTCGCGAACCTCGATGGCGATCTCTCGACCAAGGTTGTTCACGAGCTCGATCGTGATCTGGTGCCAGAGCTCGTTGGTCGCGACGACCTTGTTGCCGCTACGAACCTCATTGAACGAAGTATTGCGGGCGCATGATCGACTGCTCGACACCCAAACCGAGCTTGAAATCGCCGTTGGCGCCCACCATCGGAAGTGATGTCGTCAACACGTAGTCGCCGGCGACGTAGACTTCGACAGGCCCTGGCAACAGCGGCGCACGAAGAGGTTCGTGATGTTCGCTTGCCGATACACCGAGGAGTCCTCGCGCGGCACGACGACGTACCTCATCCGCTTCGGCCGATCGAACCCCCACCGGGATTGAATGAAACGATCCGTCCGAAGGCACATCTACCGACGCATCGGTTTCATACGCGTAGTCGAAGTGCCCAGACGCTGCGCGAACATCGAACCCGCCCGTAGGCAACGACAACTGCTTGAGTCGCGTCGCTTCATCACGCACCTGATTGATGAGCGCCATGGCATCCGCGAACTTCACCACGCGTCCGCGCCTCGCGAGCGTCGACGCATACACATCCGCCGCGTCGGTGCGTGAGAGCTTGGTGCGAAGGTTCGAATCAAGCGGCGACGCAAGTCTCAACATCGCGTAGCGCGTGCTCTCGAACCCATCGACCGCCGCAAGATCGCTCGCGAAACCATCCGCGCTCCCAAGCCCTCCGCGATCGAGTCCGGCCATCGACATCTTCGCCATCGACGCCTGTGGCTTCGGCGCCGGAGGCGGCCCGTACGGCATCGCTGCAGGCGCTGGAGCAGGAGCGTATGCAGCCGCTGGCTCGGCCTCGGGTGCGCTGATCTCGAGCGCGTCGTCAACGCCCTCGGATTCATCCTCTTCGAACAGGGTGTCGATATCGTCGTCGGAGATCTCTGCAAACGGAGAATCGCGACTTGGGCCGCGTTCCATCTCCATCATGTCGACCTCAACACGAGGCCTCGCCCTCTTCTTGGGGCTCGCTCGCCCTTGGCTCGATGATGCCCCGCCGAGAGAGGGTCGAGATCCAACGGAGCCGTCAGGCGCCTCGAACGACACCGTGGCGGGCGTCAACGCGTTCACGAGCACGCGCTCTCGATCGAAGTCTTGAAACAGCGATGTTGCACCGACGGGCGGAGGCCGCACACCACGACGCGCAGGTGTTGCTTGCACCTTGCCGATCTTGATCGCGTTGAGCTCAGGCAGCTCGGTCCATGCGATGGCCGAGGCCGTCGACAGCGTGAGGCGTACGGCCCGCCAATCTTCACCGGTGCGCTGAACGACATGCGCGCGCATCACGATGTCAGCGCGGCGTCCTTCGCGGTCCATTCGGCACTGATAGGCGGGCACCCACTTCGCACCTGCGACCAGGTATTCGATCACGATCGACGCACCTTTGCTGTCACCGTTTCGACGATGCAGATCGATGGTCAACGACTTGCGAAGCTCGTGCGGTTTGAACTCGCGCGCAGTCGAGGCGAGAGAAATCTTTCGCTGAAGATCAGCAGCCTCGCGATCAAGATCACGCCGCTTTTGTTCGAGGGTTCGAAGCTCTCTCTGACGGTCGACCGTTGCCCCATCCAAGATCTGCTCGAGCGCCAATCGCGATGACATCGGCGACTGTGGTGCAGGCTTCCCTTCTTCACCTTCAGGTCGCTCGGGCACCTCGATCTCACGCAGTTGCTCGAGCTCATGACGAAGCTGCGATTGCGCTTCTTCGTTGTGCTCGATCGCGACCATGACACGACGAAGGCTTTCGCGATCGGGTACCTCACCCACCTCTGGCGCAGGCGGAACGTACAACCCAATCCTTAGGTTGGTCGCGTCGATGATCGCGTCGCCATCAACGCGTTCAACACGAGCGCGCACCGTGGCGTCTTCGAGCGCCAACGGAAGATCGACCACTTCGATGGAGTACGGCGGTCGATCGGTCCATGAGAGATGAACACGTCGACGAATTCTCGCGCCGTGATGATAGACGGTGACCTGCTCGATCGTTGAGCTGACCTGTTCCATGCGAGCTCCCCTAAACAACGAGACGGTCGCGAGTATACGCGAGGGGATCCTCGCGGCGGTCGTGATATGAGGGCGCCCAGTCAACCTCAACACTGTGCGAGCGTCGCACGGGAGAGACGCCATGAACGTTCAAGACAAGGTCGCAATCGTCACGGGTGGAGCATCAGGTCTCGGGGAAGCCACAGCACGCGCCATCGTCGCTCGGGGCGGTCGCGTTGCGATCTTGGATCGGCAACGAGAAGCCGGTGAGAAGCTCGCGAACGAGTTGGGTGACCGCGCCCTGTTTGTCGAAACGGACATCACCAGCGCCGACGGAGTCAGCAAAGCGGTCGAAGCAGCGAAGAGCAAGTTCGGTCGCATCGACATCGCGGTCTCGTGCGCGGGCGTTGGCACGCCAGGGCGCATTCTCGGCAAAGATGGCCCGCAGCCACTCGAGCAGTTCGAGAAGACCGTGCAGGTCAATCTGATCGGCACGTTCAACGTGTTGCGCTTGGCCTCTGCGTCGATGAGCACGAACGAGCCAGGCCCCGACGGCGAACGAGGCGTGATCATCAACACGGCCTCGGTCGCAGCATTCGATGGTCAGATCGGACAGGCAGCGTACGCAGCGTCGAAGGGCGGAGTGGTTGCTCTCACTCTGCCGGCCGCACGCGAGCTTTCACGTTTCGGCGTTCGCGTGATGACGATCGCACCGGGAATCTTCCGCACGCCGATGCTCGCTGGTTTGCCAGAAGCAGCACAGCAATCACTCGGTCAGCAGGTGCCGTTCCCCTCGCGCCTGGGTGACCCGAGTGAGTTCGCGGCACTCGTATGCCACATCGTCGAGAACACGATGTTGAACGGCGAGGTCATTCGTCTCGACGGCGCACTGCGCATGGCGCCGAAGTTAACCTCACCGCAACACGTTCAGGGGCGTCGGCTCGAATCCGGGACGACGTCCTTTTTCTTTGCAGCAGTCGCTTTTTTCGAAGCGTTCGGGGCGAGGGTGATCTCGCCGAACAGGTGCACGTCGAGAAGGTCTTGCGGCTTTTGAGCAAGCTCTTCGAGACGGCTTTTCACATCGCCCAACGTCTCGAGAATCGTGACGTAGTCTGCACCGTTCGGTGACTCTTTCGACTCGAGACGTGCACCCGCGATCGTGGTTTGTCGGAGCGTGATCACAGGATCGATCGGCGCGCGATTCGTTGGGCTAAACACCGCCGGGAACAACGCCAGGATCGACCACGTGCGAGCCTGCTCAGGCAGCACTGCGACGAATGCATCTGCACGAGACTCGAGTGGCTCGGTGCCATGAAGCAGCTCGAACAACGCCTCACCCAGCTTCGTCTCGTCGACCGAGGTCGGGTCGGCAGCAAGCGCAGTCACCACGGCGAGATCAGATGCAGGCGCCAGCCCTTTTGCCTTGCTGGCGATCTTCTTGATCAACGCGAGCACGGCACCGCCCTTCTTCGCGTTGATCGCGGTGCGAAGCGCTTCGGCTTCGAGCGACTGTGCCGCGAGAGCGAGTGCCGCGTGCTTGACCGTGGGCTTCGGCGTGGCGACGCCGCGAACCGCTTCGAGATACTTCGCGTTCGTAAAACCGCCTGTGTACAGCGAGGTGAAGATATCGACTTGCCGCTCGATGGTAGAGACTGGTGCTTCCGTCGGACGCGCTTTCTTCGAAGCTTTCCCGTCGTCCGTCTTTGGCTTCAGCTTCGACAACGCTGACCGTTCGTCTTCCGTCGGATGAGCCTCACTCAACAGCGCGAGCCCCTCGTTCATGAACACGCGCGTCTGACCATCTTGAAAGGTGAAACGGTGTCGAACCCCGTCACTTTCGACCAGCTCGCCGATCCCCCATTCGGGTTTCCTGGTGTGTCGTACGTACTGCGATGGCTGAGTGTCCGTCATGCAGACACCGCTATACCTCGACCCACCCTCTTCTGTCGCGCTCGTCAACCATCAATCACAACAACATCCCAGCGAATCCGTCGGTTCGACCCCGAGTAACTCAAGCCAAGTGCACCGGCGTTCAGTACCGATTCCGCAGTTTTTACGGTCGTGATGCGTACGCGATGGCCCACTCCCGCAAGTGTCTCAATAAGTCCGCACGATTCGCATATCTCGAGCTCGCCTTCGCTGGCAGCGGTCGTGACTCCGTCGGGCAACGACGCCGTCCCGCTCGAGAGAGACACCGATAGCGATGTGCCATCCACCAGCTCGATCGCCGCGCTGTTCGCCTTCGCATCAACAGCGGCACGCACATCGAGCACATCCGCCACGTCAGCCGCGCTGATCACATCATCGCGAGTATCGGGTGCAAGCGTTTGGACGCTCGAGTCGAGCAAGGGGACGATCCCACCCGCTTTGATGAACAGCGGCAGCACGTCGAGTGGTGCGTCGCGCGTCACGGTCGCGTCGCCTTGATGCGCTTCGAGTGTCCACCAATCGATCCACGATCCCGGCGGCAGCCAGAGCGATCGCTCCATCTCACCGCGACGAACGACGGGCGCGACATAAAGCGATGGGCCGAAGTAGTAGTCGAATTCCACTTGTTGGGCTGCCGTCGATTCGGGATGCAACAAGACCGGGTGGCGCATCACGGGGATCCCCCGCTCGGTCGCCTCTTTTGCCGCCGCGTACAGATAGGGGTTCAACCGTGTATGCAGGCTCGCGTATCGCCCGTAGACCTGGGTCGTTTCGTCGTCGCTCCACAGAGTCCACTTGTCGGGCGCGCTTGGCGATTTTTGAGCACACGCATTCTCGTCGTGCATATCGGGTGACAACGCCCCGAACTCAGCCCACCTGAGGTAGACCTCTTTATCAGCCGGAGGGTCATTCAAGCAGGTGTATCCGCTGATGTCGCTACCCCAAAACGGGATGCCCGATATCCCCGCAGAAATTCCCGCTCGAACATTCGCGGGTAGGCCCTTCACATCATCGAAGCTCGACGCCGGGTCGCCTGACCAAACGAACGGTGTAAATGCCTGTGTGCCTGTATAACCCGAGCGCGAATAATACATAAAGTCGTCGCCCCGCACCTGGCGCATATACTCGAATGTGGCCTTTTGGTACGCCAATGGAAAGGCGTTGTGTCCGCTCCAGCCCGTACGCCCATCATAAAGCCTAGCATTCACTGGCAAATACTCGCCAAAATCGAGCATCCAACCGTCGTACCCAAGATCGAGCGCTCGCTGCAAAATCGTATGATACCAGCTCACGGCATCGGGGTTCGTCATGTCGATCGTGGCCACGGTTTGCGGGCCAGACGACACCATCTGCGTATCGTATTCCGAGCCGTCTTCGAGCTTTACGAAATATCCGCCAGCTCGACCTGCATCACGAAGATCAGCCGTACGATCATCGGTCACCGAAACATAGGCGTTGAAGTAGCCAATCGCCTTGTATCCCAGCGCATGATTGTCACTCGCCCATTGCGCAAGCTCAGCCTCTCTACCCACTTGTGACCCAATAGGAAGAAAATGCGTGGTGTCATCGACCATGGTGGTCGGCACGCCTCGTTGGCGAAGTGCCAGCGGCTCGGGCACACCGTCAATCATCGTGCCTTCGTCGACTCGTCGTCGCGGCCCAAATGTCCAGGCAGCCGGCAATTTGGCTCGCCCAACGAGCTTGGTAAAATGCTCGATCGTGTCGAGTGGGCTGTCATGGACCAAGATTTTCGCGTGTAGCTCAGGCTCAAATGTCCAGAACCGCCAGGCGGTGTCTGAATCGGAGCCCATGACAAAACCTGTCCTGTAGGTTGTATCGAGCCAGAGCCCATACCCCTTGGTCGACAACAAAAAGGGTATGGGCAAATGGGTCATCGACGGGCCATTCGGGTACGGATTCGTGTCCGAGGCGTGTTTATCCTCGCCCCCGCCTCATTACCGCTCCTTCTTTCTGTCCAACATTGGTAATGTTGGCCGCGGTGATCCACGGTGACGAATCGCTCGCCAAGCCCATAAAAATGCTCTTCTGCGGGCAGTGAAAACGCCAGACCCAGCCTCGTTAATCCCAGGGGCTGATTCGTCATCCTCAGGGCAAAGCGCGAAGGGGGGGCAAGGCAAAAGCGGCAAAAAAAAATAAAGGGGCAAAGCGCTGTGCGCTTGCCGCCCGATGCCGTCGCGTCGATGGAGATCTCATCGTCGGTCAGTGAAATCGTAAGGGAGACGGTCAGTGTCGCGTCGTTTGGATCCGTCAGATTCAACACCGCGCTCGTCGCGGTCACCTCACCCGAAACGACCTTCGTCGCGTGATGCCAGGGGTTGTCCTCAGCGACTTGGTGATCCCACCCCTCGACCAACACCGGCCCCGTAAGCGCATAGCGATGAGTCGCTCCGGAACGATGTGTACGCACCAATGTCATCGCCTTCGACCGCACCTTCGAGTGACGAAAGCACCGTCTTTCCGGCAGCAGATTGCACTTCGATCGTGAAGGGTTGGGTACCCACCTTGACCGTCGCTTTGCTGCTCGTGAGCGTGATGACCTCAGGAAGCTCACTGGTACCCGAACGAGCCGGTTGCTCAGTATCCTCGCAGCCAGCGAGACTTACCGAGCCCAACACGACACATGCAGCCCACAACGAATATGCCCAGCCCGCGCGACGCGTCCATCTCATGACCACATCGTATCTTGTTGTGCGGGCGCTACGGAATTTTGGCTTCTATTCGTTGATACCCAACATCTCGAGCAAACCTGACGTACCGAGATCGGTGACGCGCTCGTAGCGCAACCAGAAGCGACGCCAGTCACGAAACACGTTGGCACCAGAGCCCGCGCGCATCGCGTAATCGGTGATTCGCGTGGTCGTAAAACGAAGTGCTGCGAGTCGCGCTTCGGTGCACAGACCGGCGCGGTCTTCGCTCGTGAGCGTGCGCACCGACGTGTAACCCAGACCCAGCGCGCGCACTCGCTCGGGGACAAAATCGTCCCGAAAACACCAGGCCATCATGGTGGTCGCGAGATCGAACATCAACGCATCGTGCGCCGCGCTTTCGAAGTCGAGCACGGTAACGATCCGCCCATTCGCGCCAGAGCACGTTGTCGCGAAAGAGATCTCCGTGACACAGCCCTCGCGAGCAACCAGGCTCGCGCGCAGCACGAACCTCGGCCAATCGCTCACGAAGGACGGGAGCCATCGCGCGAAGCTCGGGGGCGTCGGCCGCGTCAATCTGCGACGTACGCTCGACGAGACGATCGAGCGAGAAGCGACTTTCGCGCATCGACGGCATGCCCGCCTGATGAATATTCGCGAGCGTTTCGCCGACGATTCGCATGTCGTTCGGTGTCACGGAGGCAGTGCAACGAATCTCGCCTTCGACCCACGGAAACATCGCCACAGGGCGAGAGCCGAAGCGCGAGATGGCTGATCCATCGGGTCGACGAAAGGGCCGAGCCAACGGAACACCACGCTCGAACAACCAGTCGAGCAATGCCGCTTCGTCGTGCGCACCGAGGTCATCTTGCTCTTCGTAGATGCGGGCAAAGATCTTCTTCTTCGACCCTTCGCCTTCATCACGGCGCGTCACATCGAGAGAAAAATTCGAGTTGACCGAGCCGGCAATGAGCGGGGTGATCGATTGCACATCGAAGCCGTATGCCTGCGCGATGGGGCGTGCGTCGTCGAGCGAGAGAGAGGTATAAAGCGCCATCGATTCGATCAGTGTTTGTGGCCGTAAAACCAGGCGATCAGAAACAGCAGCAAGAGCCCGGTGCCGGAGAGCATCCAGACAGCAAGAGGGTCAGGGTCGAGTCGTCGGCGCAGGTCGAGCGCGGCCCGAGCGACCTCAGGATCCGACGCGGACTTCGCAAGCTCGGGGGCTTGCTCACGCACCGTGGCGAAATCGCCGTTCGCAAACGCAGACACGAGCTTATCGAGCGCCGGATCGCGGGGGAATTTTTGAGCGAACGGGGGAATTCTTACGCCATCGCGGGTCTCGGGCTCGGTCATGGTTCGATATTCTTCGCCTCTACGGCGGAGCCGACTACGCTCGCGCGGCCGTGACGTCAAATCCCTCTGATCAAGAATCCGCAGACGAGCTCGAATCTAAAGCTTCGCCGACCGACGCGACGACGTCATCACGCGACACCGAGTCGAGCTCAAAGCCCGCAAAAAAGCGCGCCCGCACCGTGACCGACGACGACGAGCTCGACGAAGAAGAAGAGCGCGAAGCACAGAAAGCGGCCGATGAACGAAAGGCCAAACGAGCCGAGCGCGAACGACAACGCGAGGCTGTGGCGACTGCGCCTGCGAGCGATGGCGGTTCGTTGAAGAAACCCCTCGGTGCGGTCGTCGCGTTGGCATTGCTCGCCGCGCTCGGGTGGGGAGGGATGGAGTACAAGAAACAAGCCGATCTCAAGGCGTTTCTTGCAACGTGCGACTCGAACGTTCGTGAAGCGTGCGAGAAGCGCTGCGACGGTGCGCCACCCGAGGGCAAGGCGTGTACGAAGGCCGCGACGCTATACAGCAGCAAAGCCGGAGAAGGCACCCGCGATGAGGTAAAAGCGACGAGCTACTACCACAAAGCATGTGATGCGAACGACCTCGAGGGCTGCGCGCGATATGCGAAGATGCTGCTGAACGGCACGGGTGTGGCGAAGGATCCGCCGCAGGCAACGAAGTACTTCCAGAAGGCCTGTGACGGGGGCAACGCGTTTGGTTGCGCGGGCCTGGGGCATCTCTACGCCAAGGGCGAGGGAGGGCTTACTAAAGACGAAGCCAAGGGCGTCGAGCTGTTCAAGAAATCCTGCGACCAAGGCGAGCCACGAGGCTGCGCACACTTGGGCGTCGCGTACTTGAATGGCCTCTCGGTCAAGCAGGACCTCGACAAAGCCAAGCAGCTCTTTGAAGACTCCTGCAGCAAAAACGAAGACCGTGGATGCTTGGGCAAAGCCGTGATGTTGTTCAATGGCCAGAACGGCACTCGAGACGAAAACACGGCGATCGAGCTCTTCCGCAAAGCCTGCGAAGGCGAGAGCAAAGATGCGTGCGCCTATCTTGCCACGGCCTATATGACGGGCCAAGGGGTAGGTCGCGACATCAACCGCGCTGCGGCGTGGTTCCGCGAAGCATGTGATGGTGCCGCCCCGGCGGGTTGCGTCGAGATTGCTCAATTGTACGCGGCCGGCCAAGGTGTGCAGCAAGACCCAGTCGCGTCGATCCAGGCATTCCAAAAAGCCTGTGACACCGGCAACCCCGACGGATGTGTCGCCATTGGTCGCGCGATGATCAGCGGAATGGGCGTGCAACCCGACCCCAACAAGGGCGCGCTCATGATCAAAGACGCCTGCGAAAAGGGCGGGAGCATTGCAGGGTGCACTCAGCTCGCGATGATCGAGCTTCAGGGCGTTGGGCCGATTTCTAAAAACGTAGAAGCCGCCGAAGCGCGAGTCGCCAAGGCATGTGAGGCCAAACACCCTCAGGCCTGCTCGATCTTGGGTAGTATTTACATGGAGAAGTCGCGCACGATCGAGAAGGACAAAATCAAGGTCGACAACGCGCTTGCTTCCAAGGGCGTCGAGCTCTTCAAGAAGGCTTGTGAGTCGGGCGACGCCGATGGATGCGCCTTCTACGGCGGTGCTCTCTTCGATGGTCAAGGCATTCAAAAAAACCACGAAGAGGGCCTGAAAATGCTTGCAGGCTCGTGTGAGCAACTTGGCTCAGGGCGAGGCTGCGGTATGTACGCGCAGGTGCTCATCATGGGCGACGGTAAGGACAACGATCAAATCGCCAAGGGCGTCAAAATCGCCGAGCAAATGTGTGCAAACGGCGAAGCTCAGCTCTGCCTCATGGCAGCAGCAAGCTACCTCGAGGGTCGCGGTGTAAAGAAAGACCTGAACCGGGGATCACAGATTGTTGTCGCGACCTGCGCTGCAGGAATGCCACAAGCCTGCGCACTTCAACAACGCTTGCCACCCGAGCTTGTCGCCGCAGCGAATCGCACGCTCGCCGAGGCAGCAGCCCAAGCACAAGCGCAAGGCATGCTCCCGCCGGGTACGCCGATTCCAGGAGCGTCAGGTTCGGCAGCCCCCCCCGGTGCACCAGGTGCACCGGGTGCACCGCCTGCGTCTAGCGCAAAGCACTGACGCAGAGCGGTTCATCTCTACTGCCAATACAACGTCGCTCGCGCCATCACCGTACGGGGCCACCCAGGAGAATAGTGGATTCCAGTCACGGGCGCGGGCTCGTAACGAAGCCGGGTGGTGGTAGCGAAATTCACCTCACGGTACGCTGAATTCAGAAGGTTCTGCACATCGAGCGCCCCTTCGACGTTGCCCCATCGAAGGCCCGCATCGGCATCCACCAGCGTAAAACCTTGGGCGGTCAACGAGGCGTCCTCGTTTGCGGGACGATCGCCAATGTGCTTGAGGCGAATTCCTCCGAACGGAGTGAACCGCCCGAACGTGGGACGAGCCCCAACACCCGCTGTAAATGTGCGTGTCGGGGCAAGCGCCACGGCATCGCCGTTTCCTGCGTTCACTCGATATCGTGCTCGTGTAAACGTGAGGTCGGCATCGGCATAAAACCAGTTTCCGATCCGATATCGAGAACCTAGCTCGACACCATATCGACGAGTTTGACCCGAAGCCTCGGTCGTACCTTCGTCACCGACCCAAACGAGCTCAGAGGCCAGATCGAGCAAAAACCCTGCGCCATAGAGCTGCCACCCTGCCAAGGGCTCGGCCTTCGCGCCAATTTCATACCCCGTGGCGGGCGTGAGAAGGTTGACCCGATTCGAGCTGAGCACAGCCCCGCGTGCATCATTCGAGTGAAAACCTCGCCCATAGTCGGCAAATAGATCGAGCCACTTCGTAGGCGAGATCACGAACATGAGCTTAGGCGACAACAGCATCGCCGAGTCTGTCCCGCTGCTCTTGTTTCCGGTACTGGAGAGGTCCTCGCGTTTATCCTCGACGCTCACGTCAAACCGGTCGGCCCGAAGTGCCGCAACGAAGCGAATCGCGTTCGTAAGTCGAACGTCTTCTTCAACAAAGAGACCCAACGAGCTCTCTTCGATCGCATGTTTTTTCTGTGTTTCGAGCCGTTCACGCGCCTCGTCATGATAGAGCGCATTGTCGATCGAATCATGCCGAGCCTGGGCACCAAACGTGGTCGTAAATCGAGAGGCACCATAGTGAACATGACGGCGTGCACGAACATCGGCACCAAACACGCTTCGCTGGTCGGTCTGCTCGATTTCGTCGCCGTGAATCGGATCTTTCTCGAAAAATGTGAAATTCGAATAAAGTTGGAACCGATAATTTATAAAATATGCCATTGCAGAGAGGTCTGAGTCGTGTGCCGCCGTCGAAAAAGAAATCGACGCCATATGGCGTTGAGTGCTGCCGCCTTCACTCGGGTCGACCGTGCCAAACCTGCTCATACAGGGTTGACCATAGGCGCCAGGAGCAGGCACTCCCGACTCTCCCTCACCACAGACGGCCCGAGCCGGGATCTGTCCGGAAGCGTTCCATTGACCTCCGTACGACATCCACGTCATCGACACCGACGAGCGAGGCCCAAGGTCGTGCGTCGCGCGGGCAAACACGTTAAACCGACGGAATTTTTCTGGGTTTTGAAATGGGCCATCGGCGCCATACATCTCTGCAGCCAACACCGTACGCCAATCATCCGCCAAATCAGGCGAGGCGATCACCAACCCGCGCAACATATTGTACTCGCCGACAGTCAGGCTTACGCGACTTTCTTCGAAGCGCTCAGCCAAGCGCAGGTTCAACGCCCCTGCAGTCGAAAAATCGCCAAACTGCGCGTAGTAGGGGCCTTTGTACGCATCGAGCGAGACGACCAATTCGGGGATCAAGAAGTGAAAATCCGTCCAGCCTTGGCCGTGTCCGTGACTGGGCATATTGATCGGTACACCGTCGACGAAGAACCCCACATCGGTGCCGTGATCAGCATCAAAGCCACGAAGAAAATATTGGTTCGCCTTGCCGCCACCCGCGTGTTGCACTGCAAATAGACCCGGGGCGGCTTCGAGAATATCGCCGGGTCGCAATCGAGGGCGCAGCTCGAGATCTCGCCTGCTCACTGTAATTCGTGAGGCGGCTTCAGAGCCCGCGCGATCGGCTCGAACCGTAACCTCGGCAGATGGGTGCTCGTGGTCATGATCGTGATCGTGGTGATCGTGACTTTCGTCAGGCGAAGGCGGAAGGGGCGTGTTTCCCTGAGGCGGGGCTTGCTCTTGAGGGTCGGCCCACGCACGCGAGGCGGCGAAAAATACGAAGAGTGCCGATACCGTTCGGGTGATGTTCCGAGAGGCGCTCATGGTTGGGCGCCTGTGCGTGCGAGCCACATGTCGACGATACGCTCGATGTACGATTTCGGGTCCAAAAGTTCGTGCTCAACCGCCCACTCGTGGGGGCGTCAAGCCTTACGATTTACTTAACCCGCGTACATTCCACAAGGCCCAAACCGAGCGAGCGACTCACTCTCCACACACCGAATCGGGCGGAACACGATATTTCTCGGCCTGCACAGAGAAGGTGACGGAGATAGGCGCAGAAGCGCTCGCGGAATGTGCTGGCACCTCGAACGAGCCGGATACAGCGCCCGAGCTGTCTTGAGAAATCGTCGCTGACGTTGGATCGCCATCGATCGGTTGCAGCCACGACCAGTACTCAGAGGGTTGATCATTGTCGAACCAACCCAGCTCGAGCAACTGTGGCGGCTGCCCATCGACCGCGCCCAACTTGAAGCTCAAGTGCTGAAAAACGCCAGTGCTGCCTTCGAGAACAATCGAATAGCTTCGGCTGGTCGCTGAGCCAGGCTCATAGGTCGCTGAGCCCGTGGGGTCGACGTCGAGCGAATAGGACTGGCCATTCAAGGTCATCGTGCCCGAGCCCGAGCCCACCCCCGAGAGCGAGCTTGGATACGTTTCTGGGTCGACCAGCAGTGTAGTCACCCCAGTTTTCATCACCGAGAGTGTTACGGCGCCCTGTGTAGGGCAGGTTTCGGGGGCGATCCACCCCGGGGTCGAGTCGTCCCAAAGAGCGAGCATCGACACATGCCCTGTCGATGACGCAGGAAGCGCGAGAGACAGTGTCACGGGCGAGGTCAATTGCAGCGATGGACAGACTTCGACCACAGCCAATCCAAACTGAAACCCATACGGAGGATCGCCGGGCGCCGCGACCACACGCAGCTCACACGATTGTGTCGAGCTCACTGCACCGCTCGGCACTTCGAGGCTCACGCCGCAAAGAGAAATCACGCCCCCATCTGACCCCAGCTCGACCGCAACAGAATCACCGATGGCGCAGTCGCCGCCCCCTGCGCTGCCTGAGGAGCCGGATGCGCCTGAATTCCCGGCGGTCCCGCCGTTGCCGCTCGACCCAGACGCGCCCGACGTACCGCCCGAGCCCGCACTCCCCGATGATCCTGCTTCGCCGGCAGTGCCAGAGCTTCCAGAGGCGCCGGCCACATTCGAGGCCGAGGAGTGTTCTACGTCACTACACCCCAAGGCCCCACCGACAAGAACCAAAGCCAACGATGCGGCGGACAATGTCCAACGGCGCGAGGTCATCATGGCGTGGCATCCTGTCATTTGCAGGCGCCATTGCACCTCATGATTCGGCACGTTTGGAAAGAAAACGTGCCGAATATAATGCGACCTCAGGAGGGGTCAGCCTTGGGCGTTTTCGCGGTGCTCGCGGGCAGCTTGGGGGCTTGAATATATTCTTTGGGCACATCGCCCGTGAGCGTCTTCAAGAAGGTGACGATCGACGTGATCTCTTCGGGCTTGAGATCTTTGCCAAGCTGGTGCTTCGCCATCATTTTCACCGCCTCGTCGAGCGATGCCACCGAGCCATCATGGAAGTACGGCGCGGTCTTTTCGATGTTCCGCAACGAGGGCACCTTGAAGCGCATTTTATCCTCGTCTTTTTTCGTGACTTCGAAGCGCCCTTGGTCTTTCTGATTTGGCCACGGCACCACCAGCCCTGCCTTCTGGTACATGGTGCCGCCCACCGTCGAGCCAATATGGCAGGCGGTACAGCCCGTCTCGAGAAACAGCGAAAGACCCTCTTTTTCAGCTTCGTTCAGAGCCGACTTGTCACCTGCAAGGTACTTGTCGAATTTAGACGGAGTCGACAGACGTCGTTCAAACGCGCCGATGGCAATCGCGAGATTGTTGTAGGTGACAGCGTCCTTTTCTTCTGGGAAGGCCGCTTCGAACGCTTTCACATACTCGGGGATCGACTTCAGCACCTCGACCACCTTCGCCTCACTGGGCATCGCCATCTCGACCGGATTGAGAATCGGCCCCTTGGCCTGAGCCTCCACGTCGGCCGCACGCCCATCCCAGAACTGAACGAAGTGCGCTGCAGCGTTGTACACCGTGGGAGAATTTCGCCCACCTAGCTGCTTCTTGTGTCCAGATGACGTGGGTTGCCCATCGACACCGAAAGAATCGAGCTTGTGGCACGAGTTACACGACACGTCTTGGTTCTTCGACAATCGGGTCTCGAAATAGAGCATTCGACCCAGCTCGATTTTCTTGTCGAGCGCCTTCGCATCTTTGACATCCCAGCTCGCGGGAAGCGCTTTGATCAAGCTCAGCTTCGAGGCGTCGGGCTCCTTTTTTGAAGCAGCCGATGCACTCGCAGCGGCGGTTGCACTCGATGCGCCCGCAGAGGCAGTGGAGCCAGTCGAGCCTGACGATGATTCGGTTTTTCCACCACAGGCCACAGCCAGGACGGCTGCAGCGCCACACAGGGAGAGCAGGAGATTTCGCATGTTTTTTCTCGGGGGCAACGGCCCGTTTCGTTCGATGAGCCAAACGACGGCGGCGTTGTAGCATGGCCACCCCGACACGGAAAACTCCCTCGATTTTGCGCTTCTCAGCCCGCTGCTTCGTCTGCGACGATCTGCTCCTCGTCGACCATGTGCGTGTCGTCATCCACCACGCGTACCGTGAGCACAGGGATGGCACTCGCTCGCACGACGCGTTCGGCAACGCTCCCGACAAACAAGTGAGCCAACCCAGAGCGACCGTGGGTACCCATCACGATCAGGTCTGCATCGAGCTTCTTCGCTTCATCAACAATCGCGATCGCCGGCGAACCAAACGCCACGTAGATCTTCACACTCTCTCGAACGGCACCGACGCGATCGAGCTGTGCGCCGGCCTCACGAAATGCGCCCTCACGAACAAACGCCTCTACCGATATCCCTTCGGGGTGATTTTCTGGCTTCACTGTCATGCCCAGACCCAGGCTCGACACATCTGCGACGTGAAGCAGCGTCAGCGAAGCGCCTTCGCGGTGTGCGAGTTGCCGGCCAAGGTTGAGCGCAGCGTCGGAGCCTTTCGAGAAATCGGTAGCCACCAACACGTGACGCCAGGGGTATCGAATCGCCATACACGCGCAGTGTGCAGTCGATGTGCCGATGCAACCCGCCTGAGCTTGCCATGGTTTTGCCCATGATTTCGCACTGTCGATTCCCCTCCCCGTGCGCTCCCCACCGCACCGCTTGCGCCAGTGCGCAGACACTTCGTGGTGGTTCGATCATTCTCCGAGAGGTGAATCCACTCTCGCCCTCTGCGGGTTCATCCACCCTGCGGCGCTTTCGTTTTTTCGACGAGCTCGAGCGCCTCTGCAGCAATATCCGCGATGTCGTTCGAATACGCGTGCCCTGCCCCTGGCATCACCCACAGCTTTACCCGCACGCCTTGCTCCGATAGCTTCCTATAGGATTTCTCCATCCCTGCGCGTTGAGTGCTCATTTCACCAGCAATCAACCCTATCGCTCGAACCCCAGCCTTGCTCAGCATCTCGGCGTCGACTCGAACATCGGATTCGACCAGGATCAGATAAGGCCACCGCCCCGGCGCACGTTTGGCCAGATCGAGCGCGAGATACCCACCGCGAGAAAACCCAGTGAGCACAGCGTCACCCTGGCTCAAGCGGCCTTCGCTCAGCTCTTCGATCGATGAAACGGCGGCGTCCAGATCCTCCTGAACATTCGCTGCGTCTCGCGGAAAATACGGGCCAAAACCGCCGTCCGCCCCGCAATGATTGGGGCCACGCGGGCAGGTGACAAAATAGCGTTCGCCGGCCGCTGCCAACCACGGAGAGCACGAATATTCGGGCTCGTTACACATCCCATGCAGGTTGACCAATAGCGGGTGTTTGGCCTGATCACGAGGCTCACTGACCAACGCCGTTCTCGTGGCGTTTCCCGTGGTGCTCGAACGAAACTCGCGCGTTGAAACCCGCGGAGTCTCTGGCTTTTTGCGCTCGACGGCACCGCTCATGACGCCTTCGCTCGGTGGCACGAGCTCTCCGAAAAGGGGCAACGCTTTTGGCACCGACGGCGCTGACCACGAATCATACGCAGTGTACAGCGCAGTCAGGGCCACCAACACGCTTGAAATCACGAAGGAGCTGTGCCGAGAAAGGCTTGTCATACCCCTTCCATCGGCGACAGATCGCAATGTGTGACAGAGCCTGTGATTTTTTATGTGGAGGCCAAAAACTTTCCCCTCACCGCGGCAATTAGCTCTTTGACACGCGCGGCGTCGACCGGCGCCTCGAGCACGCCGTCTCGTTTGAGCCAGCTACCGACAATCGCGCCGTGGGCGAGCGGAGCCAGTGAATCAGCAAGCGCCGGGGTGAGCCCTGACCCCAGCAACACCGTCGCCCCGTGCGCAGCGTGGCTCACCTCTTCCAAGAGAGCACGATCCACGGGTGCTCCGGTCGCTCGACCCGTCACGATCACCGCATCGGCAAGCCCCCGGGTCACGACGTCGTGGGTCGCATCCGTCGCAGTGAGCGGAGCCAGCGGGCTCGCGTGTTTCACCAGCACATCGGCCAAGATCGCTACGTGAGAAGCGCCGATCGACGAGCGGTATCTCAAGGTTTCGTCAGCCTCTCCTTCGATCAAACCTTGGTCGGTGACGTAGGCGCCGCTGTGGATATTGACGCGAACGAATGAAGCTCCTGCGACGGCCGCGATACCCAGCGCCGAACGAGCGTCGTTTCGAAGGCAATTTACGCCCACAGAAACACCCAACGACGCGACGGATCGCACCAGCAACGTGAGCAATGCAATCTGGTGAGGAGGGATCCTTGCGACCCCAACCCCCTTCGAAAACGGGGCCGATCCAAAATTCTCGATGATGATGGCGTCGACTCCGCCCGCCACCAATGCCTCGGCGTCGGCCATTGCAAAACGTTCTACCTCGCCAAAACCGCCTTGCTCGTGCCTTGGGTCACCGGGCATCGGAGGCACGTGCACCACGCCAATTACGCCCCGAGGGGCTCGTCGCTTCGACATGCCCCATCCTGAGTCGAGACCCTTTACAACGACAAGCTCAACTCTCTACACGCGCTCTGATTTTTTGGTCGCGCAACCCGAGGTGTTGATCCAAGGTCGGCCTTCCACGGTGATGGCTGCACAACCTCTCTCAGACGCAGAGCTGCTCGTTCTCGCAAAAACCGGTGATGAAAAGAGCGTCGAGGCGCTGCTCGAGCGGTACGCGCCGACGCTGTTTCGTTTCGCCACCAAGATGTGCTCGAACCAGGACGACGCCTCCGATGTCGTGCAGGAGACTCTCATCGCCGCTGCACGGGGGTTGCGTGATTTCCGAGGAGAGTCGTCGCTCTCCACATGGTTTTTTACGGTCGCGCGCAGCTTCTGCATCAAGAAGCGCCGCACGTCGAAGTTCGCGCCCACGAGTACGCTGTCGCTCGATCAAGACAGCGCTGCTGCAGCCGAAACATCGCCGGGTGACTCGCCCGAGCAATCTGCCGAACGCACCGAGCTTGCAGATCGGCTTCGTACGGTCATCGACTCACTCGATGAAACCAACCGAGAGGTTCTGCTGCTTCGAGACGCAGAAGGGTTGACGGCTCCTGAGGTAGCGACCGTGCTCGGGCTGAGCGTCGAGGCTGTCAAAAGCAGGCTGCATCGTGCCCGAGCCGAGGTTCGCACCAAGATGGAGGCCTATCTTCCCGGCGCGCCAGTCACCGCAGGCACCCCGGTCACCGAGGCCAGCCCCAGTTGCCCCGAGATCGTCTCGGTGTTCTCGCGCTACCTCGAAGGCGAAATCACCCCAGTCGAATGCTCCGAGATGGAGCGTCACGTCGAGCATTGCGTTCGTTGCAAGGGTGCTTGCAACTCGCTGCGACAGACGTTGGCGCTATGCAAATCGACCCCCCGCGGCGAGGTGCCATCCGAGGTGCAAGCGATGGTCAAGCGCGCGATTCGGGGAGTGGTCGACGCGTTGCCGAGCTGACCCGCCCGCGTCGCAGCGATCACAGACCTAGAGCATCCCCATCAATCGCTTGAGAAAGCCCGGCTGCTCAGAGCCACCGTCGGCCCGGGCTTGCTCACGGCACTTGCATCGCTGATCGGCGGGGACATCTCCCAAAACAGCCTCGACGTGACGACCACAACCGGCGTAGGTGGGTTTACCGCACGAAGCACACTGAACGCGCTGACACATGGCAATCTCCTGTCGATGCGACGCCGTAGGTACGGCATCGGCCTTCCTTTGACTATGAGCCCAACGCGACCCAAAAGGGTTCGCCCGCTGAGATCGCTCCTGACCCCGCGTCGAGGGAACCTCGACGTACCCAAGCGCCCGCAGACAACCGCCCCCATCGATGCGCCCACTCCCCGCTCTGCTCGCCGGCACGCTCTTGCTACTGCAAGTGACGTCCGCTCATGCCGCGCCCAACGCGACACCGCTCGCTGCACCGAAAGCGAAACCCAAAGCACCCAAGGCACCAAAGCCGCCCAAAGCCCCAAAGCCACACCCACCACAAGTCAAACCCAAGCGCCCAGCCAAGCCCGTGTTGAAGACGAAGCCCGCGCCACAGAAACCGGCTTCGCCTCCCACGACTGTTTCACCAGCACCTAGCCCACCCAGCCCATCATCGGGCTCAACGACCGCGCCGAAGTGATGGGTCACGGCTGGTCGTCTCTGGGGGGAGCAAAAGCGAAACCCAGCTTGTAGAGCGGGGCCGAGCCTTCGTTATCGGTATGGGTGTTCTTCTTCGCCGATCGAGCCCTCGAAGCTGACTTTCAACCCACCGTATTCAGACTCGCCCAAGGCAATCGTCCAGCCGTGCGTGTCAGCCACCTGCCGAGCGATCGACAACCCAAGCCCTCGGCCATAAGGGTCTCGATTTCTCGCGGTTTCTCCCCGTTCTCGGGGAAGCAACAGCCTAGGGATCTCCTCAGGTCGAATACCTGGCCCGTCGTCGATCACATCCAGTAGAAAACCTTGTTTTGTACTGTCCAACACCACGGCCACGTGTCCGCCCGCGTGGTTGTACTTCACTGCATTTTGCACCACGTTGCTAAACGCTTGCTCGATGAGCGTGATGTCGCCCACCACGATAATTCGATCAGGCGACACCGAATATTCGAGCTCGACCTCACGCAGTCGTGCAATCGGGCGCATCCGAGCGACCACCCGCTCGACCAGCTCGTTCAGCACCACAGGGTCTTTACGAATTTGATGCTCGCCCGCCTCGAGCTTGGCCACCGCACCCAAGTTATGCACCAGCGAGGCAATATAGTGTGCCTCGGTCATCGCTTGCTCGACCGTCTCGAGCTCGGGTTTGGACTGCTCTCGGATCGATTTTGCTATCGATGACAAATGCCCCGTCAACACCGTGAGCGGCGTCATCAAATCATGGGTCGTTCCATCGAGAAAACTGCGTAGCGAACGCTCTCGAGCCGCTTGTGATTCGATCTGTCGGCGCACCTCTTCGGCAGCGGAATTGAAGGAGCTGGCAAGCTCGCTCAGCTCGTCGTTCCCCACGACATCGACCCCCGAGGCGTAGCCTTGTTTGGCGCTCGATTGGACTTGCGACGCGAGGATTCAAGATTCTGCGGATCACCGGCCCCATCGCCAGCATCATGACCAGAACGACAAGGCCAACAGGCGGCATCGAAGGAGCGACCAATGACAGCACCGAGCGTTCGTCGCTCCAGGTATGGTGTCTCACCAACACATAGGCACACGGCCCCGTGCCCCACGGCTGCCGAACCAATACGTCGAGTACATCGGCGCGCCCCGACTGAAAACGAAACCAGCTTACGTCATTGCGCTTGGCCCGTTCTGCGAGCTGTGGGGCAAGGTTCGGCGCGTCGGCAGAGGTCGGCCGAAGCGTTTCATCGTAGAGGAAATATTCGGCGGGGTCGCGACCCTGGCCTCGGTCCGCGGGGTCGACGAGGCTCCGAAAACAACGATGGCCCAGGGCCTCCACTCGGCTCTGGCCCGTGCTCGTGTGACTCAGGTCCATGCGCATGAGGCCCTGGCCCCCTGCGATCGTGACCGTGGCCATCTCGCGGCCCCGGCCCGCCCTCGGGGCTCCGAAAGGACATCGGCGGAATCGTGTACCGCGCGGCCCAGTCATCCGGAGACTCTTCGCAGCTCGCGCGGCCGTCTTGACGAAAGAGCTCGCGGGCTCGGTCGACGTAGATCGCGACCTCGGCCCGTTCATCTGCAGCGATACGCAACCAACTCGACAGGACAAGCAGAGGGATCGCCACCCCCAACGCCAGCAGCCCGAGTCGAGTTCGGAGCTTCACGAAGGCTGCGAAGGTTGGGCAGCATCAAGGCGATAACCCACCCCCCACACCGTGGCGATCAACGCTCGGTCGCCGAGCTTTTTACGCAATCGCGACACATGCACGTCGAGGGTTCGCTCGGTGCCATCGCGATCGGGGTCGAGCACGTTTTCAGCCAGCCAACGTCGCGAGACAGATGCACCTGGGCGACGAGCCAAGGCCACCAAGAGATTGAATTCCACCCGGGTGAGCTTCACCTCGGTGCCGTCGATATTGACCCGGTAGCCTGCGACATCAATCTCGACCCGGCCGTTCACCAGCACGCTCTCGCGTTGAAGCAACGGTCGACGCAGACGAGCCCGAATACGCTCTTCGAGCTCTTCGGGAAAGAACGGCTTCGTCAGGTAATCATCGGCCCCAAGTTGTAGCGCACGCACCTTTGACGCCGTGTCGTTTCGAGCGCTCAACACCACAACCGGAACATCGGAGCGCGCGCGAATTCGCTTCAGTACATCGAGCCCCGGGATGCCCGGAAGCATCAGATCGAGCACCACGAGGCGGCAAGGCACGAGGTCGACCCCCACCGCTTGATCACCCGTCGTGACCCAATTCACGTCGAACCCAGCCGTTTTCAATTGGTTCGACATTTGTTTGCCTAGCTCAACGTCGTCTTCGACCAGCAGCACGAGATCGTGGCTCATGGCTCACCTCGCTCGCATCCACCGACGGGTCGCTCGATGACCTCGAAACACGCTCTGGGGCACGAAAGACTGTGGGGTTGGGCGAGGGGATCAGGGCTGAATTTCACGGAGAACCTCGTCGGGAGTGAACAGGGCGTCGCGGGTCTATGCAAGAGGGTTTGCGGTGACCTGCGCCTGCGTTGGACACCTCGGGGAATCTCGGCGGAGTGCGCACGAGATAACGCTCGTACGACAAGGGACCGGTACATCTTACGACTTTCTAACGAATCGCCAGGGTTTTTCCACGAAACGAAAGAAAGTCGTTCGATACCTTTCTGCCCGCGCAATTACTGCGTAGGCATCGGAAAGCCCGGAAACATCCCGGAAGGAATCATCGCCGGGATATTCGTCGGGATCCCTGAAGGCATCGGGAATGGGAACGGAAACGCCGTATTTGCTGGCGTTGTGGCCGTCGTCGTGGGCTGTGCTGTCGCCGTGGGCGTGCCGGTCGTGCCGTTGCCGTTGGAGTACCCGTTGTGTGGGTAGTTATTCGCCGGGTAATTGTTCGTGGGTTGCTGTGCAGGTTGCTGCGACGAGCACGCAACCGACACAATGGGGAGAACAACCGCCGCCAAAAACACAATTGCGCGTAGGTGGTGCTTCATCGCAGTAGCCTTCCTCGATCCAGGTTATTTATTTGCCGTCACGTGGCGGCGGCTGGTTCGGCATGCACCCCAGCGTCGTGTTCGCACCAGGGCCCTTCTTGCACGTGCCCTCGAGCGATTTGTCACCAAACTTCACGGTGCACGTCGCGTTCTCTGCTTTGTCCTTGCAAGCATCCAACACCTCTTGCGGAGGGCTCGCCGAGCCTCCCGGAGGAGGGCCGTGGTGCCCGCCAGGTCCACCCGGTCCGCCCGGTCCGCCTGGACCACCGGGCCCACCAGGACCGCCATGTCCGCCGGGTCCGCCTGGTCCGCCTGGGGGAGGAGCTGGTGGTGGACCACCAGAACCCGAGCCTCCTGGTCCAGGCGCTCCTGGAGGAGGGGGCGGTGCGCATGCCGAAACAACAACCATCACGAACGCAGAAACGGCCGAGACTGCGATCAACTTACGGATCATTCGGGCTTTCCTTCACACGACGTCGAGTGACTCACAACAGCCGCATGTCGGCTGCTGTGCTCTTGGCGATCACTGGGCTACTTGAACGACGCGTCGGGCTGTTTTCCGGAGTGCTACGAAATGTTTCTGCCCAACACATCCCTTGTCCAAAAGGGTCTTGTGCTTGGCAAAGCTCGCATAGGATCGCGAAAAACGCCGACAGGTCGAGATGCTTGGATCGCGTTCAGAGTCGCGCGCTACGTGCAAAGCTCCCCTAACGATTCTCTTACGTTCCGCCGTCGGCAAGCGCGGAGAAATGAGGACGCTCCCGTACGCCGCAAAGGATAAACTCGTAGCTATGGCTTCTCACACTTCAGCAGTTGCACTCACGCTCTTGCTTGCAACGGTCGCTGCCTGCGGCGGCGAAACCGATTCGAGCAATTCAGCGAACGCAGGAGGCACGAGCGGAACCGGCGGCTCGTCGGGAACCTCAGGCTCCTCTGGCTCGGGTGGCTCATCGGGCTCGGGTGGCTCCGCGGGCTCTGCCGGCACGTCTGGCAGCGCGGGCTCGGCTGGCTCGGCAGGCTCGGCGGGTTCGGCAGGCACCGGCAATTCATGTTTGATCGACACGACGTCCGATGGCCCATTCGCCGTCACGTTTCGGCTCACCAACGACACACAAGAGATGGTGACTCTCTGGGAGGATTGTTTTCTCGATCACACGCTGACGAGCTGCGAGAGCGCATACACGATCCCAGTGGTTCACGAAGCAGGGTGCACCGTTCAGTGTACTGAGCCGCCGATGGGCTGTATCCAATGCGGAGCGTGCCCATCGCAGGCGATTTCCCTGGCGCCGGGAGAATCCAAAGAGCTCACCTGGGCAGGGCACACCTACACGTTCTCGACCTCGAATGGCTGCCAGTGCTTCAACGAGCTCAACGCACCAGCAGCCCACTACCGGTTCAATCTGCCGGTGTACCCCAACATCACGACCGATCCGGGTACGAAGCCCGAGCCTGTGAAAACGATATCACAGGATTTCGAGCTCCCTGTCCAAGATGGTGTCGTCGTGGTGCTGTTGAGCCAATAAGAGCTCATCCAGCACCCAGCGCGACCCGAGTGATAAAGACGCGGGGACGAGATTTTTGAGGGCGACCGCGTCGAGCACTTTCTTCTCGAGGAGCAACGCGACAAGCGCGTTGTGAAGTGGGCGATTGTCGAGCAGCAGCTTGGCAGCGTGCTCTTTTTCTTCGCGGAGGATCTTGTCGATCTCTCCGTCGAGTTGTTGTCGCCACGCCTCGCTCAACCCGCGACCATCATGGCCGACATCACTGCCGGTCACGACACGCGGCCCGATCGAGCCGGACATGCCGTAATTTTCGACCATGGCACGAGCAAGCTCGGTTGCTTGTCGAAGGTCTTGGCTCGCACCTACCGAGATTTCTCCGAGCACCATTTGCTCGGCCGCCTGGCCACCCAGGCCCACACAAATTTCGGCGCGCATATCGTCGGCCGTCATCGCATAGGGTCGCGCCCGAGCCTCACGCATCACATAGCCAAGCGCGCCCTCGACATCTTGTGTAATCGAGATGCGCTCAGGCGGCGTCGCTCGTGGCAACAACATCGCCACAAGCGCGTGACCCGCCTCGTGAATCGCGATCACCCGCTCTTCCTCGTTGCTCAGCACAATCGGTCGACGCGTACGCCGCTGCAGTGCCTTGTCGAGATCTTCTTGGGTGAAGTTGTTGTTCCCCGTGCGAAGTTGTTGACGCTTCAGAGAGCGACAAATTGCGTACAGATGGTCGCCCGCAAACGGGAGGCCCTTTTCTCGATCGGCGAGCCCCTCTGTCCGGCGCACCAGATGAGAAATGTGCTCCGGCGTCAAATTCAGGCTCATCTTGCGATTGTAAATCTCGAGAATCTTGCGCCGGTCGTCTGGGTCGGGCGCCGGAATTTCAATGAGAAATTCGAAACGCCCCGGCCTCAGCAATGCGCCGTCGAGCGACTCGAGGAAGTTCGTGGTGCCAATGACAAACACCATCTCGTTCTTCCGAAAGCCGTCCATCTCGGACAGAAGCTGGTTCACCATCGAGTGCTCGACGCCCGACCCCATATAGGTGCCGCGCGCGTGGGCAAACGCATCGATCTCGTCGAACACAATGACAGAAGGAGCCGCTTGTCGAGCCTTCCGGAAAATCTGCCGCAGATTTTCTTCGCTCTCGCCCACCCATTTCGACTTGAGCTCGGGGCCAGAAACAATCAGCACCGTGGCATTCAAGGCGGTCGCGATCGCCTTGGCGAAGAAGGTCTTTCCGGTGCCGGGCGGCCCGTGAAAAATCGTGCCCCTCGGCAACAGCTCTTCGAGCGCCTTGATATCGGCCTCGCCTTTGATGGCCTCTTTTCGTAGGACCAACTCGATGAGGTCTTCACGAAGACGTTCTTTTACCTGCTCGTAGCCGCCAATATCGGTGTCGAGATCGACGTTCGGCAATTCGATGTCGTCGGTCACCGTCTGACGGCGGATTTCTCGATAAACCTCTTGTGCCATCGAGCGCCCAGGAGGGGCTTCGTGGCGCAAGGACAAATCCGAGAACAATCGCCTGCAACGCACCGGGTTCAAGCCCGACACGTATTTGTACAGCGAAAACGGGTCGAGCTCGGTCGGGTGAATACTGCGCGCTTCACGCTGGGTAATCAGCTTCGCCAGCGCATCACGCGGGACACCCACAATCTCTCGCCGCGCTCCAAACACGCTGCGAATGACCTTCGGAATCTCGAAGCTAGGGTCTCGAAAACCCAAAATCACCGACTCAGGGTTCTCGTACAAAAGCGGAATCGCCTCGCGTGCTTCGAGCGTCAACCCCGTGTGCGTCGTGGTCAGCACATCGAGGTGCGGCAACACCAGCACGGCCTTTTCGACGCTGCCTCGAATCGCCTCGGTGAGCTGCATCAGCATACGCGCCATGTTGCCCGCTGGCGGGTCGTCAGGGCGCGGGCGACCGTCGATCACGAAAAGGCGAGGAGAATCCTTCTGCCTACGCAAACGAGCTCGCACGGCCAGGTACAAAAAGAGGGTGAGCTCTTTGTCACACTCGACCAATACGCTCGTACCGCCGCGCAAGCGCTCTTCGATGAAATTGATATCGGCCGCACACGCAGCCTCAACCGCCGCCTCGAGTGGAATCTCGGTCGGTAGGGTTTGTATCGAGACAGTTCGACTCACGTTCGGACCTTGATCGTCACCTCACGCTCACCGTTCGGCAGCGTGGTTTCTTGCATTCCTGTGACCTGCCCAAGCTGAGCAGCCTTGCGCTTCAGCGCCTCGACATACACGCGCTGGATCACCTCACCCAGGCGCGCACGCACATCAGGCTCTGCCGCCGTTAGCGCAGCGGTCGCTTGCCCTGCCAGCCGCTCTTGCACTTGAACCTCAGCTTGTTTGAGCTGGGATTGTGCTTCGTTCTGCGACACCGCCGTCGTTTGCACCTTCTGCGTGACCTCGGACGACACGACGACCTCTTTGCCGTCTTTCGACAGCTCGGCCTTCAAATCTCCCTTGATCTTCGCCGACAACGTGCCGTCGCAGTCCTTCCAGCCGTCTTTCTCAAGCTCGGCACGGAGCAACTCGAGCATGTCGTCCTCAGGAAGAATCCCCAAGAGCGATAGCTTCATTGACAGCGTTTCTTTCGACGTGACCGTGCTCGACACCGTCACCCAGCTCACCCTGTACGCTCGACTCATGGCCGGCCCAGTCTCTCACACCCCGGGGCCAACGCCACCGCACAAGCGCAGGATTTCGATCTTTTCTTTGCGATGTCAGCTCAATCCAGAGCTCGTCGCCCTCGCCTTTTCACTCTCCCCCCGGTGCACGTCGCCGACCCAATGCGTCAGCGCCCGACGTTCCATCGCGACAGCCTATAGGGTCGATATTCCGATTTACCGAAGCGTTCGCCGAAGGTCGCCCCAGCCAACGCCCCCGCGACAGCTCAAGAAATAATCCTAGACCGATCCGCGAGTGCAAGTCGTACGGTTTACGTCGTCCTCCACCCGCAGCAACACAGGGGATGCCGAGCGCTGTCGTTGGGACATCACACTGCGCCATCACACGCGCACCCGACCGCGAGTCTTCGAGCCAGCTTGTTCGAAGCAATAGGTGACGCGCTCCGTCTATCGGCTTCGTTTCTTTGGCTGGATGCTTCGCGCTCGGGATTGAACATTCGCGCTTCACGAACCAGCCAATTTTGGCTGCCGCATGCGCGATGGCGCGACGGGAGAAAATAGTTGGCTCGAAAACCAAGCGAATTTCCCCGTCGCGAAGCCTTCGCTGCCAAGCGCGAAGGCTCAGCGTCGGTAACGAAGCCTATTTATCGGTTCATTCGCTCTTGGGTGAGCGTCGCTCAGCCAGCCCAAGGCGGATCAAATGAGACCGTTTTTTGATCACCGCGTGCGCCGAGGTAGCCCACTCATCATACCAACCCTTCAGCTTGCTCAGCTTCTCGCGGCGGGTCGTCTCGGCCGTGCTCGTATCGGGGAGCTCGAGCGGAGTCGTCGGCCCAAGTGCCACATGGACCAGCTCTTGGAGTCGAGCCCGTTCTTCCTTGGTAATCCCTCGTTTCGCGAGAAGCTGTACTGCTTTCTTGTCATCGGCTTTGCTTGCGCTTCGGGCGGCATCAGAACCTGTCTCGAGCGCATTCAATCGAGCCAAAAATGTCGCCACTCCCTTGACCGCAGCGGGGCCTTGAGACGCCGACAGATCGTGGAACACATAGGCCGATGCATCGGGGTGGTGACGATCAAGGATCGCCTTTGCACGCTGGAAATTCGGCTCGTCCCATGCATCGAGCTCGGCCGTCGCGGCACGCTGAGCCTTGGCTTCCTCGGTGTCTTTGGCTGTGGAGGTAGTCGACGGAATCGCCAGCGCGCTGAGGAGCAAATCCTTCCCTTCGTTCACGTCTTCGACCGCCATGCCAGCCTGCGTGTGCATGACAGTGAAGATCTCTGCGACGGCCCCCAACCCGCTGAGAAATTTGGTGACTCTTTCGGGTGTTTCTTCAAGAACTCGATCGGAATACTCAGTCATTCTCCCGACCTAGCAGAACGCAAACCGTCAGCAACACCCCGGTTTCAGCCTGCGTCGAGCGCCGAGAGAACTGCACTCTCCCACGAAACCGTGGCAGGGAACTTCCCCTCGGCGTGCTCGGCGCGGCCACCACCACGGCCCCCATGCGCCGAGGCGAGTCGCTTGAGAAATGCTCCACAATCGAATTTGGATGCGGGCCCTCGTGAAATCAACACCGACAGGCCATCGTCGACTCGACCGGCAAGAATCGACACCACATCACCTCGTTGAAGCGCGCTGAGGCGCCCTGCGAGCGCTCGCAATAGGTCGACCCCGCCATCGATCTCAGCGATCGCATAGGGCTGCTCACTGGCCTCGAGTCGTCGGGCGATTTGCTCGAAGACAAAGTCGGCCACCTTCGAGCGCGCCACACCCAATCGCTCGCGAGCATCCGAAAGCTCTCGCCGCAATTTTTCGATTGCCCCCGGCACATCGGCAGGCCCGCAGGTAAACGATTTTCCGAGACCGCGCAGCAGCTGTGCCTCAGAAAACAATTCGTCACGCGCCCGTGGGCCTGCTGAAAAAGAAATACGCGCCTTGCCCTTGTAGCGTTCGATCGACACCACACGTACGAGCTCGACTTGGGATGTGCTCGTGCAGTGCGTTCCACCGCATGGGGACACATCAAAATCTCCGATTTGAACGACCCGAATATCGGTGGTGACTTTCGGAGCACGTCGAAGCGGCAATGCGCTCAGCTCTTCTGGCGTCGGAAAAAACGCCTTGATCGCAATATCGTCGTCGATGACAGAATTAACGAGCGCCTCGGCTTTGGCCACCTTCGCTTCGTCGACCACGTCTCGATCCACATCGATGGTACACGAGGTTTCGCCCAGTCGAGACGACACCGTGGCGGCGTCCGCTTCGTCCGTCAACGCACGCGACAGCATGTGTTGACCCGTGTGGAGCGCCATGTGCACTCTCCTGCGCCTCCAGGCGATTTCTCCTCGAACCAGCGACCCGACCTCGGGCAATACAGAGCTTGGAGCGAGAATATGTTGGACGACGCCATCCTCGATTTGTACGTCGTTGACGTTGCACCCAGCCAATAGGCCGTGGTCGCCAAGCTGGCCGCCCGACTCAGGATAAAACGCCGAGCGATCCAAGATCACGACCGCACCGTGTTCTGCCGGTCGAACCTCGAGCACACGCGCGTCGAACGAGAGAAGGCGAGAGTCCTGAAAATACAGCCGTTCTGTGGATTGTGTCATGGCGTAATTCTTGGGTATTCAGCGGGCAGACGGTGCGACAAAGGCGCGAAACCCAGGCCCAAGATTCGCAACCTTACCCGTGGCGATTTCAGTGACCCAGAGTTGTTGTTGGTACACGAATACGGCGTAGGCACACGACGGAGAAAACGCGAGATTGGAAAAGTCGTACTCAGCCTCGTGAGGGTCACGCTTGCCGTCGCCTATTTTCACAATAGGGCGCCGCGGTCGTCCGGGCTCAGCCAGCCACAACACCGCTTCGTTCGAGTCAGCTTCGAGGCGTGCAGCAGACGAAGGGCACGTCGAAAGCGGCTTGGTCGGCGGCACGCGAAGCGGCGCAAGCGGGGTGGGCGCTTCGACGCGCTTTCGATCACCGAGGGTGATCCATTGCGATTCGCCCGTGCTGGTCGTCAACGAGAGCGCCGTGCCAGATTCTGACCAGGCCAGCCGGGTGATCAACGCTTCGTTGACCGGAGCGATCGTGTCGACGGACAAGGTGAGCAGGTTGATCAACAACACCGCATCTTCGTCGTGCCAACGCCCCTGCGGCTGCCGAAAATCTGCGTGTCGTGCAGCGGCGATCTGGGTTCCATCCGGCGAGAGCGCCGCGGTCGCAAGACGGTGCGAAAGCTCGGGGATTTGCCGGAGCTGGCCTGACTCGCCGTCGCCAACGATCAGATTGGTGTCTCGGTCGGTGAGCAGAAACGTATGACCATCAGGGCCGAGGTCGAGCAGCTTGTACCCGGCCGGAAACACGTCGCGAGGAGACGAACCGTCGAGCCCGACCCGCTGTAGCCCAGCATCGCTCTCGACATACACGACCGCGCGCTCGCGAACGAACGACGCATTCGCCTCACGGCCCGACAACACACGCGGCGTCGCGCAACCCACACACACGACTGCAACGACACCCATCAGCCCGAGCCAACGCATCGGCGCGATGCTGCGTCATCGTGCAAGAGGGCGCCATTCGAAATCAACGTTCGCGCATCGACAACGCCGCGACAGCACCCACTGTCGACATTTCGATGAACGACTTCTCAAGCGGATAGACGGTCTTGCTGCAACGCAAAGCCCGCTTTCGCCCAGCCTCGGGTGCCCGTCGTGAGGTTGTACACCTTCGTGATGCCGTACTGCTCGGCAACGCGTGCCGCCGTCTGGCTTCGTACACCGCCTGCGCAGACAAACAACACGTTCGAGGCGGGCAAAATCGCCTTCGGGTTCGCTCGCAACACTTCGAGAGGCACATGCCGCGCCCCTTCGATATGCCCCGTCGCCCACTCGCCCAGATCTCGAACATCGATCACTTCGACCTCGCCACGTGCGATGAGCTCCTGTGCTTGGGCTGCGCTGACGTTCTGCATGCCGTCTACTTTACTGACGGAGACTTCACGATCAAGGAAATTTGTATCCGACGCTTTACCTATTTTTGACGCATTTTCGCGTGGACTTGATGACGCATTGCTTCGATCGTCAGAGGAATAGATGCCCCGCTCGAGAAACGAGCGACGTTGCGGCAAGCTGCGTTCGAGTGAAACGGCCCCGACGAGCCAAACGGGCATGAAAGCCCAGGCTGCCAACCGCCACGACACGAGCTGCACAAAACGACGAGCGCGCCTCGAGGCGAAAGAGCCTTGGGCGCGCCAGCGTCGCGGAGGTGAGCTCGTCGGCTAACGGCGGGGCCGACCCGATTGAAGCCGGATCAGCGCAGCGACGAGCGCGTCGATATCTTCGCAGGTGTTGTACGGAGCGAGCGACGCACGGACCGACCCTTCGACACCGAAGCGACGAAGAATGGGCTGAGCGCAGTGATGGCCCGACCGAACGGCGATGCCTTCGAGATCGAGCAAGCCGCCGACCTCCTCGGTCTTCTGCCCATCGAGCACGAACGACAGAACACCGGCCTTCTCGGCAGGGTTCGCGACCATGCGCAGACCCGGAACTCGGGCCAGCTCTTTTTCTGCGTACATCAGCAGCTCGTGCTCGTAGCGACCGATATTCTCGAGCCCAAGGGCCGTCACGTAGTCGATCGCAGCGCCTAGCCCCACCGCATCGGCGATGTTGCCCGTACCCGCTTCGAAACGGGCTGGCGCAGGTTGGTAGACCGTCTTCTCGAAGGTGACGTCGGCGATCATGTTTCCGCCGCCTTGCCACGGCGGCATCGACTCGAGCACCTCGGGCTTGCCGTAGACCACGCCAATGCCAGTGGGCCCGAAGACCTTGTGCCCCGAGAACACGAAGAAGTCGCAGCCCAAGCTCTGAATATCCACGGGCATATGCGAGACCGCCTGCGCGCCATCGACCAGCACACGAGCGCCGTAGCGATGAGCGATCTCGACCATCTCGCGAGCAGGCGTGATGGTACCGAGAGCGTTCGAGACCTGCGTCAACGAGACGATCTTGGTGCGTGGGCCAAGGAGCTTCTCGTATTCGTCGAGCTTGATTTGCCCTCGATCATCGACTGGAGCGACACGCAGCCTGGCGCCCTTCTCTGCGCAGAGCTGCTGCCACGGAACGATGTTCGCGTGGTGCTCGAGCCAGGTGATGACGATCTCGTCACCCGGGCCGACATGCCTTCGCCCCCAGCTTTGCGCGATGAGGTTGATCCCTTCGGTCGTGCCTCGAACGAAGATGATTTCCTTCGTAGAGGAGGCATTCACGAAGCGACGAACCTTGTCGCGCGCAGCCTCATACGCGTCGGTCGATCGAGCCGCGAGCGTGTGCGCAGCTCGGTGAACGTTCGAGTTCTCGTGCTCGTAAAAGTACGAGAGCCGATCGATCACCGACTGGGGCTTTTGCGTGGTCGCTGCGTTGTCGAGCCAGACGATCTGACGACCATGCACGCGCTCTTGCAAGATCGGGAAGTCTCGCTTGACCGCGTACGGATCGAAGATGCCACGCGTCGCCGGAACATCAGGCACGAGCTCGGGCACGAACGAGATCCCGGACGAGGTGGGCAAGCTCGCCGACGAGAACGCAGGTTGAGCTGAGCCTGTCGAAGCCGATTGCGCATGCGAGTGTGCATCACTCGCGTGGGCAGACGGAGTCGCCGCGATCGGCGCTGCGAGCGCTGGCGCAGCCGGAGCGTGCGCAAACGAAGGCACGGACGACGTGCTCGGAAGCGCGGATGACGTGGGCAACTGAAGCGCAGGCTCGCCACCAAACGGGATCGACGGTGGCGCAAGGCCCGCAGGAGTCGTCGGCTGTGCGGTGGATACCGGTGCTGGTTGGGCCGGGACCGCTTGCTCGAGAAAATACGGAACGCCCGCACTCGAGGTCGATTCGGTCGCAAACGCCACCGGTGACGACAGGCCCAGGTTTTCAGAAAGCAGCGTCGGAACGACCCGGAAGTCGCTCTCCTTCGGCGGCGGCGTGGCTGCCAACGGCGGACGGTGCAAAGGCCCCGGAATGGGCGGAGCAGTGACGGCTGACGACGCCCCGCCTGCACCCACGTTCAACGCATGCGGGCCCACGCGAGGCGGAGCAATTGGCGCCACAGGAGCACCTGCTGTCGACGAAGCTCCATTCGACAACACCGCTGCCGCAGGGCCAGGGCCACCCGAGAACATCTCGTTCGCGAGACGCTCGATTTGTTTCGCCATCGCCTGAGCGAGATCCGTCACCGACCCACCGAGCGGATCTGCCCCGCTAGGCAACGAGCCAGTGGGATCATTCGTACTCATGGTAGTGACCCAGCTCTACGTTCTCGAGCACTCCGATCGCGTCGTCCGAGAGCACCGCTGCCGAGCAGTAGAGTGAAACCAAATACTGCGCAGCGCCGCGCTGGTTGATGCCCATTAGTCGAACCGAAAGGCTTGGGCTCGCTTCGCCTGGCACGCCGGGCTGGAACAAGCCCACGACACCACGACGCTTCTCGCCGGTGCGAAGCAACAGGATATTCGAGGTGAGCTTGCCGCCCTCGCCCTCGGTCACGCGAAGCTTGTCGCTCGGAATCAGCGGGATGCCGCGCCAGGTCAGGAACTGCGAGCCAAACAACGTGGTGGTCGGCGGTGGAACGCCACGCCAGGTGCACTCACGCCCAAACGCGGCAATGGCCTTTGGGTGCGCGAGGAAAAACGCGGGCTCTTTCCACACACGGGAAATCAGCTCGTCCATGTCATCCGGCGTGGGCGCTCCACTACGCGGGGCCACACGCATCGACGGGTGAACACTCGCCAACAATCCATAGTTCTGGTTGTTGATGAGCTCGCTCTCCTGTCGCTCTTTCACCATCTCGATCAACACCGCGAGCTGCTCACGGACTTGATCCATCGGGCTTCGGTACAAATCCGAAATACGGGTTTGCACCTCGAGGGTGGTGGTAACGGTGCTCAGCGTGTACTCACGCGGCGACTCTTCGTAGTCCACCGAAGCCACGGGAAGCTCGTTTCCGTCGGTGGGGCTGCACTCGATGCCGATGCCTTTTTCACCACCCTCGATCACCTTGTTGACGCGGTAGGTACCGGCCTCGACGGGTGTCCAGGGCAACAAGCTCACGAGCCAACGCGGGGTGACGCCTCCCCAAATCGGCGGGGTCTTGGTCGTATTTGCGAGCTGGCGCGCAGCCTGTGCACCCAAGGTGTGGTGAACGATATCGGACATGATTTTCTCCCAAATGTGGGGTCGAGCCCTCCCGACCCAAGCGGGCGCGACTCTACTCGCGACAACGAGACCCACGCAATCGCATCCAGGCTATTTTTGAGCCGTACATGCATTCTTTTTCACTGAATAATCGTTCCAAAAATCCATTTTCTCTATTGTCCTGAACGTCTCCAATAACCCGGGCGAGCACGATGTGCGAAATCCGAAAAATGCAGCGTCAAACAGAGACGAGGAATGCTCCGTTACATACCTACATAAGAGTATTGGATTCACCTGTTTTCTCGAGCTCGAAACGGCGACGTTCACGAGCCGCTTTTTCAAAAGACCCACGTCGCGTGTGTCGGCACGACCTTCGCTTGACGGTGCGCAACGACAAAGTGAGGTTGGGCACATGGCAACGATCGGATGGCTAGGAACAGGGCTTCTTGGCTCAGGTTTCGTCGAAGCAGCGTTGAGTCGCGGCGACCGCGTCAAAGTCTGGAATCGAACCGCTGAAAAAACCGCGCCGCTGCGAGAAAAAGGCGCGCTGATTTGTGACTCACCCGAGCAAGCCGTTCGCGACGTCGAACGCGTGCATCTTTGTTTGTCGGACGACTTCGCCGTCGAAGCGGTGTTGGGTCGAATTCTCCCAGAGCTCTCGTCGGGAATTCCCATCATCGATCACACGACGGTTTCTCCATCGGGAGCAGTCGCCCGCGCGCAAATGCTAGCGGTGCGCGGCGTTGGGTTTCTTGCGTGCCCTGTGTTCATGGGCCCCGTGAATGCCCAGCCAGGCTTCGGGCCGCATGTTGTGCGGAGGCGCATCCCACCTCGTACAAGAGCTCGCCCCAGCCCTGCGCGCCATGACGGGAGAGCTCGTGCTTCTCGGCGAGGATGTGGCCCGCCCGTGTGCGCTCAAGCTCATCGGCAACTCACTCATCATTGGCATGTCAGCCTGCGTGGCCGATGCACTGACCCTCGGCACCGCGACCGGGGTTTCGCCCGCCGATGTACACGCGTTTATCGCGTCGTTCCCGTTGCGGGAATCGTCTCGGGGCGCGCTGCAAAAATGTCGACTGGCGATCACACCGCCAGCTTCGAGCTCTCGATGGCCCGAAAAGACGTGCGGCTGATGCTCGAAGCGACACAAGGGCGCGAGCTCGCAACGTTGCCTGGCATCGCCCAACGTATGGACGCGCTCATCGATCGCGACCTTGGAAACCTTGACCTCGGCGTGCTCGGAGTCGACGCCGTGGTCACCACGAAGGGCCGCTGAGCCATCGAGCGAGGGCGGCGACCACTGTCACTCGGGCGCAGCGGCAGGCTCGTGCACGACAGGAGGAGCTTCGCTAAACACCTCGACCAACGCGCTGAGATCTGCACCAGGAGCGCGACACAACAACCGAAGCTGGGTGGGTGAGCTGCAGGGCAGCGTCGCGCTCTTGCCGAGCGCAACCACCGCACGATTGGGGCTCGATGCCATCTCGGCGATCAGGGCCTCGAACAGCTTCTGTAGACGAAGCGATCGCTCCTGGTTGGGCGAGGTGACCGTTACGTCGAGTATCACCTCGTCGACCTCACCCAGGCTGACGTCGAGCGTTCCGACCAAGGTCGAGCCACGCAACACACGAGCGATGCCCGGATACCTTTGCGCGAACTCTCCTCGCATCGACACGGCAGAAAGAGAGAAGGCGAGCGCAGCATCCACAGGGATATCTCGACGAGGCACAGCGGGCGCCCCGCGAACGACTTTGAGCACGCCGTCGGCCTCGAGCGGAGTCGCCAGCAGCATGAGCTGATTGCGAGCACGACCATCAACGACGGCGCCGAACGCTCCGTCGGCCCCGTGCGTTGGTACACCACCACCAGGCTCGCCGCTCCCCACGTCAGCCCAACCGCCGCCGTCACTCGCAAGACGACTCGGGTCGAGCTCGCGCAAGTCTGCGGTCATCGCGAGCACACCGTCGAGCTCGCCAGACATCGGCACATCGCGAAGCGCAATCCACATGATCTCTGCGCCTTGCAGCATCTTGCGCAGACCACTCAGCGGTCGCAACGCGCGCTGAAGCACCAGCTCAACAGGAGCGAGACGCGCCGCTTTTTACCCGCTGGCGATCGATCCGGATGACGAACCCCGCATCGGTCGGCAGCAGCTCATCCGGCGTCAAAAACGCAGTGGCCTTGCGCTTGGGGCCCGTGGTCGGAAGTGGCGCTTGCTTGGACGAACACCCGGCGACGAGCGACGGAGCCAGCACGCTCACGAGCGCAGTGGAGCCAAGCGCTCGCACGAGCGAACGACGTGAAATCGGCTCACGCATACGCCGAGCGAACACGAGCAGCGAGCGCCTTGACGACCTCTTCGATCGACATCGTAGACGTGTCGATGATCTCTGCGTCGGGCGCGGGCTTGAGCGGTGCGACCGCACGAGTGGAGTCAGCCTCATCTCGCTTGCGCACGTCGTCGAGCGTCGCCTCGTAGGACACCTCGGTGCCCTTCGCCGTAAGCTCATCGTATCGACGCTTCGCTCGCACCTCGATCGACGCGGTGACGTAAAACTTTCGTTCGGCATCGGGAAACACCACCGTGCCGATGTCACGCCCTTCGAGCACGACACCACCATTCGCGCCCAGTTGGCGCTGTACCGCGAGAAGCGCTGCGCGCACCCCCGGGATTGCCGACACGGCGCTCGCGGCGAGGCTCATCTCGGGCGTGCGAATCGCAAGCGACACATCCTCTCCATCGAGGATCGTCTTTGCCCCCTCGAGCGCGATCGCACGACGCTCGACGAGTTGCTCCGCGAGCTGGGTGACCGCCGCCGCGTCGCTCGTAGCGAGAGAGGCTCTGGACGCCGCAAGCGCCACGGTTCGGTAGATCGCACCCGTGTCGATCAACCCAAAGCCAAGCTCGGCGGCGAGCATACGCGCCACCGTACTTTTGCCTGCACCAGCAGGGCCATCCATCGCGACAACCGGGAGCTTCCTCGTCATTTCGCGCGCACCATAGCAGAGCTATTGCTCTCGTCGGTGCTCACGCAGATTCGACGCTGATATCGGCCCCCAACGCGACCATCGTGCCCACAAACCTGGGGAAGCTCGTCGCGATGCAGTCGACATCTCGTACGACCGTTTCGCCGTCACCGAGCAAGCCCAGCAACGCGGCCGTCATGGCCACGCGATGATCACCGTGGCTGTCGACATCCGCTGCGCGAAGTGGCCCGGAGGGCTTGCCTTGCACGACCATTCCGTCAGGGCGTTCTTCGACGTCGATACCGAACGAACGCAACACACCCGTCATGGTCGCGATTCGATCGCTTTCCTTCACGCGCAGCTCACCGACATCCGCGATCTCGGTGACGCCGTTGGCCCTCGCGGCGAGCGCACATGCCACCGGAATTTCATCGATCGCACGAGTCGCCGTTTCGCCTGCAATCAGGCCACCTCGAATCGATTCGAACACCGAGGTCACATCGCCGACCGGCTCTCCCAACACGTCACCGTGTTGCTCGATCGCAAGCAAGGCCCCTGCGTCTCGAAGCACGTCGAGGATGCCACTACGCGTTGGGTTGATTCCGCAACCTCGCACGCGGACCTCGCTCTGCGGCACGAGCTGAGCTGCCACGAGCAAGAATGCAGCGGCCGACAAATCGCCTGGAATTTCGATCGAGAACGCAGGCAGAGATCGCGTCCAACCAGCCACCTCGAGCGACACCATCGTGCCCATCACACTCAGCGGGGCGCCCAGTGCGCGAAGCATTCGCTCGGTGTGATCCCGCGATACCACCGGCTCGCGAACGAAGGTGTCTCCCTCGGCGAAGAGCCCCGAGAGCAACAGCGCGCTCTTCACTTGTGCGCTCGCGACAGCAAGCACCTCTTCGCTCTGTCCGAGTGGTGCACCGTGAGGCAATGGCCCGATCGAAAGAGGCGCGGTTACCTCGCCTGCTTTGGTGGGGTGAAACGCTCCTTCGATCGCTGCGCCGCGACGACGAAGCGGGTTCACGATGCGAGCCATGGGCCTACGCGTGAGCGAGGCGTCTCCGATCAACGTGCTCTTGAACGGTTGCGCGGCAAGAAGCCCCGCGAGCAACCGCATGGTTGTCCCCGAGTTGCCGCAATCGATGGCTGCGTTGGGTTCTCGAAGCCCACGCAAACCCACCCCGTGAACCTTGAGACTTCCCTTGGAGTCGTCCTCGATCTGGACGCCCATCGATCGAAGCGCAGCGAGGGTTGAAACGTTGTCTTCGCCGTACGTGAAGCGCTTGATTTCGACGACATCATCGGCGAGTGCCGCGAGCATCAACGCGCGATGGCCGATGCTCTTGTCACTTGCGACGGGAACGATTCCACGAAGGGGCCTGGATGCAGGACGAACCTTGAGCAGATGGGACACGGTTACTTCGGTGGCACAGGAGCGGGCACTGTGCTTGTCGGAGTGGCCGTGGTGCTCGGGGGAGGCGGCGGTGGAGCCATGAACGAGGTGAACATACCGAGCTGGCTCAACAACGAGGCCAGGGCTTGTCCATCGAGAACCACCTTGAACTGAAGCTCACCCGTGCCTGGGGGCACGTTGGTCTCGAGTGACTGAAATGGGTTTCCCGAAAACCACGACAGCCACCCGACCATGTTGGGCACGAGTCGCATCGCGTTCGCACCGTTCTGAGCTGCGTTCGAATCTGGGTACGAAATCGAGCCCCCGACGTTCATCCCTGGAGCCTTGAAATCACCCACGACCCGCACCTGCCGAGCCTTGTCGAGAAACGGCATATAACCCAGCAACGCTGCCGACACAGGCTGCGCCCCCAGGTCACCCGCAATCACGATTTCAGCCCCCGGGGTCTTGAGCAGTGTGAGCTCCCACTCGGGGATCTCGACGACGACCTTTCCGTCACGAATACGGTCGAGCGCGCGTCGAAGACCAGCAGGGTTACCGACGAGCAAGGTCTGCTTGGTGAGCAACACGAAGCCGAGCTCGCTGGTCGAATAGATGGTGTTATTCGCGTACGGCGTGGCCTTGAGCGGCTGATTGAGCGGCGTGATCGACCCTCGCGCCGCAGAGGCAGCGATGGCGTCGGGGTCGAACGAGCCTTGGACGATCCCGGCGAAGTCTGCGCTCGTCGAAGAATACAGGCCAATCAGCGCGTTCTTCACGTCACGCGTGGGTTGGAAGTTCGCGTCGGCTGGGATGGGTACGAGCGAGGTCGCTATCCTCAACGCTTGCGGGGCGTACGCAGTGCCGAAAAACGCCTGCAGATCGGCTTGCACATAGACGACGGCATTGCCGGGCAACAGCGCTTGCGGGTTCTTGTCTATCTCTTCGGCTGAGAGCTTCTTGCCGCTACCGAGAGCAACGATGCTCTCTTTTTTCCCGCATCCCGACGCGCCCACCATCACGCTTGCCAGCGCACCGAGGAGCAACATCGATGAGGAGAGACGACGCCAACTGCGTTGCCCTCCCCCACCCTCGAGACCGATGTCTGTCTTCACGGCCGGGCATTCTCGTCGAGCCTACCCGACATGCCAACCTCGAAACGAGCGACCCGCCGTGGCTTGCGATTCAGAAGGCGTACGAGCCGAGCACTTTCAGCGAGCGCGTGGCTTTCTTCATGGCCTCGAGCGCGGTCACCACGGGTCGATCGGTGACGTGACCTGTGACCTCGATGAAGAAGAGATATTCGGAGGGATCCACATCCGAGGGGCGCGATTGAATCTTTCGCAGGTTCACACCGCGCTCAGCGAAGTGCTTCAATACCTCGAAGAGCGCTCCGGCTCGTTGTTCACGCCGACGATCACGACCGTCGCATCACTGCCCGAACGACTTGCGGGGCGGGACGACACCACGGCAAACGAGATCTTTGCGTCGATCTCTTCGGAAACCGCGCGAGCCACGACCGACAACGACGTTCTTGAAGCAAGCGACTCGAGCGCGAGCGCTGCGGCTCCGTGATCATCGGCAGCCATCTCGCAAGCTGCTTGTGCAGACTTCACATCGAGCAACACCGCTCGAGCCAGATGCTCGCTCAAGTAACGCTGTGCGGAAGCTCGGTCGGCCGCGGTCGCATACACCTTATCGATATCGCGAAGGTTGCCGGTTTTGTTGAGCAGGCAGAGGTCGAGCTCGACCCCTTGAATCGCGACGATTTTGAGCTCGGTGGGTCGCAGCGCGAGCAACGTCGTCAGGTGCGGCCCTTCCGTCGTCGACTCGAGGGGCACAAGCGCAAAGTCGGCACGCTGACGATGTACGAGGTCGAGCGTTTCAGGGATGCTCGGGGCTGCGGTGAGCTCGGCCTTTCCGAATCGATCCAACGCGGCCTGGTGCGCGGGGCCACCTTCGACCCCGTAATACGCGACCCTCACTTTGCCTTCGAGCGATCGGCACGCGGTCTGGATTTCTCTGAACACCGCGCGCACCCCGGTCTCCGGGAATTCGCCGCGTGGCCCGTTGGTCAGCGCGTCGAGCGGGTCGGGCTCAAGCGGCGGAGCCCCTTCGTGTGCTCGCCCCCAATCCCTCGAGAGCTGAGCTCGTTTTGCCAGAAGCCCCAAGATCTCGAGGTCGATTTGTGCCTGCTTCTGCCGCAACTCTTCTCGTTCACGTCGGTCGTCGGCCATTGCTGCGCTCCGTGTGTGTGCAGAGTTCACCAAATGACGACCGGTCGTCCGTCATTTGGAACAACTTCGATGATGTGGTGAGGCTCGCGTTGGGTGAGACCAACCCAACCGAAAACCGCCCGACATCTTGGCTCGCCCGCCCCCCTTGGCGCCAGCCGTGATCAGGCCGCGAATTTCCCGTAGTTTTCGAGGTTCGCGGATTCTTTTCAAAAAAGTGATCGGGTCGCCTTGACCGTTCGGGGGTCCAGGGTCATAAAGGGGGCCTCCGAGACGTTCCAAACGGAACGAACGGGGTGGTAGTTAAGTCGGTTATAACGCCGGCCTGTCACGCCGGAGGCCGCGGGTTCGAGTCCCGTCCACCCCGCTTCTCAACGTCGCTCCAACTCTCACGAGTTGAGGTTCGACGGAGTATCAGAGCCCCAGTTCACCGGGGAGCGAAGCGCCCTGTCTTCTACAACGAAGACAGGGCTTTTCGTGTTTTGTTTTTGCGTCGGAGATGCGGCCCTGCTCGCTCCGCGTGTGGCTCCGCGGTTGGGCGGTCTTCGGATGCGTTTCGGTCTCCAGGGCGTGCAGTTTGGAAGCGAGAGCGTACGTATTTATGCGGAAACAGAGCTAATTGCTCATGCTTTTACTTTTCGTGCTTCCGGGTTGCCCGCCTCTTCGGATTCTAGCTAGCTTCCTCCTGTGAGTGGGTTGGCGCGTCGTTGGTGGGTTGGAGCATTCGCGTTGGGCGTGTCCCTCGTGGCGCCCACGCTTGCGCTCGCGATCTCGGCCATCACACCCGATGAGCCACTGCACGCTGGTTTGCTCCTTCAGCCACTGAGCGCGGTGCTTTCCCCGATTGAGCACGATGCGTTGGTGTCGCGTGCACAGCACCTACGTGAGGACGCCAAGCGCGCGCATCTAGGGCCGCGCACCACGAGTAACATCGCGTTGAATTCCGACATCGTTCGTGTGCCCAGCGCGACGTCCTCGCTCGAGAATAATCCAGCGTTGCTCGCATTCGAGGGCGATCCGTCTTGGGCGTGGCGTGGCAATGCGGGTGAAAAAAGTTGGATCTGGTCGACCTCATTCAAACGACTGGTTCATCTCGCACTGATTCGCGCTGAGTTTGGCGACAATGCGATCCGCGGGGTGCCATCACGCATGCGTTGGGAGGTCAAGCTACCGGTAGACGGCTCGTGCGAAGAGTCGTCGTCGTGGGTGCCGCTTCCTGGTGGTCAGCGCGACGATGGCGACCCCAACGAGTGGCTGCTCGGCCCACGTGAGATTCACGCTCGAAAACAATCGGTATTCGCTGACGCAGACGTGTGTGGCCTACGTCTCTCGATCACCGAGGTCGACGCCGGCGGCCCCGTGCTTCGCGAAGTGGCGATCTACGAAGGCGCTCGTAGCGTAGCCGCCGGCGGCGATGTCGAGGTGGTGCCGGTGCTGGGCTCCCCCGTGCTTGATGGGTCCACTCCTGAGAACATTCTCGCGAGTCAATACGATCACCTGTGGGCCGGGCAGATCGGTCGCGATCATTGGTCACTCACGATCACCCTCCCTGAGTCGCAAGTGGTAGATCGACTCTCGTTGATGTTGGGTGAGGACGCAGTGCAAATCCCCGACGAAACTGCGACGCGACGAAAGTACGGAGTCGCGTACATGCCGGTGCACTACACGGTGTCGACCGCGCCAGAGCTCGAGAGCGAAAACTTCGAGCCTGTGCCCGAGGCACTGCCACCCACCTCACCGGACGACGGCTCGATCTTGCCCGTTCGACGAAGGCTGATTCACCTCTCGACACCGCGTGCGGTACGGGTGGTGAAGATCGACATTCACGACGCCACGGATCGCAATGGAGTGGTGTCACCCGTGATGGGCGCCCCGGTGATACGCGAGGTTGCGCTGTTTGCAGCGAACGACCCGCGCCCTGTCATTCGCCCTCCCCTATTTTTGAGCGTGAATGCGAACCCTTCACCCTTGCTCGAGTCGACACGTGAGCTCGAGCGAGGCCCTGATGCACACGCGCGTATGGCCTATCATCGCCTTCGTCGGATTATCGGCGGATTCGATGCAGATTCACGCTGGCACCCAGACCCATCGCGTCGACGTGATCGCGGGGCGGGTCGGTTCCTCGAAGCGATCGATGGCGACGACACCACGCTCGCGACACCCTGGATACAAGCGCTGTCGCCGCCCCCAGTCGTGATGCTCTCGGGTTCACTTTCTTGGGAGTTCGGCGACGAAACCAAGCCGTTCAAAGATCGCTCAGGCAAGCCCACCTGGACCTGGGATCCAACGGCGCTTCCGACGGACGCGGATCGAGGAATGGGGCACCTTCGTGGCGCCGTTCGTCACCGAGTCGCTCCGTTCATCGGTTTTTGCGGGGGCGCACAGATCCTTGCGTTGCTCGAAGCAGGCGCAACGGACGGCAACGCTCCAGTAGATCCGCGCGAAAGCAAACCCGTTGATGTGGAAGATGTCCTTCAGCGCATCGACAACCGACCGATACACGGAGCGCTCACCGAGGGTGTGCCGATCGAGCGTTCGTGGTGGTTCGACGCCCCGGCGGCGGATTCGTATCGCCCGACCATCAAGCTCGACGCCACCTCACCCCTCTTCGATTTTTCGCGAGTCGCTCCACCGCGCCGAGAGTCGCGTGAGCTTCCGATTTCGCACGTCGACATGTTGCGCCCCTCAGCGTTCGACGGCCCGCTCGGTACCCTAGAAATCGTGGCCGAGAGCGAGGTGTGCGGCCCATGGGTAGACAGCGACGGCGGCGAGCCCACGACAGCGTCAGAGACGGTTCCTGGCTCTTCGTGCGTTCGTGTGCCGCAGGCGTTTCTCTCACGTGACGAGCACGCCTATCCGCTGGTTGGTTTCCAGTTTCACCCTGAGCAACGCGACTTCAAACGACTCGGGCCCAATAGCCCACCTGAAGCTCGCGGAGACGCGCTCAACGTGATGGCCAACACCGTCGATCTCGTGCTCGACGCGTATCTTCGGCTCTACTGGCCGTTTTCGTGACCGCGGTCACAAGGCAGTCACGATCTCGGATATTTTATGTCCATCTTCGACATTGCCTTTGCGCCCATCGCGCCTAGGCTGCGTCACGCAATGAATCTGTTCACATCACTTCTTGTCTCTGCTGCATTGTTCGTTCTGTCGTTCTTGGTGGGTTGATGAATCTCGAGTTGTTGCTTGCGCCGGGGGGTCGGCAGGAGCGACATTGACGGGTGATGCGTCCTTCGCGCTTCGTCCCTCTCGCGGCGGTGGTGACCACGTTGTTTCTTTCGCAGATCGCATTCGCTGATGCGACTGCACCCGACGCGGTGCTCACCGTCGACGGGCGCCTGATCGAAGGCACCATCACCGAACGCGTCGAGAACCAGTACGTCGTCATCAACACCCCCACCGGTTCTCGCCGCATCACGTGGGATCAAATCAAACGCGTCGATCAATCCAGCAACAACCCAGCAGATCAAGAAGGTCGATCTGCTCCACCGTCCAATGGCCCCATCGGCTCGCGCACCGACACGTGGGCGTCGCGAGGGTCGACTCACCTTACATTCGGTGTCGATGCGCTGGGTGACGCACTCTTTCAGGAGGGCCGCACGGTCGACAACGTACCCGAAGGGCGTCGACTGGGTTTCGGTGGAGGCGCCGGCGCGCGTGTTGGGTTCCTCACCTTCGCCACACCCGACTTCGAGGGCAACTCCGGCAACTGGTACGGCTGGCGCTTCGGTAGCGGCGCGGACGTGAGTTACGTCGCCGCATCTGCACCGGGCGAAGACTCGCTCAACAAGAGCAGCTACCTCGTCAAAGTTCCTCTCTACTTCGGAGGGCAATTCGGGTTTGGCTCGCTGCCCTCGTCGCGAGAGTGGAAGGGCGTGATGTTCGGTATCGACTATCGCCCGTCGTACCTGCGCGTGAAATACGCCGACGCACCAGCCCAGGGAATTCTCAACTGGGCAGGGTTCGATATGACGCTCGACTTCGCCACGATGCACCCTGACAGCTCGCCCGAGATGCAGTTGCGAATCGTCGGCTCGATGTACTTCCCCGTGGTCGAGAAGCTCTGGTCAGGCTCGATCGGTGTTGGCCTCGCTTGGTACTGAATCGCGAGCTCACACCTTCGGCATATTGAGCCTGCGGAAGATCTCTTCCGCGCGCTTGTCCATCTCGGATGCCTCGCGAAGGATCATCTCGTTGGCAGCGAGCTCGGGAACAAGCCCCACCGATGTGGAATAGGCGCGGAAGGTGCGGGCAAGCTCGACCTCGTTGCCGATTTCCGTGAACACGGACACAGCTCGAAGGAAGTAATCGCGAGCCTTTTCTCG
>JAXLYQ010000034.1:0-52945 GCA_046351315.1 Polyangiaceae bacterium
TTGCCGACGTAGAGTCCGATCGTCTTGCCAAGGTAGCGATTGAGCTGCGAGCCGACGTTCAGCGCTGTGTCCGCGAACGTGCCCTTCTCGCGTGCCTCTGATCGAATACGCCGCTCGAGAAGCTGCCACAATGCCGGCACGCCAACGAGAGCGGTGATGCGACCCAGGCGAAGAGCTCGGGTCAGTCGCTCTCCGTTGAGCTCGTCGAGGTAGTACACGCGTGTTCCGCGCGACAGCGGCAGCAGTAGCCCGCACGTGAACTCGAACGTGTGGTGAAGCGGCAACACCGACAGCACGCGATCATACGGCGTGAGCGGGAAGCTCGGTGTGATCGAGCCCAGCAACGACGTGAAGTTCGCGTGCGTCAGCATCACTCCCTTCGGTACTCCGGTCGTGCCGCTCGTGTAGATCAAGCTGGCCACATCGGTCGCCTTCAGCTCGACCTCGGGCACCGTCAGGTCATCGCCACGCTCGGTGATCGTCGCAAGCCCATGCACCTCGAGCCCCGCCGTTGGGCCAGGGTGACCATTGCTCGGCGCGAGTCGCTTCTGAACCTCGTCGTCGAGGATGGCGATCTTCGCTTTGCTCTGTTGTGCGATGTTCCTGAATGGCTCGGATTCGATCGCTGAATCGACAGGCACCACCGTCGCGCCCGCCATCAAAATTCCGAAGTAGGCAAGGGCCCATTCCGGGTGATTCTTCGCCGACAAGATCACGCGGTCGCCCTTGACCACGCCGCGCGCAACAAGCCGTGCTGCGACTGCGCGCGAACGTGATTGCCACTCTATGAAGCTCAGCTTCGAGAAGCCGTCTTCCTCCATGCGACCCAACGCGGTTTGATGCTCGAACTTCTCGGCAGACTCGTCGAGCATCGAGACCAACGTGGTGTGGGCACGAAGCGCGCGAACCTCGCGCTTCATCTTCTTCTCCATCTCGGGAAGCACCCACTTCTCGAGACCGGGCATGTGGATGTCCATCATCCAGTCTGCCCAGTCGATCGACTCGGGTGCCCACCAGAGCTTCTCGCGGTCGACGGGTGACAACCTTGCGTACGCGGCACGTGTGTTCGAGCAATCGAACGGGCCGTTCTTGTTGCTCGAGAACGGCAAGAACAACGACATGATTCGCGAGATGCGTTCTTCGGTCGTTGCGAACGAATCGATCTTCTTCACGAGCGGCTTGAGCACGGTCGCGCCCGTGAGCTTCGACATCGTGTCGAGCACTCCTGCCGTCGACTTCGCAACGACGCTGATCCCCGGAGGGCCAAGCGCGATGAACTGCTGCTCCGACACGGGCACCGCAGCGTACGTCGACTGAATGAAATTCAGCAGCGGGCTGCCCGTTTGCTTTCGGCGGTAGTACTTGCGCTTGTAGATCCCGATCAGCTCACCGATGCGCGACGTGAACACCGGATTGATATCCGACGTGCCGTACTGATACACGGGCTTCGGGTTGCCCTCGAGCAACTCGAGCAAGCTCATGATCATCCCCGCGCACACCATGTCGGCAGGGATAAAATCGAGCGGAATGTCTCCTCCCGGAAGCTGGAAGGCGCCCATGATCGAGAAGAAGATGAGCGGCGCTGAGGTGTTGATGCCCTCGTTCCAACCGGGGAAGGGAAGCGCGAGCATGACTCGCTGCACGCGGGTCGCGTGATCGTGAAGGGCAAGCCGCTCTTCGAGATGAGCTGCTCGCCGATGCTCTTCGTATACGTGTAGATGTTCGGCCAGCCCCAGTGGTTGGCGCGATCGAGGCCTGCTTCGATCAGTCGCTCGTTGATGAACTTGCGCCGCACGTTGGCAAGCTCTTCGTCGAAGACTTTGCCGTGAAGCGGTTCGCCCTTTCGACGCAAATTCTCGCGAGCTTTCTCTTCGAATTCGCTCTGTCGGAAGGCGTCATTCAAACGCTTGCGCGCTTGTGCGACCAGCTCGAGGCACTCACTCACCTCACGCTCGGGCGACCATGCCTCGGCTCCGAGATCCGCAGCCCTCGGGAACGGCACATCACACGGATCGACCTCGTAGATCGGCCCCACGCGTGAGCCCGCGACGTAGCAAGTGCTCGTGTGGAAGATCGGCGTGTCGCCCAGCTTTCGCGCGAGCGAGATCAGGTTCATCGCGCCAAACGCGTTCGCATCGATCGCTTCATCGAGCGGCGGGTTGAAGTCGACAACACCCGCTACGTTGACCACGGCGTCGATCGTGCCCTTGAGCGACGAAATCAGCGTTGGATCAATGCCGCATTCTGCGCGACCCACGTCTCCGTCGATCGGAACGATCTTCTCGCGCAGAAACGCTTCGAACTGATCGCCATATCGCTCGCGAAGCGTCGTGAGCGAGCCGTTCGGCGCGACCGAATTCCAGAAGCGCTGCTCGGAAGTCTCGTTCTTCTTCGAGCGCACCACCAGATAGATCTTCCCCACCTGTGGGTAGCGATCGAGCATCATCGCCCAGAAGATCTTGCCGAGAAATCCGGTGCCTCCGATGATCAGGAGACGAACACCGTCGAGGAGCTGGTCGGCATCGAGCCGCTTGGGGTTGTCCGACATCGTCTTTTTGCTGCCTTCAATGCCTTCATCGCGTCGTGCGTGAAGGTCTCTCGTCGCCACTTCGTATGCGAGAGGGCTCCGCTTGTTGCCGGATGCGCCCTCGCTGTCAAGGCGCACTGCGGCATCAAAACGTGGTCGACTCGTTCTGGATTTCTAACGACCGCGTCAGGAGCGCTCGGCGCGGCGGATGTTGTACACGCCTGTTCCCGTTGCGATCAGGTCGTTTGGGGCGCTCGGATGGAACGCCTTGATCTCGGTCACCCCGACGTAGTGTCCGATTCGCAGCACCCGTGCTTCGGCCACCAGCAGCTCGGACGACCCTGGTCGAAGGTAGTCGACGCGTAGGTCAATCGTGCTCACGCGATCGGTGGGCGTGATCCTTGTCCAGACTGAGGCACCTCCGCAGGTATCGAGCAAGCTCGAGATCACTCCGCCGTGAAGGGCAGGGCGCATCGGGTCGCCGATCAACTCTGGGCGAAAGGGCAGCTCGAGGCGCACTCGACCTTGCTCGAGTGAGGCCACCCGAATACCCAGGTATCGATTGAACGGCACGGTTTCTTCCATGAACCGGCGAACCATGTCGAGCGTTGGATCCATCGAGAATATCCTTGCGATTGCGAACGAGCGATGACGATCTCAGGCCCAGCCTGGGGCAATGCGTGTCCACGGAAACTCTTGCTCGAGCTGACGCGATACCTGGAGCACGAGCGCGTCGGCGAGCGGCTTTCCCACGACCTGGATCCCGATCGGCAAACCCACACTCGACAGACCGGCGGGCACGCTCGCTGCGGGTTGCCCGGTCAAGTTGAAGAGAGCGGTGAACGGGCCGAGATGCGCGGCCTCGGCGAAGGCTTCCTCGGGGCCCAGATGCGACCAGGCGTTTACCCGAGGAGGCGGCGCTGCAACCGTAGGGGTAATCCACAAGTCGACGTCGCCGAACCAGCTCAACACGCGGGCAGCGAGTGAGGCACGGCGCTCGTTCACCTGTTGCGCGGTGAGCTCACGACCCTTCTCGGCGAGCCATCGCGTGACCGGTTGTGTGTCGTTCCAGTCGAGAACAGGCACGTTCGCGGCAGCGTATTGCCAGACGGGCAAAAACTCTTCGACGGTGCCTTCCGAGATCTCTCCTCCATCTTCGACGTGATGTCCGAGATCGGCGAGCTTGTTCACGAATCGATCGACGGCTGCGGCGTGATCGGGGTGCGTCGTCGTGAGCTTCGTGGTGCGCGCGAATTTGATCCTCAGTCGCGGCGGGGTGCGCTTCGAGAGCTCGTGAAAGGTTTGAACGGGCGCGGGCGCCCAGTTTCGCACGCCTGACGAGATCCCGGCGAACGCATCGAGAAACGCTGCGCCATCATCGACCGATCGAGCGAGCGGGCCACACGTGTAGATCAGCTCGCGATCATCGAGACCATACGCGTTGCACACTCGACCTCGTGACGGCTTGAGACCGAAGAGATGGCAAAACGCCGAAGGGATTCGAATCGATCCGGCCCCGTCACTGCCGTGTGCCATCGGCAGCAAGCCCGCTGCCACTGCGCTTCCTGCCCCGCCGCTCGAGCCTCCCGAGGTGTGGTCGAGGTTCCATGGGTTGCGTGTTGGCGGGTGAATATCGGGCTCGGTGACCGGAAGCGTTCCGAGCTCGGACGTGGCGGTCTTTCCGACGATGACGAAGCCGGCCTTGCGCATGTTTTGGGTGACGCGATCGTCGAACATCGAGACGAAATTCGCGAAGGCCCGTGAGCCCATTCGCGTGTAGGCACCCGCGACGAAGTTGAGATCTTTGATGCCCATCGGCACGCCGTGAAAGGGCGGCAACCCCTCGCCCTTGGAGCGAAACGTTTCGCGGTCTTTTTGCCGAGCGACACGGATGGCTTCGTCTCGGAGAATCTGCACGAACGCCGATAGCTTGTCGTTGTGCTTTTCGATCCGATCGAGCGTTGCTCTCGTGATCTCTTCTGAGGACAACGCACGACGACGAATGAGGTTGGCTAGCTCGAGTGCAGAGAGCTCGTGAAGCGCACCAGTCGGAGGAGTCACGGCCCGCTCTATAGCCTGGTTACGCGCTGCGTGAGACGCCCCTTCAGTGATTTGAAGAGGAAATCTCGTAGCAGCGCTATAGAGGGCACATGTCGATGGCCACGAGCCCGTCTGCCCCCACTGCGATTGCCGGCACCGTTGCAACGCGCGACCCGCGTACCGGAGAGCGTCGCTTGGTGGGTGAATACAGAGCACTCTCCTCGTCGGGCAGCCCGTTTGGAGCGTCGACTCCGATCACGACGATCGATGGGCGTGACCGAGGTCTCGATGAGATCGCGCCATCGTTTTATCACGCACTTGCGCACGTCTGTTATCGCCTCGAGGTCGAGCACAAAGATCTGCTCGAGGTTGAGTTCCAGATTCACGAAGGCGTCGTGACGGTGGGTCGTCATCGCGTGCGCGACCGTGCTCCGAAAGCCGATGTTCGTATGCTCGTCGAGATGGCTCGCGAAGGGCTCATCACGAAAGAAGAAGCGGTTCGACGTGCGCCTGCGTCGCGTATCTCCGAGCTTCAATCGGCGACGCTCGACCCCGACGCTCCTCGAGAGATACTCGCGACCGGGCTTGCAGCGGGTTTGGGCGCCGCGGTGGGGCAAGTCGCGCTCGACTCGGTTTCTGCTGGGCGAATGGTGGCTCAAGGGCGGCGAGTGATTCTCGTTCGTCGTGAGACCTCGCCAGAAGATGTTCATGGCCTGCGCGCTGCGTCGGGCATCATCGTGATCCGCGGCGGGATGACCAGCCACGCAGCAGTCGTCGCTCGTGTGCTTGGCAAATGTTGTATCGCGAGCTGCCCCACGATCTCGGTCGACGAAGCGACTCAAACGCTGACGATTCAGGTGCCTGCAAATGGCGAGACACCAGCTCGAACGGTGGTGGTTGCGTCAGGTGAAACGCTCTCGATCTCGGTTGACTCTCGAGGCGGACAGATCTTTCTCGGCGAGGTGCCCATGGTGCCTGGCGCACGCATGCCCGAGCTCGACGAGCTCTTGTCGTGGGCTGACGAATTTCGAACCATGCGCGTTCGTGCCAACGCTGACTCAGCGGCTGAGGTTGCGACGGCTCGTAGCTTCGGTGCCGAGGGGGTAGGGCTCTGTCGAACCGAGCATATGTTCCTTGCGCCCGACCGCGTGGCGGTGTTGCGTCGGTTGTTGCTCTCGACCTCGCCGAGAGAGCGCATCGGTGCTCACGATGAGCTCGTTGCGTTTCAACGTGAAGACCTCGCTGCGTTGCTTCGTGCCGCGCGTGGTCTGCCGGTGACGATTCGTTTGCTCGACCCTCCGCTTCACGAGTTTTTGCCTGGCTCTGGTGACCCCGTGACGTCGTTGGCTGCGGCGTTGGGTATCTCTCCCGCAGCGTTGGCTCGTCGAATCGAAGCGCGTCGAGAGGTGAACCCGATGTTGGGTCAGCGCGGTGTTCGCATCGCCTTCACCGAGCCAGAAATCTACGCCTCCCAAGCTCGTGCGATGCTCGAGGCCATGTGTGATGTCGAAGCCGAGGGCGTGCCGGTTGACCTCGAGATTTTGATCCCGCTGGTCTTGTCGCGTGGCGAGCTCGATCGCTGTCGCGAGTTGATTGACAACGTTGCCAGCCACGTTTCGAAGTCTCGTGATCGCACCGTTTCCTTCAAGCTCGGTGTGATGATCGAGCTCCCTCGGGCTGCGTTGACCGCCGACTCAATCGCCCCTGTGGCGAGCTCGTTCAGCTTCGGGACCAACGACCTGACGCAAACGACGCTGGGTCTTTCTCGCGATGACGCGGCGCAGGTGCTCGAAGCGTACCGAGATGCGGGGGCGATGCCGAGTGATCCATTCAGGACACTCGATATCGAAGGCGTAGGGTCACTCATTCGTACCGCGATCGAGCGAGGTCGTGAGGCCAATGGGTTTTTGGGTCTTGGGGTGTGCGGCGAGCATGCGGCCGACCCGGCGTCGATCCGGTTCTTTCAGACCGTCGGAATCGAATACATCTCGGTTGCCCCAGCCCTCGTTGCTGTCGCTCGACTGGCTGCGGCTCAAGCGAAGCTCGCCACAAATTTAACCCACCTTCGCGACCCGTGATACCGGCCCGAGGTATGTCGCTCTCGAGCCGTGGATCGGTGCGCCCTGTGGTCGACCCGTCTTCTCTCTTTGCCCCCGAGGTTGCGGGTCTTGCCGCGCTTGCCTCGGGCGATGACGAAGGCGAGCAGGTGCGTCCTGCGCTTTTGCTCGTGTTGATCATTGGTCGTGCGGGTCTCGAAGAGGCGCTTGCTGAAGCCGCACGAAATGCTGGCCCTTCAGCGACGCCCCTCGAGATCGAGCGATGCGAAAAAACCGAGGCTGCGCTCTCGACCGCTCGGGTGTACGCGCCAGACGTGATCCTGCTCGATGGCGATGCGATCGGCGGTGAAAACCTGATCAAGAAGCTGCGTGACGAAGCGCTCACGTCGCAGATCCCGATCATCGTGATCACGCCCACCTCGACCGAAGAGCTCAATCGATGGAGCGCGGCGGGAGCGAATCGCATCATCAGCCGATGGGCGCCTGCTGAAGCGATGTACTCGGCGTGTGTGGAGGAGGGCGCGTCCCTCGCTCGCAAGTCGGCCAAGCCGATCGGCGAGGTGACGATCGAGGAGCTCCAGCTTCGATTGATCGAGTCGATTCAGCTCGGGTTGTGTGATGCGGTTCAGAGCCAAGAGCGCGGCGTGAAGGTCGCGCTCGGTGATGGGCGTGAAATCACCTCGGCCCTCTGGCTTGCGCTTGCTCGCATTCGCGAAGAGGTGACGACACGATCGCAAGGTGCAGTTCGGTTCGTGTCGAATCGACCCGAGGGGGCGTACCCACTTGCGATCTCTTCGGGGACCCGCGGCAATCGCCGAGGCGAGATCACCTCGCTGACCCCGCCACTTTCATCGACCCGCGTGATTGTGGCCGATGATGATCCTGCGGTTCGCTGGTTCTTGTCGAAGATTCTGAAAGAGGCCGGCGCCACGGTGATCGAAGCGGCTGACGGTGAGCAGGCGCTCGGAATGATCGCGCGCAACTCTCCACATGCTGTTCTCTGTGATGTGCTGATGCCTCGTCTCGATGGCTATGCGTTGTGTCGCATCGTCAAACGCGACCCGCTGCTTCGCGATGTTCCGTTCGTGATGCTCTCGTGGCGCGAAGATTTGCTGCAGCGTGTTCACGAGCTTGGCGCTGAGGCTGACGGTTACCTGCGCAAGGAAGCGTCCATCCCGGCCATCTTGCAGCGCCTCGGCGAGCTTCTTCGTCCGCGACATCGTCTCGAGGATCGTCTTCGTGCAGACGGTGAGGTCTTCGGGCGCCTCGACGGGTTCACTGTCTGGACACTCTTCTCGATGCTTCGTGATCACCGACCTGACGCGTCGGTCGAGATTCGTGATGCTGCGTTCGTCTACGAGGTCGAGATGCGCGAAGGTGTTCTTCGCCGGGTCAATCGCATCTCGCCTGACGGCACCATCGACAAGAGCGACAAGGCGTTGGGCGCGCTACTGGGCGCTCGCGCTGGGCGATTCACTGTTCGAAATGCTCGTTCGGTGATTCGCGGAGACATCCCTGGCGCATCGCTCGAAGCGCAGGTTCGCCCTTGGATTGCTCGCGCGCGTGCCGTTCAGCAAGTCACCCGCGGGACGATGATCCCGAAGCTGAAGAAGCTCGTGATCGACATCGATTGTATGGAGCCGTACCTCGGTGCGACGCCTGGTTCGACACGGTCGATCATTCGTCGTTTGGCGAGCGGAACCACGCCGAAGGCGTTGCTCTCCGAACATGGTGTTGAGCCTCGATTGCTCGATGACATCATCGCAGATCTCACCTCGCACAACGCCATCCTCGAGGTCATCGACGACCGAGGGCGCGACCTGTTGCCCGAGGCCACGCAACGCGCCTCCGAGGTGCTCGAGCTGGGTGCAACGCCCGATTGTTTTGCACCGACTGGCAAGACCCCCGAGCCCCCGCTCGTGTTGACTCCGTCTGTGCTCGGGTTGCCGGTGATCGAGCTGCCTGTTCCCGCCGAGATGCCCGCGAAAGCGGCTGCGGCTGCCGACGAAAAGAGCGACGACGAGCGCGATGAATCGGAGCGCGACGAGATGCCCGAGCCGGGCGATGTCGATGACCTCATCATCGATCGTGAGCCATGGGATCTTCCCGAGTCGTACCCGTCGTTCCCCATGGGCCCAGAGGTCGAGATCGAAGCCGCAGCGGTGTCGTGTCTGGTGCCCGTGCCTTCGCCGTCGATCCCAGTCGTTGAGCCTCCGGCAGAAGAGCAGACCTCGCTCGAGCTGCCGAAGCCGCGTCCGTCGTCACCGCCGTTCAGCAGTGTGTTGACCCCGGCGTGCGGCTGCTCCGCGCACGATCACGTCGGAGCGAAAGCGGCGTCGAAATTCGAGCGAACGATTCCTCTGCCTCTCGACATGCCGTCGCAGCCCTCGATCACCAACGAAGCCGAGGTTGCGCCGTCGTTGAACGTGTCGAGTGAGGCGTCGCGCGAGCCCGAGAAAGAGGCTGCGAAACCTGCGTCGAAATCGTTGCCTCCGTCGGTGTTGGTCACGCCTGCTCCCTCCGCGATCGAGGCTGCGATCCTGGCTTCTGCTGAGCAAGCGCCCGAAGCTCCGAAGCCCTCGGTCGATGCCGCAGCGCCGACGATCGAAGCTCGTGAGGTTGCTCGTGTCGTGGGCTCGTTGTCGCCCGTTCAAAGCGTCGTCGAGCCGATCAAAATCACAGCCCTCGAGAAGGCTGCACCGCCGATTCCGGATGAGCCTTCGGTCGTGGTGACCCCAGAGCCCAAGGCATCAGCAGAAACGTCTTCGTCTGCTCCACGAGCGAACGAAGATCTCGCGTCGACCAAGGTGTCGAACGCCGCGAGCGATGTGCTCACCAAGTTCCCGCCGATTGGGCAGGGATCACGAGAAGAGGTCACTGTGGTTACTCGCCCGCGTGTTGAGAAAAAGAAGAGCTCGAGTGTTGCTGGCTGGATCGCCACCGCAGGTGTTCTCGCAGCGACGGGTTTCGGCATCTATAGCTACGCACAAAGCTTCATCGCCTCTCAGCAAGATGCAGCCGCAGCAGCGAATGAGAACGACTCGGATGAGACCCCGCCGGTTGCAACGCCCGTCGAGGTGAAAGCTCCCGAGCGAGCCGAAAAGAACGTGGTCAACAGCGCTCCAGCGATGTCGGTTGCTGCGACGACGGCTCCGACTGAGGTACCAGCCGGCGTGACGGTCGAAGATCTCCCTCTGCCCGAGGGCGCGAAGATCAGCGACGGTCTCGGTCTCGTCGAGGTGGTGGGCACCAAGCGGGATCGCATCGAGCTCGATCGCGTCGATGTGGGTCGTGGCCACGTGGTGTCTTCACCGCTGACAGCAGGAGTTCACGAGCTGCGTGCCCGAAGGCGCTCCGATGAGCTTCCAGTGACGGTGGCGGTCAAGCCTGGGCGACTTACGCGAATCGACGTTCGTAAGGGCTGGCATCACTGAGCTTGTCGTCGGTTTTGGCCTGTCGCTCGTGGGGCGTGCTAATGGCGCGCGATGCTCGATCTGCGACAGGTCGTCGATAACCTTCCCGCCATCCGCGCTGCTCTCGTCCGTCGAAACCCCTCGCTCGCCGAGGTGATCGCCCCGATCGAAGAGCTCGCTTCTCGTCGTCGTACTGCCATCCTGGCGAGCGAGAGTAAGGCCGCGGCCCGTAATGCAGCGAACGCCGAGATGGCGAAGCTGCCGAAAAACTCGCCTGAGTTTGCTGCTCGACGTGACGAGCTTCGGTCGCTTTCGGATGAGCAAAAGCGGCTCGAAAAAGAGGTCGGTGACATCGAAGGAGAGATCCGCAGCATCCTCGAAGGGATCCCCAACGTGCCTCACGCAAGTGTGCCCGGCGGTCACGATGCGGATGCGAACGTCGAGGTGAAAGTCTGGGGCGAGAAACCCTCTTTCTCGTTCACTCCCAAGCCTCACTGGGAGGTCGGTGCACAGCTTGGCATCCTCGATTTCGAACGCGCATCGAAGCTATCAGGCGCGCGCTTTTCGGTGCTCTTTGGCAAGGGCGCACGACTCGAACGAGCGTTGGTTCAGTTCATGCTCGACCTTCACACGCGTGAGCACGGCTACACTGAGGTGCAGACCCCATACTTGGTGAAAGGCTCAGCGCTGTTCGGCACGGGCAGCTTGCCCAAGTTCGAAGAGGATCTCTTCAAGACCGTCAATCGCAACCCAGATCGCGGCTTCGATCTGTACTTGATTCCGACGGCAGAGGTGCCTGTCACCAACCTTCACGCAGGCGAGCTGCTCGACGCCGGTCAATTGCCGATCGCGTATGCGGCCTACACGCCGTGCTTCCGTAGTGAGGCAGGCAGCGCGGGTCGTGACGTTCGCGGCATCATTCGTCAGCACCAGTTCGACAAGGTCGAGGTCGTACGACTGGTCACGCCAGAGACGGCCGAAGAGCAGCACGAGCTTCTGACCCGTCATGCCGAGACCGTGCTCGAGAAGCTCGGTCTTCACTACCGTCGCATGCTGCTCTGCGCGGGTGATATGGGCTTCTCGTCGCACCGCACGTACGACCTCGAGGTGTGGTTGCCGAGCGAGAATGCATACCGTGAGATCTCGAGCTGCTCGTGGTTTCATGACTTCCAGTCACGACGAGCTGATCTGCGTTATCGACCAGCGCCGAAAGAGAAGCCGCGCTTCGTTCACACGCTCAATGGCTCGGGCCTCGCCGTAGGCCGCACCTTGGTGGCGATCCTCGATCAGTACCAACAGGCCGACGGCACGGTGAAAATCCCGGAAGCATTGCGTCCGTATTTTGGCGCGGATGTTCTGTCGTTAGGTTCCCCTGGTCGGGCCTGCGCGTGTGACGAGACGATGCGGGTCTTGCGTCGACCGTGGTAGCGTGGGCCCACCGTTCGATGCCGAGCTCGTCGAGATTTTCAGGCTTCGCCTTCCCGCAAGGGCTCGTCGTGCTCGATGGACGAACGGGCGAGGTCGTGCTGGTCTCGGTCGACGGCTCTGGCTCGCGCATGCTGCGAGCGGCCGTCACCCCAAGTCACGATGATGACGCGCATCAAGCGCCCGATGATCTTCGCGATCAAGTGGCGCCGATGCTCGAGAGCGACGATGGCGCGAAGAAGCCTGCCGCGCAGCAAAAGAAGCCCGAGAAGAACGATGGCGGGCGTGCGCTCGATCACGAGGTCATTCACCACTTTCCGTATCCGATCGCCTCGGTTTACGCGCGGTTCTTCGAAGAGCGTGACCCTCGTCAGCGGTGTCGATTGCTGGTCGATACGTTCACGATCGTTCTGAAGAGCTGGGCACTTCAGCTCGCGCTCGAATACCTGCGCTCGGATGCGCGTGACCCGCACCTCAATGAGCTGCCGCGCGAGATTTTCAACGACCGCTACTGTCGGTCTGGAACCTCTTCATCGCTCGCGCACTGCCTGTCTTGCGTGATGCCGGGGTTGTGTTGTTCTCGCCCGAGATCGAAGGGGCTTACGATCGTCTCGAAACGCACTGTAAGAACCCATTCTTGTCGCGTACTCGCTACGAAGACAGCGACGGCAAAGAACGTTTTCGCGAGTCTCGCCTGGGGAAGATCCAGGCCTTGCTCAAATATCGAAACAGCCTTGCCCACGGCTACAACGCGCCGAAGGCGAAGGCGACTCACGAGCTCGGCACGTACCTTCCGATGCTTCGAGATATCTTGTCCGAGGCTCGTTTCATGGCGGCGTACACGCTGGCCTTCGTAGAGCCTGCGCAAGGCGAGAACCCCCGACGCATGTGGCGCTTGATGGGGGCGTCTCCGCCGACGCAAAGTGAAGACGTTCCGGCGTGTGTTCCCGGCGAGCACGTCGGGTTGGTGCTGTTGTCACCAATCGGCGGAGCATTGCCGCTGCCGGTCTTGTTTGATCTCGATGCGGTGGATGTCGAAACACACCCCGAATCGGCTTCGAAGAAAGAGACGTTTCTCTTCGAAGGCAACACGCGAAGCACGATCATCTACACCTCGTCATCGGGAGCCTATATCGAGAAAGCCTCTCGTATGGAGGCATGGCGATCGATGCTTGCTGCGAAGGCGATCGATAGCCACAGCTCTCGCCCTGCAGAGCTTTCGCTCACGAGCCTTCGCGCTGCGGCGACTCGGGTAAGAGACGAGCACATCTCGAGTCTCGTCTCGACAGGCAAGTACCTCAGAGAGGTCGCCATCTGTCACCCCGTGTTTGCCGAGCGAGTCGCGCAGTTCGAGCTCGGTGATTACCGCGGAATGATCATCGTAGGCGAAAGCGGCAGCGGCAAGACCACCACGCTCGCGTTGCACGCTGAAGAGCGCGCAAGTGCGGGGGATGTGGTGTTGTTCTATCGCGGCGCTTCGCTGTTCGACACCGACCTTCAGTCTCGCATCGTACGTGATCTCGGCGCGCGCGATATGTATCTCGAAGACCTGCTCGCCTCTCTTGGAGAGAGCTGTTTTTCAGGTACTTCGGCTCGCCTGCGGATCATTGTCGATGGCGTCAACGAGCACCCAAGTGATGTCGAAGGGCTGGCTCGTTCGATCGATGCGTTGGTGCGACAGGCAGATTCGTTCGCTTGGTGTCGTGTGATCGCGGGGATACGTACCGCGTCGTACGAGAGGCTTGCTCCGGATAGTCGCTTCGGAGCAACACCGGGCGCTCGCTATTTGCGCACCGACGAGCGACGCGGGGCGCGTGTGATCAGTACGCCGATCGTTTCGCTTCCGCCGCTGGATCTCACGACCGTTGGGGTGTTGTACGAGCGTTATCGAGGGCTTCAATCGAGACGCGACGAGAGCGCCACCGAATCGACGGTGCTTGATGAAGGAGCCGTGGCCTTTCGCCCGACGACGTCGTTCGAAGAGCTCGTGGCAAGCGGCGAGGGCACCACGCTCGCGTTGATGCGAACTCCGCTGATGCTGCGCTTGTTGTTGGCGGCGTTTCATCGTCGCGCGTTGCCGAGAGAGATTTCATTCGACGAGGCGATGCGTCTGTATTTCGATCACGTGGTGCTGGGTCGAGGCGACCCCGCCGGTGAGCGACCCGAGCGCGCGGCGTTCTTGTTGACGTTGGTGCGCGCGCTCGATGCCGCGTCGAGCGATGCGATTGCACGTGACTCTTTGTACGAGATCCCTGCGCTCAAAGCAGCGCTACAAAACCCTCAAAAAGACTCAGCCTATGTGCAGTTGCTCGAGCTTGGTGTGCTGGTCGAGGTGTGGGATCGCGACACCTGTCTCGTGCGCTTTGCATTCGACAAGCTGCACGAGTTTTTGCTCGCTGAGATTCACTCGACGAGCTTCTTGTCTTCGAGTGGAGCGCTCTCGATCGCTTCACGAGCGACCAAGTCGGCCGCCTTGCGTGGCGCGCTTGCCGTGGGGTGGGCGAGGGCGTGTCGCGAAGGTCATAGCGAAGTGTTGTGTGACGCGCTCGATCGATGTCACGAGCTGCCAGACGATACTCGAGGGGTCGTAGAACAAGTGGTGCGCGCGGTGCTCGAGCACCTTGCCCGAGCGCGAGATGCATCGTTTGGGCGGATCCTTGACGAGATCGCCAAAGAGCCCAGCGAATCTGATGTGCGAGCCCTCTTCGACGTATTCGATCGAGTGTTCTCGACGGGAGAGGTCGACGCGGCAGCAGCGATTGCACGAACCGCTCAGCACGAGGCGAGCTCACTCGAGGTCGGTACGCTGATCGCGGGCGCGCTTTTTCGGCAAGGGGTCATCCAGCAACAACAAGGAGATCTCTCCGCAGCGCTTGCGAGTCACGCACGTGCCCGAGAGCTTGCGTTGGCATCCAAAGCTGACGGGGCCGCTGTGTTGGCGCTGCGTATCGATGTCGTGCGCAGCGAGATCTTGCGGCTGTTGGGCGACACCGACGGAGCATTGGGGTTGCTTGATGCTTGTGCTGAGGCGCTGGGCGCTGATGGAGCGTTCGCTGACGCTGCCGAAGCACGTCGTCAGCAAGCGATCTTGGTGCTTGCACGAGGTCGTCGTGAAGAGGGCCAAAGTCTGCTCGACGAAGCCTTGTCGCTTGCTCGTAAGTCAGGTGATCCACAGGCCGAGACATCGTGTTTGATCTCGTGGGGCGTAGCCTGCTGGAAGGCCGGTGATCTCAAGGCTGCCGAAGACTGGTTCGAGAAAGCGCGCGCGATGGCGGATGTGACGGGTCACGTGAAAAGCATGAGCCACATCGCCGGGAATCTTGGGCTGCTGTGTCGTGAACGGGGGGCACTTCGAGAAGCGATCGTTCACCTCGAGCGTCAGCTCGCATTGGCTGAACGAATTGGGCATCGCCACTCGGCCGCGATTGCACTGTTGAACCTCGGTGTCTTGTCGTTCGAGGTCGACGAGCTCGCAAACGCAGAGAGTCGATTTGGCGCGGCTCGCGAGCTCTTTGCACGCGTGGGTGATCGCGCGGCGCTTGCGATGACGTTGAACAACATGGCGGCGCTTGCGATGCACCGTGGTCGAGTGACAGAAGCACGTGCATTGTGTGATGAGGCGTTGTCAGTGGCTGGCTCGTTGCCAGATCCCGACACGATCGCCGATGCGCACTGGCTGTTGGCGAACATGGCGATCGACGCGCACCAGAACGATGTTGCGTCTGCGGCCGTCGAGGCTTTCCTTCGTGCAGTGCCCGATCTGAGCGAGGCTCGGCGTCGTGCTCAATCCGCTTCACTCGAGCTGCGTCAACACCTCGCGCACGGGCATCGCGACCTTGCCGAGCGTGCGAGCGAAACCATGCTGGTGGCGGTCCGTGAGCTAAAGACTCGCGTCGATGTTCACGAGCTGCCGCTGGCTGCGCTGGTTGAGCTCATCGACTCGCTGCCTGCGGGGAAAACCGAGCGAGCTTCGTCTCTTGCCGAAGAAGGGCTTCGATGGCTCGAGCACCGACCGTCGCTTTATTCGGCTCGCCTGCGATCCCTTGTTGGGTGTGATACACAGCGCGCCCCATGGCCCAACCCGCTCGTGTCCCCGTCTCCGTCCTGACTGGCTTTCTTGGTGCCGGTAAGACCACGTTGTTGAATCGCATCTTGACCGAGAAACACGGCAAGCGAATCGCCGTGATCGAGAACGAATTCGGCGAGCTGGGTATCGACAACGCGCTCGTCGTCAACGCTGACGAAGAGATCTTCGAGATGAACAACGGGTGCCTTTGCTGCACCGTTCGTGGCGATCTCATTCGCATCCTCGGCACGCTTCTTCGTCGTCGTGAGTCGTTCGACTACATCTTGATCGAGACCACCGGCCTTGCTGATCCCGCTCCGGTCATTCAGACGTTTTTTGCGGATGACGACATCAAAGAGCGAACGATTCTCGATGGCGTCGTCACGGTCGTCGACGCGCTTCACCTCGAGCGTCAGCTCGGCAACAGCCACGAGGCCGAAGAGCAGATCGCCTTTGCTGACGTGATCTTGTTGAACAAGATCGACCTGGTGACCGAGGCGCAGTTGCCCGCACTCGAAGAGCGAATCCGCTCGATCAACCCTGCCGCGAAGCTGATCCGCACGCAGAAATCGGCGGCTGACATCACCTCGCTGCTCGACATCCGTGCTTTCGATCTGAACCGCGCCATCGAGATCGATCCGCATCTGCTTCACCACCACCCGCACGATCACTCCGATGTCGGCTCGGTGGGCATCGAGATCGAAGGCGACGTCGACGAGGCGAAGTTCGAAGCGTGGATGAGCAAGCTGCTTCGAGAGAACGGCCCCGACATCTTTCGTATGAAGGGCATCGTCGCCGTGAAGGGCAACCCGCAACAGGTTGTTTTCCAGGGCGTTCACATGATCTTCGACGGCACGCAAGGCCGCCCGTGGGGCTCGACCAAGCGCACGAGCCGCATCGTGTTCATCGGTCGCAAGCTCGACCGCGAGGCCCTGAACGCGGGCTTCCGAAGCACGATGGCGTGAGCGGCGAGAGTGGGCGGCGTTACTTCGATTTGTAGGTTTCGAAGCCCGACATCATCGCGTCGTAGAGCCAGCCTGCGATGATGTCGCCGCCCATGATCGTGGGGTGGATGAAGTCGGCACCGCCGAACCCTTGTGCATCCAGAGTGACATGCTGCCAGCGCCGCCCATCGCTGCGTACGTGTCGAAGAAACCGCAGCCCATGTCGACAGCAAGTGCGCGTTGGGCCTTGTTCAAGCACTGGGATGAAATCCATCTGCCCCTTGGCTCGATCGAGTGGCCCCACGATCAAGCATGCTGCGTTGGGCAGGGCCTCTTTCACCTGCTTCAGCACCGCGCGAGAGGTCGCTTCGTACTCGGGCATCGGGTAGGCGTAACCGTCTTCACTCGTTCACGCCGTAGCCGAACATCACGAGGGTCGGGTTACGCTCTTTGAGCATCTGCGCCCAGTGTGCGTCGTCGCTCTTGTCGAGCATGCGAAGGCGGCCTCCCAGGATGCCAATCGAGTCGACAACAGCGCCCGGCGTGTCTCGTCGAGCACCATGCCCAGCAGGCGAATCGGCCCTTCCCGCCGTTTTTTACCTCGAGCTTGTGAGGCCCATCGGGGCGGTGATCGTCACTGATTTCGCGACAGTTTTTCACCCGTCGTCGAGACGGTCTCGGTTGCGCCGCCATCGAGCGAGAGCGCGATGTCGCCACCACCTGGGGTCTCGACATAGGTCGGTGTGAACTTCGAAACACTTCGGCCAAAGTCACCTGATTTGGTGGTGGCGAAGCTCCGATCGAGCCCGGCGCACCGGTGAACGATACGCCCCCAAGGCCGTAAATTCCGTCCGGGCTCCAGGGGCCCACGACGCGGCTTACCTTCCAGCCCGACGACGCAAATCGTGTGATGTCGTCGTGGTGGTACCCCATCCACCCATCGGCCGGCAGAACGAACCCGTGACCTGAATCGCCGAAGCGCGTCTGTAGCTTCCGCCGCAGGGTTCCGGTGATCCAGTCGGTCAAGATCACCGAGTCGCCGTAGTACGTGATGCGAGCGATGGCGCCGGGTTCTTTGGCCTCGGCTTTCTTGAGCATCTCGTAGAACGCATCGAGCGCTTTGCCCGAGGGGTCTTCGATCGGGTGTTTGGCTCCCGATGCGATGGCCGCGAGATCGGCCGCGCTCAGCTTTGGCCCTTGCCCGAGTGGGCCTTTCGCCGCAACGGTTGCTTCGGTTCGTGGGCCTTCGTCCGTCGTCGCGCCGACTTCGGTTTCTCCGATGACCTCGGGTGTCGAGGCGATCGCCGTGGGCACACTGGAAGGCTGCTCGCGAGGGGTGAGCACACGAAGCGTTCGCGTTCCGATTTCTGTGTCGCCGACATGCGCAAACGTGAGGCGTTCAGGCAGCGCATACGGAATCGCCACCAATATGGCGAGCGTGTAGCCGGCAAGAGCGGGGCGTGAGACAAGCGCGTGCGACACGGGTCGTGACTAACACGAATCGCACGGCGCGACGCTTGCGTTTGGCGACTCACAAAAACCAAGAGCCACCTCGGTGATTCGAGATGGCTCGGGTTGTCTCGCGCTCGTTTGGCGAGCGTCAGATCACTTCTTCGGCGCCGGCTTCGGTGCTGGCTGTGCCGGTGGAGCCTTCGGAGCAGGCGGCGTTGCCGGTGGCTTCGTCGTCGTCACCGGAGGCTTCGCGGGACCAGTCGTGGCAGGCGGCGTGGCAGGAGGCGTCGCGTTGTTCGAGTCCTTCTCGACGTGGAATTCAACGCGGCGGTTGTTCTGGCGACCTGCCTCGGTGTCGTTCGTGTCGACGGGCTTGTCCTGACCGAAACCAGCCGTGGTCAAGCGCTTGGCGTCGATCTTCTCCTTGTCGACGAGCCACTTCTTCACCGAGTCAGCGCGCTGCTTCGAGAGCACGAGATTTGCGCCCTTGTTGCCGCGGTTGTCGGTGTGTCCTTCGACGCGAATCAACGTGAAGTTCGCGTTGTCGCGCAGGATGTCGCCGACCTTCTTCAACAGATCTGCCGAAGCGGGTTTGATGGTCGACTTGCCGGTGTCGAACTCGACCTGCTCGGTGATGCGGATCTGCGTTCCGACGACCAACGCGAGCGGGCAGCCGTTCTTCTTCGGGTCTTCGTTCGGCTTGCCTGGCGTGTCGGGGCATGCGTCGACCGAGTCGAACACGCCGTCGCCATCCTTGTCGGGGCATCCGTTGAGTTTCGGATCGGGCGAGGCCTTACCGGGCTGATCCTTGCAGGCGTCAACCTTGTCGAAGATGCCGTCCTTGTCGGTGTCCGCGCATCCGTTGAGCTTCGGATCTTGCGACGCGATACCTGGCTCTTCAGGGCACGCATCGTCGGTGTCGAGGATTCCGTCGCCATCCTTGTCTGGCGGGCATCCGTTGCGGCTTGGGTCTGCGCTGGCAACACCCTTGACGTCTTTGCAGGCGTCGTTCGCGTCGATGATTCCGTCGCCGTCACTGTCTGGCGGAGGCGGGGGGGGCGGACACCCGTTGGTCTTCGGATCGTTCGTCGCGATGCCTTTGACATCCTTGCAGGCGTCGTTCTGGTCGATGATTCCGTCGCCATCGCTGTCGGGCGGAGGCGCATCGGCCTTCGGAACCCACGCTGCGCTCAGCACTCCACGGAGCACTGGTGTACCTGGGGCCTTGGTCAGACCCGGGCCTGCGCCTGCTCGAAGACGAAAATCTCGCCGGCAAATACCTTGGCGCCGAGAAGAAGCTCGAGTGGGGTCGAGTGAACGCCAAACGCTGGGGTGTCTGATTGCAGAGCCGGCGTCGTTCTTCTGTCCGAACACAGTGTTGCCGTAGCTCCGGGCCCGCACGCTGTCATCGGCCACACGAACACCGGCTGCTGCGCCAGATATTGCCGAGCCAGTTTCCGACCTCGGCATTGCCCAGATCGCGAATCCGCGGAACAACACGCCCGTATTGGCAGCGGCGTAGACGAACATCGCTGCGCCGCTGAACAACACCTTGGGCAAGAAGCGCGCTTTGCCGTCTCGCGTGAGGTTGTCCGTGCTGCCCGTGGGCAGCAAACATCGAGACCCAACGGTGACGCTGGGTCTTTCAGGGTGCCGAAGAACGTAACGGCCACCCAAGCGAATATCGGCAAATTGCCGCCCGACGGTGAGCTCAGCCCCGTCGTCGAGCTCAAGTTGTCGCCGCTTTGTGCAATGGCGATCGGCGCATCCAAGTGCACCAGCGCCTTATTGCCAAGCGTCAACGATGCGCCCAAATGCACATAAAGCTGCGTCTCGGTGATGTATCCTTTGTCTGTGTCAGAGGCGTTATCACGCAACTTCAACGGACGAAGTGCATAGCTACCCAAGAGCTGCAGTGCCGGACGCATGTGTCCACGCACTGCGGCATCATTCACCTGGAAGAAACGGTCTCCCACGGGGGCAGGATCAAATTGCTGAAGCGCAAACCCACCTTTGAGGTCGGTCAACGTCTGCGCGCTCGACTCCCTCGAGAACGCCAGAAGCCCCAGCGCAGTAAGGGTAGACAGCATGCGAAGTTTCATGGTGATTCCTTTCAAGCCCTGTGGCTTTCTACCTCTACAAGCCGCGCTAACACGGTTCACTTTTACGGGTGAAAAAAAATGACGGCGTACCGTACCCGCTCATTCATCGTCATCACTGCACTCTCTGCTCTTTTTCTCGGGTGCAGTGATGCCGACTCGACGTCGCAAGCCCTAGCACGTCAAATCGACATCTCACCTGGCGGATTTCGCGTCTCTGTTGATTCGAATGCGAAGCTAACGATTTCCTCCAAGGATCGAGAGCTACTCGCTGGATTGCCTTCCGGAACGGTCGCTTCCGATGCTCCGCCCCTCGTGGGCTGGGCATTTCGCACTGCGGATCGCACCTTCGAAATGCAGGTCGGCTCGTTCAAAATCGAGGATGTTCCCCTCTCTCCGTGGAAGGTCGCGACTGGGGTCGTCGTCGAGCAATCCGACCCGTTGATTGCGCGTCTTGTGGACGCTTCGGATCAGCCCCTCGCACGCATTTCGTTTTCCTCTCCGTCTGACGGACATCTCGCCATGACCGTCGACGATGCCGGAGGGCCCGACCGGCGATTTTCTTGGGGGTTTTCTTGTCGCTCCAATGACCACTTCGTTGGCTTTGGATCACAGTCGTGGGACATCGATCAGCGCGGCCAACGAGTGCCCATCTGGACTCGTGAAAATGGCATCGGAAAGAGCCTGAGCGACGACTACGACGACATCGTTTGGTTTGTTCAGGGCCGACGCCATTCTGCTCAGTGGCCCATGCCCTGGACTCTCTCGAATCGCGGTCTTGCTCTGATTGCCGAGACCGACGGGTATTCGGAATTTCGCCTCTGTAGCGAGCAGGATGACGCGGCTCGTGTCGAGCTTGATTTGCCCGTTACCTTTCATGTGTTCGATGGCCCAACCCCCGCCGAGGCAACCTCTCGCGCAACGGGATGGTTTGGTCGACCGAGAACCCCGCCTGCACTCACGTTTGCCCCCTGGAACGACGCCATTCACGGCACGGACAAGGTGCTCGAACGAGCGAAATTCCTGCGTGACAATGACATCCCGTCTTCTGTGATCTGGACCGAGGACTGGCGCGGTGGTGAGTACTCGGGCGACGCATACCAACTCAAAGAAGAGTGGGAGGTCGACCCAACTCTCTACCCTAATTTGTCGTCGACCATTTCGACCCTCAACGACCAAGGCTACGCGTTTTTCGGGTACTTCAATCAGTTCGTGTACGAGGGCTCGAAAGCCTATTCAGAGACCTCTCCGAACGATTGGCTGATCAAGACACGAGCGGGTGACGACTACCTGTTCACCGGCGCGAAATTCACCGCGACCAGCTTGCTCGATCTCACCAACCCCGATGCAAACGCTTGGGCTGCCGAGAAAATGCAGGGGCTCATTGATTTGGGCTCGGATGGCTGGATGCATGACTACGCCGAGTGGTTGCCTACCGACGCCGTCATGAAAGGCGGTGAAGGGCTCCAATTTCACAACCGTTACCCCGTGCTCTGGCAGCAGATCGCTCGCGATGTGATCGATGCCCAACAAGACGATCGCCAGCGCGTGTTTTTCGTGCGATCGGGTTGGTTTGGTACTCCACAAATCTCGGATGTGTTCTGGGCCGGAGATCAATCGACGACGTTCAACAAAGACGACGGAATGCCCTCTGTGATCACACAGGGCATCAACCTGTCCGTCAATGGATGCCCGGCCTTTGGTCATGACATTGCTGGATACCAGTCCTCGTTGGGTACCCCGACGACCAAAGAGCTATTCTGGCGGTGGACACCTCTTGGCGCGTTTTCTCCGGTGATGCGAACCCATCATGGCTACCAAGAAGCGCTCAATCATAATCTCGAGTCTGACCCAGAGACGACACAGCTTTGGCGTCGATATGCGATCGAGCACATTCAGCTCGTGCCCTATTTGATGGCGCACGCGAAGAAGGCCAACGAAGAAACCGGTCTTGCGCTCTTCCGTGGCTTGTTCTTGCACTACCCCGATGACGACACCGCGTGGACAATCCGGGATGAGTACCTTCTCGGTGACTCGATCTTGGTCGCTCCTGTCATCGAAAAAGGCGCCACCAATCGCAAGGTGTGGTTCCCCACCGAGAGTTATTGGTACCCGTGGGAGGGCGGCGCGGCGAAGGTGATCACCTCTGCGGATCGCACCGAGACGATCGATGTTCCGCTCGGTGAAATCCCTGTGTATGTGCGGCCAGGTACGGTCATCCCGCGATACCCCAATACCATTCGTACCCTGGTGTTCTCGTCGGCTGATGTCCCCGGGCCCAAAGAAATCGGCGACGATCGCGACGTGCTCGTGTTCTTGGGTGGCTCGTACTCGATTACAGAGCCCGATGGGTTGTCGTACGAGCTCGTCGCAGAGTCTGGCTCGGCAAGCAGTGCTCCGGTGTACTCGTGGAACGGTACTGCACTCGCCGCGTGCCCTGCGTCAGGAACACCCACCAACTGCGTGACTGCAGATTCGGGTATAGGTGCAACGGCCTATGTGGAGGGCCCTGGAGAGCTTCGCATCGAAGCGAGTGGAGTGGCATCGACCGTGAAGATCACGGGCGGAGCAGCGACGCGAAAACTCTCCATCCAAGTGCGTCGCTGAGCTCTTCTCGCAGCTCGCTAGCTGGTGCTGCTCGACTGCACATCAGCTAGCGGGCGGCGTCTCTTTCTCGTTTTCTTTGTCGTCTTCTTTGGCTTCACCGCGGCGACCCAAGAAGCCCAAACCAAACATTCCCATCACCATCAGCGACGAGAACATCGCGTCGATGTGAATGAAGGGACGCATGTGCAAGCTCCAGAAGCTCTGCGCTTGCAAGTAGTCGGCGTCGTTCGCAAAACGAGCGCGATCCGGGCGCGGCCCTGCTTCGGTGTGCAACGTCACGATGTGAGGAACGATGTACGCGTGCGTTTGTGATGCGTGCGCCTGCTCCTGGTAAGACTCACCGTGGTGTAGGTCGGAGGTTGTGCAAATTGAGCTTCGCGACCCACCACATCGAGTGGCATTTCGAGCAGAAGCTTGAGCCCAATAAACGCAACGGCGGCGAATGCTGCGCCCTCGAGCGAGGGGAACTTCTGCAACAACAGAATGAAGGCTTGGGCCGCAAAGCGCATCGCGAGAATGCCAAGCATGCCGCCTGCGATCAAAACCCAAATCTTGTTCGACAAGGCCACAGAGGCCGCGATCGAGTCGACACTGAACGCAATGTCGGTGAGCTCGACCAAGATCACCATGCTCCAGAACACACTGAGCTTCCCGAACTGTTTGGTTGCGGGCGGGGCGTCTGGGTCTTCGTTGTTCTCTTCTTTTTTTCCGAAGAAGTGCTGGCCTGCCACCCAGAGCAAATAAAGCCCGCCCAGCGCCTTGAGATACCACTGCCGAATAATCCAAGTGGCAGCGAGGATCGCGATGATTCGAAATACGTAGGCGCCAATGATTCCATAGCGAAGTGCTTTGGACTGTTGGTGGGGTGGTAGGTCTCGAACCAGCAGGGCAAGGGCCACTGCATTGTCACACGAGAGCAAACCCTCGAGGATGACCAGGGAGATGACGACCAGCAGATCTTTCGGTTGAAAGGGGGTGAGCTGCAGGTACTCGAGGATGCCGGCCATGTAGGTTTCGTCGGTCGTATCACAGTAAGATCCGGCGAAAAAGCGGACCTTTGTGTCGTTGGGTGAGAGTGTTCAATGACGCAGTGTCTCAATGACACTGCAACAAGGGGTGAACGAGCGTGCCGTTATTCGGCAGGTGACCACGGAAATTCCATCTGTGCAGCGATTTTTTGCGCAGTCTCGTGACTGGTAAGTCGCGCAACCAGCGCAAGCCCCACGTCGATCGCACACGTGACGCCTCCGCCGGTGATGTAGGGCCCATCACTCACCACCCTCTGATGCTCGACTTTCGCTCCGTGCTCTTCCAAGAGTGCTCGCGCCGAGGAGTGGGTTGCCGCACGCCGCTGCTCAAGTCGCCCAAGCGCGGCCAAGAACAACGACCCAGTGCATACCGTTGCGGTGAGGCGATTGGGCGGGAAGCTCGCAAGCCACGCGAGTAGCGACGGGTCTGCAATTCGGTCGCGCGCTCCAGGGCCTCCTGGAATCACCAGCACGTCCACTCTGCTCAAATCAGGACGCGTCTGGGTCACATGAAAAGAGGCCCCGTGTGCTTGCCAATCGCAGGTGCTCGTTGCGCTGATGACCTCGATGTCGAACTGCGCAGTCAGCCCAACGGAACGAAGACGAGAGAGCGGATCGAGCAACCCCACGAGATCGAGCAAGGTCATCCCTTCAAAGGCGATGACGGCGATCTTCGTCAGCTCAATCTCGTCCTCAAGAGCGACACGAGTCTCGCTCGAGTGCGCCGATGGCCACGCGATGATCTCGCGAATCGCGTCACCCACCACAGGGCCGAAAATGTGGGGCATCGGCCCGCGCGGAGTGGGCTCGGCGACCCAACGAACGTCAAGCCGACGAGGGTCGATCTTCACGACCTCGAGAGGTTGATCTGCCCCGAAATACAGCCGTGCGCTCTCGGCGACCGATGCCGCAAACGAGGCATGAATGAACCCCTCGCTCGAGAGAGAGGGCGATGTGAAGGATTCTCCCCGCTTTGCCTTGCCAAATGGCGTGATGTGATAGAGCCAGCGCACTTCGCGAGCGTATCGCAACAAGCACCACGTAACATGACCGACTATCGAGCAGCAGCGCAGGCTGCACAAAAGGCTTTCGAGGAGTGGTTCGGAGAGACTCCGGTTCAGCGAGTCGTTCCCACGGATGTCGAGGGCCACGAGATTTGGGCCTTGCTGTTCGACGGAGAATCCGAGGGCCCCGAGCCCGCCCGTTCTTCGGGTGTCGTGTCGAAAATCGACGCAGAAGAGCCTGCGAGTGAGCCTTCTTCGGGGTTGAGCCCCCAAGGCGCGAGCCTCGCTCTTGCATCGAGCCAAGACGATGACGCCGACGACGAGGACGACGAATTCGACGACGATGATGACGACGATGTCCCGTTGCATTTCGTCGCGACAGCGGGTCTGAGTGCGCTGCCGATTGGGCCAAGCAAAGAGCGTTTCGAGCTGGTGCTTCCGGTAAGCTCGCCGGTCGAGGTAGGTGAGCTTGCAGACGTTGCGCAGTTCCTTCGAGCCGTCGCGCAAGTGTTCTCTGAGCCAGACTCAGAGCTCGATCGACACCTGCTGATCGAGACGGGTGAGATCCCGCTCTTCGAGGGCATGTCGTGGCTGATGATCACCCCATGGGATAGCGAGGCGCATGAGGTGCTGCCGGGGTTGATGCCGCCGGTGACGATCCTCTGCGTGACACCGCTCTACCCGGGCGAAGCTGCCAAATTGCAGACGCTCCCAGAGGGCGCGGCGATGGCCTGGTTCGAAGCGTTGGGCATCGACCTTGATGACCCGATGCGCCCTGATGCAAGCGAGCCACGAGCGATGCCCTCGTCGTTCGAGCTGACGCAAGCGATGAACAACATGATGGCGCACATCGGAGCGATGGCGGCCGAGATCCTGGGGCCCGCGGCGATGGATGTGGACGGCGAAGATGGCGAGATGGACGACCTGCCGAACGCACCGCCACCAGCGCCCAAAAAGTTAGCTGGCGTTGCGAACGAGATTCTCGAGCGGAAGCAACCGCGCGAGTTGATGTTGGTTGTGAACGAGCTCCTCGAGTGTGAGGGCATCGAGTGAGCTCACGAACGCTTTGGTCGCCTTGCGGAGCGCTGCTTTCAACTTGCACGCGGGCGACAGAACGCACGAGGTGTCGTTGTTGTCGAAGCAATCGAGCAAATCGAGCGGCTCGAAATCGCGCACGACATCGCCCACGCGAATATCGGCCAGAGGTCTTGCGAGCTTGAGCCCTCCTTGGCGCCCCCGTTTCGATTCGACATAGCCCTTTTGCACCAAGGATTTTGCAACCTTGGTCACATGATCGACCGATGCCCCATACGCTCGAGCAATGGCAGGTGCGCTCACGATCTGATCGGGGTCAAGTGCCAGCGCGAGCAACACTCGCAGGGCGAGATCGGTCTGCAGGGTGAAGTGCATCCGACCTTTCTAACCTGGGTGCCGTCGAGCTGACCACTAAGGCAGATCTGAGAATTCTCTCGGAAAGCTCGAAAATATGAACGCGATCTAAAGCCAACGATGAGAGTGGTCCGACAGCTAAATTCTCTTTCAAACTATCGACAATCGTAAACAGGTATGCGAAATGCCTTTTTGAAAGGGAGAGTTAACTCATGCCTCTGAATGCGCCTGTTTTGCGTGCAAGTCTCGAGCTTGTTGTCGAGCGTTCGCCGATGATCACGCCGCGGTTTTACGAAATCCTTTTTTCGCGATACCCGCAGGTCAAACCGATGTTCAGTCGCAACGCGGCAGAGCGTCAGCAGAAGATGCTCCAAGATGCGATTGTCGCTGTCGTCGACCACGTCGAAGACGCCACCTGGCTCACCGATAATCTGCACGCAATGGGCGCCAAGCACGTCGAGTACGGTGTCACCGACGAGATGTACGGCTGGGTTGGTGAGTGCCTCATCGCCACGCTCAAAGAGGTCGCTGGCGAGCAATGGAACAGCACCATCGAGACCGCTTGGGTCGATGCCTACGGCGCCATCACGGGGCTCATGATCGAAGGCGCACACCGACCTGCTTGAACGGTGTTTAGGAGTCGATCCCTCGCTCACGTCGGTACTGCAAGCAGCGCTCGCTACCTGCCGTGAATTTGCGGCAGGTGGTGGGGCGCTCTCCGTAGATCGTGCAGCGAACCTTTTTGCCCAGCTTGCCTGCGAGCGCGATGCAGCGATCGCCTTCGTTCAGGCGCATGTGCGGCACCGTGCCTTCGAAGACGACGTAGCGCTTGGTCTTTTCTCGTCCTGAAGAAGCGCGTCCGATGGCAACAGCTTCACGTAGAAGCCGTAGCCTTCGTCTCGGTTTTCTTGGGGGTTACAGCAGCAAGCTCCGGCACGTCGTGCAGTCGAGGTTCGACGACATCGACGCGTTAGTAGCTCACCCCTTCGGATGCTGGCCAGATGCCAACCGTACCGCCGACCCACTTGAGGTTCTTGTTGTGGTCAACGCCGAGCATCTTGCCGCGTGACAAGCGCACCAGATTCATCACCAAACGCGGTCGTGGTGCATCGTCGGCCCACAAGAACATCATGCGAACCTCGGCTTTGACGCCGTTCCAGTCGGGTGTCGTCAGCGCTGGCTCGTAGGTGATCTTGCGCTGAAGAATCCAGCCGTTTCGCTCCTGATCGGGGATCCCGTCAATGTCGGCCTTGGTGATGTCGACCTTGACCCCGGCGCCTGCGAACGAGAACAACGGCTTCAACACATAGTTCTCGAGATCGTCTGGGATCTCTTTGAGCTCGCTGACAAACGTCGCCTTGGGCACCGATGGATGATCGAGATACGGAATCGTGTACTTCGACCAGATCCAGTACCAGTTCGGGTGCGGGAACCAGCTCACGTCGAGCGGATCGGTGTACACGAACGGCAACTTCGCGCCGGTCTTGAACAGCTCGTCAAACACCACGCGGTTGTAGATTCGCTTCACGGGGACTTTGCGGTTCCCGATGCGCCGGTAGAGTTGCTTGCCCTCGCGCTCGAGCGTCGTCGGACAAATCGCGTCAACGCCGAGTAGCTGCTTCGTGGCCACGAAGTCAGGGCGTGTCTTCTGCTCTTCCGGTTTGAGATCCATCAGGATGACGGTCTCGGGGTCGTAGTCGGCGACGATCGCTTTACGAAGTGTCTCGACATACCGGGCTCGATCGAGCCCACCAAAGAACAACGACCAATCGCGATTGAGCCCCGGGATCGACTGCATCTCTTCGGAGAGCGCGTCGAGTTGAAGCACCATCAAGCCATAGAGCGAGGGGAAGCCCTGGAGCTCAACGAGCTTGCCATCGAGGCGCCCCTGCTCGTCACGAACGATGGCGAAGTCGACCTGAATGCAGTTCGAAAACGCATCGCGATTGGGCACGTCGAGATGAGCAGGCACCGCCTTGCTCGTGTGCGCAATCAGCGCTGGGTTACAGATTTGTTCGACGATCTCGGTCGCATTCTTCGCGAGCCGATCTCGTAGATCGCGCGGCAAAAAGAGAGGTGTCTCGGCGACCGGGAAGGGCACCGGCTCACCCACCATCTTCTCGAGCCTCCTCAGGTACGACTGGTAGCGTTCCTCAGTGAACGCGGCGTTGTACAGCGCGCGGAGCGTCGGATCCATGGACCCGCGAGGGTAACGGGTGAGGTGCCTTCGTGGGAAGCGCGTTGAGCAATGACGCTAGGTGATCGACGTAAAGCTGCTCTCGCCGAGGGGTCTTCGCCTTGCGTTGTTTCCAGGCAATTTCGACAGAATCGCTCCAGTGTTGCTTGGCATCTTGAGGCAACCCCTCGAAGAGCGACTCTGGGCGTTGAGAGACCCAAAAGATCAGCAAGTCGAGAAATACCTCGATCGGGATCTCTTGCTCATGCGCTGTCTCGTCGTTCGTTTGAGCTCGTGGCGGCAAGGTTCCCGTGCTGTCGAGCGTGCTGTTCTGTCGTGCTGCTGGGTCAAGAGTCGGGCTGGTTGGCGATGTGCTCGCCTCGGCGAGAGGTTGAAACGCGCTCAGATCCACTTCGATCCATTCGCGCGGCTCGGCCATCTCGGTCGCGAGATCGCGTGCTGTGGATTCAATACGAATCGAGCGAAGAACCGGAGCGATCACCCGCGCATGCTCTCGTGCGGGAAGCAACGTCAAGAGCAGTGCGCGAGAGTCGTGCGAGAGCCGTGTGAGGTCGCGGACAAACCACGCAGGGTGCGCTGCGATCGCCTTGAAGAGCTCGTCGACCTCGTGTGTTGCATCCGCCACGTGTGGCGCTTGATCGACTCGTTGAGCGAGAGATACGAATGGCTCTTCGTCACCCACGAAGGACTGTCCCGCGAAGATCTTCGAGGCGACCGCGAGCGATGTGATCGATTCACGAGCGCATTCTGCGGCGTCCACGATCGAGTGAAGGTCACGAAGCTTTTGTCGAAGCTCGAGGGTCTCTCCGCGTGAGAGCATCTCGCGAAGAGAAGGCTCTCGAAGCACCACCGAGGATGCATCTCGAAAGGCCACCTCGAGCACATAGCGAGCCCGCGCGTCGTAGGTCGGTAGCTGATTGAACAACACGCCGTCGGCGGGGTCTCGAAACGTGAGCGAGCCTGCGGAGGACACCAAGCACGACTCGTACGAAATCGCGTTTTCTTGTCGGCCTCGAGGGCGCGATTGCACGTTGGTCTGCATCACGGTTGCGTCAACATCGGCCGCAGATGCCAAACCAGAGGTCGATGCATTGGGGGCAGGTGCAGAGAACAACAAGGTGGGCGATGGCGGCACGCGAACCGAGCCGTGTGCAGGTGGGGTTGCCCGTGTCGATCGAACGCCCGATTTCGGAAAGGTCGACTTCGAGTCGGTCGCGAAGCCTCGCGTGACATCGCGAATGGAGCCCGCACCTGGAGGTGCTGCCAGCAACAGCTCTTCGAGCCTTACAGCGGGCTCAATCGCACGACCAAGAAGCAACCCATGAGCAAGCAGCGAAGGGTGAAAGATAGGCGCTCGAATCGACTTCTCGACCGTGCCATCGAGCAAGACCCAGACGGTGCTGTGACGTCGATCGAGGATCACGGGCTGAATGTGATCATCGAACGTCTGAACACCGAGCACATCGTCTCCCGTAAGCTCGATGTTGGCGGCTTGAAGCGCTGCGATGATGGCGCGTGTTTCGGCTTCGCAGTTGCCACCAGGAGAGTCACCCACGAGAAAGCCCGACAGCTTCGAAGAGGCGAGCTCGTAGCTCGAGAGGTGATCATTGATCACCAGCTCGGTGATCACGCGATGTGCACGCTCGCGCGGTGAGAGCTGCGTGAGTGCGCCGATGCTCGCGAACACTGGTGCACGCTGCTGCCAACGGTCGCGGGCTTGCGCAAGCTTGATGGGGTCATGCTCGAGCTCATCGCGAAGAAACAAGTCTGCCCAGTCGACGGGTGGGGCTCGCTTCGTACGCGGAAAGGTGTGTTGCGCATCGTCGATAATCCGGGCGACGAATGGGCCTGTTTCCCCGGCTTCAACGAGCACGCCTGCGTGAAGAGCGAACGAGCACGACAGCGCAACGACGAGCGCGAACGCAGAGGCGCGAGCTTGCCAGAGGCGCTTGACCACCATGTGAGGAGATCCTGCACGGGGTTCGAGAATTTTGCACCATTGGCTCTCAGATCTCCTCGACTTTTTGCACTGGGCGGCGGGCGGAGGATCTTCCTGCGATGGATGCTTCGAGGTAATTCCCGAGATACGATCGCGTGCCCAAACGGCGGATTTTCAAGAGCCACGCATGACCGAGATTTACGGCAACACCACGGGCCTAAGCCCATCTGCGACCCGAACCCTCGAGCGAATCTATCGACGAAAGGTGCCACTCGAGCAGATCGCGAGCCCAGAGCTCATCCGTTCGTTGGTTGACGCTTCACGAGAGACCTCTCGCCAAGTAGGCGCTCTCGTTCATCGATCTGGCCAGATCGACTACGTCATCGTTGGCGACGCAACTCGGCTTTTTTTGCCTGATATCGGGCGACTTCGGGCTGCTGAAGGTCGCTTTCGAGGGTTGAGGTTGATCCACACGCACCTTCACGCTGAGCCCATCACGCGAGATGACTTGGTCGACCTCGTTCGATTGCGACTCGACCTCGTCTGTGCGCTGCAGCTCGGCTTCGACGGTGAGCCACGCTCGATGATGTGGGCGCACAATGCTCCGGCCGAAGAGGGCGGTCGCCCCTATCGCGAGGTTGGCCCCGTGGCGATTGGGCGAGTCGAAACCAACTTCGGCGAGCTCATCACCTCACTCGAGAGCGATTTTGCAAAGCGAGTGAGCACCCGAGAGGTGAGGGCGAAAGACGGCCGAGCGATTCTCGTACACGTGGGCAAGAAGGGTAAGTCATCGGCAGCGAACGCATCGATCTTGGCTCGCGCTGAGGGCAGCCTTCGCGAGCTGAACGAGCTTGCGCGAACCGCTGGGGTCGAGGTGGTCGACTCGATTCTGCAGATGCGAGAAGAGATCGATCCGAAGCTCGTGATGGGCAAAGGCAAGCTCGATGATCTGTTGATTCGAGCGGCCGAGCTCGAGGCAGAAACCGTGATCTTCGATCGCGAGCTGTCTCCGTCACAAGCGAGCGCCATTGCGGGTCGAACCGATCTCAAGGTGCTCGATCGTACGCAGTTGATTCTCGACATCTTTGCGCAGCGTGCAGAGAGCCGAGACGGCAAGCTGCAGGTCGAGCTCGCTCAGCTCAAATACTCGTTGCCGCGGCTTGGCGAGAAAGACGATTCGTTGTCTCGTTTGACCGGTGGCATCGGTGGACGAGGGCCAGGCGAAACTCGACTCGAGATCGGCCGTCGTCGTGCCCGAGAGCGTCTCTCGCACCTCGAGGCACAGCTCAAATCGCTCTCGAAACAACGTCAGCAACGTCGGCGACGACGCGCTCGGAATGATGTCCCCATCGTGGCGATCGTGGGATACACCAACGCAGGGAAGAGCACGCTGCTCAACACGCTGACTCGATCAGATGTGCTGGCCGAGGATAAGCTCTTTGCCACCCTCGATACTCGCTCGCGACGTCTGCGCTTCCCCGAGGAGCGCGAGGTCATCGTGACCGACACGGTGGGCTTCATTCGAGAGCTTCCGCGAGATCTGTTGGCTGCGTTTCGAGCCACGTTCGAAGAGACTGCCGACGCTGATCTGCTGCTGCACGTGATCGACGCAAGTGACCCAGCACGTGAAGAGCACATCAACACGACCGAGTCGTTGCTCGATGATCTCGAGCTTGCGGACATTCCGCGCATCAAGGTCTTCAACAAAGCAGACCTGCTGCCTCCGGGGCATGCGATGTCGTATATCCGCGGGGGCGATGACGTTGTGCTGCTGTCGGCGTTGAATCGAGAGACCACGCGAACGTTGCTCGACAAGATTGCAGAGCGACTTCGAGATCGATGGGCAAGCTCAGCGCTTACGCCCATGCAAGACGAGCCTTCCGATTCACTCGGAGAGATCTCGTTGGTATGAGCTCTCGTTGCCGTCTGCGAGCCCAAGTCACGGGGTGACCAACCTGGCCGCCGTTACCCCCGTTGCCCCTGTTTCCGGGGCTCGTTGACTCAACCAACGACGAGCAAACGGTCGTCACCCGAGCCTAGCGATGAGCTTGGCTCGAAACCGTTTTCGCCTTGAATCCAAGCGTCCCGTGCATGCACGGATGCGGCAGCTTTGGTCAACGCATCGAACGAGAGCTGCGCGGGGGTTCGTGCTGCGGTGACACCCATCGGGCGATTCGCTTCGGTGAGCAACGCAATCGCCAGCGGCGACTCGAGTGGCGTACCAGCCGCGAGCTTGGGTACGCCTCGCAGGATGGGTTGCGCAAGCATCGGCATCTCGAGCTCGTCGTCGTAGATCTTGAGGCCGTCCATCTGCTCGACCACGACGCCTGCATGAACGCCGCGGCCGTCTGAAACCAGAATGACCTCGCTCGCTCGTGACGGCGCGCATGTGCCTTTGCCAGGGTTGCCGTCGGCGTCGGGAGTACACCACGAAGGCAAAATCGCCTGTCGCGAGTCTCCGAGATCGAGCGTGATGCCGGGCGACGATGTGATTGCCACCTCGGCGAGATCTTCGGCCGTAAGAAGACGACCGTCGATTCGCGGGGCGGCTCGTTCGATCGCATCGGCGAGGCCCTTGTCGACCAGCACCAGCGTGCCTGCTTGTGCGGCGCGACTGAGGATGCGTGCGCGCTGCTTGGCGTCGCTCGATTTGGCGACCGCGATGCCCTGCGCTGCGATCTGGATCATCGTCTTGCGCGCGTGAAGCGCAACGGCGACCGAGAACGCCGAGATCGAGCCAGGAACCGACACGAGCGATGGCAGGGCTTGTCGCCCTGCATCACTTCGAAGCGGTCGCGTGATGCCTCGACCTGGCTGACGTAGGCGACCATCGAGAAACCGGACAGCACCAGTGCCGCCAGCAGCTTTGCAGGCCATCAGGCTGTCCAGGCCAGCTCGCCGAGCGCGCCAGCGCAGTGGCCAGCCCAGCCCGCATCAGACGCGTTGCCCTGCGGAAGCCGCCATGGCTTGTAGGCATCGCGATGTCGCTGGTGAAGCCGACCCGCGATCACGTCGACAGCACCGCGCGGTCGCTGTCCTCGTCTTCAGGCCGACAGACGCGCGGGTGGGGTTGATCACCATGGCGCCAGAACGCGTCGATCACCGGGGCATCACCGAGGTCACGCGAAGTGCGGTCGCGATACGACGGAGGCCACTTTCGACGATCACGAAGACTTCGCGGCGACCTGCAAACGACGCCTTCGCCGTCTCGAGTGCTCCAGCGCCAAGTCGCGCGTCTGCGCCGATGCCGAAGTCGATGATAGCCAGATCGCGCCCTTGCGTGCCGTGCAAGGTCGTGTCGACGATGAGGCCCAAGCCAACGTTCTTGGCGACAACCTCGGCACCGTCGAGATCCCCGGATCCCGCGAGGCTCCCAGCCCAAGAAGACCACGTCTTTGCGGAAGTTTGGCGACGAGCTCACCAGAGTCGCTTCTTGTTGACCGCGGTGGGGGTGACGTCGGCAGGCGTTGTCAGCACGATGCATCGTGCTTCGAGCGCTTCTGCCACGGCGAGGCTTTGAGCCAGCGCTTCGTCTGCTTCTTTCGAGGTCGCAGCGACGCGACGACATCAGCAATACGACGCGCAACCTGAAGTACTGGCGGGACCTCTTTTTCGCCAACCGCGAAGCTTCGCGCTGGCTTGGGCAGGACCCAGGCGACCGGACGAACTTCGAGCAGGTCAGATTTCGTGGCGTACTTTGCAGAGCTCCCGTTCAGGCTGGCAGACCGACGTGGACAGTTGTCATCGTGGGGCAAAGCTCGAGGGGACGAGCGAAGAGGCGCGAAGGTAGCCTGGTGAGCCGCGCTGTCGAGTGGAATCGCAAGTCTTACGGTAGCAACCAAGGTTGCAACGCTACGTTGGCGCGAGGCTCGTTCGTCTTCACGACAAGCTCGATCGTCATCGCTTCGACTGCACAAAACGCTCGATTGGCCGGCAAGATCGACCAGCGCGAGGGCGCAGAGGTTTCGACCGTTTGACCCTGATTCTCGATCGACAACACGACAGGGGCGTCAGCCGCCACGATCGCACGAACACACTCCTCGCGTTTCAGCGAGACCTGTTGTGTGAGCGGATGTGCAGGGTCGACGACGCTCTCTTTCGCCGGTGTCATCGCTTTCATTCCGTGCGCCGGGCCACACAACATCGCCAGCCGCATCAGGTCTCGTCGCGGAGTGCTCTCTGCTCGAAACCCTGCAAAACAAGCTTCCCACGACGAGTGTGCGCCTTCGCTCGATGTCGCCGTGCTTGCCGAGGCTGACGAGGTGGGCGCGGTGGATATGGGGTCTACACGGTTCGAGCCCTGTGCAGAGACACTGCCCGTGGGTGCAGTTTGAGTGGCGTCTTTCGAGCCACACGCGATCTGCGCGAGCGCAATGAGCATCACGATGCCGACGAGACCTACGAGGTGGTTGCGTGGGAGCGCGAGTTGCGTGCGCGCCCGGCGGCGTACGTCGGTGCCCTGGGGCGGGTGGGGTAGGGTAGGCGACGCAAAGTCTGAGACGTTTGCCCTGAATCCCTCGATAAATGTCGATCTTGCCACTAGGCTTGCGCGCGCCCTGCTATGCGGGCGTCCTGCGAGATGAAGCAACGATCCGATCTCATCTTCAAGGGCCTTCTCGGGCTCGCTGCGGTCTTGATTCTCACCACGTTGTACTGGGCGTTCTTTCGTGCGCCTTTCGAGGTGGTGATGGGGGCCGCACAGAAGATCTTCTACTTCCACGTTCCCTCGGCCTACGCGATGTATTTGGGCGCGACGTTTTGCCTCGTAGGCTCGGCGGCGTACCTGTACGAAGCGACCCCCGGACGAGACGCCTTTGCTCGTGCAGGGGCTGATGTCGCGGTGTGTTTCGGAATGATGGTTCTCACCTCGGGGCCCATCTGGGCGAAGCCAATCTGGGGTGTGTACTGGACATGGGAGCCACGTTTGATGACGTCGATGCTCTCGGTGCTCATTTACGTTGCCTACGTGGTGCTTCGTGCGTTTGCAGGTGATGGCGAGGCAGAACGAAAGTTTGCAGCAGCGCTCGGTGTGCTCGGCGCGGCCAATCTGCCGATCATTCACTACAGCGTTCAAAAGTGGGGCGGGAACCACCCGCGCGTGATCTCGAACGGCGGCGGTGGTCTCGGTCACCCCGACATGAAGATGGCGCTGTCACTCGGGTTTGCTGCCTTCACTGCGCTTGCCGTGTCGCTCGTTTGGACGCGTTACCGACTTCACCTCGCCCACGCGAGGATCCTTGCTGCCGAAGAAGAAGCGGCCTCGCTCGGCTTGCTCGACGAAGAGGCCTGACGAACATGCCCACACCCTCTCCCGCAACGAGCGGAACGCTCGAAACCCCCAAAGAAACGCCGCAAACATCGTTTGATGCCGCGGTGGATCAAGACCCGATGCGTAACTTCGGGTTTACCGTTGCCGCCTACTCGGTGATCTGGCTGGTTGCACTGGCGTTCGTGCTTCGCTCATGGATGCGTCAAGGCGAGCTCGAAGCGCGCGTCGCTTCGGTCGAAGAAGCGCTTCGCAAGAAAACCCAATCCGATTCCTGACCCAAACTCCGATGCCCTCCGCAGCTCACGTCATCTTCATCCCCGGCGTGCTTCTCGTCGGGACGGTCATCGGCTATGTGCTCGGCGCCCGTGCAGTACGCGCTGAAATGGCCCGTAAACGCGCTCGAATGAAGGAGTTATTCACCACCATGGACTTCACCCTCTCCGAAGAGCACCGCAGTCTGATCGAGACCACCCGTCGTTTTGCTCGCGAGCGGATCATCCCGATCGCCGCCGAATGCGATCGCGACTCGAAGTTCCCGATGGATGTGTTCAAAGATGCCTGGGAGCTCGGCATCATCAACCCGACCGTGCCCGCTGAATACGGTGGCAACGGTATGGGTGAGTTCGAGAACGCGATGATCACCGAAGAGCTCGCGTACGGCTGTTCGGGCATCTCGACAAGCATGCTCGCCAACGGTCTCGCGCTCACGCCGATCAAGCTCGGTGGCAGCGAGGAGCAGAAGAAGAAGTACCTCGGCATGCTCACGTCCGAGCCGATTCTCGCGAGCTACGCGACCAGCGAGCCCGATGCGGGCAGCGACGTCGCGGGCTTGAAGACCAAGTTCCGAAAGGTGGGCGACGACTACGTTCTCACCGGGCAAAAGTGCTGGATCACCAACGCCAGCTACGCGCGCTTTTACGTGGTGTTCGCGACCAGCGATACCGCGCTCAAGCACAAGGGCATCGCAGCGTTCATCGTCGATCGTGAGTCAGAAGGTCTTCGCGTCGGAAAGAAAGAAGACAAGCTCGGTCAGCGCGCCAGCGACACCGCCGTGATCCACCTCGATGACGTGGTGGTGCCCAAGGCCAACCTGCTCGCCCCCGAAGGCCAGGGCTTCAAGCTCGCGATGGAGACCTTCAACCAGACTCGCCCCGATATCGGTGCCACCGCGACGGGCGTCATGCGTCGATGTATCGACGAGTCGGTTGCGTACGCGAAGGAGCGCAAGACCTTCGGGGTTCCGATCGCTCAACACCAGCTCATTCAGGCCATGATCGCCGAGATGGGTATCCGTGCTGAAGCCACGCGTTTGCTCTATCAGAAGGCCGCCTGGAACCTCGACCACGGTGTTCGTGATCCGATGACGTCGGCGTTCGCCAAGGCCTTCGGTGCCGACAGTGCCATGCAGGTTGCTGTCGATGCCGTGCAGGTCTTCGGCGGCAACGGCTTCACGAAGGAGTACCCCGTCGAGAAGTTGATGCGCGATGTGAAGGTCCTCCAGATCTACGAAGGCACCAGCCAGATCCAGCGCATCGTCATCGCCAAGACGATGCTCTCGGGCTGAGCTCCCGCGCTCGTCGAAAAGAACGCCACTACGCGTGCTCCCAAGCTCGTGCTCCGGGGGCACGTCTTCGTGCCGGTTCACGGACCCGTTTCTGGGTTGGTGTACGATGAGGGCATGAAAGAAGAGGTCTTCCTGCCGTATCCGAAGAACCCTGTGGCGACGAGCTTCAGTGCCACGTGGCTCTCTTCTTCACTGAAGGCCGCACGTGAACGAGGGCTGCTCGACAAGTATTTGTCGCATCTGCCTGCGCGCTATCACGACCAGGTGCTGCACTCGGTTCCGGGTACGTGGCTGCCCGTCGATGTCGCGGTCGCTCACTACGAAGCGATGGACGCACTGCCCATGGCCGACGACGAGATCGTTCGCATTGGCGAAGAGGTGACCGAACGATTTCACGGCGTGTTTTTCTCGACCGTGTTTCGCCTTGCTCGTGCCGCCGGAGCAACCCCGTGGAGCATGTTCACGCACTCTCAACGCATGTGGGATCGCACCTGGGTTGGCGGCGGCATCGCCATCTTCAAGGCTGGCCCTCGTGATGCTCGCGGCGAGTTCGTCGGGTGGCCGTGCGCTCGCGTTCGATACTGTCGAGTTGCGATGCGCGGCATGATGCTCGGCACCGTGGCGCTCTTTTGCAAGAAGGCCACGGTGCTCGAGATCCCTAGTTTGTGTACGGATATGACGCTCGGATATCGAATGCAGTGGGTCTTACAAATCGGGTCGCGGGCCCAGGAGTCGAACCTGGAAGGTTGTTGGAACCTAATCACGTGACAAGGCGTCCTGCCGTGTCCATTGGGCCCCTCAATGGGAGCGTTAAAAGCGCTGTGCGTCTGCCGTTTCGCCAGCCCGCGATGTTGTTCGAGCGCTCGTTGCCGAGTGTTCGAGCGGTGCCCATGACGACATGTTTGAGTGACTCTGACAGTTTGTTTCACCGCGAATCGTTACGCGGCGATGCCCGCCAATATCAGGGCGCTGTCGCCTAGCTCGTGACCTTCGTAGCCAGCCTCGATCGCGTGTTGGTGTGCACGTTCGAGCAGCGCGTGTGGAGCGAACGCTTCGAGCAGATCGAAGTGACTCTCGTGTGGCTCGTGCATCCCCGTGAGCAGGCCGTCGATCACGGTCGGTGTGAACCCTGGCCCGATACGAAGCGTGGTGACGCCAGGCCCTGAGATGAGCTTGCCTCGCTCGAATACGCACCCTTCGAGTGCGCGTACGACGGATGTGCCCACCGCGATGATTCGGCCCCCTCGCTCTCGTGTGGCTCGGATCGCGTCGATGGTCTCTTGGGGGATCTCGTACCTCTCACTCAAGGGCAACATCGCATCGAGCGTCGCGTCGCCCGTCGAAGACAGACCCGCTGCATGCGTGAGCGATGCGAGCTGCACGCCTTTCGCCACAGCTTCGAGCAACAAGCCCCACGTCAACGGACGTCCGGCCGATGGCATCTCGGCTGCCCACGGCCTCGACGCATACACGGTCTGCACATCCCACGGCTCGAACGCTTGCGAGGGCAGGAATACTGCACGGCGCGACCTTCTTGGTAGAGCGCTTGCCACGAGTGCGTCTCCGCGAAGATCAAAACGAAGCCGAAGCAATCGTGGGTGATGGTGGTGAGCGAGTATCGTTGCTTTCAGCGCCCCGAGTCGGCCAAGCGAGACGCGTGCGCCTGCGTGTGTGAGCGTGGGGGTGAAGGTCGATCTTCGGGCGCTGAGTCCAGTCGCCTGCACCAAGCAGAACGGCTTGCCACTCGTCTTCGTTTTCGGGCAACGGTGCCCCCGTCAATCGAAGCTCGATCGGGTTGTGTTGCTCGTCGTGACCGTGAAGTGAGGCCGGCAACGTGGCCGCATCGTTGACGATCAGCAGATCGTTTGCGCGAAGTAGTGACGGCAAGCTGACGATGCGCTGATCACCGAGCTTGTTCGACTGGGTGTCGATCAACAGCAGACGAGTTTCGAGAGGGTTGCTCTTCGGGGCTCGGGCAGGTTTCATGACGCACTCCACGAAGACGCGATCAAGCGGTCGCCGTTCTTCACGCTTGTGTCGGTGAGCAAACGAACGATGCGCGTCGCCACCTCGCGAGGCGAAGTGAGCGTCGAGCGATCGGCATCGGGTATTGCGTCGGCGTGCATCTGCGTGTCCATCTCGCCCGGGTCGATGGACAGCGAACGTACGCCCGTGCCCTCGAGCTCGGCAGCCCACGTACGAGAGAGGTGATCGAGCGCAGCTTTCGACAACCCGTATGCCCCCCAGCTCGGGTAGGCCTCGATGGCAGCGTCAGAGCTGATGTGTACGAGCGTGCCGTGACGTCGAAGCACCATCGCGCCTGCGATGATCTTGCTCAGTCGAAAAGCTCCGATGACGTTGGTTGACAGTGTGTCTTCGAGCGCTTCGCAGTCGGTGTCGAGCAGTCGTCGTAGCGGCACGTGCCCAAGACTGCTTGCGTTGTGAATGAGCAGGTCGATCGGCCCAACGTGAGCCGATGCCGCGCCAGCAATGGCATGTGCTTGTCGTTTGTCGGCGACGTTGGCCGCGAACGCGTGCAGCTCACTGCCTTCGTTTCGTGCCGTTTCTACGACCCGTGCGAGGTCAGTCTCATTACGAGCAACGATGACGACGCGCAGGCCGGCTCGACCGAGCGCAAGTGCGAGCTCGGCGCCGAGACCTCGACCTGCGCCCGTGATCAATGCCGTGCGCCCGAGCAGTGTTGATGACGCTTGTGCTTCGTGAGTCGTTTCAACGTGTGTTTGGCTCATGTGTCCCTCGCTCCCGAGCATGAGCACGGCCTGACAACACGTTGACTCTTTGGATATTCTATTGACACCATTCCAAACGATGAGCCGACAAGACGACTTGGCGGGCCGACTTGGTTTGAACCTGAGACAGCTTCGATCCGCACGTGGTCTAACCCAGGCGCAGATTGCAAAGCTGGCGGGCATTCCGAGAGCAACGTGGGCGCATCTTGAATCGGGTGACGGCAACCCAACGCTGGCGGTTCTTTCGAGGGCAGCGGCCGCACTGCAAGTGACCACCGAAGAGCTCATCGCGAGGCCCAGAGCAGCCGCTGAGCATCACCCAGCATCGACCATTCAGGTGAGAACGAGAGGTGGGGTCAACGTACGCAAGCTGTTGCCTGATCCGATTCCAGGTATGGAGATCGATCGCATGCAGCTCGCCGTCGGCTCGACGATGGTCGGCACGCCTCACACGCCAGGCACGCGCGAGTATCTCACCTGCGAAGCGGGTCAGATCGTGCTCGTCGTCTCGGGTGAAACCTATGTGCTCGAAGTGGGTGACGTCGTCGCGTTTCGAGGAGATCAGCGTCATTCGTATTCGAATCGCGGAACGAAGATCGCGATTGGCTATTCGACGGTGCTCCTCACCTCGCTCCGTTGAGCTCGAGACCAAGAACACTCAAACGCGGGTCGTGGGTCGAATCGTCAGCTATTTGAAAAATATTCGTGACGTCGCGATGCAACCGGTTGGGTCGCTGCATCGTATGCACCCGGATTCACGAGTGAAACGCACGGGGCTCGTGTGGCTTGCGCTTGTGTCATGAACCTTTGATCCGGAGGAATCTAGGATGTCGCGATCCATTCTCTCTTTGAGTGTGGCGATGCTTTGTGGTGCGCTCGTTGCGGGCGTATCGGGGTGCAGCGGAGACGATGACGACAGTGCAGCAGCAGGCTCTGCTGGCACTGCCGGGTCAGGCGGTACCGCTGGCAGTGCGGGCTCGTCGGGAAGCGCTGGGTCTTCGGGATCGAGTGGTAGCTCGGGTGCTGGCGGAACCAGCGCCTCGTGCTCGTCTGAGATGTACGGCAAATACGGTCAGGACGCGTTCTTGGCCGTGAACGATCTGATTGTTCAGAAGGCTGCTGCGGCACCGACCGACAAGGTGGGTGGCTCGTTTGCTGCGCTGACCGCAGACCAAGTGACGACGCTGAAGACCAACCTCGGCGCCTTCTTGATCTACGCCTACGGCGGCCCAAACAACTACCAGGGCAAGACGATGGAGGTCGCGCACGCGGGTCTCGCGATCACATCTGACCAGTACGACTACTTCATCACCGACGTGGTGGTGGCGGCGCTCACCGAGGGCGGAGTTGCGACCGACGACATCACGAACTGCTTTGCTCCTGTCGTCGTTGACCCGGCCTTCAAGGCATCCATCGTAGGGAAGTGACCCATGCTCGCGGGCTTGTTGCGTACGAAGACGGTTCGTCGTGTGTTGGGTGTGACATGCGGAGTGTCACTGCTTGCCACCGGGTTGATCGGGTTTGCGCACACGCCCGCGGGTCGCTCGTGGCTGAAGTATTTGCCAGGGGCGAGCGTCGCTTGCCCTGTACCGGCTGAGATTCGCAACCTCACCGCCGAGCAGCGGGACGCCAATCATCGTCGTGCGGTTCAAGCGTTGAAGGGCGACAGCCCAGCGCGCAGCCGACCCGGTCTGATGCTCTCTCTCGGCGCGAGCCGTGATGAGCTATCGGCTTGGTCTGCTCGTGTGCACGCGCAGTGTGCTGACCAAGCCTCTGGGCTCGAGGTCCGTTGCACCGGTCTCGACGACGTCGAGAGGGCAGGGGCAGCGGTGCGCACCGATGCCGTGGTGTTCCGATTTGATCGTGATGGACACCTGGTCTCGATCTTGTCGATGCAAAGCACGTCGAGCCCAGATGCAGCCGCGCTTCATGTTCGCGAGTCAAGTGACTCGCTTGCGTCAGAAGCAGGCCCGAGCACACAACGTTTCGGTGACGCAGACCCCGAATTTTTGGCTGCAGGCGCACTGCGTCAGGCTCGAGCTGAGTTCAAGTTTTCTGACTATCACGCATCGGTCGCCGCAACGAACATGGGGCGAGATCGATACGTGATCAGTGAGGTTCGAGAGTTGATTCAATAGTCGTCGTGTTAGCCTCGCGACCCTCTGGCGCGCCTCGAGCGCTCCAGGTGAGGGAGCGGTCGGAGGCAACGTGTCGGACGAACGAGATGACTCTGTAGTGCGCATTGGCAGCGGTGATGTCGCTGCGCTCGAGCAAGCCGTTCAGGCTGCGCTCGATGGTGTGACGCTGATTCTCGAAGGCGGAGTATTCGAGACGTCGCTTCACCTCAGGAGAACGATGCGTCTCGTGGCCGCAGAGGGGGCTGAGGTTGCGATCTGCTCCTCATCGGGCGCAACCATCACGATCGAAGCAAGTGGCTGTGAGCTCGAAGGGCTCACCGTGTCGACAGGTGGCACGGCGGTCATCGTGCTTGCGAGGCAGACGCACATCTCGCGTTGTCGACTGAGCTCGCATTCGGCCGAGAACCCCGAGCGGATCGGTGCTGCCATCGATGTGCGCGGCGATGATGCGCGTCTCGCTGGTGGGCTGTGAACTCTCGGGTGAGGGCTGCGATGTGCCTGAGCGAAGGAGCTTCGGCTGCAAGTGAATCGGGCTCGGTTCATGCCGCGCTGCCGTCGATCATTCGCGCAGGGGCTCGTTGGGCCGCTCAAGGGGTGACGCTCTCTTCGTCGACAGCGTCAGGCATGTTGATCGCCGATCGCGATGGCTCCGGTCGAGCTCGTTCGTTGCGGAGATCAACGTGGGCGCTCGTGCCGCGATCCGTGTGAGCTCGGGTGCAGAGCTCGTGGCTCGCGGATGCTCGTTTCGCGGGGGCGCAGGTGCTGCGATTCGTCTCGACTCGGGTGCCTCTGCCAAGGCCGATGACTGCGCATTTGCCACGACCGGCCCTCGTGCTGTGGTTGCGCGGGCAGGGGCGGTGGCGGCTCTCGATGGATGCTCGTTCGCGGGCAGCGGCGTGAAGATCTCGCAGGGCGCCAAGGTGTCGATGTTCGGCGGTGTGATCTCGAGCACGCTTCAATCGGCGTTGCGTGTCTCGGTTGGCGCCACGCTGACTGCAACCTCACTGAAGATTGAGCAGTGCTCGGGTGCAGCGCTGGTGCTCGATGCGTCGACGGCCAAGCTCGACCAGTGCCAGGTCATCGGCTCGTCGGGTCTGTTCGTCGAGGGGCCTTCGAAGCTCTCATGGACCTCTGGACGAATCGAGCAGACCACCGGCCCCGCGCTGTTCGTCGGCGCTCGGTCGATCGCGTCGCTGACGAAGCTTCGTATGCGTGATTGCGACAGCGGCATTCAGGTCGTCGGCGGAAAGCTCGAGCTCAACGGTGGCGTCGTCGAATCGTCGGGCACCGCGTTGATTGTCACAGGCTCGACGAGTAGCGCCGTGGTCGCAGGCGTCGAAATCTCTGGAGCAAGCCCCTCTTCTATCGAGGTCTCGGCGGGCGCTTCTCTCGAGCTGAATGGCTCGGTCGTGCGCGATTCGACAGGTGGCATCGGTCTCGATGGACGCAGCTCGATTCGCATGGTCGGCTGCCAGGTGCTTCGCGTCGATGGCGTTGGTGTTGCCGTCACCGATGGCGCCCGGGCCGAGCTTCACCGGTGTGGCGTTCATCATGTCACTCAAGACGCTGTGCTCGTCTCGGGGGCCCAGCTATCGACGATGGATTGTCGCTTCACGAGCAGCGGTGGCGATGGTGTCGCCTGTCAGCTCGAAGCGAAGGCCCACCTCGAGAACACCTTGCTCGAGGCTCATGCTCGTTACGGAGCCTGGACTCAGGGCCGCGCCTACGTCGAGCTCAGCTCGTGCACGATTCAGAACTGTCGCGCTGGCGATCTCGGCGGCGAGAGTGCCGCTCCACCATCGTCGCGTCGTGGAGCCCCTCCGTCGTCGCGTCGCTCATCGCCGGTGCGCTCTGCGAAGCGACGCGTGCGTTCCACCTAACGGGATCTCGAACGACGCGACCCAGGTGTCGTTCGTGCCTGCGATCGATGTACGAAGCTCCCACGTACCGGCCATGAACAAGGTCACGTTTTTGGCGAGATAGCGACCCTCACCTTCATCGCTGATCGTCGGAGAGACCGATGCACCGTGACCATGGGCTGGCATCCAGGGTTGCACGGAGAGGTCGAGACCTTCGACAGGGTTGCCTCGTTTGTCGTGTACCCGGTACTCGACCGAGATCGTTCCTCGTGTGGGTGGTTGCTCGGGCGAGGTACGAACCTCGACCTCGTAGTTGCCGTCGGTGCTTTCGAGCGTGGCGTAGGCACTCGCCGGAAAGCTATCGCTCGCATCGCTCGATGAGTCTCCGCAGGCCGCGAGCATACGGCCAGTGATGCGACGAGAGCGATACTGAATCGGTAAGGGGACATCGACGTAGAAGGCGACGTGGCCATGCTGTGAGGTCTCTGAGTCAACGCATTCTTCATGGATGTGGAAGCGCACCGTCCATCGGCCCGCCTTGTCGAACTGAACGGGGCCAATCGTGTATGAGCCGTTGCCTAGCTCGGTGGTCTTCACGTTGGTGTTGGGCGCGGGGTGCGTGTCATCGAGATAAATCTCGGTGTTCGGATCAGCTCCCGTCGCAGCAGCATCGTCGACTCGCGTCTTGATGTTCACCGTGAACGTGACGTCGACGTTTTGCTGAATTGCGGTCGACGTGAAGCTCACGTCGTACTTGCAGTCGTCATCAGCGCCCGAGGCGTTGTAGAGCGTCGCGCCGTAGTCATCCATCGGCATCGTGCCGCCCATTCCGGCCATCCCGCCCATGCCTGCGGTGCCCCCTGTTCCAGCCGTTCCGCCTGTTCCGCCAGAGCCCGCGACACCTGAGCACACCGCTGCGTCGGTCTGTTGTTTGATGGCGTTGCCGCTGCTGTCGATACAGTGCTTGTCGGCCTCGCCAGTGACTGGGCCACCCGTGGCTCCACTGCCGGCCGTGCCCGATGAGTCGTCATCATCTGAGCTACACGCGGGGCTGAGCAACGCCACAGAGGCCGCCGCGAAGAGGGCAAGAAATGTGGTCGACAAGACTGAAGACGAAGTGAATTTCCGGGGCGACATGGTGCAACGAGCAAAGCACGGCGACCTCTGACGACCATGCGGCATATTGTCGCGTCCCCTGAAACTTGGTCGTCTGCGTCAGGCCGTGAAGAATTCGCGATGTCATGCGTCGCGTTCTTGCCTCCTCGCTAGCAGCAGTCGCTGTGTTGACCCTCGGGCTCGCCTGCCGAAACCGAGACGACCAGCAAACCGTCGCGCTGGCGACCTCATCGTCTGCAGCGTCACCTGGGGTGGCCAGTGCGCAGATCCCTCCGTCGAGCACCGTCGTGCCTGCGTCAGAGACCAACGCATCGCCTCAGCACTCGCGTTGCCCCGAGGGCATGATCCTCACGGCCTCGAACGTGTGTATCGATCGCTGGGAAGGCGCGCTCGTCGAGGACGACGGCACGATGCACTCGCCCTTCCACCCCGTCGGTACGCGCCACCTGACCGCGGTCACTCGCGCTGGAGTCACGCCACAAGCTCACGTATCACTCGAGCAAGCCGACGCCGCTTGTCAGCGTGCAGGCAAACACATCTGCAAAGACAGCGACTGGGTCACGGCGTGCATGGGTGGTGGTGCGAACCCGCGCGCTTACCCCTACGGTCGCGGCGAGAAGAAGGGCGTGTGCAACGACCACCGAGACCTTCACCCGCTCGCAGAGATCTTCGGTCGTTCTGCCAAGCCCGATGTGTATCGGTTGAATGATCCTCGCATCAATCAGCTCGCACACGGGCTCGCGAAGACCGGCGATTTCACTGATTGTGTCACGCCCGAAGGTGCCTACGACATGGTCGGTAACCTGCTCGAGTGGACACTCCACATCACGGCTTCTGGCAAGACCAAGGCTCGCTTGATGGGCGGCTACTACGTTGACTCGACCGAGAACGGCAAGGGCTGCATGTACGCGACCGTTCTTCACGATGCGAAGTACGCCGATTACTCGACGGGCTTTCGATGCTGCGCGCCGCCGGGTGACTACGTGATCGCAAGTGCTCCTGCGCAGAACAATGGCGGAGTGGTCGCGGCTGCTGTCGTGGTGACGCCACCTGCTGAGCAAGCACCGCCGAGCGCGCCTGCTCAACCCGAGCCTGCGATGACTGCGGTCGAAGCGCCGCCTGCGGTGCCGCCCACGCCGCCCGTGGCGCCCGAGCAGCCCGCGGCCGCTGAGGCTGCGCCCGCACCGAACCCTGTCGCGCAGGTGATCGCGCCGCCTCAAGACGGTGCGCCGCGTGACCCTCCGGGGTTCCGTTCGTTCCTTGATCCAGGGGCTCCGTTGCCTCCGATGCCAAAGCCTCCGGCGTATGATCCGGCCAACGCGTCGTGCCCGGTCGACATGGTGTTGGTCGAAGGCAAGCGATGCCGCGAGCCCATGCAAGTGTGCTTGCGGCCGAACACCGCGCTCGGTGCACCGAAAGGCTCATGCCTCGAGTTCGAGAAGCCCTCGCGATGCAACGGTGGGTATCAATCGATGCGCTACTGCATCGACAAGTACGAGTACACGCCCGAGAGCTACACCTACCCGCTCGTTCATGTCTCGTGGGGTGAGGCGCAGAACATCTGCAAGGCGATGGACAAACGCCTCTGTGAAGAGAACGAGTGGGAGTTCGCCTGCGAAGGCCCCGAGGCGCAGCCCTTCCCCTATGGGTACGTGCGCAACGGCGAGGCGTGCCATCACGACCAGCCCGATCTCTTCGACAACCAAGGCAACCTTCGCGACCAGCGTGTGCCGGCGAAATCGTTGCCCGAATGCAAGAGCCCGTTCGGTGTCTTCAACATCATCGGCAACGTCGACGAATGGACATCTCGCATGGGCAACAAGCCCCCACGTCGATCGATCCTTCGCGGTGGCTGGTGGTTGACGGGGCGCAATCGCTGCCGTGCTTCGACTAACTCGCACAGCGAGCTTTACGCGGCTCCGCAAGCTGGCTTCAGGTGTTGTAAAGGCGCTCACTGATCTCTGTTTCGTCTGTGCTTGTCACCGAAGGTGCGGCTGTTAGTTCTTGTCGTAGCGCATGGATTTCAACCACCTTCGGTACTTCCAAGCGATCGCCGCGCGCGGAAACATGACCGCCGCTGCACGTGATCTCGGCGTGAGCCAACCCACGCTCACCGTTGCGATCAAGAACCTCGAAGAGCGCTTGAGCACGACGCTCTTCTTGCGTGATCGCACCGGTGTGAAGCTGACCAAGACGGGTCAAGAGCTGTTGCGCCACGTGTCCGAGATCTTCTCGCTGATCGAGAGTGCCGAGCAGCGCATTCAAGGTCTCGAAAGCGACGACGTGGGCACCTTCGTCGTTGGCTGTCACGAGTCGCTCGGCGCGTATTTTCTCCCCGGCTTCATGTCGAGCTTCATGCGTGAGTCGCCTCTGATCGAGATCACGCTCTCGAACGATTCTTCGGCCAACGTGCAGCGCGCCGTGCTCGAGCGCGAGGTCGACTTTGGCTTGGTCGTCAACCCGCAACCGCACCTCGACCTCGTGAGCGTCGAGCTCTTTCACGATGCGATGGATCTCTTCGTCGCGACGCACATCGAGCTTTCGCCCGAATCACGTCGAATCGTGCCGCAGCGTGTGATGTCTGACAGCGGCGTGCCTTCGGTGTCGCTCGAGACCGCACGTGCGTGGCCACGAGCCGGGCCACTGATCTTTGCAGGGCGTGTGGCGCAGTGTCGCGAGCTTCTCGATCGCCTCGCTGCCGAGGTTCTGTTGCCGACGAGACTGCTCTCTTGTGGAGACCTCGAGCTCGTCAAATCACTCGCGATAGCCGGCCTCGGTGTGGCGATGTTGCCCAGGAGAGTCGCGGCGTACAACCAAGAGGGCAAGCTACGAAGGCTTCACCCTTCGATGCCGTTCTTCCCTGATACGATCTGTCTGTTGTACCGCGCTGACATGCACCGTACGGGCGCCGCGATGAAGCTGAAGGATGCGCTGGTCGCGTACGGACGTCAGCTCGAGAGCACAGGCTGATCACACGCCGAGGTCGACAGCCACGCCAAAGTGATCGCTTGCCCAGACCTCTTCGCGAGGCTTGTCGAAGCACACCCACGACCGCAACGCGTGACCTCGAAGCAGCGCTTCACGACGTCGCACGAAGATGTAATCGAGACGACGATCGGGCTCGAACGATGTTGCTGCGTTCGGGTTGTGTCGGCAGAACGTGTAGCCAGGTGAGCCATCACCGGCGGTGGCGAAACTGTCAGCAAAATACGTGCACTTACCGCCCAACCCGGTGTGCCCTCGCAGATAGCGAATCTCGTCCGAGATCGGCTCTGCGTTGAAATCACCTGCGATGATCAACGGGTAATCATCTGCCGATGCAAGTGACTCGAGCTTCTCGACCAGTGCTTTGACTTGCTCGACGCGAACGTGTCCCTCGTCGAGCTTCCAGTTCAGGTGCGTGGTCGCAAACGGGATCACCCCGATCGGTGAATCGATCTCGGTGAACAGCGCGGCTCTGACCTCGCTCGTTCCTCCGTTCGGCAGCTCGAACGAGACATGTCGTCGGATGGGCCAGCGAGAGAGGATCGAGTTTCCGATGGGCCACCCTGCGGCAGGCGCGCTCACGAACTGCGAATGAGCGGCCACGCCGAGACCTTCACAGGCATCACGAGCTTGATCGAAGTCGCCCGTTTGACCTGGGTCAACCACCTCTTGAAATGCGATCAGATCAGGGTCGAGCGCACGTAGGTCACGGCGAATCACTTCGCGCCGTTGCTCCCAATCTCCGGTGACGTTCCAGAGGTTGAGTGTGACGACTCGAAGTGATTTCACGCGGCGACGGCGTCCGACTTCGATGCACTCGTCCGCTTCTGCTTCACGCTTCGCTCTCGGGTGGCTGAAGCGCAGAGATCAATACCGAGCATCGCATCGAGCTCGCTGTACAGCTCCGGGAGCACCGCTCGTGCTGCACCGAGCAGCGTGCGAAGTCGTGAGGCCATGCCGCGAATCCCGGCAGGTTTCTCAACGGTTACGCTTTCAGGCGCCGTGGGGAAGATCGCGCCTCACGAAGCTCCCGCGATCGCCCGGCAGGCTCCCTCGTCGGCACGTGATGACGACGGTTTCAGATCCTCCGGTCGGCGCATCAAAGGACTTCTCTTCTGCTCATCGCAGAAGTCGATCGCTGATAACGTGGGGCATCACCGTCTCGGCATCGCGTTGACGCAGGCACCTTGTTCTTCAGGAAGCAGGCGCTTTACCCGTGAGCGCCGACGCCGGGCGGTGAAGCTCTGCGCCAAAGCGAGCTTCGAATGATTTGTATCCCCCAGCGCTGCCAGCTATTCGCTCGTCGAACCTCGGTGAGGCCTCCTGCGCGAAGCCTGCGATCAACTAGTCTTGAAACGATGTGTGCGCTGAAGCACCTCGACGCGCTGGATCATCGGCATGTGCTTCAGCGATGGCGGCAAGGGCTTCGTCGGTTTTGGTCGGATTCATGACGCGGACGAACCTAGATCCGGTCGCAACCAATGGCCAGAATCTGGCGAAACGAATCACGCCGCGACGTTCACGCAGGCAAAGGCTCGCGTGATTCTCGCCACTCTTTCGGGATCGTGTCTGTTTGTTCGTTCGCGATGGCCAAGATTGCGCCACCATTGCCGCGTTGTGTCTCGATCTCCGAGAGCGCCGACGGTTACCCAGGCGCTTCTTCGCGTATTGTCGAGGTGTCGTGCCGCACACCAGAGCACGAGAGGAACCGTGTCGGACGAGAGCACCTGGCTGCCGTTACCGAGCGCAGCTACAGCCGTGCGTACGTCGGCCGTGAGCGGGATGGTCTTGGCGTACTCGAGGATGTCGTGGGTTGGCCCTTCGGGAGGTGTAGGCGATGGCTACGTCGAGCAGCAATTGCGGCTCACGTGGTGCAAGCCCTGCACGCATTCGATGAGCGATTGCTGTCGCAACTGCGATAGCGATCGCACCGCATTGCCCGTCGTGATGAGCGTGTGTGGGCATGGCCGAGCGTCGTGCTTGCTCGACGACCATCTCGAGGTCTTCGGCGAAGTACGCGCCGACCGGTGCTGAACGCATCGCGCCGCCATTGCCCATCGAGCCCATGCCCTCGAACAGCTCGCGTGATGCTTTTTGCCACGGGGTGCCGGTGTAAATCTCTTGCAGCACCTGGTGCGCTCCGCCGCCGTACCCACGCATTCGATTTTCTGCGTATCGATGGGCAAAGCGTTCGGCGAGCGAGTCAGGGCGAATCTCATGATGAGCGCTCAGCTCATCGACGATCGACAGCGCCATCGCGGTGTCGTCTGTCCAACGCCACGGTGCGGGCCTCAACCCACGCTCTTGCAGCATGAGAACCAACACCTCGCCGCGAACGAAGAAACACTCGCCAAACGCGTCGCCCACCGACAGCCCTTCGAGCGCTTGTCGCGCACGCTCGATACGAGCTTCGTGAGTGGCCGCAGGCAACGCGCGTGTGATGAGTGTCGTCATAGCGGGCGCGCAGAATGCGATGGTCGTGCCAATCTGACAGTGCAGTCGGTCTTGCGAGCTCAACGTCGCCGTCAGCGTCGAGGTGCAGGAGCAACCTCTCCCCTGTGTCCCCTCTCCTCGAGAGGAGAGGGGAGCTCACGGCGCAGTGAGCACTCGCGGGGTGAGGTAAGTGCTCCCGAGTGACGCTCGTCAGTCATACATGACTGAGGTTGCGCTGGTCGTGTGCGGATCGCCAGTCATCAATGACTGAGGAAGCGCTCGTTGCGTGAGGATCGTCAGTCATGAATGACTGCGTCGGAACACCCGAGGAGCGGATCGTCAGTCATGCATGACTGCTCGGACACTCCCGAGATGTCTTGGGCCAGTCATGCATGACTGAGCACAGGGTGAGCGGACGAGAACCGCGAGAGCCGCAAGATCGACAGTGCGCTGGGCTCGAGTGTGCGGTGTGAATTTTTCACCACACTTTTTGGATACACCCTGTAACCGACTGGCTACTTTCGGCTCGAAGGCGCGAGAAGAGGCGCGCGAGAAGTCGCAAATTCTTCGAGAAAATTGAAAGAACGCGAGGTTGGTACGGCGGCCGCAATAGGGGGATTCAACCTCGACGAACCGCGCATGAGGCGCCCGATGTCGAGGGTCATTCAACGCATAGAGATCCCATCCATGGCCCACGCAAAGCAGAACCACCGCAGCAGCAAAACGAGCCACAACACCAAGGGGGCGCACAACCCGAGCACGACGACTGCTACCGAGCAGCCCAGCTCGTTCGAGCGAGGTGAGCAGCTTCTCGAAGCGATGTTGCCCGAGCTCGTCAGCGTCGAGCCTGGCGATGTGTCCATCAGGTTGCTGCGTGCGTTTGGGCTGGTCGTCAACATGCGCAAGTGGCTGTCGGCCGCAGAGACGCTTCGACCGAGCATGGAGGATCTGCTGAAGGTGCCGCCCTTTACCGAGATGGAGAAGCTCGCCGTGGTGCTCGATGTCGTCGAGCACCTCTCGCTAGGTGCCAAGCCCTCGAGCGTTCAGCAAAACCTGAGGAAGCTCACCGACGACAGGTTGATCCCGGCGCGAAGGATGTTGCGTACGATGATCGAGCCGCTCGTGATGGTGGGGTTGATCCACGCCGAAGCGGTCGAGCAAGCGCGAGAGGGGCGTTCGACGCTCGAGATCGCAGAGGACGTGCTCAGGTTGGTGACCGCGATGCAGTCATCCTGGGCATCCATTCAGGGCAAGACCCCGATCGATCGCGAGACGCTCGAGTCGACCGAGAAGCTCGCACGAGAGGCGATTCATGCCGCGCTTGGCATGGGGACGGTGCCTCAAGCGAGTGAGAACGAGCTGAGCCGAGACGATCTGCTGGCTCGTGCGATCGTGCTGGCGCTGAACCTCTACGCGAGCATTCGCCGAGCGGTGCAGTACGTGCGAGGCGCGCTGAACGACGCCGACGATTTCACCCCGAGCCCGTACGTGCTGCGCGGTGGAGGTCGCCAGCGAAAGAGCAGCGACAAGACCGAGAGCCCCGAGGAGGGCGAGCCTCCAGATGACGCAGTGAAACCGGTCGAGCACTCTCGCGTCGACGCTGCGTGAGCAGGCTCGCGAGAACCTGTGATCACGACCTAGAGAGCCCTGCGTCGACACTCTCGTGTTGCGCAGGGCCTCGTGCTCACGTGCCCGTCCAGTTGGGCTTTCGCTTCTCGAGAAACGCCATCAACCCTTCGCGAGCGTCGTTGGTCGCGAGACAACCCGCGAGACGCTCACGAAGCAACGGCAGTGCGTCTTGCAGCGCGAGATCAGTCTGCGCCGAGAAGGCTTCGAGACCGAGCTTGATCGTCAGCGGGCTCTTCTCGAGAAGCTTCGAGGTGACGCTGGCGACCGCTGCATCGAGCTCGGTTGCAGGCACTGCGCGATTCAACAACCCGACGCGAGCGGCTTCGTCCGCCGAGATTCGCTCACCAAGAAGCATCATCTCGATCAAGCGTCGCTGCGGCATCACACGAGCCAGCACGGCCATGATCATCATGGGGAACAACCCCACGTCGACCTCTGGCGTACCGAGCTGTGCTTCGGCAGATGCGATCGCAAACGTCGACGCCGCCACGAGACCCAGACCGCCGCCCATGGCGTGACCGTTGACCTTGGCGACGATCGGACGAACCGAACGCGTCATGGCGAGCAACAGGTCGGCGTAGTCTCCGCGAGGGGCAAGCTCGTCGCCGTCGCCCCCGCTGGTCATCGCTGACATATCGCCACCACCGCAGAACGCCTTGCCAGCGCCCGTGAGCACGAGCACACGAGTGTCGGTGTCGTTTGCGGCGTCATCGAGCACGTACAGAAGCTCGTTGATCATCTGCGGCCCGATGGCGTTGCGACGCTCGGGGCGATTGAGTGTGATCGTCGCAACCCCCGGCGCAGCCGAGTCTTGCGAGACGATGATGGCCTTGTAGTTGCGCGTCGGAAGCATGCTCAGGCGCTCCGGAGCGAGAGAATCTGTCGTGCCTCTTCGACCGTGGCGGGGCGACGACCCGTGCTGCGGCAAAGGTTGGCAGCAGTCTCGATCAACTGAGCGTTCGACTTCGCCATCTCGCCGTTGGGCAAGTAGAAGTGATCCTCGAGACCGCAGCGA
>JAXLYQ010000035.1:0-51635 GCA_046351315.1 Polyangiaceae bacterium
GCTGCGCGAGAGGCCGTCGATGAACATGAGACAGAACTGCTTCGAGGCCGACACCATGTCGCGTGTGAGGCGAGCCCCCGCGAGCATGCTCGACGCGATTGATTCAGCGCGTTTTGCATCGAAGCTCGATAGGTCGCGTGCGCTGCACACCGACCACTGCACCTCGGGAGTGTACAACGCGCTGACCACGAGCACTCCGTCGAGATGCTCGCGATCAACCTGCGCTCCGGCGGTCATACACCCCGCCATGCTCACCCCGGGGAATCTTTCGCGCAGCGCTCGTGCAACCTCGTGGGGGTCTTGTTGGGTCGACGAAAACACCAGCAGAAGATCGGGCACCCGGTCCGCGAGAAACGACGACGTTGCTTCAAGCACAGCCTGCTGCGCAGAGGCAGCCCGCGACGTGCCAGAGCGAATGATCACTCGAACCTCACCGCGATCATGCACCACAAACACGACTTCTCCTCACGACGCACACGTCGCTCAACCAAGAGGAAGCGAGAAACGGCGCCACGAGGCATTCGTGCGAAGTCTACAGCGGTCGTTGATGTCGCGTCACGCATCACGTGACGTCCGCGCGGCAACGTTCGCGAGCACACGCGGGACCACATTCTTGCCCACGTTTTCAGCCTCTTCGAGGTGTGGGTAGCCAGAGAGAATGAAGACGTCGATCCCCATGCGTGCGTACTCGCTCAGGCGATCGGCGACTTGGTCGTAGCTACCCACGAGAGCCATTCCCGCGCCGCTTCTCACAAGTGAGACGCCCGACCACAACAAAGGCTCGACGAACCAGTCTCGCTCAGCGCTCGCAGACAAGAGATCCCACTGGCGCCGTTGCCCCACGCTGTCGCGTTCGGTGGCTTCGAGATCACGCGTGAGCGCTTTGTGAATTCGCTTCTGCCCGACGGGTGCAATCAAGTGTTTCGCGGCGTCACGGGCCGCCGCCTCTGTGTCGCGAGCGATGATGTTGATACGCAAACCAAAGCGAACGCGAGATGCCCTCCCCGCTTGTGCGACGAGCAACTTCATCTTGGTCACACGCTCTTTGGTTTGAGCCAACGTTTCGCCCCAAAACAGGTGAACGTCTGCGTGCTGTGCGCCCACGATTTCAGCCGCTGGGCTTGCCCCTCCAAAGTAGATCGAAGGGCCACCCGACTGCAGCGGGAGCAGCTCAAGCTGGGTTTGACGAAGCTTGTAAAATTCCCCTCCGTAGTCGAAGGGCACGTTCGACGCCCAAAGCCTTCTGCACACGTCGATGAACTCTGCCGTGCGTCGATAACGAGTGTCGTGATCCAGCGCGTCGCCATACATCGCTTGCTCGGCACGACGCCCGCCGGTCACCACGTTCAACGCGAGCCGCCCCTGCGAAAGATGGTCGAGCGTCGAGACCATTTTGGCCATGACTGGAGCGCTAAAAAAGCCAGGGCGCACTGCCACGAGCATCGAGGGCAACGTGGTTCGTGCGAGCACTGCGGTCGCGAGAGTCCAGGCTTCGTGAACATGGTTGTTGAAGCCCATCCCGACGAGAAGATGTCGAAACCCCCAAGCCGCAGCGTTGTTTGAAACTTCGACGGCATAGTCGAGCGACGGAGGGCGAGACCAGGTGGGCAACCCCAGTTGATCACCGTCGCCCGAGACCGGCAGACACCAATTGAGCTCAATCACGCGATCATCACCCAGCCGTCACGCTACACGCCCACGGCACGACGATGCACGCGCATTTTCCGCACCATACGTGGGATTGATGGCAGCGATTTTACCGGTCTAGGGGCCAAGTCGATCGGGGCGACGAATGATGGGCGTATGAACACCATGGCCCTTCGCTCTGCACTTGGTTTGCTCGTTGGTGGGTGTCTTCTCGGCGCGGTGACCACGACCGGATGTGCAGATCGAAAGGCCACGTCGATGGTGGTGGCGGTATCGAGTGAAATCGCTGTGCCTGACGAGGTGGATCACCTTGAAATCCACGTGAGCTCGCTGGGCGCCGCCAAGTTCGATCGAACCTATCTTTTGGGGCAAAACGGCGATGCTTCGCTGCCGGGCACGCTGGTCATTTCGCCCGAGGACGAGACCGATCCGTCAACCCCTGTGAAGGTGACCGTGGTCGCGAAGTACCACGACACACGCATCCGAGTGCTTCGAGAAGCTGTGCTCGCTTTCTCGGACGAGAAACAACGCCTGCTTCGAATGCCGCTCCGGTTTTCGTGTCTCGATTTCGAGGAGATCTGCCAGGAGGGAAACACCTGCCGGGGTGGTGAGTGTGTACCGTCAACGATCGATGCCAGCGCGCTGCCCGAGTTTGAGCCGACACAGGTATTCGCCGAAGAATCGAGCTGTTTTGATCGAGCGGCGTGTATCCCGAAAGACCTCACCGAGGACATGACCGACTACCTTCGCAGTCAGGCGGCGTCGGGAAGGTGCTCGTTCTCGTTGGATGAGCTTCGCGCCGAGATCGACGCACACCACACCAACGACGCCACAGGCTCGACCCGACCGAGCATCGACAAGGACGCGTTCAACCTTGGGTACGTGTGGAGCAAAAATGCGAGCGCCAAGTGGACCGCAGTCGACATGGATCACGAGGAGGGATGGCATCTCGAAACCGTCGATGGAGCAACCCACATCGAGCTCGCGCCCGGGATGTGCAAGGCGTTGAACGCAACCTATGTCGACGAAACGGGGGCTGTTCGACCGAAGGTTGCGAAGGTCATCATGAACCCCGCCTGCCCACCCAAAGCCCCCACACAGCCAGAATGCCCTGTGAAATAACTTCTCGACGAACGGCATCAGGGCACGCCGCAGCGAGTCAGTAACGGGTCGGACGAACAGAGAGGCAGACGTTTCGAGTCGCCGCTTTTCCTGGTGCGCTCGGCGTTGTAGGCTGGCCGGTTATGGGCCTCTTCGATCGAATGAGCCGGCTTGTTTCGAGCAACGTCAACGCGCTTCTCGACCGGGCCGAAGACCCCAGAAAAAGCGTCGAGCTCATGCTCGAAGAGATGAAGGAGCAAATCACGCTCGCTCAGCGCGAGCTGGTATCGAGCTTCGCGACCGAGAAGCAATTGGCGAAGAAGGTCGAAGAGCTCGATGCGGATGCGGAACGATGGGCACGTCGCGCAGAGCTAGCCCTCAAGGCCGACGACGAGAACCTCGCACGAGAAGCACTCGTTCAGAAGCGCAAGGTGATTGCCGAACGAGATCGCACAGAAGCGTTGCTCACCGAGGCACGCGCCACGACGCTGCGAATGAAATCCGACATCGAGCGCATGGAGGAAAAAGCCAAGGAGCTCGAGGCACGCAAAGCGTCGATCGCAGCTCGAATGCAGCAGGCGCGAGCTGATACCGGCACGGGTAGCGGCAGTGCATTCGACGAGTTCAGACGTATCGAAAACCAACTCGAGCACGCCGAAGCGACGGCAGCCGCGAGTGAAGAGGTTGAAGCTGTCATTCAAAACAGCGGTGGTCGGCGCATGAGCGATGCAGAGCTCGAAGCCAAATTCGCTTCCCTCGAAGGTGGTGGAGGCAAAAAGGGTGGCTCTGAGGTCGACGACGAGCTTGCTGCGCTGAAGCGAAAGATGAGGGTGGGCTCTTGATGAAAGCGACCAACATGAAACAGCGACTGTCGATGCGCGGACGAGTGACCTCTTTTGGCAGCGTGCTTCTCGGCGTCGCTGCGCTGTCGGCGATGTGTTTGGTTGGCTGTAACAAGAACGATCTCGAAGAGTATCCAGGCAACGGCGGAGGCATTTCTCCGGCCACCGGTGGCGCCTCGGGCTCGGGTGGCACGGCGGGGTCAGCGGGGTCAGCAGGCTCGTCGGGTAGCTCAGGAAGCGCGGGCAGCTCTGGTTCGAGTGGCTCGTCGGGCTCGGCAGGTAGCGCTGGAACCCCCTCTCCGAATGATGTCGTCATTCAGACCTACAACGTCGCGATGGCAGGAGCGTTCATCCCGTACGTGACCGAACGACAAGCAGCGTTGCCGGGTGCGATCGATGGGCTCGACGCGGATCTGATCTGTATCCAAGAAGCGTGGGATGAGTCAGTAAAGCAGCAGATCAAAACAGCCGTACAAGGCAAGTACCAAGCTGTGTGGTTCGTTCACGATGACGATTCGGTCGTGACCGACACGAACGATGCGCAAGGCAACCCTGTCGCCCCGTTCTCTACTCCGCCATGTGCAGACGCGGTGACAGCGTTGAACGATGCGCTCGATTGCGTTCGAGACAAATGCTCCACCGTGCCTGGCGACGACGCTGGATATACGACGAGCACGACCTGCGTCAGCTCGATGTGCGCGAGCAAGGCGTTGCCGTTGTTCAGCAAACCTCGCTGTTATGGCTGTCTCGCTCCGAGCCTACCGGTCGAGAAAATCGGCGATATTCGTACGCGCTGCAACGATCCGGCGATTCCGAACCCACTGGGTTTCCGTGGCCAAAGCGGCACGATGCTTCTCTCGAAGCTGCCTATCGTCGGCACGCCAGAGGATCACTTGATCCCCGCAGCGTGGAACCGCCGGAACATCATCGGCGCCACGGTCACGGCACCGAGCGGCAAGAACGTGGATGTGTACTGCGCGCACCTCACGCCGATCTTCCGCTCTGCGTTTTATCCGTACACGGGCCAGCACGGTGCGAACGAAGACGGGAGCGCAGCGACGGGCGCGCAAGCGTGGGAGAACGAACAGTATCTTCAGGCCAAGAAACTGATCGATTGGGCGGCTTCTCGAAGCGGCGCGAACCCCGCGATCATCATCGGAGACATGAACGCGGGCAAGGGCGCAAAGACCGGTTCGGCGCACCCGTATCTGGTGGACGAAGGCGCGCGTACCATCGATCGATTCGAAGCCGTGTACACACATGCACTCGCCGCCGACTACGACCCGGGCTGCACATTCTGCCCGCCCGAAGGCGACCCCAATACCGACAAGGATCTCACCAACCCGCTCGTGTCGAGCGGCGAGCGAAACGTGTACATCGACCACGTGTTCTTGAAGGGAATCGACGCTTCGAAGATCAAGTCGTCGACGCGAAACTTCACCGAGTTCGACGTCTCCGTCGAAGGCGGATCAAAGATGATCCCGCACTCGGATCACTTCGGATACACCACCACCGTGACCATCGAATGAACGAAAGCACCTCTCGTCAGGGAGCGTGCACTCGACACTCTGTACCGAGAAAGGCCAAGCGATCGCAGTCACAAGCTGCGGTCGTTTTGTTTCTCTCTCTCGTCGGTGTTCCTCTCGCCTGCCACACGACTCCGCCGCAACACTCCCCTGCCCCCAACGCCTCGGTAACGACCCCGACCCCCTCGGCAAGCTCCGTGACCCCACAGAATCCAAACCGCATGGGCACACGTCGCGACGACGTGGTCGACGTACTCTTTGGGCATAAGGTCGAAGACCCTTATCGTTGGCTCGAGGACGGTAAGAGCGAAGAGGTGGCGAAGTGGACGGAGCGTCAAAACGCCAGGACAAAGCAGGTGCTTGGTGCCTACGAAGGCAGACAAAAGATTCACGATCGCCTTCGTGAGCTTCTGGCGATTGGCGTGGTGACGGCGCCGACGGTGAAGCGAGTCGATGCCAAGACACTCAGGTATTTTTGGGTGTCGCGAGAGGGCGATCAGAACCAGATGGTCGTGCAGTACCGCGACAACGACGGTGCTGCGCATATGCTGCTCGACCCGAACCCGATGTCGAGCGATGGAACGGTGTCGCTCGATTGGTGGTTCCCGTCGTGGGACGGCAAGCTCGTTGCCTACGGGTTGTCGCAAAGCGGTAGCGAAGAGAGCACGCTTCACATTCGCGACGTTGCTACCGGCAAGGATCTCCCCGACCAGATCACGCGAACCCGGTATGCGAGCGTAGCTTGGTTGCCGGATGGCAAAGGGTTCTACTACGCGCGTTACCCCGCGAAGGGCAGCGTCGCGGAGGGCGACGAGAAGTACTACCGGAAGATCTTCTTTCACAAGCTCGGCGCCGACCCTGACAAGGACGAGCTCGTGTGGGGCGAAGGTCGTGAAAAAACCGACTCGCCGGGAGTGCTGATCTCACCGAATGGTCGATGGCTCGCGATCCGTGTTCACCAGAGCTGGTCACGCTCTGAGGTGTACTTGATCGATCGAAGCAAGGCGGGCTCGAAGCCGATCACGGTCGCAGCAGGCACCGAAGCCCTGTACGACCCGATTCTTCGAGACGACCTTCTGTACATCCACACGAACGACGGAGCACCGAAGTTCAAGCTCGTCGCGGTAGCTCCTGAAAAAGCTGGCGATCGAAGCGCGTGGAAGACGCTGATTCCCGAAGGCCAACACGCTCTTCAGGACGTCTCGGTGTTGGGCAAAGATCTCTACGCGATCTGGCTGCGAGACGCGGTCTCACACGTCACGCGGCATGGTCTCGATGGGGTTCAGCACGAAGAGATCAAGCTGCCTACGATGGGTGCTGTCGACTCGGTGAGAGGGCCGATCGACGGTGGCGAGGTGTTCCTTGATTTCACCTCGTTCGCTGTACCGCCGACGGTGATGCGCCGTGACCCCAAGACAGGATCATTGAGCACATGGGCGAGCGTGAAAGGCCCGTTCGATCCGTCGTTGTTTGAGGTTGCTCAGTTCAAGGCGACGTCGAGCGACAAGACCGAGGTTCCGTACTTCGTTCTGTCGAAAAAAGGCGCACCGAAGGATGGGACAGCACCGGTGCTGATTCACGCCTATGGCGGCTTCAATATCTCGCTTCGCCCCGAGCTACGACGAGCGTCGTTGATGTTCGCAGAACGGGGTGGCGTGGTGGTGGTAGCGAACCTTCGAGGCGGCGGAGAGTACGGCGAAGAGTGGCACAAGCAGGGGATGCGCGAGCACAAGCAGAACGTGTTCAACGATCTCTATGCCGTCGCAGGCGACATCAGCGAGCGAAAGATCGGCGCCAAAGATCGCCTCGCATTCTGGGGTGGCTCGAACGGTGGCTTGCTCGCGTCGGTGGCGGTGACACAGCGACCTGAGCTGTGGAAGGCCGTGATCAGCGCTGTGCCGCTGACCGACATGGTGAGGTTTCCCAAGTTTTTGATCGCGCAGCTCTGGGTGGGCGAATACGGAAACCCAGAGAAAGAAAGCGAGCTCGCGTGGCTGCTCGGGTATTCGCCGTATCACCACGTCAAGAGCGGCACGAAATACCCAGCAACGCTGTTCACGACAGCCGAAAGTGATTCACGGGTCGACCCGCTCCATGCCCGGAAGATGGCAGCCCTCCTTCAAGAGAGCACCGGCTCAGAGGCACCCATTCTGCTTCGAGTCGAAACCAAGGCGGGGCATGGGGCGGGCAAGCCAGTTCACAAGCAGGTCGAAGAGCTTACGGACGCATACTCGTTCTTGTTTCAGCAGCTATGAAGCAAGGGTCGGCGCGGTAAGCTCACGGACCTCACTTGCGCGAAGGCCAAGACGCCTGTAATACCGCGCGCCATGGGAACCCCACAAAGGCCGCGTGTTCGCGCAAAAGAGAAGCGTCGTCGTCGAATCAAGGAAGCCAAGCTCGCCATGAAGAAGGCTCTCGCAGCAGTAGCGAAGCCCGAAGAGAAAAAAGCATTATTGCGATGAGCGCCAAGCGCTCTCGCAACGTGGCATCAGAGCAACTCGTCGCGTCGTGCCCTGCACGACGGTTCGACGATAGCTTCAGCGACGAGCCGCATCGGGCTCGATGTCGTGAAAGCGGTTGAAATAGACCGCGCGTTGCCCGCTTTCGGTAGTGCCGATGATGTCAACGAAGCGGTGGTCGAGCACCACATCACCTGCTCGGTAGACGCACCTCGCGTACGAAGTGGCCCCGGACAACCCGTCGATTCCGACCAACGTGGCGACGATGATGTCGTCAGCATCGATCAGCGCGGATTTGTCGCGTCCGAAAAACGGGCTTGTTTCGGTGATGCGATGGACGGCTGTCCAGGTGAGATTGAACATCGCGCTCTGACTCGACATCAGCTCGAGCGGATGAAAACGGCGAACGCGTTCGCCTTCAGGGGTGATGGCATTACGAAGCAACACGACACGCAACGAAGCTTCAACCAAGCCGTGAGCGCGCTCGTTGGCCATCCTGAACTGAAGCGTGTCGTGGCCATCACGACGAGCGACCACGATGTTCTTCGAAAACAGAACTTTCGAGGTGGGTCGTGAGAACTTCGCGAACATGACGGCGGTGGCCATCGCGAAGCCGACGAGCCCGACGAGCGCCTCGATGGTGACCAGCGTATTGGCTGCAACAGAGACCGGAACCATCTTGCCGTAGCCGATCGTGGCCATGGTCTGAACGCTGAAAAAGTACGCGTCGAGGTACGAGCCCGATGCGTTTTCGATGCCCCCAACTTGCACGTACAAGAAGGCAAACAAGCCGTTCAGCACGACGTACCCGACGATCACTCCGACGAACAAACGTGACCACGGAGCCGCAAGGAGCATGTGATACGCGTCGTCACTGTTTCGGCGGGTTCCGATGCGAGCGACGTCATCGTTGAGTGGAGCGGGAGGAGCCATAGGACGAGTGACGTGTGACGAGGGTTCAGCGAACGTAGCCGCGAAGGCGGTAAATCCACCAACCGGCCATCTCGCGAATGGCGGCGGTCGAGATGTAGAAGTTGGACGAACGCGGCAGCAGGCTTCCGGAGCGACGAGCGGGATCGTACGTACGGAAGTCGACCAAGAGTGAATCCACGTCGAGGTCGACCGCGCGGAAGCACCCCAGGGCGCGCTTCATGTGAAAGGCGCTGGTGACGATGAGCAGCTTCTTGAAGCCTCGCTCTCGAATAATCTTGGCCGACTCGATCGCGTTGTCTCGAGTGTTGAGGCTGCGGTCTTCGACGATCACCCGGTCACGTTCGATGCCCCATTCGACGAGCTGTTGCTCGATTGCTCGGGCTTCGGGGACAGCAATCGCGCTCTTGTACGAAGCGCCGCCCGACGCGATGACCGCACGAGCATGGTTCGTTCGCAGCAAGTCGTAAGTGGAGAGCAAACGCTCAACGCTGTCGTTGTACGAGTGCCCGCCCGCCCACTCGTCGGCCTCGTCTTGCACGAGGCCCCCCAGCAAGATCACGGCGTCGTAGGTAGCGTTCTTGTCGTAGGTCGACGTCGTGGCGAGCTCGAGCGATCGCCAAAGTGAGTTGGCAACCGCGTCGGAGGAAAGACACCACAAGAGCACCACGACGGCGCACAACACGCGACGCTCACGGCGTTGTTTCTTCAAGCGCCAGGCTACACCTGCGATGAGCAACATCGCCCAGACCATCGGGCTCAACAGGACGTCGATGGTCTTCGACAAGAAGAAAAACATCAGCGACGACTACACCAACGAGCGCACGTCGAGATCGATGTTCTCGGCGAGTGCCACAGCTTCGAGCGCCTGACGAAGACGCGTCACCGTAACGCCTTGTGGAACATCAACACGCGCCTCGAGACGAAACAACGGGGTGCCCGTCACTGGGGCGTTGAATGCCGTGGATTGCAACGACACCACGTTGATGCCGAGCCCATGAAGAGCTGCGGAAACAGCCTTCACGATGCCCTCGCGATCGATGGCTTCTGCCGTGACGAGGCAGGGCAACACGGTTGCCTTTCGATGCTCTTCGGGGCTTCGCGTAGGCTTGGTCGAGACAGTGAGGCCCGTGAGCTTTTCGAGATCACCCGCTTCGCGAGCAACCTTCGCGACCGACTCTTCCGAACCTGAGATCAGCATCATGATGGCGAACTCAGCGCCAAGCACTGCCATGCGGCTGTCTTCGACATTCACCCCATGCGCATCGAGGAACTTCGTCACCTCGGCCACCAAACCTGGGCGGTCAGGGCCAAGCGCAGTGAGGACAAAAAACTGTTCGGTCGCAGGGGTAACAGGCATGCCCGCACACTAACGGAAAACGAGCCACTTGCGGCGTTCAAACGCACCAACGAGTCGGCGCGATTCTTTCCCTTTTGCTCGGCCGTTCCTTCGCTAACATCGCCCGATGTTTCGCTCTCGTCGAACGTGGGGTCTAGGGGTGGGGTTGTTGCTGTGCTTGGCGTCGTGTGGTGGCGAGGGAGACTCGTCTCCGCCCATTCAAGGCACACTCAAACCGACCGACCCTGCGGGTTGGTGGCCAAAGTTTCGCAAGAACCCTGAGCAGACAGCGCTCAGTGAAGTGCGCCCATCGAAAACGGGCGGAGCGCGCTGGGAGGTCGTCACCGGCAAGGGCATTTTCAGCTCTCCGATCGTCGGTAGCGACGGCACGATCTACGTCGGCTCGGCCGATCGAACGTTCTACGCGATCGCTCGTGATGGCACGGTGAAATGGTCTGAGCTCACGGGTGAGATCATCGACTCATCGGGCATGCTCGACGACAAGGGCCGCGTCTTTTTCGGCTCGGGTGACGGCAAGTTGCGCGCTCGCGAGGCCGCGACTGGCAAGCCCATCTGGGAGATGCAAGCCGACGATCCATCGGTGAACAACGCGTTCATCAACTGGTTCGAAGGCAACGTTGCGCACGCTGCAGACGGCACGCTGTATGTGCCGAACGACAACTTCTTTGTCTACGCCGTGAACCCCGACACGGGCGAGGTGAAATGGCGCTTCAAGATGGCCGATCAGACCTGGTCGCTGCCTGCAGTCGACGTAAGCACCGGCTCGCTCTACATCGGCAACAACAACCTTCTTCCCGTTGCTCCGAACACGTACGCAATCGACAGCAACGGCGAAGAAATCTGGTCTACGCAAAGCCTGGGGACAGTCGCCGCAAGCCCGCTCATCACCCCCGACGGCGCCATGATCGTGGGTGGCTTCGATGGATACGTTCGCGCGTACCGAATGACCGACGGCGAGCAACTGTGGGAGCTTGGCACTCGCGATCACGTGTACGCGAGCGCGGCGATGATGCCCGATGGCAGCGTCGTTCAACCATCAGCCGACGGAACGATCTACGACATCGATGCGAAGACCGGCGCGATCAAATGGGCGTTCGATACGAGCGAGCCGATCCGATCGTCCCCGGCGGTTGATGCCGACGGCAACGTGTATGTGGGCTCCGGCGAAGGGCGTCTTTTCGTGCTGAACCCCGATGGAACGTTGCGCTGGGCGATCCGACTGATCGACGACGACCGGAACGACCTGAACGCGTCACCCGCATTGGGCCCCGATGCGATCTACATCGCAGGCGAAAACGGCCATATTTTCAGTGTTCCGTACGATTGGTGTCTTCGTGACGATGTGGGCGATGACAAGGACCGATGCACCAAAGGCGGAGGAGAAGCGCTCCCCGAATCAGGCGCACTGTTGCTCACGACGAGCCCGTTTGGATCGACCACGAGCACACCTCCTCGTGAGCTACAAGCCAACGCGCCGCTCGTGCTCACGTTGGCCGTTCGAGAGAAGGGTGACTCGAAGCTGGCGATTCTCGATGCGAGCTCGATCTCGGTGACGAGCGACCCACCGGTGGACGTCGTCGTCGATGTCGCGGGTGACGGGAAGTTCGTCACCATCACGCCGAAGACAACGTGGTTGCCGTCCGATGCAGACGGCCAACAGAAGCTCACGATCAAAGCGTCGTACCTCGTCGACATGCAACGCACGGGGTTGAAGCTCAGTGGCGGCACGAAGGGTGGTGATGTGTCGTTGTCGTTCTCGGCACCTGTGCGAATCGATTCTGCGTGGGCCTATCGACCGCAAGCGCCAACACAATCCGGCGACCCATCGAGCGTGTGGGAGATCTCGCGACGGCACTGCCGCTGCCGACGATTTTGCCGAGCTACAACCAGATCGGTTTTGACTCGCTCCACTACCTCGCAGAGCATCGTGGAGGGCAGTGGCCCCGATGGCGATCAAACCGGCATCGCGTGGATGATCGGGGCGAAGCTCGCGGAGGGCGAGAACAAGACGGTGGTGGATCCAGCAACGAAATTGCTGGTGCCGCTGACCTCGCGAATCCGAGCGCAGTACGCGACGCTCGAGAATCAGGATGGTCTCAAGGTTGAGGTGATGAACGCGACGATCCCGTTTCGAACGTTCGGATCTCGGGCACGCTCGGACCGGTGGGAACGCCCCCGCGGGAGTGGCGCTCACGGAGCACGATCTGCGCGGGCGTTCCGTTGTACGGCTCGTTCTTGCAGCGACTCGGGCTGTGTAACCCACAAACCGATGTGCTTACCGTGTACGGCGGCGCCCTGTTCAAGCCGTATGGCGAAGGCACCACGACCGGGACCACTGGCGTCGGAGACGTGACATTCTCGGCGGCAGCAGACGGGGTCACAGCAACGTTGAGCGAAACCGCTCAAGCTTGCTGATCACGTGTACGAGGTGCTTCTGGTGGACAGTGCAACGAACGCCCCGGTCACGCTCGACTATGGGTTGACGACCGAGCGACAGAGCGACGCGAGCGGCATCGTAACCTCGGTACGCATTCCGTTCGAAGCAGGCAAAGTCACGGGTGCGTTGAGGGCGTATTTGATGGTCGATACCTACCCCTCCGCCAAGGCCAACGTCACCATTCCGTGAGTCGCCGACGATCACAAATCGCGCATTGCTACGTGGCCAGACCACGAGGCTGCCCAGCGAGCAGATACCACCATGTCGCTGACCCAAGAAACCGCCCTCGAAGCCATCAAGAACGTATTGGATCCCGAGCTGGGTCGACCCTTGGTCGAGCTGGGGATGATTCGGGATCTGGTCGTCGAAGCCGATCGCGTGAAGACGACGGTGGTGCTGACAACCCCAGCGTGCCCGCTTCGAGGACAAATCGAGGGCGACCTGACGACAGCGCTGAAAAAGGCTGGAGCATCGGGCGTGGACATCACTTGGGATTCGAAAGTGCTGACGCGAGAGATCACAGCCGACGATCCGATCCCGAATGTCGCGAACGTGATCCTGGTGCTCAGTGGCAAAGGTGGAGTGGGTAAGAGCACGGTCGCCACGAACCTCACGATGGCACTGCACCGAAGTGGATGTCGGGTGGGTTTGCTCGACGCAGATATTTATGGGCCGAGCATTCCGACGATGCTGGGGGTGCAGGGTCGCCCGATCTCGAAAGACGGCAAGACGATCGAGCCGCTCGAACGCTTTGGTGTGAAGCTGATGAGCATTGGCTTTTTGCTCGAAGACCCGACGTCGGCGGTGATCTGGCGAGGGCCGATGCTTCACGGTGCGCTGCTGCAGTTCTTCAAGGACGTGAACTGGGGCACGCTCGACTACTTGGTGATCGACATGCCTCCTGGCACGGGCGACGTAACGCTCACGCTTTCGCAGCGTGTTCGCTGTACGGGCGCAGTGGTGGTGACCACTCCACAAGAGGTTGCGCTTCAAGACGTCTACAAGAGCGTTTCGATGTGCAAGAAGGTCGAAATCCCGGTGCTCGGCGTCATTGAAAACATGAGCTTTTTCGACGACCCAGCGGGCAATCGTCATCGCCTGTTTGGCGAAGGGGGTGGGCAAAAGATCGCTGACTTCGCAGAGTCGAAATTGCTGGGTCAACTGCCGCTCGACCCACGCGCACGAGAGTGGGGCGATGCGGGTACGCCCGTGGTTCAAGCCGCGCCAACCAGCGACATTGCCAAAGAGTTCGTGGCGATCGCTGAGAAGCTTGCCGATCGTGCCTCGGTGCAGAATGCGAAACGTTCAGGTCTCGATCTGAGCATCGAACGAAGCGGCGGAGCGGGGCCAGTTCGACTGAATGTGATCCGCTGAGCGACCGAGTCGGGCTCACTTCGTTTTGGATGAGCTCGACGCAGGCTTGGGCGGTTTGGGGATCGACTTGCAGCACCGAAAACCCGTCGAGTAGTCGTGATACGTGGGCTCGTGCGCGATGGTGGTGAACGTACAGCCCGCACCGTGCTCACTGGTGGTGCTGAAGAAGCCGCCCAAGAACATGCCGTTGCCGACGTGCCACGGTTGCTTCTTGCGGTTCTCGTCGTTGGCGATGCGCTCACCGAATTCTTCGCTCACCGCGTCGGCCACCCACTCGTGCAGGTTTCCCACCATATCGAAGGTGCCTTCGCCGGTGGTGCATCCGTCGTATTCGCCGCTGCGCGCCAGGAAGCCGGGCTCTTGATCGAGCTTCGGATCGTTGAAGGATTCGTACTTCCATCGATGACTGTCAGCGCCGAAGAACTGCGTCATCAAGTGACCCTTGCCCGAGTTGCATTTGCCCTTTTTCGCGGAGCGGCCTCCGTAGGGATAGGTGCTCCCGCGAGGGCCTTGGCAAGCGCGTGACCACTCAGCGAGAGAGCAAAGTCGTTTGCCTGCGTTCTTGCAAGCAGCCGCCGATTCGACTCGGCTGATGTACGCCTGCGGAAACACCCCCGACGCGCTTCGAGCAAGGTAGGTAGTGCCGCTCTCTGGACGTTGAAAATGAGGCCACGGCGACTCTTGTCCGTCACGCACGGCGATGAGGTGGGCTTCGTATCGATCGACGCAAAACGCACCGACCTTCACCATGTCGTCAGGGCACTCGGGCGGCGGGCCAGCGTCGACATCGGCGTCTGCAAGAGCGGTTGCGTCTGAAGCAGCATCGAGCCCCGCATCGATCGATTCGATGAGTGATGCCGAGCTCGACGCAGAGGGCGGGGATTGCGTCGCCGACGAGGTAGCCGAGGGCGCAGCAGAGTGCTCTGTCTGCACGCGAGCGTCGCCTCCACAGGCGGTGGATAGCGCCAAAGCAAACCAGAAGAGCTGCGATCGAAATGAGCTCGGCAACGCCATGAAGCGAGCGCAATAGCAGCACTCTCGAGTGTCGCTCGTTTCACCTGGAAGTTCGCAACGAACCCACGCATACACGACGCGATGGCGAGCTCAACACAACCCGAAAACAACGCGTCTGATGGAGCGCGGCAGGGTTCGTGGATCGCGGTCGTTCCGCTCGCAGCGTGGACGTTGTGTCACCTGCTGAGCAACCTCGCTGCCTTCAAGAGCGCGCAATCATGGAGCACCGTAGTGACCTGGCCAACGCAGCCCACCGTAGGCGTTGCGGCCTCGGCGTTGGTGTTGCTTACGCTGCTGTTTCACACGGGCACAGGCCTCGCGAGACTGTCGGAGGCGATACACGAGCCAACGGAGGGGTCACCTTGGGCGACACGACGAGCTCGGTTGAAGTGGGCGTCGGCGCTAGCAGTCTTGTGTTTCTTGGGCGCGCATATTTGGCTCGACTTTCTGTATCCACGTCTCGTCGAGGGACACGCCAAACGCTTCTACGAGTTGGCAGCACAGATGAGACACGGGGCGCTCACGCTGCCTGTTTTCGCGCTGGGAACGCTTGCGTTGTCGTACCACTTGGCGCTTGGGCTCGACGGGTTCGCGAGAGCCCGAGGTTTGCGCGCGAGTCACGACGAGACGAAGCCGTCGGGAAAGCTCTTCGTGGCAGTTTTCGTGCTTCTTTTGACGATGAGCTGGGGGACGATTTTTGCGCTTTGGCGGGCGGGCGGCGCATTCGCGGGTTAGAGTTCGCGACTTTCGCGCTGACAACGTGGCGCGAGCCAGAGGTGAGATGATTCGAAGAGCTTTGTTCGGCGCCCTGTGCGCCCTGTCGCTCGCTGCTTGCGCGAGCTCGAAAGATAACTCCGACGGCAGCGACACCGGCGGAACGGGTGGCACGGGCGGCTCGAATGCGGGTGCCTCAGGGGCGAGCGCCTCGGCGGGATCATCTGGCAGCGCGGGCAACGGCGGGACGGGAGGCTCAAGCGGCTCAAGCGGCGCGAGCGGCTCCGGTGGAACAGGCGGGAGCGCTGGCGAAGCAGGCTCGTCAGGGGCCTCGGGAACCGCGGGCACTGGCGGCACGAGTGGGTCAGCTGGCGCAGGCGGAACCGCAGGAAATGCGGGCACAGCAGGCAGCGCGGGAACGAGCGGCACTGCTGGCACTTCAGGCACGGCGGGAACAGGCGGCACGGGGCCCGAGCTACCGCTTGGCTATAGCTGCAACGCGCCAGTGGATCTCGACGACCCCTCGACGCACGGTCTGTACAACGTGAGCGGCGAGCTGATTTACGACGGTTCGAACAACGGCTCGACGTTGACGGTCTCGTATAGCCCAAGCTGCTTCTCTGTTTCGTCGAGCATCAAAACGGTCGTTCACAAATTCACCAATCAGTCGACGCACCCAGTACAGCTCGATGTGGCGACGGTACTCCCGCCGATCTCTTCGCCGATGACCGACACGACCGTGTGGGCACGAACGGCGTGTGACACCTCGGGAACAGAGCTTGGTTGTAGCGACTACAACAGCGACACGTTCAGCGACTACGGCTCGTTTTCGATCGCGTCGGTGCAACCACAACAAACGCTGTTCGTGTTCGTGGCTGGCTCGTCTGCGTCGCAATTGGGTCGCTATCGACTGACGCTAACGCCCACCGAGATGCTGGGCGAAGGCGAAGACTGCTCGTTCGCTGCAACGAACCTGCAATGCGCACCGGGGTTGATTTGTGCAGCCGATATCCCGGGCCAAGAGACGTGTATGACGCCGATGACGCTGCAACCTGGCGACCCATGTGACTCGGATAACATTGCGCATACGTGTGCGTTCCCGAGCACGTGCCAAGGCGCACAAGGCTCGCAAGCGTGTAGCCCGGCGACGGTGTTTTTGAACGAGGATTTCACAACCTCGCTTGGCGCCTTCACGTCGAACGACGCAGGCAGCGACGGCCATCGGTGGGAGTGGTGTAACCCCGCTAACTCGTGCAGCCCATTTTACGGAAACAACGACACGCTGAGCCCGTCTGGCGGCAGCCTCGCCGTCATCGCAGACGAGTACCAAGTCGTGCTGCACAACGAGACGCTCTCAGCAGGGCCCTTCGACACGACGTCGGTCACCTCGCTGAAGCTGAGGTTTTTCCAAGACTACAGCCACTACATCGACGATGCGGTGTACGTCGAAACGTCTATCGACGGCTCGGCGTGGACTGCAGCCCAGACCTACAACACGAGCGCGTCGGGCGAGGTGAATCTCGACCTGACCTCGGTAGGAGCTGGCAAGGCTGCGTTCTGGGTTCGATTCAGGTACGAAGACAGCATCTACGGCACGGACTCGTACGCGAATTACTGGACGATCGACGACGTCACACTCTACGGAAACTGACGGGGACGAACATGCGACGACTTCTCTTGCTTGGTGCGTTGATGTTGGCTGCGTGCGGAGGAGAAGTCGCTGACCCTGGCACCGGAGCATCAGCCTCGGCGGGCACTTCGGGAGCCTCGGGATCATCAGGCACGAGTGGAGCTGCAGGAGGCTCATCTGGAGCCAATGGCACGAGTGGAACGAGCGGCGCCGCTGGCACGAACGGATGCGCAAGCCCCGACCCATCTCAGCTACAACCGCCGATGTGTCGAACGCAATCAGACTGCACCGAGGGCGTATGCGACTTGAGCAGCCCGGCGTGTGTTCCGTCGTCGTGCACGTGCGATGAGGCCACGGGCACGTGGGGTTGCACCGACGACTGCGGTCTGGTGGGCAAGTGCACACCCACCAGCACGTGCGCAGGGCCGAACCCACAGGGGTGCGCGCAGACCGGTTGCTCGGCGGGTTTTGTGTGCATGCAGTTGAGCGGCCAATGCGTCTCGTCATCGTGCTCATGCGACGCGTCAACGGGCTCGTGGGTGTGCGACCCAGATTGCAACGGTGGCGCCTGTGTCCCCGACACGGGGAGCAAGGCATGTGGCGGTCTCGGCGGCGTAATTTGCAGCCCTGACGAGGTCTGCGATTGGCCAGATGGCTCGTGTGGAGCAACGGATGGCCAAGGAGTTTGCGTGCCCCGTCCAACGACCTGTAACGAGCCGTGCACGGGTATCTGCGGGTGCGACGGAGCGGTGTATTGCAATGAGTGTGAAGCGCTGGCCGCGGGAAGCGACGCAGCCGCATCGCCGCTCTGCGGCGAATGACGCACACCATCAAAGTGTGCCGGACGCCCACCCTGCAAGACACAAGAGCGTAAGGCACACAAGAGCACCCGGTAATTTGTTAACCGCCGTCAATTTAGAGGGGTTACAGATTTTTCATCAAACGGCAGGAAGCCTGGTAAATTCTGCGACATCTGCCGCTCGACTCCGAGCGGTACGCGCCCTCCTCGATCTTCAGCGCGGAGTCGACCATGGCAACCAGGGTTTCGGGCCTTCTTGTGGGGCTATTCGCATACTCGCTCATAGCGGGATGTGCTTCAGGCAACGGCGCCACGGGCGCTACCGAAGCCGGCGGTGCCGGCGGGACGGGAACGGGAGGCTCCGCGGGCGCTAGCGCCGGAAGTGCGGGCGCAGCCGGAACCCACGCAGGCACAGCAGGAGCGGGAGGCTCCGCAGGCACAGCCGGCGCAGCAGGAACTGGCGGAAACGCCGGAACGGGAGCTGTCGCAGGCTCAGGAGGGACGGGCGGAAACGGAGGTACAGGAGGGTTGCCCACAGGGCAGCTCAAGCTGTGCGTGTTGAACGACGAAGGCCCCTTCGACGCGTGTGTGACGCCGGCGATTCTCGACTACGGAACCGTGCCGGTAAGCACCACCGAAATGCGCATGTTTCGGTACGACAACGACACGGGGCAAAACGTCAGCTTCACGAACGCAGTGGCAAGCGGATCGCTACCGCAGGCGTTCACGGTCGTGACGAGTCACTACGTTGACGATCCGAACAACCCGGGCACACCGCTGCGAACGGTCGTTGCGATGCCAACGGTGACCCCGCAAGGCGGTACGTTGTACTTCGAGGTGTCGTTCACCTCCGATCAAACCGGCGGCCCATTGCCAGCAGATACGATGCTGGTCACCGCTGCGGTTGGAGCCGACCCCGCGCAGTTGTTGGCCGTGCCGATCGTTGGGCAAAAGAGCGGCTGTACCTCGGGCCTTGGCGACTGTGACGGATTGTCCGCCAACGGCTGTGAAACGAACATTTTCACGAGTCTCGATCACTGCGGTGGGTGCGACAGCCCATGTGCCCCAGCGAACGCAGCAGCCACGTGCTCGCAAGGCCAGTGTTTGCTCGGCTCGTGTAGCGCGCCCTTCGACAACTGCGATATGGACGACTCGAACGGGTGCGAAGCCGACCTGTTCAACTCGATGACGAACTGTGGCTCGTGCGGCACGAGCTGTTTGAAGAGCAACACGAACGCGTTCTGCAACGGCGGCAACTGCAACATCATTGGTTGCGATACTGGCTACGCTGACTGCAACTTGAGCGCGGCTGACGGCTGTGAAACGAACGTTAAAACCAGCCTCGATCACTGCGGCGGTTGTAACCTCAACTGTGCACTCGCACATGCGAGCGAATCGTGCGTGAACGGCACGTGTACCCTCGGTGCTTGCAACGCGGGTTATGTCGATTGCGACAACGACCCGACGACTGGATGCGAGGTAGACACGCTCGGCGATCCGCTCAACTGTGGCGGCTGCAACTCTCCATGTGTGACGCCCAACGCGACGCCCTCGTGTGACAACGGCGTCTGCGGGATCGCGACCTGTGCATCGGGCTATGCTGACTGCAACAACGACCCTTCTGATGGTTGCGAAATCAACCTAAAGACGGACGTCAACAACTGTAGCTCGTGCGGTCACGGATGTGACTTCGCGAATGCAGGAGAGACCTGCATCGGCGGCACGTGCATCATCGGCAACTGTGCTGTTGGTTTCGCGAACTGTAACGGCAATGACCTCGACGGTTGTGAGGTCAACCTCGACACGAGCCTCGCCAACTGCGGTGGATGCAACTTGCCCTGTGCGCTTCCCCACGCGGGCGAAGCGTGTGTGAGCGGGCAGTGTACGATCACGACCTGCGACGCTGGTTGGGCCGACTGTAACAACACGCCAGGCGACGGTTGCGAGGTCAACACCAACACGAGCCTCGCCAACTGTGGTGGGTGTGATCAGCTCTGCGATATCCCGAACGCAAACGAAACTTGTACGAACGGTTCGTGTGTTCTGTCGACCTGCAATCCAGGAACCGCCGATTGCAACTCGGCCGTGCCAGGATGCGAGACGGACATCAACACGAGCCTCGCGAACTGCGGCGGTTGCAACCAGGCGTGTGATGTCCCCCATGCGAGCGAAAGCTGCGTGGGCGGCGTGTGCAAGATGGGCACGTGCGACCCGGGCTTCGCAGACTGCAACAACGATCCGTCAGACGGCTGCGAGGTCAACACCAAGACGACGCTCGCTCACTGCGGTGGGTGCGGACAGAACTGCGATCTCGCGAACGCAAGCGAGAGCTGCGTGAACGGTGCTTGCACCCTCGGCGCGTGCAATCCGAACTACGAGAACTGCAACAACAACCCGAGCGACGGTTGTGAAATCAACACGTCGAATAGCCTCACCAACTGCGGAGGTTGCGGGCAGGCGTGTGACTACGCCAACGCGGCTGAGCTGTGCTTGGCAGGCACGTGTGTGATGGGCTCGTGCAACGCGGGCTTCTTGAACTGCAACGGCAACAACGCTGACGGCTGCGAGATCAACTCGAACACGAGCCTCGCCAACTGCGGCGGTTGCAACCTCAACTGCGCATTCGCAAACGCCGGCGCCCAGTGCCTCACCGGTAACTGCGTGATGGGCTCGTGCAATGCCGGATTCAAGGATTGCAACGGCAGCAACACCGACGGCTGTGAGATCAACATCAACACGAGTCTCGCGAACTGCGGTGGATGCAATCTCAATTGCGATCTCGCGAACGCAGCAGAGAGCTGCGTGAACGGCGCTTGTACCCTCGGCGCTTGCAATGCGGGTTACAAGAACTGCAACAACAACCCCGCTGACGGTTGCGAGATCAACTCGAATACCGACGTCAATAACTGCGGCGCGTGTGGCCAGCTTTGCGATCTCGCAAACGCAGCAGAGAGCTGCGTGAACGGCACCTGCACCCTCGGTGCTTGCTCAAGCGGATTCGGTAACTGCAACAACAACCCGACCGACGGCTGCGAGACCAACCTCACAAACAACGCCTCGAACTGCGGTGCGTGCGGCACGGTGTGCAACCTGCCCAACGCAGTCGCTGGGTGCACGAGCAGCAACTGCACCGTCAGCTCGTGCAATGCAGGCTTCAAGAACTGCAACGGCATTGCAAGCGATGGCTGCGAAATCAATACGACCAATGACGTCAACAACTGCGGTGGTTGCGGCATCGTCTGCTCTGCGGCCAACGGAACGGCAGCGTGTGTAAACAGCGCTTGTGTTGTCAACACCTGCAACCCGGGCTTCGCTGATTGCAACAACAACCCCGCGGATGGCTGCGAGATCAATACGACGAACAACCCGAACAACTGCAACGGTTGCGGCATCGTTTGCTCTGTCGCCCACGGCACCGCAAGTTGCACCAACAGCGTATGTGGCGTTGCGAGTTGCAATAGCGGATACGGCAACTGCAACGGTCTGTATGCAGATGGTTGCGAAACGAATACGACCACCGACTCCGCTAACTGCGGAACGTGTGGCACCTCCTGCGCGGCGAGTTGCACCGGCAACGTGTCCGCAGTCTCGTGTAGCGCAGGCGCATGCAAAGTCGTGGCGTGCACCTCATCGTCGTATCTCGACCTCGACGGCCTGTGCTCGGATGGTTGTGAGTGCACGATCAACAGCAACGGCGGTACGAGCTGTGCCGCGGCAACCGACCTTTTGACAGTGGCAATCGGTGGCTCAACGACCGCTACGTCGAACATCGCAAACAGCACCGAGCGTTGGTACAAGGTCACCTTCACGGGCAACACGAGCGCCGCATATCACCCCCACGTGAAGTTCTCGTCGAACCCGAACAATGAGTTCCAGTTCGACATCACGAGCAACTGCTCTGGCTCGTCGACCGCGTGCTTGACCGAAGGCAGTGTTTCTTCGGCCATCACCGACTGGGAAGTCTCGAACGGCAACGCTGGCAGCGGTAACACCGCGCCGGTGCCCGCAGTTGGTAACGCTGGTGTGATCTACATCCACGTGTTCCGAAAGACGGGCGCGACGAAGACCTGCAATAACTTCACGCTCGCTATCACCAACTGATCCCCAGAACGCTCGCTCGACGATCGAGTGAGCGCCTTACGCAACATCAAGGGCCTGCGCTCTCTCGAGCCAGGCCCTTCGTATTTGGAACAACCGTTCTATTTCTCAGCGTCTTCAGCAGGGGCGCTGCGGATGCCTAGCGCAGCGAGCTTTCGGCCCACTCATCCGCCAAGGCGAGCACAATCTCGTTGGGCATCGCAGGGCCCACGAACGGCAAACGAATGATCGGTGTTCCGCGAGGGATGCGCGACGTCAGTGCTCGCACGGCTTCATCAGCCGCCACGGCCCGAACACGATGCTCAGAAGCCAGAGCCGCGAGGGCCGCGCGTATCGCGGTTTCATCCGCCGCAGAGACGATGCCCTTGTGCGTGTCGAGCAGCTCTGCCACCTGACGCTCACACGCGGGAGGCTCGCTCTCGGCTCGGTTGAGCACGACGGCCGTGGGCTTGAGCTTGCGCCGATCGAGCGACGCAACGAGGTATTGAACGTCCGAGATCGCTCCACCGGTCGGCGCCCCAACGATGAGATACCGCGTCGACTTCTCGCCGAGCATCTTCTCGGTACGGCGCGCAAGCTCGGCCCATCGATCGCGCACACTCGCGATCTCGGCGAAGAGCGCCGACATATTGCGAAGCCCTTCGAGACCCACGACTTTGCCGAAGATCCCCTCGACCTTGGCACGACCCCAAGCGAAAAACCCACGACGCTTGCCGCTCTCTTCTGCCTGAAGGTTTTCAGCCATCTCAGCGAGCCAAGTTGTGGCCTTGGCTTCGAGCATCTCGAGCAACTTACCCGGATAGGTGATGAACGCGAGCGCATGACGACTTGGCGCCGTATCGAGAACGATCTCGTCGAACTGCCCAGAGTCGTATTCGTTTTGTAGAAGGGCGATGGTCAGGATCTCGTGAATGCCCGCGAGAGAGTCAGCCATCTCTTTCGACGCTGGGTTGTCCATCACTCGCTTGAGCTGTGCGTCGTCGACAAAGAGCCAGCGCATGAAGTCAGCAAAGCTCGCTCGCGTATCAGGCATTCGAGCGTAGAGGCGACCTTCTGCACGCGGGTCGATGGGGGCCACTGCGGTCGCCGCACCGATCTCGACGCCAAGGGCATCGGCCAATCGTCGCGCCGGGTCGACCGTGATCACCAACGTGCGCTTCCCCTGTCGCGCCATGTGCAACGCAAGCGCTGCTGAGGTCGTGGTCTTGCCGACGCCTCCGCCTCCAACCGAAATCGTCAAACGCGTCATGCGAGTGCACCTGTGTCGAGCCAACGAAGAACATCGCCGACCAGCGGATCCGCCGGAGCTTCACGAATCGCAACCACCTTACCCGCGTCGACGCCTTTGGCTTCATTGACGGCGTCGATCGCGTCTGTGGCCACCGCCGATCGCGCCTTCAACAACTTCTCGAACGCCTCGGCAGCAGCATCACCTCGAGAGGCTTCCCGAAGTCGCTCCGATGCCTCAACCGCACCTTTTGCATCTTGACCTGTGAAGCGGTTCACCACGATCAACGAGGGGCTTCGCCCGAGCTCGTCACGCATACGACTCGCAAGCTGCCGGGTCTCTTTGATCACGAGAGGGTCTGCCAGTGTGACGATCACAACATCGCTCTTGCCCGGAGCAATGATCTCATCGTTCACGCGTGTCCCCAACGCGCCCATGGGTCCGCCTCGCAAGAAGCGTTCGAAGGCGCCTGGCACGCGCAACCAATCGAGCGCGTGTCCGCTCGCGGGCAGGTCACATACGATGCGGTCGTAGTCACCGCTCGCCTTCAACCGACGCACGCGTTCGAGTGATACGAACTCGCGAAGCGCAGGCATCGCACGGGTCAAGCGTCGTACCGCTTGATGTCGCAACGCCGTCTTCGACAAGAGCGCCGTGCCCACGATCGAAGTGACGGCATCTTCGAGCGCGGCCTCGAAGCTCGCAACGACATGGCCAACCTTCACGTCTGCGCCTTTCAGCGCGCGTTGGCCTGCCTCTGCGTCGTCAAACTCAACGAGCGCGGCCCGCTCTCCGTTTCGAGCTGCTGCGAGCGCGAGTGCCGCTGCGATGGTGGTTTTCCCGACGCCGCCCTTGCCCGTCACGTACACGACCGGAGCTCGTAGCGCGGCAAGAACCCCCGAGGATGGGGAAGATGCCATGGTGCACGACGAGTTAGCGGCCCTGGGCTAGGGTACGCAAGTGCGGATCGCGAAATCGTCTCCGAGCGTGGTGGCGCTCGTCGCGGTTGGGGGGGGCGCCCTGGCAGCGATGGTCTCGCTCCATTCCACCCACGTTGAAGCTTCGCCACCCGAGGTGCCGGGCCCCGCGACGTCGGCACGATCTCGTACGATCGCCGGTTTTTCAGCCGCTTCGAACGGCTCGACGAGCGCGACTTGCTCTACCTGTCACCAAGAAATCGGCCGAGAATGGTCAGCTTCGATGCACCACGGATCCTGGACGGATCCTGTGTTTCAAAAGGCCTACGCCATCGAGCCCAAAGCCTTCTGTCGCGGCTGCCATGCTCCAGAATCCGACCCCATCGCGCCTCCATCACGCGCCGCTCAAGACGAGGGAATCACCTGCTTGAGCTGCCACGCCACGGGCGGCTCAATCGCTGGTCACAAGAGTGTCACGGCGCCACTCTCGAGCCCGACAGCGATCCCGAGTGGTTCGGCCCCAGCAGTGAGCCCGCACCCCGTGAGCGCTGCGCCATGGCTGAGCACCGCCCAGGCCTGTGAAGGTTGCCACCAGTTCAACTTCCCCAAAGACGCCAATCAGCTTGTGCCCTCGCCGATGCAGAACACTCACAACGAGTGGCGCTCATCGAGCTTTGCCAACACGGCTTGCCAGAGCTGTCACATGCCGCTCGTCGACGACGGTAACGGCACGACTCACCACAATCACGATTTCAGTGTGATCAAGAACCCCTCGCTCATTCGACGGGCTGTTCGCGTGAGCGCTACTCGCCCAACGAATTCGACACTCGAGGCGCGACTCGAATCAGCATGGGTGGGGCACGCATTCCCCACCGGCGACATGTTCAGGCGCCTGCAATTTCGTGTGTATGCGGTCGACGCCACCGGCGGCAAAACCAAGCTGCTGGCGCGTCCGATCGATCTTGCTCGAACCTTTCGCGATGTGCCTCTGCACCCCGACAGCAACGTCGATTTTTCTACGCAACGGGTCGAAGGGCACGACCATCGACTGGGACCACCTGGCACATCCCACGACCACCGCGACCTCCACGTTGATCTACGCGAAGCAGAAGCCTTGGCTCGCGTGCAATGGGAGCTCGTCTATCAACGCATGATGACCCCACTCGCAGAGAGCTTCGGGATCAATCAAGTCGAGGATGAGCTGGTGCTCGCAAGCGGCACACTCGAGAGCGCGTCTCCCCCTTCAACCAGCGCTTCCGCAGCACCCAACCTCACGCCAACCCCATCGCGATGAGTTTTGAATGGACCCCATTTTGGAGCTCACTGGGCTGATCGCCACACTATCGGGTTTCGCGTTTGCGATCGGGGCTTCGTCGCGTCCCACGCCAAGGCGTCACAAGCGGATCTTGATCGACGCGTTCGAAACGGGAATGCACGGAAAGATCGCGGGACGAGCTCGAAAGGCTCGCCGCTTGTTGACCTCGCCGATCACACGTACGCCCTGCGTCGCTTACTCAGTCGTGCTGCAACGACGTGATCGCCGAAGTTGGGTACATCTCTCGAAGAGGTCACTCGCCGTCGATTTCGACCTCGATGACGGCAGCGCTACAGCTCACATCAACACGCGAGGCAACCCCATCTTCGACCTCGTTCGCGTACACCAATCGGTTCGTTTGGTAAGCGATCTCGATCCGGGCTTTCCGCTACATGAGCTGTTCCCCGATGTGAGCACGGACACGCTGGCATCTCGCTCATTTCGGCTGGTCGAGAGCTACCTCGGGCCAAACGATTGGGTCGCAGTATTCGGCGAGGGAACCCGCGCGGTCGACGCCACCTCAAGCTTCGACGAAACCGAAGACTTCAGAGAGGCGGCATCAGCGAGGGGCACGCTCACGATGCATGCAACCCGAGAACTCGAGCTGATGATCTCCGACGATCGCGTGACCTGGACATGACCTAGTCACCCGCGCGAACAAGCGGATGACGGCTCACCCCAGATGGTGGCGAGCAACATCAGCCCATGGCCCCGAAGGCTCGAGCTCGAGATAGCTGCCAGGCCTGGCGTGCTTTGGCTCGCTCACCCAACGTCTCGCAGGCGACGGCGAGATAGAAGTGGGCGTCTGCAAAGGTCGGATCACGTCGCGTGGCGCCCTGCAGATATTTCACCGCCTCGTGAGGGCGACCTCGATCGAGCAACACGTACCCCAAGTTGTATTGCGCTTCGGCTTGGTACGGGTCGATCGACAACGCGCGTCGGTAGTGAACCATCGCTTCGTCGTCATCACCTTGGCGGAACTTGATGTTCCCGAGATTCGTGTGTGCAATCGCGAGCGTAGGGTCGAGCTCGAGAGCGCGGCGATAGAGAATCTCCGCTCGGTGCATCGTTGCTGCGTTCTCGTCGAGCTCGTTGGCTTCCGAGCACAACGCGAGCGCTCGCTGCGGGTCTCGCTCAGCCGGCGGTGCGGCGACGGGGCGAGGATGCAACCTGCGCACGACCTCGTCGTGCAGCTCGCGCGTATCGAAGTCGATCAACATCTGCCCGCTGATGGGCTCGATCGCCCCCGACGGCAATCGCACCGAGATCGTCTTGCCATCAGAGACAACACGAAGCTCGGCGAGCGGATGGTCCACCGTCGGCAACATCTGTCGCAACGCCCTCACCACTGCCGTGAGATCACGAACCTTCACGTCACGAGCAAGTAGACCAGCGACCGCACGAAGGACGATCAGATCGCGAAAGGTGTAAGCTCGCGCTCGCCCTCGTTTCGGGCCGGTGGGCGCTGCGAATCGGCGAAGCGAACGAAGTTGCTCCACACCCAGCCCCACCAAGCGAGCCGCTTCTTCTTGCGAGAAGAGCTCTTCTACCGCTGGGGTTTGATCTCCGTCGAAGTCACCAGGTGACGAGGCTTGCCCGTCGCTTGTAGGCAATGGCTCTACAGCCGAATCAACGCGAGCACGTCGCGCAAAGTCGACATGGATCACATTGTTGTCGTTGCTGCTTGAGCCACCAGAGCGTGGGGGTCGAGTTCGCCGCTGCACGGGCGGACGATGCGACGTTCACCCACACACTGCAAAAAAAAGGTCTGCGGTTGCCAGAAACTTGCCGGCCACTCATGACCCCAGCTACCGCGTCGCCCTTCCAGTATCGCGTCGAGTAAGCGTCCAACACATGAGCAAGCGCGTTGCGAAAGCCGTCGTCTCTTGGGTGGGCCTGGGGCTCATCGTCGGATCGATCTGTGGCTCCGCATCGGCGCTGTTCCTCCACCTGCTCGACCTGGCGACCCACACTCGCGAGCAACATGAGTGGCTCGTCTATCTCTTGCCGGTGTCAGGCCTCGTGGTTGGCGCTTTGTACGAACGTTTCGGTACGCCGATTCGAGCAGGCAACAACCTGATCATCGACACCATCCACGATGACGGTCCACCGATCCCGATCCGGATGGCGCCCATGGTGTTGCTCGGCACCGTGCTCACGCATCTCTTCGGAGGCAGCGCGGGCCGTGAAGGGACAGCCGTTCAGATGGGCGCGAGTCTCGCTGACACCCTCTCGCATCGCGTGGGGCTGTCGCCGTCGCTTCGCAAACAACTGCTTGCCGCGGGTGTCGCGGGAGGCTTTGGCTCGGTGTTCGGAACACCCATCGCTGGCACCATTTTTGGTCTCGAGTTCGTGGTGCTTGGCAAGATTGAATACGACGCCCTGCTGCCGGCGCTCGTTGCTGCAACCGTAGGCGATATGACCACGCGAGCGTGGGGCATCGGTCACACAGAGTACCCCTCGCCTGCTCCGCTTTCGTTGTCACCGTGGCTTCTGGCGAAGTGGCACTCTTTGCGCTCGTACTCGCGCTCGCAACGATCGCGTTCGTCGAGCTTACTCACCTAATCAAGAAGGCGGGAGAGCGCTGGCTACCCAGGCTGCCGCTGCGGATGATGGTGGGAGGAGCTGCCGTCGTGGTGCTCTGGAAGCTCGTCGGTAGCAGCGACTACCTCGGTCTCGGTGTGCCCGCGTCATCGTGCGTGCCTTCCGAGACCCTTCGCCACCTGTATACGTGTTTGCAGTGAAGCTCGTGTTCACGGCCATCACGATCGGCTCGGGCTTTCTTGGCGGAGAGGTCACCCTGCTCTTTTTCGTCGGCGCAACACTCGGCAGTGTGCTCGCTCGCGCCAATGGGGATCCTGATCGAGCTCGGTGCGCGTGGGCCTCGCAGGAGTGTTCGCATCTGCCTCGAACGCGCCTCTTGCCCTCTCGATCATGGCCGTCGAGCTGGTCGGTGTGAACGCATTGCCGCACGCCGCTGTCGTGTGCGTGCTCGCGTATTTGTTCTCGGGCCATCGCAGCATCTACCCATCGCAGCGCGATTGCCTGTCGCAAGACCGGTGGCGAGCCACTCGAGCGCGTCACGCGACTTCGAGACTTCGACGACGAAACCTCATCGCGTTGATCAACACCACCACCTCACCCGCCGCTCGGGTGTGTTGTGTAGAGTTTTCGTATGAGGCCCCTGCGTCGACTCGCGAAGACATCGTTGCGGCTGGCAGCGTTCTCAGCATCGCTCACGAACGCTCGCCCTGTCAGCGCATGTGCACCCGCTCCGCCGCGAGGAGAGTCGAAGCCTGACGTTGCCGATGAGAGCGCACTTCATCGTGTGATGAAAACCTCGCACATCGAGCACTTCGTACGACGCGCATCATTTCGCACGACCGGCAGGGAATTTGGCTTTCTCGTGCCCACTCCAACATCGGCCTGAGCTCGCCGAAGCGAAGGATGAAATCTTCGAACAGCTCGCGTGGAAAATCCGACCCGAGGTAATCCAGAAACACGTCACGAAGGGTGTGAAAATCGCACCATTCTGTCTGGGTATGTTCTTGATGCGCGGTGCCGCGTCTGGCGTCGACACCGCAGCCGCCCCCGTTCGAGTTCTGCACGAGCAACGAGTCGCTGGCTATGACGCGACGGTACTCGAAGCAGATGATCCTGCTGCGCTCTCGAAGCGGCTCAACGAACGCGGTTACGCCGAGAGTGATTCGCTAAAAGAGTGGCTCACGCCGTACGTGTCCGCGCACTGGAAGCTCACGGCCTTCAAGATCGCGAGCGAGACGCCATCGAACGCGATCGGAACATCGGCAGTTCGGATGTCCTTCAAAACCGATCGGCCGTTCTTCCCCTACCGCGAGCCATCGAACCAACGCGACACAAGCGTTGCGAGCAAACCAGCGAGTGAGCGCTCTCGGCTGCTCCGCGTATTCTTCGTGAATACCAGACGTCGTCGGAGCCATCGGCGATGGGTCGACAGCGTGGGCAGGCAAGTTGCTGCGGTCGATCGGACTCAACGCCGCTGGAAGCACATGGCCTGAGGGCGAGCGTCTCCACCCGCAGACCCGTGGTTGTCCGTTTTCGATGACGAGAGCTCGCCTCGCCCCGGCGTTGACGAGCTCTACTTTTCACCTCGGCCGACACCGCGGTCGTGCATCCTGCGCCCTCACTCAAGAGATCGCGTCTCCGCTGGTGATCCTGCTCGAGCTTTTTGATTACCGCGCTTGCGGTTGGGTGGTGGGCGTGGCGAAAACGCAAGCTCGCGACGCCCTTACCTCGCAACCCGTCAGCCCGTTGTGCAGAAGCCTTCGTAGTCGATGTAGCTCTTGATCGTGGGGTTATCGCCGCACACGGGGCACGTTGGGTCGCGACGAAGCTTCAGCTCACGGAACTTCATCTTCAGGCTGTCGTAGGTGAGCAAACGACCCACGAGCGGGTCGCCCTTTCCGAGCAGCAGCTTGATGGCCTCGGTCGCTTGAACGATGCCGACGATACCAGGCAGAATTCCGAGCACGCCGGCCTCTTGGCATGACGGCGCGAGGTGCGGCGGAGGCGGCTCAGGATAGAGGCATCGATAGCAAGGCCCCTTACCTGGAACGAACGTCGTCACCTGCCCGTCGAAGCGAAAAATGCTTCCGTGAACCACGGGCTTGTTCAAGAAAATACTCGCGTCGTTCACGAGGTAACGCGTGGGGAAATTGTCGCAGCCGTCGACGATCACATCGAAGTCTTTGAAGATGCGATCGACGTTCTCGCTGTTCACGCGCTCTTGAAATTTCACGACCTTCACATCGGGGTTCAGGTCGCGAAGTGCCTTCTCGGCGCTGTCGACCTTTGGCATGCCCAAACGGCTGGTCGCATGCAGGATCTGTCGCTGCAGATTCGACGCATCCACAGTGTCGCCATCCACCAAGCCAACGGTGCCAACCCCTGCAGCAGCGAGATACAAAGCAGCGGGGCTGCCGAGACCACCCGCTCCGAGCAGCAACACCTTCGACGAGAGCAACTTCGCCTGCCCAACCTCACCCACCTCAGGCAGCAGAAGGTGACGTGAATAACGATCGCGTTGCGCGTCGGTTAGCGCAGGAGGCGTCTCAATCGGGAAGCCCAAATCCTTCCAGCGAACGAACCCGAGACTCGCTGACTCGACGTTCGCATACCCCAACTCTTTCAGCGTGCGCGCGGCGAAGGCAGAACGAACACCACCGGCGCAATACACCACGATCGGAGCACTTCGATCGGGCAGTCGCTGCTCAGCTTGCATCTCGAGAAAACCACGCGGCAACGACAACGCTCCGGGAATGTACCCCGCTCGGTATTCTTCCTTCTCTCGAACGTCGACGAGCACCATCGGCGTCTTTGCATCGAGCCGCGCTCGAATGTCTTCGAGCGACACGGTCTTCACTTCCTGGCGCACGTCGGCGAGCAGATCGCTGTAGGTCTTGGACATGGGTCGCAAGACTTAGCACGCCTCTAGCAAAGTGAAGAAGGCGTCATTGCAAAAGATTGTCGGCGCAAAATTGTGAGAGTTTGGGCGACGGAGCCTCGCTCATGTTCGCCGCGGTGATCGAGCCTGTTGCAACGTCTACCGCGCTCGATATTTGGCACCTTCGTAGCCACGCAGACACGGTGATCGACCTTTACGAAGAGATCGGTTGGCGCTGAAACACTTCGACATCTGAACGAAAGGATCTCGAGAGCGCTGAAAGCAACGACGGGGTCATGCGACGAATGACCATCACGTTGGGGCTCATGTCGATGATCGGTTCACTCGGGGCCGCTGAGGGATGCGGCACCAAGAGCAGTATGCCCGGCACTGCACTGGGCACGTTCTCGATCGAAGCTACGCTCTCGAGTGACACGTGTGGCGATGGGCTCGGAGCGCCGTCCCCGTGGAGCTTCGACGTCGAGCTCTCGAAGGACGACGACACGCTCTATTGGAAACAGGATGGCGCGATGGTGTCGGGCTCGATATCGAGCGAGGTGGCGACCATCAGCGGATCACAGACGAGCGAAGACACCACGGATGCAGGGGTGGTGACCTGCGCAATGACTCGCGCCGATACGATCAAAGTGAACCTCGGCGCCGAGACAGATGTCACTTCGATCAGCGGCACCGTGACCTTCGTGTTCAGCGTCGTTTCAGGCACATCGTGCTCGAGCGAGCTCGCCGCGAATGGAGGCTCGTACGACACGTTGCCCTGTACGATTTCGTATAGCTATGAGGGCACGCGAACGAAGGCGCCGTAGGGACGAAAATTGATCGATTGCGCTCGCTTGTTTCGTGAAAGTTTCCTGCACAGATATGGCACTTATGCAGGCAATTTGGAGCGTTCTTGACGCATCGTGGCGTTGCACGTGCCGTGGTCGTTCGTTAGAAGGCCGGCGCCCTGTCGAAACGTACACGAAACAAAGAAACCCGCCGCGGAGCAGAACCGATCATGACCGACACACCTCCGAGCCCAGTTCCTTCGGGCACCGTTCCCTCTGGAAAGTACAACTTCTTCCAGGTGGTTCAGGGGTATCTGGATCAGGCCGCCGAAGTGATTCGTCTCGAGCCTTATGTCCGGACGATCCTGTCGCAGCCGAAGAATGAGTTGATCATCAACTTCCCCGTGAAGATGGATGACGGCTCGGTGCGCCTGTTCAAGGGGTATCGCGTTCAGCACTCGAACATCCTCGGGCCCTTCAAGGGCGGCATCCGCTACCACGAGGAAGTCACGCTCGATGACTGCAAGGCGCTCGCGTCGATGATGACGTGGAAGTGCGCGTTGATGAACCTGCCATACGGCGGTGGCAAAGGCGGAGTGAAGTTCAACCCGCGCACGGTTTCGAAGGATGAGCTTCAGCGAATCACGCGTCGCTTCTTCTTCCAGCTCGGCCAGAACATCGGCCCTGACTACGACATCCCGGCTCCAGATGTTGGGACGAACGGTCAGATGATGGCGTGGGCGATGGACACCTACGCAAACACCGTTGGCCACATCAACAAGCAAGGCGTGAAGGGCGTTGTCACGGGCAAGCCCGTTGCGAGCGGCGGCACGTTGGGTCGCGAGAAGGCGACTGGCCAAGGTCTCGTGCACTGCGTGACCGAATGGGCACGTGAGCGTAACTTCGATCTCGGCGGCGCGACGCTGACGGTGCAGGGCTTCGGTAACGTGGGTTCGAACACCGCACGTATTCTTTCGAAGCTCGGCGTATCGACGATCGCCGTTGGAGACCACACGGGTTACTTGTTCAACCCCGAAGGTTTCAACCCGAAGAAGCTTTCTGACTGGGTTGCCGAGCACGGTGGGATCAAGGGCTACCCGGGCGGCAAAGAGATCTCGCGAGACGAGTTCTTCGCGGTGAAGGCCGACATCTTCGCGCCTTGTGCTCTTGAGAACCAGGTGGGCGCTCGCGAGGCCCGCGCTCTCGACGTGAAGCTCGTCGCAGAAGGCGCCAACGGTCCGTTGAACCCTGAGGGCGAAGCGATTTTGCTCGAGCGCGGAATCGACATTCTGCCTGACGTCTTGGCCAACTCGGGCGGCGTGACCGTGAGCTACTACGAGTGGGTGCAGAACAAGAACTCTGAGTCTTGGACGCTCGAAGAGATCGACGAGCGTCTCGAGAAGGCGATGAAGCGCGCCTACGCGGAGGTCACCAGCATGGCTCGCACGAAGAAGTGCTCGCTCCGAGTCGCGGCCTACGCCGTGGCACTCGAGCGAATCGCCGCGGTGTACCGCGAGCGCGATATCTTCCCGTGAGTTGAACGAACAACTCGCTTCACGAGTTGATCGAACAAGAAGCCAGCGAGTCCGATCGTTGGCTTTTTCATTTTGTAACGATCGGTTCAAATGAGACGACATCGGCGTCGAAGGGTTCACAGGCCCGCAGCGTCGAGCTCTTCGTGGAGCGCTCGCAAGTGTGCATTCTCTGAGCGCAGTCGACTGACGATCGCCGTCACGCGTTCTTCGTTGTGCGCGCGAGCCGCAACTTGTTTGGCTTTCACCAACACACGCGCGGCTTCTGCGTAACTGTGGCGACCCCGCTGCTCGATCAAGCCTTCGACGTGTCGCTCGTACAGCTCGATGGCAACGTCGGGGCGGCTTTCGGAGGCCGCTTCTGCCACGCGAATCGACAGATGATCGGGGGTGAACAGACCATGACCGAAGCCGTGCTGTCGGGGCTGATGACGAACACGTTCGATGGCCGCGTCGAGCTCTCCGTCATCAATCAGCACATCGATGAGTAGGGGCTCGTGGGCAGCAGTGTTCAACATGGCCAGCAGCCTTGCGCGCAGCTCAGCCCAACCGCCTTGTTCGGCCGCTCGGGCACGAAGCTCGCGATAGCGGGCAAGGGTTGGCTCGCGAGAGAAGATCATCTCGCCGATGCGAAGTGCGCCAGCGGCATCGACGCGTTGCTCATGTTTGTCGCGCCACCAGAGCAACAGCTCAACGCGCCGAGAACGGGCGGCACGGGCGGCGATGATCCCTTCGATGAGATCATCTGCCCCCTCTGCTTCGAAAGTCGGGGCCACCTCGAGAAGCTCGCTTTCAGTGAGCTGGGTCGCCTCGTTGGCGGCTTCGACCGTGCGACCGCGGGCGAGCAAGAATTTGGTGAGCTCGACGTGTTGCTCGGTGTCTCTGAGCAGCGAGGTCAAGCCTTGCTCGTCGAGCGAGTCGCCTTCGAGGCGAGCAAGGAGCTTTCCGCAGCTGCGACGCACGGGCTCGATCGAAGCGATCGCCGTTCGCGCCCACGAAGCGACAAGTGAACGGTCGTCGGGTCGAGTGGCGTGAAGCAGACGTTCTTCAGACACCCGTGAGTCACCATGAAACAGATCAATCTCGAAGAGTACGAAGAGCGCTCGCAACGCGGCCGCTCGCGCGTGTGGAGAATCAACCCCTTCGAGACATTTTGCGGCGCCATCAGCACACGCGCGCAATACATCGGTGAGCGCCCCCGTTGGGTCACTCAACGCATCGTAGCGACGTAGAACCTCTGCGCTGATCGCCTCATAGGTTGCCCCTGCCGTGAGCGGATCGCCCGCTGCGCGAGCTTGCGCCGCGTTAGCGATGAGACGCTGAAGATTGGCAGCAATTCGAGCGGCGCTTGCGCCCGAGGCAAACGCATCGAGCACCGCGGAGGCGCGAGCACGGGCACGATCGGGGGTGATGCTGGGGGGGCCTTCGCTGATCGGAGCGACGATGAGGTCTTCGGCGGATGGATGGACCTGAACGATCTTGCGAATCAACGAGACAAGATCGTCTCGTGTTCGGCGAGCGAGGGCATCGTCGAGTGACTCGAGCTCGACGAAATCAGACGAGTGCCGGGCGTAGGTGAGCAACGCAGCGACCACATGCTTGCAGCGACCCGCTTCGCCGACGGGGCAAGTGCATCGAGCTTCACCAGGCGTGTCGTGAATGAGCTTGATCTCGATGTCGTACGCATCGTCGGTCGACCCTTCGCAGCGGGCACGAAGAACACCACCTTGCAATCGGGTGGCGAAGACACGACCCTCTTCGAAGTAACGACGACCAGGGTCGAACGTTCGAGTGTCGAAGCGATCGTGGAGATCTGACTCTGTCAGCGGAGACATGGCGACCAGTGCTACCACTGTACGCCCCTGATGCCGACGCCAACGCCACCCGTTGACTTTCGCTACGTGCGCCTCGTACCAGGCCCGTCGGCGACACGGGTTGCTCTCTCCGTAGGCGCAGCCGTCTCGACCAGCGCTGCGATCGCCGGAGTCTCGCACTTTACGCCCACCGGTCTCGTGGTGGCCTTGCTCGTCGGAAGCGTGACAGCAGCCGTGCTCGGTCGCTCAGGAGGCCCGATGCTCGCCCGAGTCGGGCCGGCACCTACGTCGATGGCGTTGGTGCCGTGGGGCGTGCTCGTTGAACCCGACGAGCATGACGGCGCAGCGCGTGTATTGCGGTGGGCGGCGATCAAAAACGTGAAAGTCAAAAATGTGCATTCACGAGATGCGCACGGCACACCGATCACCCGCTGGAGCTTCGTGATTGTCGAGACAGAGCGCGAGAGCTTCGTAGGGCGAGCGCCCGAAGCCGTCTCGCTGGCGAATCTCGAGGTGCATCTCGCCAGTTACGCGAGGCAAGCCGCACGACGGCTTTCGGCAGATCTGCGCGGCGAGCACCCGCTGCCTCAAGGCCCATTCGAGCCCGTCGTGAGAGATCTGCTCACGCGCGCGCAACGATTGCTCGAGACAGTCGAAGGTATCGAAGAGCTTAGCCTGATCAGTGACGATTTTCGCGATGGCGGCGCCTTTGCGCCAACCGATGAGACAGCCGCAACGCTGGGCGACGCGTTGTCGAAGTCTCCCGAGAACGAAGCTGATCCACGAGCGCTCGCGGCGTTGCTCGCAGGCGAGCTCGAGCAACGATCGGTGCTGCCCAAGTTGTTGCTGCTCTCGACCGATGTTCACCCGTTGGTCGCGGCGTGCGCACGCGCAGCGGCTCTACGGATGGGCGCCGAGCCGACACGTTGTGGTGCGCTCGAAGAGCTGACGGCTTTCGTCGATGCGCACGACCTCGAGACGCTCGGAGAGTGGGCGCACGGAACGAACATAAAAGCAAGAGACGTCTGAGGGGTTTCCACAGCGAGTGGGCTCGTGTAGCGTCGCCATTCGATTGTGAGTACGAGCGCGATGAACTCTCGACGTACGCAGCACCCGCACAGGTGATCACTCGTCGCAGTGGCATGGCCTTGTCGCGTGTTGGCGCGGCCATGGTCGCTGCGAAAGCCCTGGTGATGCTGGCTGTCGGCACTGCTCATGCGGTAGATGCCGATGTATCCGCACAGACGGCCGCACAAGCGTATTCGCTTCGAAGCCCGTTACAGACCCGGTGTTGTATCGATGCCGAGTCACGCAAACACTTGGCCTTGGCGTGTACAATAACATTCTGGGCGACGAAACCGGCGGGCCCCAGCTCGTGTTCCGTTGCGAATGCGCCTCGACGCTGAGCTTGGGGTGGATAGCTCGGAGACCAACTTCACGCGCGGCGACCCCAACTCTCGCTACGTGCCGGGGCTTGCCGAAGCGCCGATCGATTTGATGTATGGATACCTCGAAGGGCGAAACCTTCTGGGTGGCCATCTTGGTTTCAAGCTCGGTCGCTCGTACCTCGTCGATGCACTCGGCTGGTGGTCGTTCGATGGAGCGCTGGTTCGCGTGAGTGTGCCGTATACACACGTCGAGGTGTACGGAGGGTTCGAGCAGCGAAGCGGGTTGCCCCTTTCGTTGGGTCGATACGAGCAGCGCGGCGTGTGGCGAGGCGACCGAAACAACCTCGATGGCTCGTCCGATGTGTACCCAATGTTTCAGCAGGCGTCGCTTGCGCCGGCGTATGGGTTTGCAGTCGAGTCGAACACTCCGCACTGGGTGCACGCGCGGCTCGACTACCGAAAGGTTTACAACAAGGGGTCGGTCGTCACGGGTGCCTTTGGCAACAGCAACGGCCAGCTACAGACCTACGATGCCACGCGAACCTCGAGCGATCGTATTGGCCTTCAGCTCGATGCTACGGCCGACAAATACGGTTCGGTTCGCGCGGGCGGCGTGTACGACTTCTTCAACGGATTCGTGAGCTCGTACAACGGCTCACTCGACGGGTACATCACGCAGCGGCTCACGGCGTCGGCAGAGTTCGACTACTACAAGCCAACCTTCGACGGCGACTCGATTTGGAACTGGTTCACCCACACGCCAGTGACCACGGCGACCGGTCGCGTCGCGTGGGAGGCAACCTCGCGCCTCGATCTCGCGCTGTCTGCGGGAGCCCGTTGGTGGGAGACCGACGACAACCCCGACGGGCCAATTCAAGCAAGCTCGAGCGTCGTGCAATACGCGACGTCGAAGACCTCGGACGCGAACGTCGACAACGCAACGAAGATCGTCGACTTCCTCGGAAGCGCGTATGCGAAGTACGGCTGGTCGACCGGTCGAGCTACGGCGCGGGGAATTTGGGAGTTTGGAGATCGCGGCCGTCGCGCGGGTGTAGACCTTGGTGGAGAGCGGTACTTCGTAGGCGGCAAATACATCGCGACCGCACGAGGGTCGGTGTTCGATTGGAAGGACGATCTGCGTCCTGATCGAAGCACGACAAGTGTGGGGTACGTCATCGGGGGCGGCTGGCGCCCTGCTCAATACGCAAACGTGATGCTCGAATGGGAGCACAACGCCAACCATATCGTCGGACAGCGCTACCGGGTTCTCGCCCTGGTCAACCTGCTGGTGGGGAAATGACTCGGCTCTCTCGCAAACCTGCCCCGGTCGTTCGCAGCGTGTCGTCGAAGCTGCTTGCTCTCGCCTGTGTAGCGGCGTCGATCGTCGGCGTTGTTAGCGGCGCGCAAGCAGACGGAGACCCGCCGAAAAAAGACCCGCCGGCATCTTCGGCTACAGGCACGGCAGCGCCATTGACGGCCCCGATGCCTGGCGGACAAAAAACGCCACTGAAGTACCTTCCTGCAGGTGCGTTCTTCCCCGACGAGGGGCCGAGCCGTGTGGTGTATCCGCAGCAAAAAATCACGATCCGCTTCAACCACAAGAAGCACATGAAAGACTTCGGTCTCGACTGCGCGGCCTGTCACAGCGACGCGACGAAGAGCACGAAGGTAGAAGACCGGCTGCTGCCTGCGCCGAAGGTGTGCGACGACTGCCACGGCTCGAGCCACGCTGACTTGAACGCCGTGAAGGGCGAAGGCGATATGGCCGCATGCTCGCTCTGTCACGTCGACTACAAGCAAGGTGACGGCAACAAGGTCGCGCGAATGGTCTGGCCCGTCGCGCACATGAAATCGAACCACAAGGCTCACGCGGATCGAAACATCAAGTGCGAGTCGTGCCACGGTGCCGTGCAAGAGCTCGAGCTGGCCACCGAAGAACAGCTCGGTCGTATGCGAGGGTGCGTTAGCTGTCACGCGATGACGGGCCCTGCTGCGGGCAACGCGAAGAGCGACTGCGACGTGTGTCACGTGACGACGGTAGATGGTCGTTTGCAGGCGAATTTCACGGAGGGCAAGCTGCTGCCACCTCGTTGGCAGGGCAATCTTCAGCACACGCCTGACTTCATCGATCGCCACAAGCGAGTGGCCGCCGAGAACTCGCAGGCTTGTGGCTCGTGTCACAAAGAAGACTTCTGCACCGATTGTCACGACGGTCGCGTGCGGCCTCGAAACGTTCATCCGAACGACTACATCTCGATGCACCCGATCGAGGCCCGCCTTGATAATCCGAAGTGCTCGAGCTGCCACCAAGAGCAGCAATTTTGCTTGCCGTGCCACCAACGGTCTGGGGTCACGCAAACGGGTTCACCGGGCAACGTAAAGGGCCAGGGAAGGTTCCACCCAGCAGCGGCGGTGTGGAGCGAGCTACCTCGTACGCGTCAACACCACGCGTGGGAGGCACAACGAAACATCAACGCGTGTGTGAGTTGCCACACCGAGCGCGACTGCGCGGTCTGCCACGGGACATTCGCCTCAGGCGGTCGTGGGTTCAATCCACACCCACCAGGGTTTGCGAGCAAGTGCGGGCGAGCAGCAAGCAAGAACTTGCGACCCTGCCTGGTGTGTCATGAGGCCTCCGATTCGAAGCTCGCGGGGTGCAAATGAGCGACGACCGTTTTTCGGGAAAGCCCTTGCCGTGTCCGGTACGCGAACGGTATAGCCCTCTCTCTTCAGGCGAAGCACCCGCCTCTGGCATGGAGGACGTTCGTGAAAGAACTGATCCGGTACTTGATGAGCAACTTGATCCTGGATTTCCAGGGGGACATCACCCTCGAGGTGGTTCGTGGGTTCCTGCGCAACGACGACTCGAAGGAGGCTCGCGCACTTCTGCAGAAGTTGGTGGCCGAGAACGGAGTGGAGGACATGTTGGTGACGCTCGCCGACTGTCTTCGCGAGAATTTGAAGACGGGCATCTCGGAGGAGTCTATCCACGAGCAGCTCACGACGTACTCCGACAGCTTAGGCGAGCGCTGTCGATGGGCGCGGTCGCCGTGGCCGCAGCCCTGTCTGCTCTTGCAGCATGCGACCGGGGGGATCCAAAGGTCGACACAACAGGGGCTGCACTTTCGTTGAGCGTCACTGCCACCAGCCCCAAAGCTGGTGAGACCGACGTCCCAACCGATCGCCCTTTGCGCATTCGATTCGATCGTCACGTGCTTCCGAGCACGGCCGTTCGACAGAGTGTTCGCGTCACCGGCGGAGCGATCGATGCCGACGGCGGAGCGCTCGCGGGCATCGAATTTTTCGAGCCCGAGTACGATGCGATCGAGCGAGTTGTTACCTATCGCCTCGCGGGTGGGCAGAAGTGGCTACCCGGCGTGCGATACACCGTCACTTTGTGGAAGCCTTCTGAGCGACCGCAGGATGGTTACGGCTTCCGAGCCTGGGATGGCGGCGAGCTGAATGAGCACCTCGAGTTCTCGTTCATCACTGCCACCCACAACCGAGTCGACACCGCCCTCGGGCCGTCTCCGAACGCCGACTACTGCGGGAAGTGCGTCGACAACACGGCGATCTTGGGCGCGAAAGAAGTGTTTCAACGCAACTGCGGCTACGGCACCTGCCACTTCACGACCCCGCAATACGGCGCGGCGGTGAATCTCGATCTGTCGACCAGCAGCACGATTTCGAAGACCGCGATTGGTCGACTGGCCCACGAGACATTGTCGGCGCCTAGCTCGACCGAAGCCCCCGAAAACCCTGCGATTTTCGGAAAGAACATGCCGCTCATCGACCCAGGAAATCCAGGGAACAGCTACGTTCTGTGGAAGATGATCCTGAGCGCGAAGACGTACCAAAACGTCTCGTGTGATGGCGGAAAAACCCCGGCCACGACATGCGAGCCGGTCGATGGCGTCGCTTCGCCATCGGCCGAAGACCTCGTCAGGATGCAAAACAGCTTCTTGATGGGTGAGGCGATGCCCCTCGGCTTTGCTGTCGGCTGGAGCGACATCCAAACGATGCAGGCCTGGATCGCAGCGGGCGCACCCATCGTGGATGATTCGACGTGTCCCGATCTAACCAAGTGCAAGGCGTCCGCCGACGCAGGTGTCGACGGCGACGGTGGTGACACGAGCGATGCCGATACCAGCGACGCAGACACGACCGATGCGGGTGACGGCGGATGATTCCTCGCGCGCTCGATTGACTCGCGGTACAATCGGGCACCACCGATGAGCGACAACGAAGACCGCTTCGTCAGTCGAGCGCGAGCGCGCGTCGGAACGCTACTTAAAGGCAAGTGGCACCTCGACGCGATGCTCGGCTACGGCGGCATGGCTGCGGTCTACGCTGCAACCCATCGCAATGGTCACCAGGCTGCGGTGAAGTTGCTCCACCCGCATCTTGCCGCCGAGCAACGGATCCGCGAGCGCTTCCTCCGCGAGGGCTACGTCGCGAACACCGTTGACCACCCAGGTGCGGTCAGGGTCATCGACGACGATAGCGACGGCGAGACGGTGTACTTGGTGATGGAGCTTCTCGACGGAGAAACGCTCGATCGCCGCGCCGCTCGCAAGGGGGGCACGCTCCCGATGAGCGAGGTGTTGAAGGGAGCATCTTCCCTGCTCGAAACGCTCGAAGCGGCTCACAAGCGCGGTGTGTTTCACCGAGACATCAAGCCTGAGAACATCTTTCTCACACGCTCGGGCGGAGTGAAAATCCTCGACTTTGGTATCGCGCTTCTTCGCGAGCTGGCCACCGAAGGCGTGCGCACCACTCGCTCAGGCGCAACCACGGGTACGCCCGCATTCATGTCGCCCGAGCAAGCACTCGGGAAGTCTCGCGACGTCGATGGGCGCTCGGATATCTACCAAGTCGGCGCCACGATGTTCACGCTTCTCACGGGTCGATTGGTGCACGAGAGCGAGTCGGTGAACGAAATGCTCGTGATGGCGGCCACGATGCCAGCACCCGCCATCGGAGACATTCTGCCCGAGCTGCCCAACGAGGTCTGCGACATCGTCGATTGCGCACTGCAGTTCAAGATCGAAGATCGCTTCCCTGATGCGAATGCGATGCGATTGGCGATTGAATCCGCCATCGATGCACTCGACCTTCGCAACTCTCCGCATCTCGAAACGACAGGCGCGCTCCACCTCGCATCGGTGCCTCCGCCGCCAAAACGAGCGCACCGAAAAGCCTTCGAAAAAGCTCGTGATAGCGAGTTGGTCGACGAAGAAGAGATCCTTGTCGATCCGATGAAAATTCCGAGGGCACCGCCCTCACCGTTCTCGGGGATGTCGCCCATTCCGCCGGTGGTGATTCGAGGGCAAAACTCGCTGCCTTCGCTCGAGGCGCCCACCGAGCGTGCTCCGAGTCCGTCGTCTGAGCGAGCTCCCCGAAGCTCGAAGAGCTTTGCGATCACAGTGGCGCTGGGCGTGGTTGCCATCGTGGGGGGCATGGCAACACGCGCCTACTTCGTGATTCGTGCAGCTCAGACCCAGCAAGCCGCAGCCACGCTCGCAGCAGCGCCTGCCGCTCCACCAAGCGGCGTGGCACCCAGCGAAAGCAGCGCAGCGGTGTCATCGGCGAGTGCGAGCGCAACCCCGGCGGTTGAGCCACCCAAAGCGACCGCCGAGACAGAATCAGATCGCCCCGTCGGACCGGCCCCGACGTCGAGTGTCACGACCGCGAGCCTTCCCGGTTTGACCGGACGCGGAACATCTCCACGAAAGCCGCCTGTTCCGCTGGGTCGCAACGCAGGGACCTTGCTTGACAAGCGCCACTGAGGCAACACGGCAACGTGAGCACTTCCTTGCCGACGGCGCCTCGAAGCGGTGACCGGGCATCGCGATGGTGTTGCGTCGACCGCCCTTCCACGTTCGAAGCACATCTGCGCCGTGTATTGACCTTGTTGCTATTCGCGTCTTGTCTCGGCGTGCAGGTCGCTCGCGCACAGCCCACGGCACAAGATCCCATCGCCGCAGAGGCCCTGTTCACAGAAGGTCGAGCGCTCGCCAAAAAGGGTGACTTCGCTGCGGCATGCCCGAAGTTCGCCGAGAGCTTCCGTCTCGATCCCGCCCCAGGCACACTGCTCAACCTCGCCGATTGCGAAGAAGCCACGGGCAAGATCGCGTCCGCTTGGCTGCACTATCGCCAAGTCGCCGAGATGTTTCCGAAGACCGACGACCGCATCGCGTATGCGAAACAGCGTGTGGTCGCCCTCGAGCCACACATGCCCAAGCTCACGATCGACGTGCCGAGCAATGTGCCCAACGACACGGTGATCCTGCGAAACGGTGTGGTGCTCGGCACAGCAAGCTACGGCACCCCACTACCGCTCGACCCAGGCGTTCACGTGATCATCGTGAAAGCTCCGGGTCGTCTCGATCGTCGGTACGTGGTCGAAGTGGGCGCCGATCAAAAACAGTCGGTTCAAGTCGACGTTGGAGAGCTCGCAAACAAGGCTTCTTCCCCATCAGATTCGAGCTCGTGGTGGGGGCCGCGTCGCACTGCTGGCGTGGTGATCGGCGCAGTCGGAGTCGCCGCCATCGCAGCAGGCTCGGTCACCGGCGTGATGGTGATCGATCGAAAAAAATCTCTTCGTGATCACTGCGACGCCCAGAACCGTTGCGACACGGAGGGCGTACAGCTCGCACAAGAAGGCCGCACCCTTTCTGCTGTCAGCACGATCACGATGATCACTGGCGCAGTCGCACTCGCGACGGGCATTACGCTCGTTGCGACGGGCAGTGGTGTCCCCGCGTCATCGGCGAGCTCTCGCTACACACCGCGACTCGACACGACCATCTCGCGTGGAGAAGCATCGCTCTGGCTCACGGGAGCATTCTGAACCGTGCGAAAGCCTCTTGGAATCGCAGCCGTTCTCGTGGCGAGCTTCTCGTTCGGGTGTGCTGATCTCGTAGGTGCCGACTTCGATGTGACCGCTCGTGGAGGAACGGGCGGAACGTCCGGCGCGTCCGGAACAGCGGGCTCCTCGGGAAGCGCTGGAAGCTCGGGAAGCTCGGGAAGTGCCGGCGCAGCAGGTGCTCCTGAATGCCCGATCGATCTCCCGGGGCCTCCGCTGGTTCGCGTGGGCACCGGCGCGGCTGGGTTGTGCATTGATGCAACCGAGGTCACGCGAGCGCAGTACGCCGATTTTCAGGACGCCGGAGGTCCGTCGACCACCGTCGCGGGTTGCGCCTGGAAAGCGAGCTGGGCTCCGAGCTGCGAAGACCCTCAATCCACCCGCGATGCACTGCCTGTCGTCTGCGTAGATTGGTGTGACGCGGCGGCCTATTGCCCGCGGGCTGGCAAGCTGTTTGTGTGGCGGAAGAAACGGTCTTACCGATCGCGCCTGCCAACGCATCCGAAGCCGCATTCGATCAATGGATGTTCGCATGTGCATCGGGAGCGAAAGCGCACACGTATTCGTATGGCGACACCTACGATGCGAACGCCTGCAATGGATTCGATAGAACCGGCACAGGCTGCTCGGCGTCGGGTGCATGCCAGCGAACCTCCGCCGGAACGATCCCGAGTTGCCAGTCGAGTGAGCCGGGTTTTGAAGGCGTGCTCGACATGATCGGCAACGTCGCTGAGTGGGAAGACTCATGCACAGACCCGCTCAACAACGGCGATCCATCACAGGTCACCTGCTTGGTACGAGGCGGCAGCATTCATGAAGGCGCGACAGCAACCTGCGCGTTGACGTCAACGGCGTACGCTCGAAATGCTGCTTTTCCGGCGACAGCAGCGCTCTCGAGCGTGGGTTTCCGTTGCTGTCTTTGAGCGTTCTTCACACGCGGATCCGCAAGCGGCACCGAATGATCGCCGCTTCGCGTTGTCGACTCACACGAGCAAGCGTCGTTCGGTTATCATGCGCGCAGAGGGCTGCCATCAACCCGCTCGCACGCGAGGTGACGTTCAAGATCGTCTTTTACGGGCCTGGGTTGGGCGGGAAAACGACGACGCTCCAGCACATCCACGATGTCTCGCAACCCGAGCGTCGCGGCAAGATGGTGAGTCTCGCGACCGCGGTGGATCGCACGCTGTATTTCGACTTCCTGCCCCTTCGCTTGCCGCCTGTGGCTGGCATGCAGGTGAGGTTGCAGCTCTTCACCGTGCCAGGTCAGGTGTATTACAACGCCACGCGCAAACTGGTGTTGAACGGCGCGGACGGCATCGTGTTCGTTGCCGATTCCCAAGAGGCCCGCGGAGACGCAAACCTCGAAAGTCTCGAGAATCTCCGCGAAAATTTGGCGGAACAGAACCGTTCGCTCTTCACGGTTCCCCATGTGTTTCAGCTCAACAAGCGCGACCTACCCGGCGTGCTCACCGAGGAAGAGCTGAACGAAGCGTTGAACACTCATCACGCGCCTTCACTGGGCAGCGTGGCTACGAGCGGTGAAGGAGTTTTCGAAACTCTCGACGCGATCACCCGCGCCGTCGTAGAGAGTTTTCAACGCAGTAGGAGCGTGCTTCCGCCAGCGTCCTCGCCGTCGGCCCCTGCGTTCGGAAAGCTCAACGATCAAAGTCTAATCTCGGCTCTTCGCTCCGCCGATCGCGCACCTGGTGCCGCCGCAGAACGCACCATCGCCGTGGTCTCGACGAACGTGCTCGAAGCCGCGCGCGATCGGCCTTCGGATGCAATCGCTGGCCTCGTGTCGCTGTCGACTCCGCCGGTGTTGACAGACGCTGACGAAGTGTCCGAACCACCCACGCCGATCGTTCCTGACGCTGGCGCCCTTGGTCTCGCTCCCTCGCCTCCCACCTGCTCACGCGAAGCGATGTGCTCGATGAGATCGAGCGGAAGGTGGCGCACGTTGAACCGCCAGTAGCAGCGCCCATGCGCGTGTCTCCGAGCTCGTCACCATCGACCACACAACCCGGTCGTGCGCCGCTTCAACCCTACGTGTTTTCGTTTGCAGCGTTGTGGCCTGACACCGAGCGAGAGCAGGTGCGTGATGTCGAGCGATCGATTGCTCAGCACGAGTTCGCAAATGCGATCGATCAACTCGATCGGCTTGCGACCCGAATGCTTGCGAGCGCGGCAGCGTTGCTAGGTGCGGCCTCTGCCCCACGCGATCCCGCGATTGTTCCTGTGCTGCTCGGTATCGAAGGCGCGCGATACTTGTCCTTCCGTCGTACCGTTCAAGAAACTCGGGCGGATCGACTCCCTGACGAAGCCGCCGTGTTGGCCGCGTACACGTTCGTTCTCGAGCTACGCCAAGCCCGTGCCCGCATCGGATTGTGAGCCACTCTTTTTCGCCCTCCCCTTCGTCTCGTAGCTAAGTCTTCACGCCCATGTCCGACGCATCCACGTCCGAGCCAGCACGCTCCGAGCGCCCCGTTCAACGCGCGGATTTTTCAGACGCAGCGCCTCCGTTCGACACTGACTACGCGATCATCGGCTCAGGTTTCGGCGGAAGCGTCTCAGCCCTTCGCCTCTCGGAAAAAGGCTACCGCGTACAAGTGCTCGAGATGGGCAAACGCTGGGAGAAAGAAGACTTCGCGAAGTCTTCGTGGGATCTCCGCCGCTTCTTCTGGGAGCCGCGTTTTTTCCTCCACGGCATCTTGCAAATGACGGTGCTCAAAGACGCCTTCATCTTGCACGGAGCAGGGGTTGGTGGTGGCAGTCTCGTCTATGCAAACACACTGCTCGTCCCCCCCGACGAAGCGTTCAAAGATCCGCGTTGGGTGGGGCTCGACTGGAAGGAAGCACTCGCGCCGCACTACGACACTGCGAAGCGAATGCTGGGTGCCACACCGAGCGCGGTGATTGTCGAGACCGATCGACTGCTCAAGCAAGTCGCGGACGACATGGGCCGAGGTCACACGTTCCACCGAGCGACCGTGGGCGTCTATTTCGGCGAGGCTGGCAAGACCGAGCCTGACCCATTCTTCAACGGCGAAGGCCCCGAACGAACGGGCTGCACACTTTGTGGCGGGTGCATGGTGGGGTGTCGTGTCGGAGCGAAAAACACGCTCGACAAGAACTACCTTTACCTCGCCGAAAAAAAGGGCGCTCAGATCGTTCCCGAGACGAAGGTAGTCGACATCGTTCCGCTCAAAACGGGTGGGTACGAGCTGACCCTCGAGAGCTCAACCAGTGTGTTCACCCGCCGTCGCAAGCTGCGCGCGCGAGGGGTTGTTCTTTCGGCGGGCTCGATAGGCTCAGTCGATCTGTTGATGCGCTGTCGAGATCGAGGCTCGCTCGACAAGCTATCGCCTCAGCTCGGCAACTACATGCGCACGAACAGCGAAGCGCTTCTCGGCATTCGTTCGCGCCGCAACGATGTGGATCACTCCAAGGGCATCGCCATCACGAGTGGTGCCTTCGTCGACGAGAAAACCCATATCGAGGTGGTTCGTTACCCCGATGGCTCTGACTCGATGTCGATGCTCACCACCATCCTCACTGACGATGGGCCGGGCATGCCGAGGTGGCTTCGCTGGATGAAAAACGTGATCACCCACCCCATCGACTTCATTCGTATGTCGATCCCGTTCGGGTGGGCTCGTCGCACTGCGATCCTGTTGGTGATGCAGCCGCTCGACAACCACTTCAGGTACAAGCTCACCCGACGCTGGTGGTGGCCTTTCAGCAAGAAGCTCGACAGCGAGCGCGGCACCGAAAAGCCAGCGCCGGTGTACATCCCGATCGCAAACGAGGTCGCGAAACGGATGGCCGAGAAGATGGACGGCATCGCACAAAGCGGCATCCTCGAGGTGCTCGGCAACAAGGCTTCCACGGCACATATCCTCGGAGGCTGTCCGATCGGAGCAACCCCCGACGACGGTGTGGTTGGCCCGCATCACCAGGTGTTCGGCTATGAGAATTTTTATGTGATCGATGGCTCGACGATCCCGGCAAACCTGGGCGTGAACCCCAGCCTGACGATCACGGCAATGGCTGAGCACGCGATGACTCACGTGCCGCCAAAACGTTGAGCCTGCGACGTCCGAGACAATCCGCCTTTCGCAAAGGCGGATCACCCTCTATAAGCGTCGCCCATGTCTGCTCTCACCGAGGTTCAGCTCACGGCCGCACGAGAGTTTCGTCGAAACCTTCGTAGCGCCAAGGGCATCGCGATGATCGTGCTCTTCGTGATCGGAGGCACGATTCTGCCCCTCTTGCGCGTGCTGCTCATGCGCGCCGCCAAGAACCTCACTGGCGCAACAGAACTCAACGTCGAGCAGCGCAAAGAGCTCTGGAAGGCCTGGCTAGAAAAGCTCCACGAAGCCGACGTGGCCAAGCACCTGATGGATTGCCCTCCGGTGCTCTATTTCTTGTTCTGGACCACCACGGCGTTTGTCCCGTTTTTCATTTTGATGATGGGCTTCGATCAGATTGCGGGTGACGTCCAGCACCGGACACTTCGCTACATGACGGGTCGCGCTCACCGCGGGGCGCTCGTCGCAGGGAAGGCACTCGGCGTGTGGGGCGTGATCTCGGTGATGATCCTGCTGCTCCACATCGTGGTGTGGGGTCTCGCACTCGCTCAAGGCACCGACCCGCTGAAGGACATCATGACGTGGGGCCCGCGAATCTGGCTCTTCAGTAGCGTGTACGCCGCGGCCTACGTCGGGTTGATTTCGCTCGTGAGCTCGTTCTTTCGCACACCGGTTGTCGGTCTGTTTTTGGGCATGGGTGTGCTCATCACGATGGTGGTGCTCAACCTCATCGTGTCGGTGTTCAAAGAGTCGACCTCGTACAAATGGATCTACCAGGCGCGGTGGGTCTTCCCGTCGAGTTACTACGATCTGCTCCTTTCACCGGACGTGGTGTTTTTGCTCGCAGGGTTGGCGGCGTTGCTCGGCTGGGGAGCGTTGTGCGTAACGGCTGCATCCGAGGTCGTTCGTCGGAGGGACATCTGAGCCATGGCGAAGAAACAAGACGGCGAACAACGAACAGCCATCGAGCTGCGCAACGTCAGCAAGCTCTTCGGGAACAAACGCGCCGTGGATGGCGTGACCTTGAGCATCCCTGAGGGCAGCGTGTACGGTCTGATTGGGCCAAACGGTGCTGGAAAAACCACCACCTTCTCGATGATGGCTGGGTATCTCACCCCGACTTCGGGCGAGCTGTTTATGCTCGATCATCGACCCGATGCGATCGATGCGTTGAAGGGGCGCGTGGGCGTGCTTCCGCAGGACGCGCTCTTGCCCGCCAACGAGAAGGTGGGCGAGTTCATGGTCTACCTCGCGAGGCTTCAAGGCATCGAAGAGAGCGCCGCGAAAAAAGCGGTCGAAGAGGTGCTTGCCGAGGTCGATGGCTCGTCGTGGTGGAACAACAAATGCGGAGCGCTTTCGCACGGCATGGCGAAACGCGTTGGTGTCGCACAAGCACTTCTGGGCAACCCAGCCGTCGTATTGCTTGATGAGCCCACCGCCGGCCTAGACCCTCGTGTCGCTTACGAGGTGCGTCAGATCATCAAGAAGCGCCGCGGGAAATGCACGTTGGTGATCTCGAGCCACAACCTGCAAGAGCTCGAAGAGGTCTGCGATCACGCGGCGATTCTCGATCACGGTCAGCTCGTCGTCGCAGGCACGATGGCGAGCATCACGGCCACGGCCCAGCAGGTTCGATTCGAGCTCGCCATGGGCCCACTGCCCGAAGATGACGTTCGCGCGGTCGAGGGCGTAAAGACGGTCTCGTGGGATCGCGGCGCGCGAGAGCTCACGGTGAACTTTGATCCTGCTGCTGGCGACGCCGAAGAGATGATCCGGCGAGTGTTGGTCGTGCTTCTCGACAAGGGTGCTCGCATCAGCGGCGTGTCGAAGGGTCAACGTCTCGAGCAGCGCGTGATGGAGCTGACCGAATGAACGAACCGCGCGCGACCTCACCGCTCGCGTCCGGCGAAAGTACCGCCCGTATTCACGTTCGAGAAGCGTTCGAGGATGAAAAAATCGCTCGCGATCTCGCGTGTCATGCGGCCTGGGGGTCTTCGCTGACACCAGAGCAATTCGTCGCGCGCGAGTCTCGTTTGCGTTCGTTGCCGTGGTCACGCTCGTCGATGAAAACCTGGCTTCTCGTCGACGAGAACGAGCAGGTGTTGGCCTCGTGTGAGACGTACGCGATGAAGAGTGCGTCGCGCTCTGAGCACTCGCTCGATGAAGGCGTCGTCTGGGCCATCGCGAGTGTTTTCGTAGAAACGCATCTTCGCAAACGCGGCTACGCAGAGCGTCTCGTGAGTAGCGTGGTCGAGCGAGCGTCGAGCTCAGCACAGGCCGTGACGTTGTTCTCCGAGGTCGGAACCACGCTGTATGGCCGGTCGGGCTTCGTCGCCGTGCCTCGTCGATGCATCACACTCGCCGCCTCGCCTGGCGACCCTGCTCAGGTGGTCGACGCGCTCATCGACGAAGCCAGTGTTCGCGATCGAGCCGACTCGATCGACTGGCCATCGCAACAGGGGTTCTACGTTCACGCATCGGGCGACCAGATCGATTGGCACCTCGATCGAGAGAGATTTTATACCTCGCTGCTCCACATGACCCGGCCGCGCTGGGCAGGAGCAAGGACATCGAGCGGTTGGGCACACTGGGCGTTCTCACCCAAGGCATCCACGCTGATCGTGCTTGGCATTCGAGGCACAGAACGCGACGATGAGTGTTCCGCGCTGATCGAATGCTCACGCCGAGTAGCCTCGTCATGCGGGGCAACCTTCGTCGAGATCTGGGCCGAAGACATCCCCTCGAAGACGGTTGCAGATGCTCTTGTTTCTACCTCGCTACCTCCGGTCGATTCTTACGACACGATTCCGATGATCCGGCCGATTTCTCCGCGAATCGAGCCTGCTCACTGGCGAGTGTCGCGCGCAGTCTGGGTGTGAATCCATGGTGTTGCTTCTCACTGACGATCTCTTTCTCGAGCACAACCCCGGCCCAGGACACCCCGAGAGCGCAGGTCGTTTGAAAGCGATTCGAGCCGCCATCGAGGCACAACCGATCGAGGGGCTCGAGTGGCGTACGCCCACCCCCGCGTCGCGAGAAGCCATCGAACGAGTCCACGACCCCGCCTACGTCACCTCGATCGAGAAGACGCGTGGCCTGTACGCTAGCTTCGACCCCGACACTGGGGGCTCTCCCGCGACGGTCGATGCGGCGTACCTCTCCGCAGGTAGTGCCATCGCGGCTGTGAACGAGGTGATGCGAGGCTCACATCGACGAGCGTTTTCGCTGGGTCGTCCGCCTGGGCATCATGCGGAGAAAAGCCGCGCGATGGGCTTCTGTATCTTCAACAACGTCGCTGTGGCTGCCGCACACGCTCGCACCGAGCTGGGCTGCGAGCGAGTGTTGATCGTCGACTGGGATGTGCATCACGGCAACGGGACACAGCACATCTTTTTCGATCGAAGCGATGTGCTGGTGTTCAATACGCTGCAATGGCCGCACTACCCAGGCACGGGTGTAGTGAGCGAGGTTGGCTCTGGGCCAGGCGAGGGTTTCAACGTGAATGTGGCCTTCCCTTCTGGCTGCGGTGACGCTGACTACCTCGCCGCGTTCCAGCAGGTGCTCACGCCGATCGCCCGCGCGTTCAAGCCTGATCTCATCCTCGTATCTGCAGGCTTCGATGCGCACCGTGCTGATCCGCTAGGCGGGATGCGTGTGACAGAGCGTGGGTTCGCGGCACTCGCCGGCGTCGTGCTCTCACTCTCCGACGAGCTCACGCAAGGTCGACTCGCGCTCACACTCGAAGGCGGGTACGAGCTCGATGCTCTCGCCGCGAGTGCACGCGCCGTGATCGAGGTGCTCGCCGGAGGCCCCGTGCCGACCATCGAAGGCGGCCCGGGTCGAGGCAAATTCGCCGTCGCTGACGCCAAACGAACGATGTCGAGCTACTGGCCGATGGGCTAACGCGAGGGTCACCTCGCGAGCGTTCACATCGGCCCGAGCAACGTCGTTCTCACGGCGTGAAGAAGATCGGGTTCGAGACCGCAAATGGGTTTCGGCCAGGGTGCAGCGGAGCAAGATCCACGTTGCTCTTCGCATGGAACACGACCCACGAACGAGGCTTCGATGGATCGATGTTCACCGTCACCTGATTCTCCCACTTCTTCCCGCTCGTGCTCGACGTCGCCGTCGTGAGCGGCACGGTCTCTTGCGTGACGCCGTTCACGATCACCTCGAGGTCGGTTGCATCGAGCCAGCTTGGCGATTGAACCGTCACGCTGAACGTCTCGGAGGTCGCACCCGAAACGGTCTCTCCGGGGCCCTTTCCGCCTGAGGTTTGTACGGTCATGAATAGGCCTCCCGACACGTTGTACGCGCCGCTACGAAGCCCATCACGCAGCTTCGTTG
>JAXLYQ010000036.1:0-51238 GCA_046351315.1 Polyangiaceae bacterium
TCATTCCGATCGCAATTCGCCCCGACGATGCCCGGCGGTTTGAGCTTGGCGCGTTCGTCGATATCGAGAGCATCGTCGTTCCGATTTGCAACTTTCCGAAAGCCGAGAGCATTCAAGTCAAGCGCGGAACCCCGGTATTTTTCGAGCCGGGCGTCACCTCTCAGCGAGTATTTGCCATGGCGTTTGGACTACAGGCCGGAACCGTGTTCTGGTGAGCCCATGGATGCCATCCGAATCCGAGGCGGCCGCCCCCTGCGCGGCACCATCCACATCAGCGGTGCGAAGAACGCAGCACTGCCGATCCTGTGTGCAACCCTTCTGTCGGACGGTGAGAGTCGCCTTCGCAATGTCCCCAATTTGAAGGACATCGAGACTCTCTCGGCGTTGCTGCGTTTCTTGGGTCGACCGGTGACGTGCAACCCTCCTGACGTCGTGGTGGGGCCGTGTAGCAACATGCGCCCTGAAGCACCGTATGAGTTCGTGAAGCAGATGCGGGCAAGCGTGTTGGTGCTTGGCCCTCTCGTTGCTCGATGCGGCAAGGCGCGGGTGTCGTTGCCCGGAGGCTGCCAGATCGGTACGCGCCCGGTGGATCAGCACCTCAAAGGTCTCGAGGCACTCGGCGCCAAGATCTCACTTTCGCGCGGGTACATTCACGCCGAGGCACCGAGGCTTCGTGGAGCAGAGATCGTGTTCGATATGCCCACGGTTACGGGCACCGAGAACTTGATGATGGCGGCAGCGCTCGCACGAGGTCGTTCGACGCTGGTCAACTGCGCGATGGAGCCCGAGGTCGAAGAGCTGGGCCGTGTGCTCAACAAGATGGGCGCCAAGGTAGATGGTGCAGGCACGAGCGTGATTCACATCGAAGGCCGCGACGCACTCGATCCGTTCGATCACGCCATCATCGCGGATCGCATCGAAGCAGGAACATACATGGTTGCGGCGGCTGCGACGGGCGGCGATGTGGTGCTTCGGAACGCTCCGCTCGAAGCGCTCGAACGCGTGACGGCGAAGCTGAAAAAAGCGGGTGTCGAGGTGATGGGCGAAGGCGATGGCGTTCGCGTTCGCTCGACGGGTGAGCTGCGTCCGGTCGACATCACGACCGCGCCGCATCCGGGCTTTCCGACCGACATGCAAGCACAGATGATGGTGCTTCTGACAAGGGCATCGGGTCGCAGCGTCATCACTGAAACGATCTTCGAAAATCGTTTCATGCACGTACCCGAGCTTGCTCGTATGGGTGCTGAGATCGAGGTGCACGGCAACACGGCGATTGTGACGGGAGTGCCTCAGCTCTCAGGTGCCAGCGTCATGGCGACGGATCTTCGAGCCAGCGCGTCGCTGGTGATCGCTGGGTTGATGGCTGCCGATGAGACCGAGGTACGACGCGTGTATCACCTTGATCGCGGGTACGAGCATATGGAGGAGAAGCTACGTGCGGTTGGCGCGGACATCGAAAGGGTGAAGGACGCACCAGCGTGACCACGCAACGACCTCTGACGATAGCTGTGCCGAAGGGCCGAATTCTCGCAAAGCTCGGCCCGTTGTTTCGTAAAGCAGGCCTCGACGACGAGGCGTTGCATGCAGACGATCGACGACTGCTTCGCGAAGACAAAACAGGCACGATTCGCTACCTGTTTCTCAAGCCCGACGATGTGCCCACCTACGTCGATTACGGCGCAGCAGACCTGGGCATCTGCGGTCGCGATGTGCTGCTCGAGCGACGCTACGATTTGTACGAGCCGGTCGATCTGAACATCGGTCGATGCAAGCTCGTCGTGGCGGCTCCGATTGGTGCTGGCCCGTTGCCAGCCGTGCCTCGCGTGGCCACGAAGTTTGCGCGTGTCGCCGCGGAGTATTTTCTGGCGCGAGGCACACAGGTCGAGATCATCTCGGTGGGCGGTTCGGTCGAGCTGGCTCCGCTCGTGGGGCTTGCCGATCTGATCGTCGACCTTGTCGAGACAGGCACGACGCTAAAAGAAAATCACCTCGAGGTTCGTGAGGTGATTCGTGAGGTGTCGAGTGTGTTGGTGGCGAATCGTGCCTCGTACAAGCTGAGGCACGATGTGATTCAGCCACTGATCGAGAAGCTACGAGCGGCGGTTCGCTGACGAGCGAACCAAGCGGACTTACCTCATTCGTCTCCGCCACCATCGAACAGCGGCTCGTCGCTCTTCGGTGTGGGCAGCAGCTCGCCGTTCGCTCCATCGCGACGGATCACCAGCGTTCGGCTCGACACTGTATCTGCCGATTCGCGGGCGAAGATCCGGATGTAGTTCACACCCGGTCGAAGTGGCGCTTCGACCTCGACCGAAACCTTCTTCGGATCCGCCCCATTGCGGTTCGATTTGTAGAAGACCTTTCGCGAATTCACGAACATGTACGTGTCGAGAATTCGATCGTTGTCGGTGAGGTTGGCCGTGACTTTCACCTTCGAATCACGCGTTGACAACGCTGCTGCCGAGAAGTCGATGAGCGGCGGCGAGCGAACGATCAGGTCGTCAAATGGGCGTGGATCCGTCGACGGCGTGCCACCTTGCTCGACATCTTTCACTGCGACGAAGGCGAACCTCGTCGATGGTGCTGCTCCGAGCTCGACCTTGTAGAACTCACCAATCTTCGCGACGCTGTTCAGCGCTGTGCTCGCGGGCAGTGTTCCGAAGGCTCGGCTCGTCGTGCTGGGTGATTCGAAGAGGAGTGCGCCGGTGCCCTTGGGTTTCACTGCACCAACGCCCGGCTCGAGCTTCGCGGGTGGCTCGACCGCCATCTTGATTCGCTCGCTCGCAAACTCACGGAGTGCTTGATCGGCAACGGCGAGCTCGAGCTTGATCTCGTTGTCCTCGAGGGTCTGGAGCACGTCGAACGTCAGCTCGATTCGACGCGTTTCACCTGGCTGCATCGACGCGAGATCGAAACGAGCTTCGCCTAGAAGAACGCCGTCTCCCGAGAGATTCCGTAGGCTCGCTTGCGCTTCGGTGGCTGCACCAGTGCCCGTGTTTTTCACGGTGAGGTACACCGTTGCGCCTTCGCCTCGCTGAAGCTTTCCGTCACCGTTCGCGTTGTTGCGATTGTCGATGATCTCGTAGGCATACGAGAAGCTCGGACGATCGAGTGCACGAATCGTGGCGCGCATCTCGGCATCGGGTGGAGCGTGATCGCCGACGGACTCGAAGTGAATCTTCACTCCGTCTTCGCGAGAGAATGCGTCCTTCGGGAGCTTGCAGACTCGAGGCGCGTTGGCGGGGGTTGGAGCTGATGACCCGGGCTTGCGTCCTTCGACCTCGCAGAACCCGAGCGGCACTGTCGCGGTCTTGGTTTCGCCTGGTTTGATCTTGCCGAAGATCAGCTCTTTGCCTTCGAAGTATCCGCTGTCACTCACGGTCGAAGCCCTGAGGCGATAGACAGGCTCTTTTCCGTTGTTCTTGACGCTCACCTTGAGCGTCATGCCCTCGCCCGCGGTGACCGTGTTGTTGGCCTTGTCGGTCGTGACGGTGACTTCGAAATCTTTCGGTGATGGGCCTGCGTCCGCGTTCGGAGCATCGGACCAATCGACGCCGATCTTCGACAGGGCATCGGTGGCTTTGCCGAGCTCGTCTTTTTGGGTCTGCGTGATGATGTCCGTCGCTGCTTTGAGTGCAGAAGAACGCGGGGTGTTTGCTGGCATCTTCATTGCCAGCTCTCGGGCAAACTTGATCGGGAAGTCAGCTTCGAACTTCGTCTCGTCGATGTCTCCGCCACGATCGCGAATCGCTGCTCGCTCGCTCTCGGGCATGTAGTACGGCACGGTGAACGAAGGCTTTTGACCTTCTCGTGCGCGTGAGTTCGAGAGGTGCGCTGAGAGATCCCGTTCTCGCAGACCCTTCTTGTTCGAGAAGAGGTCCATCTCGAGAGCGTCGACCGTCATTGGATCGAGCTCGACATCAGGCGGGATACCCACCGACTGAATCGATACATCGCCAGGCGTGAGGTATTGCGCGATGGTCAGCTTGAGCGCGGCCTTCTCGCTGGTGAGGTCCGAGAAGACGAGCTGCACGCTGCCTTTACCGAATGTCGTCGAGCCGACGATCACGGCGCGATCGAGATTCTTGAGCGCACCGGCAACAATCTCGCTCGCGCTTGCCGACGAGCCATTGACCAACACCACAATCGGGAAGTCTGGTTCCTGTCCTGCGCGGGCTCGTTTCTCTTCACGGCCTTCGCTTGCGCCGACCGTGGCAACAAGAACACCTTCTTTGACGAACAGATCCGCGATCTTGACGGCCTGCTCGAGTAGGCCACCGGGGTTGCCACGAAGATCGAGAATCAAGCCCTTGAGCGAGGGATCTTTGGTTCGGAATTCATTGAGCGCATCTTCGACCTCACGAGCGCTGGCGCTCTGGAATTGCTTCAGGCGAATGTACCCAACGCCATCGAGCAAACGAGAGTCGACGCTCTTGACCTGAATACGCTCACGCGTGAGCTCGAAGACTTTCGAGCCAGGCCAGCCCCCGTCACCATCACGGTGAATCGATACCGAAACCTTCGTGTTTGGCTCGCCTCGTAGACGTCGAACTGCGTCGTCGAGCGGCATGTTCTGCGTCGATTCGTTATTGATCTTCGTGATGCGATCCATGCGCTTGATGCCAGCGCGACCCGCCGGTGTATTCGGCATCGGGTTCATCACGGTGAGCTGCTGATCGCGAATCGAAATCACGATCCCGAGGCCGCCGAACGCGCCTTGGGTCGAGGTGTTCATGTCCTTGTAGGCTTCGGGCGACAAGAACACCGAGTGAGGGTCGAGCGTACGAAGCATGCCGTTGCAAGCCGCGTATTCGACGTCACGAAGATCAACGTCGGTGCCCTTCAAATTCTCTTGGAGAAACCCGAATACCTCGCGAAGTCGTGCGGCGATATCCCAAGGCCCCTGCACGTTGTCGACGCGGAATTTCTTCTCGGCCGTCTCGACTCGAATCGTCACCTCGGGTGCGTTCTCGTCGTGGAGCACGATGACCTGCGCAACATCCTGCTGAACGCGGTTGAGCGCTGCCAGCAGCATCTCCCGCGGGTGGACTCGCTGCGGGTCGACGTATTTCTCCATGATCAGCCGAAGCGTCTCGTTGACCGCCTCGAGCTTCGTCAAATCGTACGGAGCTTTCGGCCCCGCTGCTGCCGTGGGAGCAAGAGCTGGCTCGAGCCCTCGCCACAACCCCCCCGGCCCTTTGAACTGAAACGTCAACCCTGCGGCGACGCCAAAACCAGCCAGAACCCCGAATGCGACGCCAACCTGTCGAAGACCGCGCATGGCCGCGAGCCTAGCAGAGAGAATTCATCGCGGCCCTCTTCGCTGCGGATATCTCGCTGAAGTTTTTATTCCCAGCGAACCGAAGAATCATGCAGCGGGGGTAAGCAACGCTCGCAAGCGCCCACGCGCTCGGTGGAGGCGTGAACGAACAGCGCTCTCGCTCACATGAAAGCGAGTCGCGATCTCGTGGAGGCCGAGGTCCTGGTGGTAATGGGCGTTCACCACCTCTTGGTAATCTTGCGGCAACTGGGCAAGCGCGATGCGAACCTGACTCTCTCGCTCAGCCGTCATCGCCGATGCTTCGCCCAACACTTCGTCGGCTCGTTCATGCGACGCAGGGAGGTTTCCCAGATCCTCGAGGTCAAGCCCCGGGACCAACCGCGCTCGGTGGCGTCGGTGTGAGCGCATCAGCATCAACGCTTCGTTGGCGGTCACGCGGAACAACCACGTGCTGAAGTTGGCGTCGCCGCGGAACGAGCCAATTCGTCGAACGACTTGAAGCAGCGTGCTCTGAAGCACGTCACGACGGTCCTCGTCCGAGAGCGGGTAGCGCACGAGCTGACGTTCAACTGTCGGCCGAATCGCTTGTGTCAGGCGTTCGAGTGCTTGGCGCTCGCCCGCTTGAGCACGTTGGATGAGGTCGGAGAGTGGTGTGGAGCCCATGTTGGCTCGCCCCTAGAGCAGCCGCCGTGCCATCAGATTGACCCGTCGGTTGACCGAGGATTCTTCGGAAAATCTCCAGGTTTACTTGGTGATGGTAAAATAAAATTAGCATCGAAACGTTCCTGTGGATTCGTTTCGATCTCCGGCTCGAGCACCTCGTCGCCCCTGACGCGTTTTGAGCCCCGTACGGTGGCGAGACCAGCACCCCGATGGGCCCATCGGTTTGCTTGATAGGTTCGCGATTTCTCGATGCTCGTCGCCGCGTTTGCGTTGCTGGCGCGTATACTCGCCCCATGCGCTCTGCATTTGCGCTCGTGATTTCGGCTTCGCTTCTCGCCTCGGCTTGCTCTGCCTCACCGCCCATTCACTGGGCTGAAGGTGGCAGCCCGGTCGTTCTTTCTCGTGCACGTTGGGATCGTCCCGATGGCCCGATCGACGTGCTCGATGATGGGCGCGTGCTTGTCGGCGGCTCGCACGTCTGGACAATTGATCGCGTGGGCCGCGTGGTCGACGAAGAAAACTCCCCGATCGCACTGCTTTTGCCAGACGGAAACCTCGCCGGCCCTGATCACAAAGCGCTTGGCTACATCGGTCAATCGAACACCTCGCCACCCGGCGAGTCGTGGGCTTGGGTCTCGATCGCTCCGGGCGGTCAGGTGATCCGTTTCGACGCCGACGGCAATCGCTATGCGGGTGGTATCTGGAGCGGCTGCGAGGGCCCACAAATCCGGGTTTGCGCGCTGGTCACGCACCTGGTCGCGCTTCGTGAGCAAACCTCGCGTTCCGGGGTCTCCGTCGGCGTTGGTTTCGGCATGACCGTGATTCGCTGAGCGAGATTCGCCCCTGTCGCGTTCGGCATGCTACGTTGGGGCACCCCATGGCGAAGAACCGAGTCTTTTTTCCTCAAGAGGCCCTCGACTTGTGGCTCGTCGAGGAGAAGATCGAGCTCGGCAACGACCAGCTCACGTTGCTCTCCGAAGGGCGTAAATTCCGTATTACCGAGGCCGCTCGGGTGCTGGCCGAGGTGACCGGTACGCCTGACTCGTTCGAGCTCGTGGGCAAGGTGAAGAGCAAGAACTATCTCCACGAGCTGGGCGCCGAGGTGCTCGACCAGAGCATGATCATTGGCGACAACGCGTACGACATTGTCCCTGGCTTTCTCGGTACGCCGATGGGCTCGTTTGCCGAGCATCGCGCGAGCTACACCGACCTGAGCCGCGTACCCACCACCGACGAAGAGCTGCTGGGTCAGTTCTTGTTGCGGGTTCTCTGAGACGTTTACGAGGTGCCGAGCATGTCGCCGGACGCAACTCAACTTCTCTCGAGCGCGTCCTTCGTGCTCGGTTCGCTGCTCTACACGAGCTCGGTCGTCTCGTTCTTCGTTCAGGTGGTTCGAGGTGGCAACGCAGAAGGGTTTGCGCGACTCGGCCCTTACCTACTCGCAGCGGCCGCTCTCTCTCATGGCGCATTCGTCACCGCGACCAGCTTTCTCGCGCACGTTTGCCCGGTCGAGAGTGTCCATTTTGCTCTGTCGGTCGCGTCGCTGATTGCGATCATCTCGTATCTACTCGCCCGGCTACGCTGGAAGATTGACGTGGTCGGAGCGTTCGTCGCCCCGATTGGTCTCTGCTTCTTGCTCGGCACGCGCATCATCGGTCTCGATGCTGCCGGCCCGAAATTGCCGCCGATGTTCTTGACGCTTCACGTGGCGTCGAACCTCGCAGGTGAAGCGCTCTTTCTGCTCTCGTGCGTGACTGCGGGTCTTTACCTGTTCGCCGAGAAGCGACTGAAGCAGCGTCGTGGGGCTTCGCTCGTGGGGCGTCTGCCCCCGCTCGATGCGCTCGATCAAGCCGAGCATCGCTTCTTGTTGCTGGGCTTCCCGCTGTTGACGCTCGGCATTGTCACGGGCACGGCCTGGGCGCACAAGCTCGAGTCGGGCACGGCTGCCGAGATTTTGCGTGCGGCATTTGCCTATCTCACCTGGCTTGTTTTTGCGGGTGTGCTGTTGTTGCGTGCTGCCGCTGGGTGGCGTGGGCGACGTGCCGCGCTTGGCACCATCGCTGGCTTCTTCCTCACCGTGATTGTTCTGCTCGTGTACCTCGTTCGCCCTGGCCCAACGCCTCCTGCTAGCGCGTCTCCGGCGCAGCCTTCGCTGAATGAATCAGCGCCCTTTCACCCGCTGCGATCGGCCCGCTTGGTGAGGGTCGAGCATGATCTCGGTGGTGGGTCTCTCGTTTCGAACGGCTCCACTCGAGGTGCGTGAAGCGCTCGCCGTGCCTGGTGATGCCATCCCCGACGTGCTCAACAAGCTCGCCTCGCGCCCCGAAGTTGGCGAAGTGATGCTAGTGTCGACCTGTAATCGCGTCGAGGTCGTTGCCTCTCCGGCGTCAGGCACCGCAGCAAGTCAGGACCAGATCATCCAGGTCAGTCTCGCTCTTCGCCAAGGGCTCGAAGAGATCGCCAAATCGCACGGTGCATCGTCGCCCGACGCTCATCTCTACGCCTTCCATGGCGACGACGCGATTCGTCACGTGTTTCGCGTCGCCTCGTCGCTCGATTCGCTGGTAATCGGCGAGCCTCAGATTCTTGGGCAGGTCAAAGACGCGTTCGAGCGTGCTCGCGAAGCAGGCAACGTTGGCCCTGTGCTTACTCGTGTTGTCGATCGCGCGCTTCATGCTGCGAAGCGGGTTCGTTCCGAGACGTCGATTGGTGTCGGCTCGGCCTCTGTCGCCAGTGTTGCCGTCGATCTCGCCCGCCAGATTTTTGGCTCGCTCGACAAGCGTGTCGTTCTGCTCGTGGGGGCCGGGCAGATGGCCGAGTCGGCGGCTCAACATCTCATCTCTGCTGGCGCCAAGATCAAGGTCATCAACCGCAGCTTCGAGCGTGCGGCGTTGCTTGCTCAGCAGATCGGTGGGGCTCCCATCGCTTGGGAGGAGCTCCCCTCGGCGCTCGTCGAGGCTGACGTTGTCATCTCGAGCACCGCCAGCCGCGGTTTCGTTCTCACCCGCGAGATCGTGTCTCGGGCCGTGAAGCTGCGGCGAGGGCGCGAGCTGTTCTTGATCGATATCGCTGTGCCTCGCGACGTCGATCCTGCTGTGCAAACCCTCGATGCGGTCTTTTTGCACAACGTTGACGACCTCGAGGAAGAGGTTCGTTCTTCGATGCGCGTGCGTGCCGGAGAAGCCGAAAAAGCAGAGCAAATCGTCGCTACCGAGGTCAAGCAGCTCGACGCCTGGATCGAAGCCCGCGGGGTTACGCCGACCATTGTCGCTCTTCGTGCGCGTACTCGCTCGATTCTGCTGGCTGAGCTCGAGCGCTCGCTGTCGACCAAGCTCAAGCATCTGCCTGCGTCCGATCGTTCTGCGCTCGAGGCGATGGTCGAAGCTGCCGCCAACAAGCTGCTTCACGCTCCCATCACCCACCTGAAAAAGTCGGCATCCGAGCCAGCGGGTGAGCAAGCCGCTCGTGTGCTTCGTGAGGTCTTCGAGCTGCCTGATGTCAGCGTCGTCGATGCCTCGGCTCCGGTGCGTCGTAAAGACTCTCCGGGCTAATTCACTCGCGAAAATGGCGTGAGACCCTTGCCTCGCGGGCCTGCTCTGGTAGCGACGCGGGGTGTCCGAACGCCTCGTCCTTGCCCCACCGTCGATCCATGCTCGCGTTGGCCCAAGCCCGCGCGTGGGTTTCGTCGTTGATCGCGTTGCACCCAGGGCTCACGGTTGACGAGCTTCTCGTCGTGACCACGGGCGACCGCATCACCGATCGTCCGCTGCAAGAAGTCGGTGGCAAAGGGCTCTTTCTCAAAGAGATCGAAGAGGCGCTGGTTGCAAAAGAAGCCGATCTTGCCGTGCACTCGATCAAAGACGTGCCGGCCGATCTCGCTGCGGGTCTCGTGTTGGCCGCCATCCCGGTTCGTGAAGACCCGCGTGACGCGCTGGTCTCGCGTGATGGCGCAGGCCTCATGTCGCTCAAGCCCGGTGCGGTGATCGGTACGTCGAGTCTGCGTCGCTCGTTGCTCCTTCGTCGCGCTCGCCCAGACATCTCGTGCATCCCTCTTCGTGGCAACGTCGATACGCGTCTTCGCAAGCTCGAAGCGGGTGAGTGTGACGCGATCGTTCTTGCCGCTGCCGGGTTGCGGCGCCTCGGGATGATCGATCGCGCGACCGAGTTGCTCGATCCGTCGGTGTCGATCCCCGCCGTGGGTCAAGGCGCGCTCGGTATCGAGTGTCGTGCGGATGACCCGCGCACGTTCGAGATCGCGCGTGCGACGCATCACACCGAAACCGCGCTCGCTGTCTCGCTCGAGCGTGGGTTCATGCGTGCCGTCGAGGGAAGCTGCCAGGTGCCCATCGCAGCGCACGCCTCGCGTTCCGGCGATACGCTCCGCGTGCTTGCGATGCTGGCTGAGCCCGATGGCTCGCGTCCGCGTTTTCTCGATCGCACGCTGTCTGCACCCTCCACTGAGGCCGACGCTCAAGCGCTTGGTGAGCAACTCGGCAAAGAGCTCCGCGCTTCGTGATTTACGCTTTATTTTTGCTCTTCGAAACCTGGCGGCCTCGTCGACGAGGGCGCTGCGCCGTCCACCGAATGCGGGTTGCTCCGGCAAACGCTCGCAGCGCTTCGAGTGCTTCGTCGAGCGCATTGTCGAAGGGCTCGTCCCGCTCTTTTGCGAAGGCTTCTTCGAGCCAGATGCCGCGGATCTCGAGCTCGCCGAGCTTGCGATCGAAGCGCGGCTCGATGCGCCCCACCAGCTCGTCGCCGTACAACATCGGAAGCACGTAGTAGCCGTATTTTCGCTTCTTCTCGGGCGTGTAGACCTCCCACGTGTAGTCGAACGAGAAGAGATCTCGCAGCAGGCGACGGTCCCATACGAAGGGGTCGAGCGGCGCGAGAAGAGTCACGCGTTGTTCGTCGCGTTCGAGCGGGCGCAGCGGCGCCAAGAGCAACTCTCGCTCGTCTCGCAGCACGTATCTCGGGCCCTTGAGACCCTCGACATGCACGGGCAGCAGCGCTTTCTCGCGAACCAACGACGCAAGCGCTCGTTGGCGATCCGATGACGTTCCTGTGCCGTAGATGATTTCTGAAGCTGCACTGGCGCCAAGCAGCCCGACACCCTGGTGTCGCGTTAGCAAACGATGTTTCAGCGACTCGAGATGGCTCACTCGCTGCTCGAGAATTTCCTTGGGAAACAGATCTTCGAGCCGAGCGAACGTACGCCGGTTGCCTTCTCGTTTGGCCAGCCCCACTCGGCCCGCTTCGAACATCGCCTCGAGAAGCGCTCGGCCCTTCGCGGTCGGGGCCCAATGCCACGCCACGCGTTCTGAAAAGCTCGAGTCGAGATCGGCGGTCGACAGCGGCCCTTCGTTCAGCCGTTCGAGAATGTGCGCGATCTCTTCGCGATGTGGCTGCCAGATGCGCTCTCGATAGCGTTCCTCGGCGCGCTCCCAGGTGATGCGGTGATACGCGATGTCGCGCACGGGCAAGATGTTGAGCGACTTGTTGTACGCCTCGAAAAGCCGACGCTCGTGAGGCTCGCCGTACAGCCATTCTTGGCACCACTCTCGCCGATACCCCGCGATTCTCGCGTGAAGAACCAGGTCGTGATTGCGGCCCCCAGGGGTTTCGAGCGGGTCGAACTGAAGCGATCCGAGTCGATCCACCACCTCGAGCACCGATGATGACGCCGCCGGCAGCGACCTTGGCGGAAGCAACCCGTGACGGGTCACCAGGAACCGTTTTGCCCTCGCCGCGGACAACGTCAGTGCATGTGCGACCGTCGAGGATCGAGCCATGTTTGAGGGTTGGGCGACGGGTTGTCGATGTCGATGCGCCGACAGAGAAGCCCGAATGCCTGACACGTGGTAACGGCTCGGAGCATCAAAATCCACCAAACGCAGCTTCGAAGCCGTTCTTTCCGAGCCGACACAGGGTCGCTCGCGCAACGGCAGGGAGCTTGCTAACCGGCCGCCCCGAACCATGTCTACCCGCTCGCCTTCCTACGTGTCCTCGTACCGGGCCCTTCCCCTTGTCTCCCGGGTCGCCTTGGGGATCGTGTCCGCCGCGGTGCTCGTCTCGGTGACTCTGTCACTGAATGGGTGTCACCGCAGTGAGGAGGCCGATGCCCGTCCCGACGTGCTGAAGGTCGCGCCTGCTGCGTCGAATCAGCCAAAACCACCCGTGAAGTTCGAGCCGGTCGAGTCGCGGGCCCTGCCTCGACCCTCGATGTCAGCGGCACCTCGCGGCGGATGAGAGCAGCGAGGTAGCGACCCAGGTTGCAGGTGTTGCGGCCAAGCTGATGGTCGATGTCGGCTCGAAGGTGAAGAAGGGCGACCCGCTCGTGTTGCTCGACGCGCGTGACGCCCAGTACCGCGCGGCTTCCGCCAACGCTGCCGTCGAGCAGGCACGAGCTCGCCTTGCCATCGAGTCAGGCAAGAAGCTCGACCCAGAGTCTGTGCCCGATGTCCGTGCTGCCAAGCAAGCTCGTGACCTTGCGGTGGCCGATGCCGAGCGTGCGCAGAAGATGTTCGAGAACAACGCCATCTCGCAGGCCGAGTGGGATGCCGTTCGTACGCGTGCCGAGAGCGCTCGCGCTCAGTACGACGCCGCCGTGGTGGGTGTCAAAGCCACGGTCGCGGCTGTCGAGGCCGCTGCTGCTCAAGCCGCGATTGCGAGCAAGGGCGTCGCCGATTCCACCATCCGTGCCCCGTTCGACGGTGCGGTGGCCGAGCGCCGGATCTCGACGGGTGAATACGCGAACGTGGGTCGTGTGGTGGCGGTGGTTGTTCGCACCAACCCACTACGACTTCAGTTCGATGTTCCCGAGTCAGAGGTGCCGCGTGTCGAGGTGGGCAAGACCGTGCAGATCCGGGTCGCGGCCTTCAACGACAAGCTGTTCACCGGTGCGGTCAAGCGTATCGGCGCGAGTGTGAAGACCACGTCCCGAACGATGCCGGTCGAGGCTGAGTTCCCCAATGACGACGGCACGCTCAAGCCCGGTCTTTTCGCGCAGGGCGAGCTCACGCTTGGCGGCAATGCTCAGCCTGCGTTGCTCGTGCCCCTCACCGCCATCTCGTCGTCAGGCTCGAACTCTCGCGTGTTCGTCAAGTCTGCCGGCAAGGTGCAAGAGCGTCTCGTCAAGCTCGGTCGCCAGGTCGGAAACAAGGTCGAGATCTTTGGCGCCGTCACCGCGCAAGACGAAGTCGCCACCGACAACATCGACAAGCTCTCGGACGGGCTCGAGTACCAGCCCTGATCCTCTCCGCGGGTCGTTTCGGCCCGCCTCGCGCCCTCGTTGGGCCTGACCCCACGCCCCGCCCGGGGCTTTGTAAGGGACAGTTATCATGCAGTGGCTTGCAGCGATTTGCGTCAAGCGACCCGTGTTCGCTTCGGTCATCGTGCTCCTTCTGAGCGTCGTTGGCCTGTTTTCCTACTTCGGGCTCGGTGTCGACCGCTTCCCCAAGGTCGACTTCCCCGTCGTCGCCGTCACCATCGTCTTGCCAGGGCTCAGCGCCTGAAGAGATCGACGTCGAGATCACCGACAAGGTCGAGTCTGCCGTCAATACGATCAGCGGTATCGACGAGCTCAGGTCTTCCTCGGTCGAAGGTCTCGCTCAGATCGTCATCAGCTTCGTTCTCGAGAAGAACATCGACGTCGCCGCTCAAGAGGTTCGCGACAAGGTGAACGGCATTCTGCGTGATCTCCCCGCGGGCATCGACCCGCCCGTGATCACCAAGATGGACCCGGACGCCACCCCCGTCTTGACCCTCGCCGTTTCGTCGACCGCCGACGTTCGTGAGGTCACCGAGTACTCTGACAAGTCCATCCGCCGCGAGCTCGAGTCACTCTCCGGCGTCGGTCAGGTCACCATCATCGGTGGTCGTGCACGCCAGATCAATCTCTGGGTCGATGCCGACAAGCTACGCAAGTACGGCCTCTCGGGCTCGGATGTCTCCCGCGCTCTCGCTTCTCAGAACGTCGAGATCCCCGCTGGGCGTATCGAGCAAGGCAACCGCGATCTCACCCTGCGCATGCGTGGGCGTGTCGAAACGCTCGCTCAGATGGCCGATATCACCATCGCCAATCGCAACGGGTACGCCGTTCGTCTCGGTGATGTCGCCTCCGTCGAAGACGGGATGGCCGAGCCAGAGTCTGCTGGCTTCAAAAACGGCAACCCCGCGGTTCTGTTGAGCATCCGCAAGCAAAGCGGGACCAACACCGTCGAAGTCATCAAGGCCCTCAAAGGCAAGCTCGCCGAGATCCAGAAGCGCTTGCCCGCCGGCTACACGATCGACATCGCTCGTGACCAATCCGAGTTCATCGAGAACTCGGTTCACGCGGTGAAGGAGCACTTGTTCCTCGGATCGATCCTCGCCTCGATCATCGTGTTCCTGTTCCTCGGTAACGCGCGCTCGACCATCATCTCGGCCATCGCGATCCCGACCAGTATCATCAGCACGTTCGGCATCATGAGCTGGGCGGGCTTCACGCTGAACGGCATCACGCTCCTCGCGCTCACCCTCGCCGTCGGTATCGTCATCGACGACGCGATCGTCGTTCTCGAGAACGTCTATCGCTACATCGAAGAGAAGGGGATGAACCCCTTCGACGCTGCCATCGCAGGCACGAAAGACATCGGTCTCGCCGTTCTCGCGACCACGCTTTCACTCGTCGCGGTGTTTCTCCCCGTCGCGTTCATGAGCGGCATCGTCGGCCGTTTCATGAACTCGTTCGGTCTGACCATGGCCTTCTCGATCATGGTCTCGCTGCTCGTGTCGTTCACCCTCACGCCCATGCTCTCTGCGCGTTGGCTCAAGGGTCATGCGCAAGCCAAGCCCAACCAGCAAGGCGCGCCCTATCGTGTGGCTGAAGGCGGCGCAGCGGCTGCTCCTGCTCCCGCTCACGGTGCAGACAACTACTCGAAGCAGTCGATGTTCTACGGCCCGATCAGGCGCTACATATTCCGTCCTTCGATGGTCCATGGCGCATCGCTGGGTGATCGTCGTCGCTTGTCTCGGTGCGTTCCTTTCGATCCCCGTGCTCGGCGAATGGCCAACGCCAACTTCTTGCCGATCGAGGACGAGTCGCAGTTCCAGGTGACCGTGCGTGCCCCGAAGGCACCTCGCTCGACGGAACTCGCCTCGCGCTACTCGAATGGGCTTCGGAGATCGAGAAGCTCCCCGGCGTCAGTACTCGCTCATCACCATCAGCGACGGCCAGAAAACGCCCAGCCTCGCCACGATCTACGTGAAGCTCATTGCCGACCGATAAGCGCAAGATCTCACAGCAGGGATCTCATCGACCGCGCTCGTCGCGAGATCGTTCCAGAGTTTGCCCCCGACAAGCTCCGCATCGCCATCGGTGTCGTGCCCGCATTTCTCGGGTGGTCAGTCCGCGCAGATCCGCGCTTCACCGATTCGGGGCAACGACCTCGGCAAGATCGGCCAGTACTCCGACTCGGTGCTCAAGGCTCAAGGGCATCAAGGGCGTGGTCGACCCCGATACCTCGCTGCTCGTCGGCAAGCCCGAGGTGCGTGCGACCATCGATCGCAAGAAGGCCGCGACCTCGGTGTCAACGTGGCCGACGTCGCCAACACCCTGCGCTTGCTCGTGGGTGGTCTCGAGGTCTCGACCTACAACGACAGCGGCAGGCAATTGCAAGGTCATGCTCGTGCGCAGCGCAACACACCGCACCGATATCGAGGGTCTTCGTAAGTTGACTGTCCCCTCGACGAAGCTCGGAACCATCTCTCTCGACAACATCGTCAACTTCGTCGAGGGCACCGGCCCATCTCGTATCGAGCGTTACAACCGACAGAAGCAAGTCACGCTCACCGCGAACCTCGAGAAGGGCTACTCACAGCGTGCCGTTATCCAAGAGCTCGAGAAGCACATCACCACGCTCAAGCTCGCCCCCGGTTATTCGGCAGGCCCCGCAGGTACGTCGAAAGAGCTCGGCAAGGCCGCGAAGAACTTCTTCCTCGCCTTCGCCCTCTCGTTCATCTTCATGTACCTCGTGCTCGCAGCTCAGTTCGAGTCGTGGCTGCACCCGATCACGATCTTGATGTCGCTGCCGCTGACCATCCCGTTCGCACTCATCTCGGTCATCATCTTCCAGCAGTCGCTGAACATCTTCTCGATGCTCGGTATCCTCGTGCTCTTCGGCGTCGTGAAGAAGAACTCGATTCTTCAGATCGACCACACGATCAAGCTGCGTGAAGAAGGTCTGCCGCGTGCCGTTGCGATTCTCGATGCGAACCGAGATCGTCTCCGTCCGATCCTCATGACGACCCTCGCGTTCGTCGCCGGTATGATTCCGCTCGTTGTGTCGAGCGGTGCTGGCTCGGGTACCAACCGCGCCACCGGCTTCGTCATCATCGGTGGTCAGTCACTCGCGCTGTTGCTCACCTTGCTCGCGACCCCGGTCTTCTATTCGATCTTCGACGACATCTCGACGAAGCTCTCGAGCATCCTTGGTCTCGACAAGAGCTCGGGCCCTCCTCACGCGGGTGGTGATCACCCGGGTGGTCATGGCACCGACCCTCACGCTGCCTCGCCCGATGCGTTCTCGATGAAGCCTGCTGAGTGACGCACAAAAGACCAACCCCCGCACCCTCCGGCGTTTGATGCTTCAGCCGGGTGGTCGCGGGGGTTGTTCTTTTTGTTCTTCTTCAATTCGCGGGCGTCAGCACCATCGGGTAGCTCACCCGAATCACGCCGCCCTCGGTGCTCGGGAAGCTCAAGCCATACACCGCTCGGCCCATGCACGACGTGACGGCGCTGTCTGCGATGTCGCCGCTGGCACCCGCGGTCTTGACCGAGCCATCGGAGCCAATCGTGAAGCTCAGGGTCACGCGGCCCGAGAGAGAAGGGTTCCGGCGAAGGCCGTCTTCGTAGCAAGCGATGAAGCGACCTCGGTTCTGGCGAAGCAAGCGCTGAATCAACTCAGGGCTCACGTTCGCATCCTTGCGTGAGGGCACCGGCGTGGCAGCCGACAGCGTGCCGGGCGTGTGGTCTCCCTTGATGGTGCGGCCACCCGGAACCTTGCTCCCCGGGGTGGCCGAGAAGTTCGACGAAGGCCCCGTGCTGCGGATCAAGTCGTTGCCCTGGTCGCCGTTCGGGTCGCCCAAGAGCGACAAGTGACCCGTGTCTGCCGGGTTCATGAACATCGAGTCATTGCCCGGGCCGTTCGCGTCGACGTTCCAGGCCGTCGAGGTCTGAAGCAAGCCGCCCTGGTGGGCGAGCATCGCGATCATTCCGGTGTTCATCATCTCTTCGCGAGCGCTCATCGTGCTCGTGCCGGTGCCGCCCGGGATCATCGTGGTGGGGCCCTTCGTCCATGAGCCCGTCTTTGCGTTCGTGGTCGAAGCGTTGTGTGTCTCGCTCTGTTTGCTTGCTCCTGCGCCTGGCTTGCCAGCGTCGTTCGAGCCTGCGTTGTCGCTCTCGACCTGTCGGCGCTCTTCTTCACGAACCGAAGCCGCCTTCAAGAACTGCTTCATCACCATCTCGTTCTCGGCGCGAATCGCCTCGTCATCAGCGTTCTCGAGCGCTGGCTTGAAGTAGGCGAGACCTGCCATCAGGCCAACGTGAGCGATGAACGAGAGCGCTCCCATCAACATCGCCGGGCGAGCCGCTCGGGTGATGAGCGAGCCCTTGGTTGCCTTGCCCGCTGCCACCGAAGCCACCTGAAACACAAGGCCATCTCGCTCACAGCGAACCTGCGTGCCGCGGCGAAGCGTGATGCGGTAGCCACCCTCTGCCATCACCGTTGCAAGGCCCGTGGCCACTGCCTGCTCGAGCTCGATCTCACCCAGGCCCTGCACGATGATCTGCACGCGGCTACCCGGGACAACCTTCGCCACCATCTGGCCATCGACCACGCTGACCAGCTCGACCTTCTCTGCGCCCAATTTCTCGGCGGGCATCTCGAAGTCAGCGGCCTCACCGACGGTGAATGCGCGCTGCTCGGTGAGGTGGGCCACATGCAGAATCGTGTTGCCCCAGGCGATGCGAACCTCGACGGCGTTCACCGCATCGTTCTCGACCTCGCTCGACTCGACCTTCGGGCCTCGGGCCACCATCGCAAGACCTTGAGCCACGCTCTCGACGGGTGCGTTGCTCGTGCCTTCGAAGAGGTTGGTGCTCACGAGCGTGGTGTCGGTGCCAAAGAGGTTCGTGCTCGTCGTGTTCTGGGACATGGTATCACCTTTGTTTCTTGGGCCTGAAACAGCAGCCCGGCAGTGTTGCGCCGCGACCCCCGTGCTTCGTGCTCCGTGGTGCCGCTGACATCCACACTGACGAGAGGTTCCGCTTTGCTCAGCGGGCTCTGTTGCTCGACGTACGAATTCGCGTTCTTGTCGGCAAAATGGCTGCGAATCCGTCGTGTTTCAGTGTGCTCACCTACATCAGAGCACTTCTTGAAACAGCCAGGGTGTAACCGTCTGGCAGGGGTGTAACCCGTACCACGGGTGTAACGACCCCCCTGTTACACGGGTTGCTCCGTGACCGAGAGCACCCCGATTGTGAACGTCGTGTGAACGTCCGTGACACGGGTGAGGGTGTCCGTGACCTCGAGAAGGTCGTCCGTGACCGTGGTGAGGTCGTCCGTGACAGGGTGCGACCCCAATTCGGGGTTTTCTTCCCGAGGTGCTCGTCAAGAAGCGTGAAGAGCGGCTGTTACACCGCGAGCAGGCGAAGAGCGTTGGCCTGGTTCACGCAAGAGGTCGGGGCACGGCGACACGAAGAACGAACCCGCCGAATACCGAAAGAAAGTGAGCACGATCATGGCGACCAAGGTCAGCAGCAAGGCGATTGCACGTTGGCTCGAAGAGGCAGCTACGATGGGCGAAATCGAGGCCCCGAAGCTTCCGATGCATGTCCTTCTTGGTGAGGCCCGTGACGTCGCTCGTTTCGCAGAGAAGTATGCAGAGCCGCAGATCGATTCGGTCACCAAGAAGGTGCGTCGCCCTGGGTTGAAGGATGCGAACTTCCCGGGAGAGTCGAGGATCCCGGATGAGATTGCCGACGAGATTCGAGCGCTCGAGCTCGCGGTCGACGAGGCCGACGCAGAGTATCGAGCGGCTGTGGCGAGCATCGAGCCAAAAGAAGACCCTCGAGGTCGAGCGTTGCTGGTGCTCGGAGAGATTCGCGGCGCGCTCGAATGGCTGCTCGACGTCGACGGCCAGGGCGATGCGCGTATGACGATGTTGGCCCGAGAGTATGCGAGCGTTCCGTCTTCGGCAGACGAGCTTGCCTCAGCGCTGGGTGCCTATGGGCGCGTGGCGATCGAAGAGCGAGCACGCCTTGAATACCTGCCCTCGTTCGATGTGAGGATGATCGACGAGGTCGAGGGGCTGGCCGACGACATTCGAGAGCGCCCTCAAGGTATCGAGCGCGACGCTCGTAGCGACGAGGCACTGGCCCACCGCAATGCGCTGGCCTTGGTGTTGAACGAGCGAGTTCGACAGGTTCGCGCAGCGGCTCGCTGGGTGTTTCGGGCCTACCCGGCGATTCAACGCGAGGTGACCAGCGCGTATGCACGCCGAGCGAAGACGCGATCGCGTCGTAAGCAGCAAGAAGCGCACGTATTAAGCCCGCCCGCTGGACCGCAGCCGCCCCACGACTACAAGAGGGGCGCGTGCGGCTCGGGTTGGTGATGTCGGTGACGGTGGTGCTTGCGTCGTGTGATCGCGCTTCTGAAACGAAGAAGACGCCAGGTCTCGACGCGAGCACGATCACCTCGGCATCGGCGAGCTCGGTGCCTTCTCAGACGACATCGGCACCGGTCGCGGCCAGTGTTTCAGCGGCGAGCAGCGTTGCTGAAACACCGGTGAGCACGTTGCCGACGAGCTCGGGGGCGTGCCCAGCGGGGATGCTCTTGGTCGATGGAGAGTTTTGCCCCACGCTGCTTCATCGGTGCGTTGACTGGATCGACGAAGAGAAAGACCGATGCCGCGCGTACGCCCCCGACAGCGGCAAGTGTTTCGGGAAGCCCAAGAAGCTTCGGTTCTGCATCGACAAGTATGAGTACCCCAACCTCGAGGGGGTCAAGCCGGCGGTGATGCCCGACTGGCACGACGCGAAGGACGCGTGTGAGATCGAGGGCAAGCGGCTGTGCCAGTCGAGCGAATGGACACTCGCGTGTGAAGGCCCCGAGCACACGCCTTACCCGTATGGCTGGGTGAGAGATACGACGGCCTGTAACATCGATCGGCCTCGACCGACGCCCGAGCCAGACTTCGAGGCGTTCTCTCACCCCAGACGCATCATGGCCGAGGTCGATCGGCTCGATCTGAGAGTGAAGAGCGGCGAGCTGCCGGCATGCGTGAGCAAGTACGGCGTCCACGACATGACGGGCAACGTCGACGAGTGGGTGGTGAACGAGAAACACTTCGAGCCCACCGAGCCGGGGAAGAAAAAGCCCTATATCTCTGGCCTGAAGGGTGGGTATTGGGGGCCGATTCGGGCCCGATGTCGGCCTGCGACCACCTCACATAACGAGTGGTTTCGCTTCTATCAGGTGGGTTTTCGCTGCTGCGCGGACGCTCGACCGGGGGGTGGGTAGCGTGCGGGGCTTCCACCCGGTGGCGTGTTGGAGTAGGGTCAACTACGTGTCGCGTCGCGCCATGCCTGGTGTGTCTCGAGCTCGATCGCGAGCACGGGCCTATAGCTCAATCGGTCAGAGCACCCGTCTCATAAACGGGCGTGTCCTGGTTCGAATCCAGGTGGGCCTACATGGGTTCTTCGCTGAAGAAACCGAGCGAAGAACATCGCAGAAGACGTTGCGTGGCAACGATGCGCCGGGCTCGAAGTGGGCTCGCGAAGGAAAGCAATGACAGCACAAGACAAGCTCGCTCAACAGACAGAGCTACTCGAGGCGCTCGCCGAGGTCGACGCGGAGATCAAAAAGCTCGATGCACAAATCGGTGAGGATCAAGGCGGGCTCGATACGCTGAGGCGAGATCGCGCGAGGCTAGAAGAGAAGCTGAGCTCGGATCGAACGGCTTTCGAGACGATGCAGACCACGCTCAAAGATCTCGGTACCGAGATCAGGCAGATGACCAACCGGGTCGAGCGCAGCCGAGAGAAGCTGGGTCGTTCGCGAACGGAGCGAGAGTCACAGGCAGCAGAGCGCGAGGTCGATGAGCTTCGGAAGCTGATTCAAGATCGCCAAGAAGAGAGCAACAAGCTGCAGACGTTGGCCGATGCGGCACGCAAGTCGATCGACGAAGGTCAGGCAGCGCTCGACAAGGTGCTGGCCGAGCTTGCGGCGAACGAAGACTCGACCTCGGAGCGAATTCGAGAGGTGAGCGCGGCTCGCGAGAAGGCGTTGAAGATGCGCTCTGACTACGGCGGGAAGCTCCCGTCGGCGATCTTGCGCCGGTACGACACCGTGCGTGTGAAGCGAGGCTCGGGCGTGGCTCGGCTGGTCAACGGAACGTGCTCGGCTTGCCACATCTCGTTGTCGCCATCGCTTGCGCAGAAGATGGTTCGACGTGAGGGGCTCGAAGCGTGCCCGAGCTGCCAGCGACTCATTTATTGGGCGCCTCCGGTAGAGGCCAATCAGGAGAGTGCGGGGTGAAAGCGTGTCCGAGCTGCGGCCGGCTGTACCCGACGGAAGCGGGATTCTGTGCGGTTGACGGAGCCGAGCTTCGGAGTGCGACACAGGTGCCGGTGCAAGCGTCAGACGACGCTCGCGTGGGTACGATCGCGGCGATGCGGTACCAGATTCGCCGCGTCGTTGCCGATGGCGGAATGGGTCGAGTGTACGAAGCGCTCGACATGCACCAAGGCCGTCGTGTTGCGCTGAAGCTGCTGCACTCGGACGTTGCAAGCGACACGGTGGCGGTTGAGCGATTCAAGCGAGAGTTCGAAGTCTCGTCGCTCTTGCCTCACGATCACATCGTCGAGGTGCTCGACTTCCAGCAAGAGGGGATGTCGTACATTCTCGCGATGGAGTTCCTTGATGGTGAGGAGCTTCGAACGGTGCTCAAGCGCGAGAAGATCATCACGCCGGGTCGACTGGTCAGGATGATGTCGCAGCTTGCGATTGGCCTCGACCCAGCGCACCAGAACCAGCTCATTCACCGTGATTTGAAGCCTGACAACGTGTTCTTGTGTGGCACGCGAGAAGGCGACCACGTGAAGCTTCTCGACTTCGGAAGCGTGAAGGACAAGTCGACGAAGGCGAAGAAGCTGACGGTGATGGGCACGACGATCGGCTCGCCGTTCTACATGGCACCCGAGCAAGCGCAGGCGCTCGACACGCTCGATCATCGCGCGGACGTGTGGGCATTGGCAGCGATCGCTTACGAGTCGGTGACGGGCACGGTGCCGTTTACAGGCGCAAATGGCCCGGCGATTCTGCTCGCAATTCTGACGAAAGAACCCGTGCCGCCGAGTGTGGCGGGCACGGGGGCGCCGATGCCGGTGCCTCCGACGCTCGACGAGGTGATGTCCGAGGCGTTCGCGAAGAACCCTGCGTATCGAACGAAGAGCGCGGGTGCGTTGGCTGAGAGAATTGGGCGCGCGTATGGGCTCGACGGAGACTTCCGAACGTGGGCGGTGACGCCGCAACACGTGCTCGACGAGAAGATCGCGGCGAAGCTGCCCGAGCTGATGACGAAGGGGTCGATTGGCGATCCGTTTGCGGTGGCAGACCCCTTCGCTTCACCACCTTCAGCGACCGGTCAAGCGGCGGCGGGTGGTGGGCATCAACAGGCGCCGGTGGCGACGCAAGGGCCTTCGATGGAGTCAGCGTTCAATGCACAACGAGCGCCGATCGAGCCCGATGTGCCTGCGGGTATCCCGACCAAGGGGCCGCCCGTGGCGTTGATCGCGGGTGGAGCGGTGTTGGTTGTGGTGATCATTCTGGTGATTGTGCTGGTTGCGATGAAGTGAGCGCAGGATCACGCCCGACCTTGACCGGGGCGTGATATACCCGCTCACCCATGGCCGACACCCAGTCCACTTCGCTCGTCGCGCGAATCGCGGCGATGCAGGATCTCCAGGCGTATCGTGACCTCAACTGGGAGGGCTCCTTCGAGGATTACCTCCAGCTCGTGATCAAGAAGCCGCAGGTAACGCGCAATGCGTACCAGCGCGTCTACGACATGATCATCAGCTACGGCACCGAGGAGTACATCGACAACAAGAAGAAGCTGATCCGATACAACTTCTTCCGGGATGAGATCGACAACGGCAAGGATGCGATCTTCGGGCTCGACATCCCGTTGATGCGTTTGGTGCACGTGTTGAAGGCGGCGTCCGAAGGGTTCGGGCCAGAGAAGCGCGTGATCTTGCTGCACGGGCCTGTGGGCTCGTCGAAATCGACGATCGCGCGGTTGCTGAAGAAGGGTCTCGAGGCGTACTCGAAGACGACGGATGGCGCGCTTTACACGTACGAGTGGGTGAACCTGAAAGAGACGGGCATCAGCAACGCGGACACCGAGAAGTGCCCGATGCACGATGAGCCGTTGAAGCTGATCCCGCTCGAGATGCGCGCGAAGGTGATCGAAGAGCTCGGGCTGTCGAACGAGAACTTCAAGATCAAGGTCGAGGGAGATCTCAACCCGGCCTGCCGGTTCATCTTCAAGTCGCTGCTCGAGCGATACAAGGGCGACTGGTTGTCCGTGGTGCAGAACCACATTCGCGTGAAGCGATTGATCCTGAGCGAGAAGGATCGCATCGGCATTGGTACGTTCCAGCCGAAGGACGAGAAGAACCAGGACTCGACCGAGCTGACGGGCGACATCAACTACCGAAAGATCGCAGAGTACGGCTCGGATTCTGACCCGCGCGCGTTCAACTTCGACGGCGAGTTCAACATCGCGAACCGAGGCATCGTCGAGTTCGTCGAGATGCTCAAGCTCGACGTGGCGTTCTTGTACGACTTGCTGGGCGCTTCACAAGAGCACCGCATCAAGCCGAAGAAGTTCGCGCAGACCGACATCGACGAGGTGATCATCGGTCATACGAACGAGGCTGAGTACAAGAAGCTGCTCTCGAACGAGTTCATGGAGGCTCTGCGCGATCGAACGATCAAGATCGACATCCCCTACATCACGAAGCTTCAAGAAGAGATTCGTATCTACGAGAAGGACTTCAACCCGAAGCGAGTGCGCGGCAAGCACGTGGCGCCGCACACGCTCGAGGTCGCGGCGATGTGGGCGATCTTGACGAGGCTTGAAGAGCCGAAGAAGCACAACCTGTCGCTGCTTCAGAAGATGAAGCTGTACGACGGGAAGGTACTGCCCGGCTACACGCAAGACACGGTCAAGGAGCTGCGCAAGGAAGCCAAGCGCGAGGGCATGGAGGGCGTGAGCGCGCGCTACGTGCAGGACAAGATCTCGAACGCGCTGGTGAGCGAGGACGGCGAAGGGACAATCAACCCCTTCATGGTGATGAACGAGCTCGAGAAGGGCTTGAAGCATCACTCGCTGATCACGTCGGAGGAGATGAAGAAGCGCTTCATCGAGTGCATTGGCATCGTCAAGCGCGAGTACGAAGAGATCGTCAAGAACGAGGTTCAGCGCGCGATCAGTGCCGATGAGGATGCGATTCAAAAGCTCGCGTCGAACTACATCGACAACATCAAGGCGTACATTCTCAAAGAGAAGGTTCGCAACCGATACACCGGCGCTGACGACGAGGCGGATGAGCGTCTGATGCGATCGATCGAAGAGAAGATCGACGTGCCCGAGAACCGCAAGGACGACTTCAGGCGCGAGATCATGAACTACATCGGTGCGCTCGCGGTCGAAGGGAAGCGCTTCGAGTGGCACACGAACGATCGCTTGCGCCGAGCGCTCGAGCTGAAGTTGTTCGAGGATCAGAAAGACACGATCAAGCTGAAGAGCTTGGTGTCGAGCGTGGTCGACAAAGAGACGCAAGAGAAGATCGACGTCATCAAGTCGCGACTCATCAAATACTTCGGTTACAACGAGGTGAGCGCGACCGACGTGTTGAACTACGTGGCGAGCATCTTCGCGCGTGGCAGCACGAAAGACTGATGAGCGTTGAGTGCTGCGAGAGTGAGGGGGCTCTCGCAGCCAGGAATGATCGAGCGAAGTCGAACGGCGCACCCCAAAGGCGCGCGCATGCAGTCATTGGAACGACGAAGTGGGATGAGCAGCGCGAACGACTGGCGTGTGATCGATCTTCACGATGAGCTGAGCGCGGTCGACGGAATGTCAGTAGGCCGTCGATTTGCGACCGGGCTCGCGTTCAATCCGACGGCCGAGCATCTGGCGATGGCGGCGGGTAACCGCATCCTGGTGCACGACGCAGCGACGGGGGCTCGCCTCGAAGAATACGTCGCTGCGCAGGGGCTAGAAGCGCAGATCTCTGTCGAGATGGCGGCTGATGTTTCGGTCAGCCGCATCGCATTTACGGCTGACGGCCGCATGCTGGTCGCGGTCGATATGTTTCGGGATGATCTGTGTATTCAACACTCGATGATCGAGGTGTTCGAACGCAAAACCGGTGCGCTTCGCTGTCGAATCTCTGAGCCGGTCGAGCTCGAGTCACAGCTCGAAAGAGCGCAGGCTATGTATGGTAGCGGTTGGCTTCGAAGTGGCGTGAGCGCGTGGTCGCTGAGCCCGAACGGTACTCACCTTGCGGTGGCTCGCTACGACGGAAGCCTCGAGATCGTCGATACGTTGTCGGGGTCAACGCTGCACGCGCTCGCTCCTCACAGCGGACGCGACGCTCGTGAGCTGGTTCACCCTGAATATCGCAGGGCGATTCGAGGGATGGCGTTCGATCCGAAAGGTTCGACGCTGACGATTGCGCGGTGGTTGGCGATCGGGCATCACGGCGCCCTCGACATCGAGGTGCTCGATGCGCATTCACTCGAACGCGTGAGCTCGTTTCGGTTCTTCCGAGAGCTGTTGGTGAGCGATGTCGAACGTGTGTTTGGCCCCTCGGTGAAGATGGCGAGCACGGGGCGAATCGTGCGGATGTCGCCCGAGGATTGCTCGAGCAACTTGATCACTGACGTGCTGCCCGAGCGAGGCCGCATGTATCGATCGCTGTCGCTGAGTGAGTATCGTGTCGTCGATATCAGCGCAGACTGCGAGTTGATCTTGTGTTGGCTCGCACACAGGCCCTTTCACACGGGTCAACCCTGGTATCGATTGGCGAGGGTGTCTCAAGGTATCTGGGAGGCACTCGAAGTACCAACGCTGAGCAGCCTTACGCCGGATCAAACCCAAGAAGACTTGAAGGCGCTGGTCGAAGAAGCGCTTTCGAACGAGCCGTTTTCTCCGGTGATGTTCTCGGGCGGCACCATCTCTCGCCGTGCCGAGAGGATGGCCATGGCGAGCGACGCGGCGGTGCTGGTGGGGCCATGCCGCCGCGCTCGTATGCGCTGGGCGAAGTAGCGACGAGAACGATCACGCAGAGGCGGCTTCGGCTTTGCGAGCACCGTCGAGCATGGTGCGCGCGACGATGCCGTAAATCTCGAGCCACGCGAGGTGAGTCTCGGGGGTGAAGTGCTCACCGAGCACTTGCTCGAGCGACCAGAGCAACGCTTCGCCGACGGCTTTGTAGTGCGAGGTTTTCGCTCCGTAACCGACATGGCGACGACCGAGCGATTCGAGCGTGGGTACCAACGCAGGAAGGTCTTCGAGACCTCGTACTGCTGTGGCCAACACCTTGAGCAGCATCTCGCGCTGGGCACGCATATCGACCCCGTCGAAGAGAGGCTCGACCGAAGGGTGCTGCGCAAAAAGTCGATCGTAGAACAGCTCGACGAGTTGATCGCCACGCGCTGCAGCACGCTCGAACGAGGTCTGAACGAGCACGACGGTGTCGGGGCGAGTGAAGTCGAGCACCTCGGTGAGCGGCGTTGGGTCAGAGAGCTCACGACCGAGTGAGAGCTCGGAGCGAATAGGCTCGATCACGGCGTTCGTGGCGGCGACGGTGATGCCCGCAGAACGAGCGATGAGGTCGAGCTGATCGACGTTGTCGATGGGTTTGCCCAGCGCGGTGAGCTGGGTTTTCTCGCGAGGGCCAAGCTCGGCGAGAATGACTGGGCCGGCGTCGACGACGATGCCGATGGCCATCTCGGTGCCGTAGTGACGCTGTACGTGCTGGTTGAACCGACGCCCGCGAGCGACGATGCGAAGTGCGGCGCGAAGAGCGTCGTCACACGCGTCGTTGAGTGAGCGATCGGGCTTCGAGCCGAAGAGAGCGATGAGCCCAGAGCTCGTGTAACGCTCGATGATGCCGTGATTGGCGGTCACGGGCTCAGAGGCGTGGCGCAAGAAGCGATGCAACGTGTGCACGGCATCGAACGCGAGGTTCTTGTCTGCGAATTCGGCGTAGTCGCGCAGGGATACTTTGAGCACGACCATCTCGCGTTCGGCGACGAGCACCTGGCGCTCGTTGTGTACGAGACCTTCGTCTTCTGAGTCGACAACGAGTCGCCGTGCGGTGGCATCACCGAGAACGCGGGCTTGGCAAGAGAGCCGAATGTTCTCGGGCCATCGACGCTCGGAGGCGACTCGGCGTTCGGCGTCGTTGCGAGGCGAGAGATTGCCTTCGCCATCGAGCACCAGCACACGACAAGTGGTGCACCGCGCGTTGCCGTTACACGCGTGATAGTGGGGGACCCCGTGCTCGAGTGACGCGGTGAGAATGCTCTCGCCACGACGCGCGTGAACGACGACCTTCTCACCCGGCTCTCGGAAGGTGAGTCGAGCGGTGGTGATGGCACGCCCCGGCGGAGGCGAGCTCTGATCGAGTGGAGTCGGCCGACCAAAATCGGTGGGCGTAAGCCTTGCGGCCGCAGTGGGCGTACGAACCGTGACCCCAGAGTCGTGCATTGCCTTCGCGAGCTCTTGAATGGGGTGCGGAGCAGTCGTGGGAAACGGCGCGTTGCTCGGCGGACGCGGCGACGCGATGGGGCTCGACGGGGCGTGAGAAATCGGTGCCCACGGCGCGAGGATCTGCGCGAGCGCAAAGCTGGCGATGTTGGCGTCGCGATAACGAGTCGTGCGATCGCGGGCGACACAACGAGCGAACCAGTTGTCGAAACCTGCGGGCAAATAGCCTTCGAGACCGAACTGTGACGCGCGTACCGAGGCCGGCGGGATCTCATCCACGAGCACCTCACGCCAGAGCTCGACCGCAGTGCCTGACTCGTCGCCAGCACGCCAAAACGAGCGGCCCGTGAGCAGGTGAAACACCATGAGCGCAAAGCCCCACACGTCGGTGTCGGGGCCGACCTCGCTCTCTCGGCTGGCTTGCTCGGGCGCCATGTAGAGCGGGGTGCCGAGGGCCATCGTTGCGGTGGCTGTGGCTGAGACCACCTTGGCGATGCCGAAGTCGAGAACCTTGACGACAAAGGGCATTCCGGCGACGCGACCCGGCGTCAAAAAGACGTTCTCTGGCTTCAGATCACGATGAACGATGCCGACGCTGTGTGCGGCTGCGAGCGCGTGACCGAGTTGAGCACAAATAACGGCGGTTTCGCCGAGCGAGAGTCTTGTTCGTTCGCGAAGAAACGAGGCCAAGTCGGTGCCTTCGAGAAGCTCCATCGCGAGCCAAGGCATGCCGCTGGTCTCGTCGACCCCCGCGGCGACGACGTGAACGACGTGATCGCTTTTGATGAGATATCCAACGCGGGCTTCTTGTTCGAAGCGTTGGCGAAACCGCTTATCTTGGGCGATTTCGGGGTGCATGAGCTTCACGGCTCGTTCGGCGCCGGTAGAATTTTGCCTGGCGACGTAGACCGCGCCCATCCCCCCTTGAGAGAGCGGTCGAAGAATCGTGAAATCACCACCCAGAACGGTGCCGAGCTGTACCGAAAACGGAGCGGACGTCTGCATGAAAGCTCGTTCGTGAGGGTTGACCGACGAAAGATGACGCAGCCTACTTCGAGATCCGCTTGACGCACAGAGCTTCGTTGCCTACACCCGCGGCGGTCGCCGTGTCGTCGGCCCGATCCACCCCAAGCAATGTCCGGCGAACCTCTATCCCTGGCTCTCTCTCCTGAGGCGGTGTTGTCTTCCGAAAACGAAGGGGGCGACCCTGCGTTTCGCGATAGCGGCGACATCGAGCCGATTTCTGCGGCAGAGAGTGCTCAGTCAGCGACGCAGGTCGTGGCGAAGCGAACCACGGTTTCAGACCTGGTCATGCTGGCCAAGCCGCGTATCACGGTGGTGGTTCTCGCAACTGCGCTCGCTGGTTATTTCTTTGCGGGGCCAGCGACGGGCGAAGCGCTACCGGGGCTGATTGTGGGTACGACGTTGATCGTGGGCGGCGCGAATGCGCTGAACATGTGGATCGAGCGCGACTCGGATCGCTTCATGTCGCGAACGAAGTCGCGGCCGTTGCCCGCGGGTCGAATGGCGCCGTGGGTGGCGCTTGTGTTTGGGCTCGTGCTCACGGCGGTGTCGATCCCGGTGTTGCTGTTGAGCACCAACGCGATGACCACTCTGCTCGCGGTGATTGCGAACGTGAGCTACGTCGCGATGTACACGCCGTTGAAGCGCCGCTCGTGGACCGCCGTGCTCGTGGGTGGTGTACCCGGAGCGATGCCTCCGTTGATGGGCTGGGCCGCCGCAACGGGTGGCATCTCGGCGGTGGGCGTGTCGCTGTTCTTGCTGATGTTCGCCTGGCAGGTGCCGCACTTCCACGCGATCGCGTTGTTCCGGCGTGAGGAGTACGAGCGAGCAGGGCTCGTGGTGCTTCCGAACGTGTGGGGTGTTGCGCCGACGCTGCTGCAGATCACCTCATGGACAGTGCTGCTCGTGAGCACGTCGTTGCTTCCGTTCTTCTTGGGTGCGACGTCGGTGTTCTATCTGATCGTCGCACTGGTTCTCGGGCTTGCATTCATCGCGCTGTCGTTCGCCGGGTTCACGTCGAAGTCGGTCGAGCGCTGGGCGCGATCATTCTTCGGGTTTTCGATCCCGTACATGATCGCGGTGTTCGCGGCGATGATTGCGACGCGCTTGCCGAACCACTGAGCAAGCTCGTCGACGAATCAGTGCTCGATGTTTCCCGCGCTCTTGGGGAGCGGCTGAACCGACTTGGGTGGGGCGACCTCGTTGGCCGAGGTCGAGCAAACTCGCTCTGTGCCGCACTTGCAGTGATTGCCACCGAGGTTCGTCAGCTTGCCGTTGTCGTTGGCGTTGAACCAGAGCGTGGTGCAGCTCAGCGTGCTCTCTTCGAATGAGGAGTCGAGCCTGTGTACATCTCGATGGCGGATCGACTCGTTTGCTGGATGAGCGAGCGCTGCACGGAGAGCGCTCCTCCTGTATCGGCGACGAGCCCGCTTAGACCCGAATGATCAGGGTAACGATCGTGTTGGCCGTCGATGAGCACCTCGGAGACCTGGCTCTGAGCAGAGCCCATTCCAGAAAGCCAAACTGGTTCGAGAACAAAATCGTTGAGCGCTCGAACGTGAGCACCGAGGGAGGTCGAGTAACCATTGAGACCTAGAAGACCGTCAGAGACGACCGAGCTCGTGCCTTGTGGGCCATCGACGAAGCTCGAGCGAGAGATGGTGCCGCGAGCTGCGAAGAAGAAGCTTGGGCGTCTGAGCTTCCGATGAAAGAAGTGTCTTCGATCAACAGGTTGGGCTGTGTCGAGTCGTCTTCGTCGTCGAAGTAGAGGCCGAGGTTGGGCAGAGCTGCGGTGGGGTCGAACGAGCCGAGCAAGACCGAACGCTGAATAGTCAGGTCAGAGCTGAAGTCGAAGATGGCGCTGTCGTTGGCTTTCTCGATGACCGAATCGACGAGCACGAGCTTGCCGCGGCGTGTGCCGATGTCGCTGTTGTCGACCTCGATGCTTCGCGAGGGCTCGTCTCCGAAGAGCAGCGTGTTGGTGATCGCGCTGTTCGCGATGTTGAGCTCGCAGCCAGTCGCGTAGACACCTGAGCCGAGCGCACGGGTAACCAGCGAGCCCGTCATGGTGAGCGAGCCGGGCAGACCCTCTGCGGCTTCGTCGACTTGAATGCCGATCCCGCGGGATAGCTTGCCTTCACCGTACGCAACACTGATCGGGTCGGTGATCAGTGTGCGCTCGACGGTGATTGCGGCGCCGTCACCGACGATGTTGATGCCAGCGTTGTGACTGACGAGACACTCGGAGATGTGGAACGACGCCGGGGTTGTCGAGCCGGGTGGCACGGCGGCGGCTATCCCGAACCCGCGAAGACGCGTGCTGACCTGCGTGTTGCGAACGACGGTGTGCTCGACGGTGCCGGTCGACTCTTGCACCGCGAGACCCATGTCGACGTTGTCCGAGAAGTACGAGCGCTTGACCGTGAGTGTAGAGGGGCGGTTCCTCCGGCAACGATCTTGGCGGCGATGCCATTGCCCAACCCGTTGGCTTCGTCGACGGCGCGAGTGTTCTGAACGACGGTCGAGTCGATGTCAGCCGTGGAGGACAACACGGCGATTCCGAAGCCGTCGTTGTCGTCGAAACGTGAGCCGCGCACCGAGAGCGTGGCGCCCGGTTGATCGGGCTTGAGGGGTGCGCGCTGACCGCCCAACCAGAAGGGTTGGTCCCCGAGGGCGTGACGAGTGCCACGGAATTCACTGTCCTCGATCTCGCACTCGACACCTGCGCATTGCCACCCGAAGCGCTTGTTGTTCTCGACGAGTGAGCGGCTGAGCAACACGTGTGCGTTTGCGCCGAGGTATTGCTCCGCGAAGAGACCTTTGGGCCCGTCGTGAACCCAGAGTCGGTCGAGCTTCACGTCGATGCAGCCATACACGCCAACGTTGGCGGGTCTGCTTCCTCGCACGGCGAGATCGTGAACCTCTGCGCCATCGGCGCTCGAGATATCGATGGCTGCGTAACCCGAGGATGGCCCGACGACCTCGACCTTCGAAGGGCACACGCCCCAGAGCTTGACGGGCTTGTTGTAGATCTGAAGACCCTCGGCGTACGAGCCTTCGGCGATTGCGACGATCGCTCCGCTCGAAGCCGCGTTGATGCCCGCTTGAATCGTGGTGAAAGGGCGAGTGGCTGAGCCGTCCGAGGCACCCGAGCTTCCGTCGTAGGATTGATCGACATAGACCGTCGATGCGTCGACGGGGATATCGCCCCACGTTCCGGTGCCACAGGGGGCGACCTCGCGACAGGAAGCGTCACCGGGTACGGCCATCAACCCGCTCGAGCACGACTGCTCGGGCAACACGGGCGCGCAGCCTCCCTGGTTATCGAAGTTGAAGCCGGGTGCGCAAGCGCTGGCAGGGATGCCGACGGGCTGGCACTCGGTCTGACCGAGGACGGGCATGGTTCCGTCGGGGCAGGGCGAGGCGGGCAAAACGGGCAAGCAGACCTTGCCGAGCTCGTCGGGCGCAAAACCTGCGGCGCAGGCCGAGGTATCGACGCCGGGTCTCAAACAAGAGTGATCGAGCAGCTCGATTTCGTTCGAGCTGCATGTTCCGGGGTCGGGGGTTGAATGTTGGGCTTTTGACGAGGGGTCAGACGACCCGCAGGCGAAAAAGCCAACCGCCGAGAAAAGCGCGAAGACGCGCGAAAGATGGCCCCTCAAGCACATTGCTGGCAACGATAGTCGGCGAGGCCCGACTCGTCTCGCGGCAATCGTGCGTGCGCACTTTGGTGGGACGTGTCATGCGGGAGCGCCGTCCGGCCCGCCTGAGAGCCTCGCCTTCTTGTTGTACTCGGCGGCCACTTGCCCTACTGAGAGCACCCATCGTGATCACGGTCACCCATTACCTCGTCCTCGGAGCGATCATCTTCGCGATCGGCGCCGTGGGATTTCTCACTCGCCGCAACGTGCTGGTGGCGTTGCTGAGCATCGAGCTGATGCTGAATGCCGTCAACCTAACGCTGGTGGCTTTCAACCGGGTGTTTCTGCATCACACCGGGCAGATGTTCGCGTTCTTCATCATCGCGGTGGCGGCAGCCGAAGCGGCGGTGGGGTTGGCGATCGTTCTGTCGCTGTACCGGTTGCGCAAGTCAGTGCGAACCGATGAAGCCGATTCACTGAAGGGGTGAGCCGTTCGATGGAACATCTCCTGAACATCTTCCCGCCCGGGAATTGCACACTGCTCGCAGTCATTCTCGGGCTTCCACTGTTGGGCGCGTTCGTCAACGGCGTCTTTGGCCGGCGTATCGGTCGAGAAGGCGTGAGGTTGATGGCGCTATCGGTGTTGGGTGGGGCATTCGTTGCCGCACTCTTCGCCTTTGGTCTTCTCCTTCACCAGGCACACGCTGCGGGCGGGCATGGTGGAGAGCATGGTGCGCATGCCGAGTCAGCGGCGCAGCTCTCGTGGACAGCGTGGAAGTGGCTCACGCTCTCGGGTGCTGAAGCTCACGGGCCCGTGACGCTGAAGATAGCGTTCATGGTCGACCCGCTGTCGGGCGTGATGATGCTCGTCGTGACGGGGGTGGGTTTCCTGATCCACCTCTATTCGAGCGCATACATGTGGGAAGACCCGGGCTTTCACCGGTTCTTCGCCTATCTAAATCTGTTCGTCTTCTCGATGCTCGTGTTGATCCTCGGCGACAGCTTGCCGATGCTCTTCGTGGGTTGGGAAGGCGTCGGTCTCTGCAGCTATCTGCTGATCGGATTCTGGTTTACCGAAGAGAAGAATGCGGCAGCGGGGCAAAAGGCTTTCGTTGCAAACCGCATTGGTGACTTCGGCATTCTGATCGGTACCGCGATGCTGCTGTACTACACGGGGGCGCTCGATTTTGCGGGCATCCACGCGGGTGCAGAAGGCCTGTTGACGAAGATTCAGATCTGGCCGCTCGGCAACGGTTTGCCGGCAACGATCGCGAACCTTGCTCCGTCGCTCGCTGCGCCGGTCGAGGTGTACGCAGTGCACGTTGCGGGGCTTGCGTTGTTCCTGGGCTGCGCGGGTAAGAGCGCACAGATTCCGTTGTACGTGTGGTTGCCAGACGCGATGGCGGGCCCAACGCCTGTGTCGGCGCTCATCCACGCAGCCACGATGGTGACCGCAGGCATTTACCTCGTGTGTCGTCTGTCGCCGGTGTTCGCGCTGTCGACGGTCACGATGACGGTGATTGCGACGACGGGTGCGTTGACTGCGTTGTTCGCGGCGTCGATCGGTCTCGTTCAGAACGACATCAAGAAGGTTCTCGCGTACTCAACCGTGAGCCAGCTCGGATACATGTTCTTGGGCGTGGGCGTCGGAGCGTTTACCGACGGCTTCTTCCATGTGTTCACGCACGCCTTCTTCAAGGCCTGCTTGTTCCTTGGCTCGGGCTCGGTGATTCACGCGATGCACGCGCGCATTCACGACACCGATGGGTCGCAGGACATGCGAAACATGGGCGGTCTGCGCAAGTACATGCCGATCACTCACGCGACCTATCTGATCGCGTGTCTTGCGATCGCAGGTGTGCCGGGCTTCGCGGGCTTCTTCTCGAAGGATGAGATCCTCGCCAAGGCTTGGGAGAACCACATCATCGGCGCGCCGAAGGATGACATGTGGCACTCGCCCGATTCGCTCGGGAAGGTGCTGTTTGCCATCGGCATCATCGCGGCGACGATGACCGCGTTCTACATGTTCCGAACGTACTTCCTGACGTTCTGGGGCGACTTCAAGGGCTGGAAGATTGTGCCGGGTTGGAAGGATCCACACGCGCACGATGATCACGGCCACCACGATCATCACGAGTCGTTCGAGCCTGGTTCGGGTCGCGAGCATCTCGAAGGCCCAGAGCCTCACGAGTCACCGTGGCAGATGACGCTTCCGCTTGGCGTGCTTGCGTTCATGTCGATCGCGTCGGGTTATTTGAACGCGGCGTTGATCGGTGAAGGTGCGCACATCGAGGCGTTCTCGTGGCTGCATCACTGGTTGGCGCCGGTGTTCGCTGGCTCGAGCAAGCTGGTCGCAACGCATCCGTTCGAGATGAGCTCGGCGTTGGGTCTCGCGGTGCCAGGTATCGGCGCAGCGGTGGTCGGTATCGGCTTCGCGTACTTCACGTACATGATGCAGAACGGTGAGCCGGTGAAGAAGCTCGCCGCTGCGGTGCCAGGCTTCCACCAGTTGTTGCTCGACAAGTGGCGCGTCGATGAGCTGTACGAGGCGTCGGTGTTGAGCGCGGTTGACGAGCTTGCAGAGACCGCCGTCCAAGCAGATCGCTGGATCATCGACATGACGCTCGCTCGGGTGACCGCGTGGGTGGTGCAGGCCGCAGGCTTCGTGCTTCGCCTCACGCAAACGGGACGCGTCGCGACCTACGCAACGTCGATGGTCATCGGCACGATCGCGGTCGGCTGGTTCTTCTACGTGCCTCACGCAGACCTCGCGGTTTCAGGCGACCCAGACACTGGTGCCTACGAAGTTCAAGTGGGCAACGGCGTGGGTTATCGCTTCCGCTGGGATGCTGACGCAGACGGCAAGTGGGATTCTGCCGCCGACGGCAAACCCGAAGCTGACTCGTTCACGAAGAGCCGAACGGTTTCTGTGAAGGTAGAGCCTGGCAAGTCGAAGAAGGTTCGCGTCGAAGTCGAGAACGCGTTCCACCGACGAGCCGTTCGCGAGATCGAAGTGAAGCGCCCGAAGCGTGAGGTCACGAGTATGTCCGAGCTGCAAGACCTCGCCCGCGAGATGCAGAAGCAGGGCAACGAAGGGCTGAAAGCGGCGGACGACATCGAGAAGCTGATGAAGCAGATCGAGAAGATCGAGAAAGAAGCTGGCGGAGGAAAGGAATTATGGGCGGCTCGTTCTCGCTCTTCGACATCTGGCCGGTGTTGGCTGCCGGTGCTGCCGGGGCGCTCGCTCCTCCGCAAGGCTCGTGGCGATTGCGCTCAGGGATCGGCTCGGTCGCAGCGCTGACCGTGCTGTTCATGCTGCGATTGGCGATCCCTGCGGTGATCCCTGATGGGCCGAACGGTGAATGGGAGCACATGCTCACCACGCTCATCGCGATCCCTGGTTTGGGTGCCATCGCGATGTTGTTCTTGCCGCGCCAATCACCGAAGCTGCTGCAGGCGTTTACGCTGGCGGTGCTCGGGGTTGGCTTCGCGGTGTCGCTGTCGTTGTTGTCGGTGCCGATGACCTCGGGCTGGCACTTCCAGTCGATTCACGAGTGGATTCCCTCGCTCGGCATTCGTTATCACGTCGCGCTCGACGGCATCAGCTTGTGGCTGGTGTTGTTGACCACGTTCTCGACGCCGATCGCTGCGATCGCCTCGTTCGGAAGTCTCAAGACGAACATCAAAGACCTCTGCTTCTCGCTGCTGTTGATGCAGGCGGCGATGCTCTGCTCGTTCGTCGCGCTCGACCTGTTCCTCTTCTATCTCGCCTTCGAGCTGATGCTCGTGCCGATGTACGTGATGATCGGCATCTGGGGTGGAGCAGAGAAGATCAAGGCAGCGTTGAAGTTCTTCCTCTACACGATGTTTGGCAGCGTGTTGATGCTGACGGCCATCCTGTACTTGGTCTGGACGTACACCAAGATCACGGGTGCACCGAGCTTCGATCTGCTTGCTCTGTCTCGTGTGATGTTGCCGCACGCGCCAGCGGGCTCAGCACCGTTCACGTTCCGAGCGCAAGAGCTCTGCTTCTTCGCCTTCGCGATTGCGTTCTTCATCAAGGTCCCGATGTTCCCGGTTCACACGTGGTTGCCTGACGCGCACGTTCAGGCTCCGACGGGTGGCTCGGTGATCCTTGCTGCGATCATGTTGAAGGTGGGTACGTACGGCTACCTTCGCTTCGCGATGGGGTTGTTCCCGTGGGCAGCGAACAGCTACTGCGCGTACCTTGCGGGCTTCGCTGTGATGGGCGGCATCACGTACGGCGCGCTCTGCGCGTGGAAGCAAGACGACGTGAAGCGCTTGGTCGCGTACTCATCGGTCGCGCACCTTGGTTACGTCATGCTCGGTCTGTTCGGCGCGACCCAAAGCGGTATCGCCGGATCGATCTTGCAGATGGTCAACCACGGCGTGTCGACCGGCGCGCTCTTCCTTCTGGTGGGGGTGATCTACGACCGTCGACACACGCGCATGATCGAAGAGTTCGGTGGCCTCGCGAAGGTGATGCCGATCTACGCTGCGCTCTGGGTGATCGTGACGTTCGCGAGCATCGGTGTGCCGGGGACAAACGGATTCGTGGGTGAGTTCATGATCATCATGGGCACCTACGTGTCACCGCGTCTCGGTAACTTCCGCGGTATCGACACGGCCATTGCGGCGGCCGGCGTGATCCTCGGAGCGGTGTACATGCTCAGCGTGACGCGCCGAATGATGTTCGGTCCGTTGACGAACCCACTGAACCGAAAGCTGAAGGATCTGAACCCGCGCGAGATGTTCGTTCTCTCGCCGCTGATCATCCTGATCTTCGCGATTGGTTTCTTCCCGTCGCTGTTCCTCGATCCGATGAGTGCAGCGATCAACTCGTTCGACACGCGCTACCGCGACACCTTCGAGGTGGGCAAAGCGCACGGCGACGCGCCTCCTGAGCTGATCAACATCGACGATGTGCCCTTCATGAAGGGTGCCCCCGAGATCAAGCAGCTCGAAGCCAAGGCTGCCAAGTGAGCCGATCCCTCTGTTCTCTGACCGCAGCACACTGAACCATGGGCGTTTATCTCGCGCTTTCCCCTCTGTTGTTGATCACCTTTGGCGGGTGCGGTCTCATGCTCGCCGAGGCGTTCAGCCGACTTCGCCACGACGCGGTCGAAGGTCAAAGCCCCTCATCCGATCTCGCTCTCGGTAGCGCCGTCTGTCTGTTTGCAGCAGCGCTCGTGACGATGGGTGTGTGGATGGTTGGCCCCGAGCACATCGAAGGGATCAAGGCCCTCGAGCCTTACATCCTTCTCGATCGCTTCACGCTCTTCTTCACCTTCGTGATCTGCATCGGTGGTGCGCTCTCGTCGATGTTGGCGGGTGGCTACCTGCCCGAGCACGGAATGGACCGCGGCGAGTTCTACCCGCTGATTCTTTTCAGCGCGTTGGGCTGCATCATCCTCGCAGCGGCGGGTGATTTGCTCTCGCTCTTCATCGGTCTCGAGACGATGTCGCTGGGTGTCTACGCGCTCACGGGGTTCCGACGAACCTCGGTGAAGAGCGCAGAGGCGGCCATCAAGTACTTCCTGCTCGGCTCGTTCGCCGCGGCGTTGTTGCTCTACGGTGGCGCGCTGCTTTACGGCGCCACGGGTCACACCGACCTTGCTGGTCTGGGCAAAGCACTCGCTGCCGGTGATCGCGCGCTGCCTCTGCCGATGGTGATCTTCGGCTTCGTGCTCGTGCTCGTTGGCCTCGCCTTCAAGGTGAGCGCAGTGCCCTTCCACATGTGGGCGCCCGACGCGTACGAAGGTGCTCCGACGCCTGCGATGTCGTTCATGGCGGTTGCGGTGAAGAGCGCTGCGTTCGCGATGATGTTGCGTGTGTTGCTCGGCTCGTTCGCGGACGAGCGCTTCTCGTCGTGGTCGTCGGGTTGGCCTCCCGTGCTTGCGTTCTTGGCGCTCGCCACGATGACGGTCGCCAATCTGATCGCGGGCCGACAAGAGAGCGTCAAGCGCATGCTCGCCTACTCATCGGTTGCTCACGCTGGCTATGTCCTGATCGGCGTGGTGGTTGCCGGCAAGTCGGGCATGACCGCCGACGGAGAAGCAAGCGTGTTGCTCTACTTGCTCACCTACACCGTCTCGACTGCGGGCGCAGTCGGCGCGTTGATCCTGATGGGCAGCAAGGGCCTCGAGGCTGTCAGCTTCGATGACCTATCTGGCATCGGACGCCGCCACCCCGCAGCCGCGATGGCCATGTCGTTCTTCCTGCTCTCGCTCGCTGGTGTTCCGCCCTCTGCTGGCTTCTTCGCCAAGCTCAACATCTTCCGCGGCGCGGTCGGTGCTGGGTACTACTGGCTTGCGGTGCTCGGCATCATCAACAGCGTCATTGGCGCCTACTACTACCTGCGCGTGATGGTCTACATGTACATGCGCGAGCCCGCCCCGGGGGCTCCTGTTGCCATCCCGATGAAGTCGGGCATCGTCACCGCGGCGCTCGTCGTTGCAGCGTTGTTCGTGCTCTATCTCGGTCTCACTCCGGGCACGAGCCTCTCGCTCGCTCTGCAAGCAGCAAGCTGATCTCGTACGTCGTTCGATGTTCGCGCTAGGCCAGAAGGAACCCCTTCTGGCCTTCGTCGTTCCATGGTTTTCACGTGCTCGACCTAGGGCCCGTGAGCCGATCGGATCAGGTCGTTCGGTTATCGAAGCGAGCCCGATCCTCGATACATCTGCGATCGGTTTCTTGGCCGTTGAGCGCGCGTTGACGGAGTGTCCTGGGCACCCGAGGACACGACCATGTACCGCGCATACATCCCCAATCCACCAGCCGTCGACGCAGCAGAGCCCACGACTCCGAGTGAGCCCACGTTGCGTCCGCGGGCAGCAGGGATTGCTCTCTCCGTTGCCGGTTTTTCTGCGGTGTACGCAGGTCTCGGAACGATTGCTCGCGATGGATCGTGGGCCGAGCGATTGACCTCGGTTGCACCGTCGACCCTTGTTGCAGCGGGCGCGCTGTTGGTCACCTCGCTAGCCGCTCGTGCGTTGTTCTCGCGCAAGCCATCCGCTTCGATCGCGACATTGCTTCTTGCGACGGCGGTCGGCACGGGCGTGGGGGCGAAGGGTGCATTGAATCGCTGGGATGCGTCGGTCGCTCAGCAGAAGGAAGAGTCGGCTCAGCTTGCGGTGCTCAGCGATCGACTCGAAGAGATCCTTCGTCATGACCTGCGTGAGCTTGGGCATGTCGACAGCTCTGCGGCTGAGGTTTCGTCGCTGATGTCGAGTATCGAGCAGCTACGCCCAGCAGTGCACGGAGAGGTGGCGCAAATCGCTGCGGCGCGCGTTGGTTTGGCGCACGATCTCGACGGTGCGTCGCGCCACCTTCGCGAGGCGAAAGAGCGACTCGAAGGGGCGTCGGTGCTTGACGCTCGAGGGGTTCGAAGCCCTGAAGAGCTCGATCGTCGCCTCGAGTTGATCGACGACTTTACGAAGGCCAACGAAGAGATGACGGCCTTCTTGAAGCTCGTGCCTGAAGCGTACGATTCTCAGCTACGCCGAGCGGGCCTCAGCGAGTCGGCACGAGCGAAACAAGTCGCGAAGCTGCGCGAGACCTACGAGCCTGTGCGAGCGCTCGCCATCCGCGAGAGCGATGAAGACATCGTTGCGGGCATGCGAGAGGTTGTTGAGCTTCTTCGAGATGAGTGGGGCTTGTGGCGCTGGAACGCCGACGCCGTGGCTCTCGAGATCGACGACGAAGATACCCTCGAACGATACGGCGACCTTCTCTCTGAAATCGATACAGCTCGACTTGAGCAAGAGCAGTTGCGCGCTTCTCGAGGGCCGCTGGCCGCAGCCTCGGACGAGCACTGACCTTGCACTGACCTTGCACTGACCTTGCAATAGATTGACGAATGTATCGAAAGCGAGAAGCTGGCTTCGCGCGTTGCCCTAGCTCAGCTATTCTCAACGAGTGAAGTCGACCACCCTCGCTTTGGTTTCGCGCTGTTTGATGAGGGCAGCGCTGGTTCCACTCTCTGCTTCGCTTCTCGCTTCCTGCGCCGACAAGAAGGCGACGTCTCTGACGGTAGCGATCTCGAGCGAAGCTGCGATACCCGAGGAAATCGACGAAATGTCGGTCGAGGTGATGAGAGGCACCGACCCACATTTTGCCGAGGTGTATCCGCTAAAGATTTCGTCGGACGGCCCTCGATTGCCGGCAACCCTCACGCTCAAGCCGCTCGAAAGTCAAAACCCCAGTGATCCGATCACGATTCGGATCCGCGCCAACATCAACAAGCAGCAAGTTGTATTGCGGACGGCGACGATTGGTTTTGTCGAAGAGAAGAGCAAGCTGCTGCGTTTGCCCCTGCGATATTCTTGTTATGACTTCCCCATCGATTGCGGCGAAGGCAAGTCATGTATCGGCGGCGCCTGCCAGAGCAATGCGGTGAATGCTGCGGCGTTGCCCGAGGTCGATACGACGGATGTGTTTCCGAGCGCGGGCTCTACCGGGTGTTTCAACGCCTCCGACACAGAGTGTGCGAAAGACCGCGTCAACATCCCCGATTTGACGGCTTTTACCGATGCAAAATGTGTGTTCGACACGACGGGGTTGGGCGATTCGAGCTCGGATCTCAACGTGTTCGTATTGTGGAAAAAGAGCTACGACCAGGGCCACTTGACCGTGCTCGATCAAGAGCCTCTGAGCACGCTGGCCGAGGGCTGGGCTTATGCTGAAGGGTCGACGTCCAAGCTTCAGCTTGCGACGGCACTTTGCGACCAAATCAAGGCCGGAGAAATCACAAAGGTTGCGTTCAACAGGGCGTGTGCGACCAAGACGATCAACACCCCAACCTGTACAACGACCACGACCGAAAATCAGGTCACGCGATTTTCTCAGAGTATTTGTCATAAGTGCGTCTACGAGCCGAGTGACTGTTCAGCGAAGCTCGAAGCAGCCCAAAACGAGACAGATTCAGCGGCTCTACTCGAATGCTCGTTTTCGTGTCCCTATGACGGGCACTACGATAACAAAGATGAGTGTACTGGGGTAGGTAGCTGCTTCTTTGGTTGTCTCGATCCGTTTTTGAGCTGCTCTAACGATGGGTCGTGTAGCAAATACACGGCTCTTTCTGCCTGGTCTGATTGTGTAAATGGGCTTGAAAACCCTTCGACTCGCTGCTCGACCCAATGTGACGCAGAGGGCATTTCTGTTTGTGCGGTGACGCCATGAGCTTGAATACTTCGCTTTCTCCTCGTTGGGTGTTGTCGGTGCTCGCTCTTGGGTTGATGGGTACTTCTTGTGCTCAGCAACGCCAGGGGTCGACACAACAGGGCTCTATGCCACAGGCGGCTCAGACCAAAGCGACGCTGAGCTCTGCCGATCGGGCGCAGATTTACGCGAAGATCCAAGAACAGGGTGGCGCTGCCTATAGGGTTTCGACATGGGGTCACACGCTTCGTGCAGATAACCCAGCGCGGGATATGTCGGTGATTTTTTCTGAGGCTGGGGTCGAAATCACAGAAAAACGAGCGCTTCAGAGTGCTCGGTTCTCGTTGGTTGGGGCCAGGTGTGGGGATCGCTTCATCGCGCTTCCGAAAACGAACCCAGTCCAAGCCAACGATCGTGTCGAATATGCTCATACGTTGGGCGACAATGGCTCGGGGGGCCGTATTGTCGAATGGTATACCAACGGGCCTTTGGGCGTAGAGCAAGGTTTCGATCTCTCTCAATCGCCTTGTTCTGCGGGTGAAGCGCTTTCGCTCGAGGTCGACGTAGAGGGCGATGTCGCGCCTGTTTTGAGTGGCTCTCGTATCGCGCTTCTCACCCAAGCCGGAGAAGAATCATTTCGAATCGGTGAGCTGCATGCCTTGGATGCCCAGCGTGCAGATTTGCCCGTTCGCTTTGGCTTGAATGGGCATCGCGTGTCGCTTCAGGTCGATACCGCCCAAGCGCAATTCCCGGTTGTGGTCGACCCATTGATCGCTGCCAACATCAGGTATTTGTTTGGTGACGCGACCTATGACCAGTTCGGCATGGCCACTGCTACAGACGGCACGTTGGCCGTAATTGGGGCGCCATTCGACGATGATATCGCCACCGATGCGGGCCGCGTTTATGTGTTCCAATATACCGGCTCGAGCTGGCTCTCTCTCGCGACACTGACAGGGTCATCGTCAGGCCCAAACTCACACTTTGGTGCTTCGCTTGCGGTGTCTGGGAACACCATCGCCGTGGGCAGCGGGTTCGACAACAACGTCGGCATCGGCAGGGTGACAGTATTTACCGGGTCGGGCGCATCCTGGACAGAACAGACCACGCTCGACGGCCCGTCTCAAGACGGCAATGCGGCTTTCGGCTCGCAAATTGACCTCGATGCCGACACGCTCGTCGTGGGGTCGCCGTTCGAGGACAGCACTGCTCCTGCGCAAGGCGTGGTGCACGTGTACAGCCGCACGAACAATGTTTGGACAGAAGAATTCGGCGTTGCTTATCCAGGTTCGAGCCTGGGCGCAAACTTCGGTTCTGCTGTGGCAGTGTCGGGCGATACGGTGTTGGTCGGGGCGCCCAATGACGCAGGCGGTGGAACGCTCATCGGCTCGGCTCACTTCTTCCAGCGTTCGGCAGGCTCATGGTCGCATGTTGTTTCGTTTACTCCCACGGGTACCCCCGATTATTCGTACTTCGGTACATCTGTGGATCTCCAAGGCAGCAGGGCTGTTGTCGCGGCTCCTCGAGAAAACAGCATAGGTGCGGCCTATGTGTACGAGCTGCAAGGCGCGACTTGGACACAAACCGCGACCTTGAACCCCACCATCAACACCAATAATTATACCGAATATGGTTCAGAGCTTGTGCTCGACGGCAATACCGTTGGCGTACTCGGCAAAGACTCCGACGGCGGGACAATTCAGGTCAATTTGTTCACGGGCTCAGGTTCGACCTGGAACGAAAACAATATTCTGACGGCGCCCGAGGGGTACGGGGCGATCCCCAGCGCCAGGTCATTCTCGATGGCGAGCTCGCTGGCGCTGATGTCATCACCGGGAGACAGCGCCGTTGGCTCAGCAGCAGGCAAGGTGACCATTTACAAAGAGAGCGGTGGCACCTGGGGCAGCTCTCTGATTGCGATTCCGGAGCAGGGTACAATCGGCGACGGTTTTGGAACCTCGGTCGCGATTTCGGGCGACACGGTCGTTGTTGGCTCGCCAAACGAAACCTATTCGGCAGTGCAGAGTGGCAAAGCGTTTGTCTTCGTGAGGTCGGGTATTGAATGGATGAGTCAGGGCACATTGTTGCCTGACGATGCACAGCCCGGCGCCAAGTTCGGTTACTCAGTAGCGATCTCGGGCGATACGATTGTTGTTGGAGCCCCCGAAGAGGCTCAAAACACGGGGACGGCACGTGTGTACGAACGCTCCAACGGCATCTGGTCGTTCGTGAAATCGTTGACGGCGAGTGACGTTGGCTCGGGGGACAACTTCGGTTTCGCAGTTTCGACGGATGGCGTTCGAGTCGCCGTCGGTGCTCCTCTGAAATATCCGGGCGGTGCGGTGTATGTGTTCGTGAAATCAGCACCGTCTTGGATCACGCCAGAAGAGCAGAAAATCCCCGGCCCAGATGCGACGAATGCTCGTTTCGGAGCCAGCGTTGCTATCCAAGGCGATCTCCTTGTCGTGGGTGACACACTCGATTCTCAAGTGGGCTTTGCCGCTGGTGTTGCCTATGCGTTTACCCACAGCACAGGGTGGACATTGGACGGCACGTTGCATGACCAAAATGCGGCAGCCAATGACTACTTTGGCGCCTCCGTTGCCATCGCTGGCGGCGAGATTTGGGTTGGCGCAACGAGCAATGTCGGTACGGGTTATGTGACGACATTCAATAAACCCCTTTATACCTGGACACAATCTCAGCACCTGTCTCTGGCGGGCTGTGGTTTTTTTGGCACGAGCGTTTCAGTGTCAGGGGCGCGAGCGGTGGTGGGTTGTCAAAATGGATATTCGATTTGGAGCAATTCGGGCACATGGCAGCTCGAGTCGGCAACCACGAATATTACTGGCTCGTCTGCCGTGGCGATTGATGCCGACACCATGGTGTTTGGCGCTCAAACCTCACCCGGTGCACGCGGTAAAGCTTTCGCCGCGGGGTTGCTGCTTGCGAAAGGTGATGGATGCTCTGCGGCAGCGGAGTGCTCGACTGGTTTCTGCCAGGATGGCGTGTGCTGCGACTTGGCTTGCAACGGCACCTGCCAGACCTGTGGGGGCACTACGCCGGGCACATGTGTTTCGATCACCATGATGCAAGACCCTGACACCTGTAGCGGCACGCAAATCTGCAGCTTGGCGAGCACGTGTGTGCAGCAGAATGGTGTTGCGTGCACCGGCAACGCCCAGTGCCTCAGTGGCTTTTGCACCGATGGTTTCTGCTGCGATCAACAGTGCGGTGGTAACGACGACAGCGATTGCCAAGCGTGTAGCGCAGCGAAGGGTGCGACCATTGACGGCCTCTGCACCGTACTTCCGAGCTCTCACGTGTGCCGTGCTGCAGCGGGTGATTGCGACGTTGCCGATACCTGCACCGGGATGCCCGGCGACACCGTTTGCCAGGACATCAAAGCCGACGACGGAACGGCCTGCGCTGGAGGTGTTTGCGTGAGCGGTTCCTGCTCGACCGGCGGCACTGGCGGAACGGGTGGAACGGGCGGAACCGCGGGAACGGGCGGGACGGCTGGAGCCGGAGGCACTGCGGGCTCGGGCGGCAGCGGTGGAACAAGCGGTACTGCTGGCTCGAGTGGCTCGGGCACAAGCCCCCCTGACCTTTGGGGGGTCGGCGATCTGGGTGGTACAGCCGGCGCTTCGGGGGCTTCAGGAGCAGCAGGGTCGGCGGGTAATTCGGGCACGGGTGGCACGGCGGGCGGCTATCAACGACCGCCCGCTGCGGACATCACGCCCACCACCCAAGCCGATTCGGAGCAAAGCTGTTCGATGCACGCTGGCCCAGCCTCGTCGCCTTCGAAGGCGGCGCTTGGATTGCTGGCGTTGGGGTTGGCCTTTGCCCGACGCCGACGAGCTTCCGCGTAAGGAAAAACTGCCTAACGGCGTCGATAAAGAGAAACTGTCAGAGTGAAGATGGCTCTGACATTTTCATCTACGAGATGTCGCCCCACCCCCACTCACCACGCTCGGTTGCGCCTTCGATGGACCTGTTCTTCGCGCTTTGCGTGTTGAAGGTCGATGCGGCAACGCCCGGGTCTGCGCTGTACCGACAGGCCTGGGCGTTCTTGTATGCGCATCTTCACAACATCGCCGCGCGCAAACTTCACGGCTCGCTCTCTGAGATGCGTGATCAAGCCGTCGAAAGTGTCGAAGAGAAAATCCGTCGAGCTTCTCCTCTCGATGTGATCGTTGGCAACGACCCCGAGCGCCGCGGAAACCGCGAGCTCATGAACCGGCTCTGTGAGGCCTATCTTCGCAGGATGGTCGTCAACGACGCGCTCAACCTGTTGCGTCGTTCGTCTCGATACACGTTGATCGACCCGCTCGAACCCAGCGTTTTCGATCACCTTCAAGCGGCGAGTGCGTCGATCGAAGCTGATCTCGGAAAACTACGCGCAGTGCTCGAAAGCCTCTTCGATAGCGCCCTTGCTCGTACTCGCGCCTCAGCTCGTCGCGCCCTCGAAACTGCATGGTCACAGCTTCTCGAGCTCTGCTTCGGTCACGGATCGATGGCGACGATCTTGGTTCGAGACGAAGGCATCAACCCTTCGTCGAGCCCCATCGAGATTCGCCGCGCGCGAGATCGCGTCTTGCAAAATCACTCGCGGTTGCGCAAACGTTTGACCGATGTGCTCGAGGCGTTTGCCCGCGCAAAAACCTGGTGCTCGTTCGAGATCGCGATTGCTGAAGAGGCGCTGCAAATCCTCTTTCGAAAGCCAAGCACTTCGGTCTGATTCACTCGCTCGTTTGTGTTTCGTTCGGCCACTCTTCGAGCACGATCTCAAACAGGCCGTGGTCGAACGGTTTGCCCTCGGGTTGCGCAATTTGGCGCACGCGTTCGCGCTGACCCCGTGACTGCAAATCGAGCGCGCGGTGATGGCAGAACGGGTTGTTACCGAGGCGTCCGAAGAACACATGGGCGGTCCATGAGCACCCCGCCAAACACGGCTCGGCGTAGTAGCAATCACGGCAGTAACCCCACAGGTCATCGACCGTTCGATCTCGCGTGAATCGCAGGGGTTTCGAGCGCTCCCAGATATCGATCAGCCGCTCGTCACGAATATTGCCGCCGACGTAGTCACGAGTGGGCAGCGATGGGCACCCTTTGATGCTTCCGTCGGCTTCGATCCCCAAGGTCAATCGCCCTGCGGTACATGCCATTCGGTGCCCGTCAGGTAGGCCCATTCCGCCTCGAAGCAGGCGTTCGTATGGGCCGAAGTAACCGATGTCGTTGCCCGGTGCGAGACGTACTCCGCGTGCCGTCGCTCGCTCGTGGATGCGAGCAAGCATCGGCATCACCTCGAGCACGTCGTAGGGTTGCAGCAATAGCTCTGGGTTATCTGCGGCACGGCCCATGGGTACGGTCAGCGAGACTTGCCAGGCGGTGATGCCCTCGTCGCAAAGTCGATCGAACAGCGCTTCGATCTGCTTCAACGCAGGCGCGGTGATCTGTGTGTTTGCCGTGATGCGAACGCCCGCTTCTCGAAGGTTTCGCAGCGCTTCGATGGCCGATTGAAACGCGCCTTTGACCCCACGAAGCTCGTCGTGAAGCTCTTCGAGCGCATCGATAGAAACTCCTACCGCCATCACGCCTGCTTCGTGTGCAAGGCGTGCTCGCTCTTTCGTGAACCCTCGCCCTCCCGTGACGATCGACAGCTCGATGTCATGGGCTCGAATCGCACGCACGACGTCGAGCCAACCGTCGTGCAGATAGGCTTCTCCGCCGATCAACGTGACCTCGCGAACGCCCATCTCGGCGAGCTGTTTGGTAAAAGCTCGAGAGCCTCGCGTGTCGATAGCTCTTCAGGTCGTGGTTTGCCGCCTCGAGAGCCGCAGTAAAACACGCGAGATCGCATCGAGCGTGAGCTCCCACACGGCGTAGATCGGTCGTGATTCTCGATCGATGGGCCGCGACGACGGTGCGAGGAGCAATCGTCGTCGCGCGGGAGTCTGCCAGCAGATCGAGGCGCTTCATGGCTCGTGAGCATACGCCTCAGCAGCCACGGCCTGTATCGCGAGAGATCAAAAGCGTACTGCTGCGCCGCCCCATGAAATGCCGGCACCCAGAGCGCACATCACCAGGTTGTGACCCGGCTTGATGCGGCCATCTCGTACCGCTTCGTCGAGTGCAATCGGAATGCTCGCGCTCGACGTGTTGCCGTACCGCTCGATGTTCAACACGAAGCGCTCCATCGGCACGGCAAGTCGTGACGAGACCTGATTCAAGATCCTCAAGTTCGCCTGGTGAGCGACGACCCAATCGACGTCATCGGGCGCGAGCTCTCCGCTCTCCATGGCTTCTTTCGACGCCGACACCAGGTTCTTCACCGCGACCTTGAAGATCTCTTGGCCGCTCATGTGAACCTTGTTGCGTCGCTGACGAAGACCCTCTTCGGTCAACGGTTCGCGTGAGCCGCCAGCAGGGATAATCAGCGCTTCCGCCAACGAGCCATCGGAGCAGATCTTGGTCGACAACACTCCACGCGGTCGCTCGCCGTTCGTTGCTGCTTGGCTCGGCCCAAGAATGACGGCTCCTGCGCCGTCGCCGAACAACACACACGTCGTGCGATCTTCCCAGTTGAGAATACGCGAGAGAAGCTCGACACCAATCACCAAGACGTATTCGGCCTGGCCAGTCTTGATGAATTGATCTGCGATCGAGAGACCAAAAAGAAAGCCTGCGCACGCGGCTGAAAGATCAAACGCAGGGATCGCTCCCGCCCCGATCTTCTGCTGCACGAACACGGCGCACGCGGGCATGGGGGTATCGGGGCTGATTGTGCCGACGATGATCATCGACAGCTTCGACGCCGGTATCCCCGCCATCTCGAGCGCTGCTTTGGCTGCTGCTGCTGCCATGTCGCTCGTGGTCTCTCCATCCGCGGCGACGTGACGTTCTTTGATTCCGGTGCGCTCGGTGATCCACGCGTCACTCGTGTCTACGAGGCGCTCTAGGTCGGTGTTGCGAACGACCTTTTCGGGAGTGTAGTGACCCGTGCCGACGATGCGGCTCTTCGGGGTTGCGACTGACATCGTGTGGTCCTTGCGGTGTTCGAGACGAACGTCTCTGACCCACGACGTGTAGTTCAGTCGACACAGGCCGGCTACAGCAGATCTACGCTGAAATTCGAGGAATTTGGTCCGAAAACCTCTGCGCGATACTCGAGATGAATTGGTCGTCTTACTTGCGCCACGCCGCAGCGTTCTGTCGCGCAAAGTCAGCGAAGCTCGTCGGTGATCGCCCCGTGAGTTGTTGTACCAATGGAGACACCGCCGACGCGTAGCCAGCCTTGTCGATCGCGTGCAGCTCCATCATCGCATCCACCATCCACGCCGGTAGCTGAGCATCGAGCATCGCTTTGCGTGCTGCTTCTTCAGGCACATCGACGAACGAGATCGAACGCTCTGTCGCACTCGAGAGGATCGCTGCGACTTGCTTCACTGAGAGTGCTTCAGAGCCCGTGAGCACATAGGCTTGCCCCGCGTGTTTCTCGATCGATTCGGTCAGCGTAACCGCAGCGACTTCGCCGATATCACGAGCGGCAATCCAGCTCACTGAGCCATCGCCGAAGGGTAGGTAAATGTTGCCGTCTCCTTGCGGCGGGTAGTAGCCGATGAAGTTCTCCATGAAGTTGTTCGGACGAAGGAACGTCCAGGCCAACCCCGAGGCTTCGACATGTTTTTCGATCGCTCGGTGCCAGCGACCGAGTTGAATTCCGGGTTCGATCTCACAACCAATCGCCGAGAGCTTCACGAGGTGTTTGACGCCCGCTTGCTTGGCGAGGTCGACGAACGAGGTACCGATCTCGACTTGGTTCGGCACGAACGGCGTGAGCAAGAAGGCTCGATCCACTCCCGCGAGCGCCGCGCGTTGTGACTCTGCGTTGGCCCAATCGAGCTCGACGGCTTTGATGCGATCGTTCGTGGTTCCCTTGTAGCTCGATGCGTTGCGTACGCCGACGCGAACCTGTGTGCCCGACTTTTCAGCCAGTGCTTTGACGACCTGCGTGCCGACTGTCCCCGTTGCGCCCGTCACAAGAATCGTTGTCATGTTGCATCCCCTGAGCGACGCATCTCGTCGCGAGTTGGTGTTGCGCTGAGACTAGATGCTGCTTGCAGCGCCCGCCAAACCGCTGAAGACATAGAGACTATGAATGCGGTTCATCTTGCTCAGCTCGACCTGAATCTGCTCGTTGTGTTGCACGAGCTACTCGCGACACGGAGCACGACACTGACCGCGCGACGTCTGGCGCGAACGCAATCTGCGGTCAGTCACTCGCTGCGCAAGTTGCGTGAGCTGTTGAAAGATCCGCTGCTCGTTCGCTCGGGTTCGACCTTGGTGCTTACCGAGCGTGCTGAGGCGCTTCGTGGGCCAGTCTCTGAGGTGCTTGCTGGTGCTGAGTCACTCTTCAGCAAGTCAGCAGCGAAGCTCGATCCGTCGAGGCTCGAACGAGTGTTCGTGCTCGCGGGTACCGACTTCTCTGAGCTCGTCATCATGCCGCAGTTGATCCCGGTGTTGCAGCGTGAAGCACCAGGTGTCGAAGTGCGTTGTCGCTACTTCGCCGACGACATCGATCGAGCCATTCAGGCACGCGAGGTCGACGTGGGCTTTGGTACACGCTTTCGTGAGCTACCCGGTGTGCTCGAGCAGAAGCTCTTCGATGATCATCTCGTGTGTGTGGTTCGCAAAGGGCACCCTGTGGGTAAGAGCATCGATCTCGAGCGTTTTTTGTCGCTCGATCACGTGCTGGTGGCGCCTCGCGGAATGCCCGGAAGCCCCATCGACAGCGCGCTCGAATCCCTCGGTGTTCGAAGGCGCGTCGTGCTCACCTTGCCTCACTTTTTGCCAGCGATGATGACCGTCGCGAAGACAGATCTCGTCGTGTCGATGCCTGGTCGATTCGCGCTCGGTATGACCGAGTTGTTCGACGTGCAGGTGATGCCGTTGCCCCTCGATGTTGCGCCGTTTCGTTTCGTGCTCGCGTTTGCCGAGTCGGTTCGCGACGACCCTGCTCAGCGTTGGTTTCGCAGCAAGGTCGCGAAGGCAGCCATGAGCTCGTCGGGCCTGTTAGAACGGTCGCAGAACGATGCGAAGGCCGCCGCCCACGAAACTGTGAACGTCACCAGAGTCTCGCGGGATCGCCGACGGCGAACGGTCGTAATAGCGGCCGAACGATAGATCGAGCGACGCTCCGATACCCACCTGCGGGATCAGGTAATAATCGGCACCAAACGAAAACCTCGGTGCTACCACGCCCGTGTAGTCGAGCTTGAGCCCCGTGTTGTCGATGCGATCGTACTTGGTGCTGCGGTAACCAAAGCCACCCGAGAACCATGGGTCGATCGGGACTCCATCGAGGATGTGGTAGACGAGAGCCACGCCACCCGCCATCGTCGTGCCCTTGCAATCAGGGCAAATGATCGTTCCGGTGAGCTTGCCTTGATAGCCCCAGAGCTGGACGCCGAAGTTACGAGAAAACGGCAGCTCGAGTTGCAAACCCAACGTCGAGCCAAACCCGAAATTGTCGTAGTGAGAGCGACCCGTTTCGATCGACCCCATGGGTTGCTCGGTGCCCACTCGAAACCCCAACGTGGGGTGCCACGACCTCGTATCAGGAGGC
>JAXLYQ010000037.1:0-50415 GCA_046351315.1 Polyangiaceae bacterium
AAGATGTGTTGGAGCAGCTCAAGAAGCGAGCTCAAGAACGTGCTTCGGTCGATGGAGCTGCAGACCGTGAGAAGTCGATTGCCGAACGGACGAAAGAGCTGTCGGAGCGAAGTCGTTCGGGGCAGAGCGCTACGCCAGGGCAAACGCTCGACTACCTCGACGGAGCTGAGTCGAGGATGCGCGATGCGGTGAAGTCGTTGAAATCCGGAGAGGTCTCGAAGGCGCTCGAGCATCAACGTGAAGCACAGAAGCTACTCGAGATGGCCAAGCAGCAAGGCCAAGATGGCGACGCTCGCGACGAGGGCCAATCGCAAAAGAGTGGTGACGAGGGTAACAACGGCAAACAGCCGTCGACTGGGCCTGAGGCGATTCCGAAACCTGAGGACTACAAGGGGCCAGAGGCGTTCCGGCGAAGGGTGATGGATGGCCTCTCGCAAAGCGGTAACCCTCGACTGAAGGGAGCGCTTCAGCGCTACACAGAAAGGCTGCTGAAGTGAGGCGAGCGGCCGCGATTGCTCTTGCCTGTACGATGATCACGTCGATCGCCGACGCAGGGCCAGGCGAGCACGTTGAGGCGATGGTGAGGCTTCAACGGGCGATGGCGGCGATCAACAAGCTCGATGTCGCAGAGGCTCGCGATGCGATGGGCTCGATGAGTGATGAAGAGCCTGCGGTGGCGCGAATGTTTGCGCTCGTGGCCATCTACGAAGGCAACTGCGACAAGGCTGCCGAGCTTCTGATTCGCCCGTCGGTGGCGGCTGGCGACGGGGCGCTGCTTGCCGAGGTGGCGAGAGGTTGTGCGAGAGCAACAGCAGGCGCGATGATGGTGCACGACCCTCGCGGTGTCGATGTTCGCGTGAAGGACGACGAGGACGCGCCGCTTGTCCCGTTCGTTGCTGACATCGCAGAGAAATCACTCGCAGCGCTCGAACGAGATCTCGATGTGAAGCTGCCTCGTCCTCTTCGGATCGAGCTCGTGCGTGATCACTACACGTTGTCCGAGATGACTGGTTTGCCCGAGCAAGCGGCGCAAACGACAGGCACGGTAGCGATCGCAAAGTGGGGCTGCGTGACGATGCTGTCGCCGCGAGCGGTGCCGCATGGGTATCCATGGGCTGACTCGTTGATGCACGAGCTCACGCATCTTGCGGTGACGCGGGCATCGGCCGATCGCGCACCGTTGTGGTTGCAAGAAGGCATCGCGAAACGAGAAGAATTGCGGTGGCGTGATCCTCTGCCGTTCGATGCGTTCCCCAGTGCTGATGCGATCGCGCAATCGGGGTTCAAAAAGAATCTTGCGACACCGATCGATGATCTCGGTCCGAGCTTGGCGATGCTTCCGTCGCGGTCGAACGAGCAGCCGTTGCGTATGCAGAGGTACAGAGCTTCGTTGGGTACTGGGCATCTCAAGTCGGCGGCGATGCGTTGCCAAAGTTGTTGACGACGTTGGCGCATCGTCGAGTCGCTGAAGGGCGAAGACCCCGCTGACTCAGCACTACGTAAGGTGAGCGGTTCGAGCCTTCACGATTGGGCCGAGCGCTGGAAGGGTTGGCTCGACGGGATGCCGCCTACTCCCGAGGCGATGTTGAACGGCCCGTCGCTCGACATGAAGCGTTCGCGTGAGCTCAGCCGTTCGTCGCGTTTGGCTGAGCTGCTGGCGTCGTCGGATCATGCGGCGGCAGCGCTGCCCTATGCTGCGAAGGCTGCGGAAATTTCACCGAGAGAGCCAACGTCACGGGCTCGGCATTCGAAAATTCTGCATGCGTTGGGGCAATCTGAAGAGGCTCGAAAGGTGCTTGGTGAGCTTGAGCAAATTCAATCCACACACGGGGTTTGGTTTGCGCTTGACGGCGAGCGACAACGCGCTGCGGGGAACGGCAGAGACATTCTGGCCTTCGATCGAGCCATTTGGTTTGACCCTCTCGCCCCCGAAGTTGCGTGCGAAATGCTGAATTCTCCGCTGGTTCCGGCAGTTGATGCGCGGGCCAAGCTTTGTGTCGCACTGCGGCATGTGCAGCGCGATTGACCAAAATCTCTCGTCAAGCGTAGCATCGCCCCCCGATTCGTGGACACGCCCGATCTGCATCGTCCCATCGGTGTCACGCGCGCTAGCTCGCGATGGCGCCACGAGGAGTCCGCATGAGCAGCGACTTCGCGGCGAAGCCGTCAACCGAAGCAACTGACGTAGTCCCTGCGGCTACCGAAGGCTCGGGTGATGCTCCGCCCCCAGTTCCCATGGCTTCGCCGGCTGCATTCGAGGCTACCCCCGCTCCTCCCGCAAGTGAGTCCGTGGTGTCTGACAGCGGCTCGCGCCTGCGTACGCGAATGACCCTGAAAATCCCAGACGACCACGTGCCGCCGCCAGCGCCTTCGGGGCAAACTCCAATGCCACCGAAAGTTGATTCGGCTGAGGTGGCACCGGCGGATGCTCCCCCCGCAGCCCGCGCGACCGAGCCCTCGGCCACGGCGCCCTCTGCTCCAAAAGTGCCGGCCGCCTCACCGCCGGCAGACGATGGCCCGCCTTCGTCGCTTTTGATCAGTCGCATTGTGACGATCAACACACCTCCGCCTGCGTCGGTGCCGCCGCCTCCTCCGCCGGTCGCCGCTGCGCCGATGATCCCGCCTGCGCCTGCTGCACCAGCGATTGCGCCGACGGGTCAGGGTCTCAGCCATCGATTGAGGCGGCAGCAGCGAGCGAGTCGTCGATTCCCGCGTCGACGCCGGTCACCAGCTCGAACCCTCCGCTTCAAGCCCCGCGACCGCTCTCGACGCCTCCTCCGCCGCCTGTCGGTGCGAAGCCACCGCCCGCTCCTCCGGCACGAGCGCCAAGCACGAGCAACCCCAGCATGAGTGCGGTTGCGCCTCCTCCGCCGCGTGCTCCGTCGATCTCGGTTCCATCGGTCGAAGCGATGCCCGCGTCGACGGCTGTTCCGAGCTCGCGTCCTGCGTCCACGCCTCCGCGACCTCCGCCGCCGAAATCTGCGCAAGGTGCGTCGACGCCTCCACCGCCTCCACCTCCGCGTCCGAAGAGTGAGCCAGCTCCAGGTTTTAACGGCCCAGCCGATCCGGTTGGACTCCCACGCCGAACGAGGTCGATGCTGCGCTCGGTCGTGGTTCGTCGCCGTCGATTACCGAAGACCTCGAGATCGATGAAGATGATGTCGAAGTGAGTGTCGAGGTGCCGAAGCCGCCTCCACCGCCGAAGGTGGGGCCGCCGCCGTCTGTGCCTGATCGTCCTCGAGCTCCTCCGCCTCCTCCGCCGCGAGCGGCGGCTGCATCGGTGCCTACTGCGGGCGAGATCGTGATCGATCTCGACGGTGGTGCGGCAACACGTATTCCGCAAGCGACGAACTCAGCGTCGTTGTCGCACGTGTTGATCGATATTCCGCCCGAGCGTCCTGGAGCACCTCCGCCGGCTCCGAAAGCTCCTCCCGCATCGTCGGGCTCTCCAGAAAGTGCGTCGGCAGACACGCCCCGGGTTGTGTCGACGCCGCTGCCCGCTCCTCCCGCGCATCCACCTCCGCCTCCCTCCTCGCAAGGCCCGTCGTCTCAAGCCTCGCCACCTTCGAGTGAGTCGCGCGGTGATGTGCCGAGCAAGAAGAAGAAGCCGTGGTGGGAGGAGATGTTCGACGATGATTTTCATCGCTCGATCGCGCGCACCACGGACTCGCAGCTCAACGCTGAGGTGAACTTCATCGAAGAGCGCCTGGGTCTTGCGAAGGGTGCGAGTATTCTCGATCTCGCTTGCGGAACGGGTCGTCATTCCGTCGAGCTCACCAAGCGTGGTTACCAAGTCGTCGGCTTCGACTTTTCGTTGCCGATGTTGGCTCGAGCCTCTGATGAAGCCGAGGCGGGCAACCAGAAGATCAACTTCATCCACGGCGATATGCGTGAGATGTCGTTCTTCGATCAGTTCGATGGTGTGTACTGCTGGGGCATGAGCTTTGGCTTCTTCGATGAAGAGCGAAATCTCAATGTCATCCAGCGAATCCATCGGGCGCTGCGACCGGGCGGAGTGTTTTTGCTCGACCTCGACAACCGAGATTTCTTGGCGGTGCGTCAGCCAAACCTCGTGTGGTTCGAGGGAGAAGGCTGCATCTGCATGGATGAAACCAACCTCGATTCACTTTCGAGTCGTCTGAAAGTGAAGCGAACGGTGATGCTCGACAGCGGGCGCACGCGAGAGATCGAGTATTCGATCCGGCTCTACGGTCTACACGAGCTCGGAAAGATATTGCACGACTCGGGTTTCAAAGTGCTCGAGGTCACCGGGCATCCATCCGTGCCGGGCGTGTTCTTCGGCGCAGAGTCGCCCAGGTGCATTGTGCTTGCCGAGAAGCGTGAGTGAACTACTTTCGTTGAGCGCCAGACGCAAGCACTAGCGTTCGACGATGGTTTGCCGCAGGCTGAGGACGAATCATGTCGGATTCGTCCCCTCCCAAAGCTCCTTCCGAGCCAGACGTGGTGTTGCTCCACAGCGCCACCGACGACGGCAAGGGTGTGCGCGTGATTCGGGCACGCAACCAGCGCATCGAAGCGGGTGAGATTCGCCCCGTCGAAGAGGGGAAGCCGATCGTGGGTGGCGAGCTCGTGTCGCTCACTCCTCGCGCGGAGTCACCGCGGGTTTGCGACGTGAAGGTGATTCATCGGAGCGAAAGCGAAACGCAGCGATTGTCTCACGATGGGCCGGCACGCGTGTCGACCCGAGCGTTTCGAGACGGCTGGGACGCTATTTTTGGCTCTGATTCCTACGACGACGCTTCGCCCCCCGAACCGTCGTCCGACCCGCGCCAGCTCAACTGAGGTTGAGCGTGATCTGCTCGTGGTCAGCTTGCGAGTGCTGACTCGGTTTCAGCGAAAGGCGCGGGCGAGCTGTCGGCGGGCGCGTCGTTCGTGTTCACAGCGGCTTGTCGTGCTTCCTCACGGGCTTTGCGTGCGGCCATGGCGCGTTCGGTGGCTTTCTTCTCGGCTTCTGTCCCGAGCCAGCGAACGCGGGTGTCCATCACGTGGTCGAAGAATGGATTGGTCACACACCAGTTCGCGTCCTGGTTGGGCGCGAGGTGGTGATCGACGTGCCAAGGTAGATGCTCGCGCGCCCAAGCTGGGTCGAGGTGCGCTCGCTTGTGGACTCGGTGGTAGTTCCAAGCGCACGCCCACATTGTGGCGGTAAAAAGCGGCGCGACGGGGAAGAGCGGGAGCATCAACACGCCAGCGGCGAGCAGAGCCGCCGACTCTTTTCCCTGGGCATGGGTGCCGAACGTGCTGCGCTCGTACGTCTCGTCGCGCATGTTGTGGAGCTTCGAGTTGCGATGGTGCTCGTGCCAATGGAAGCTCCAAAAGCTGCGTTTGTTCTTGCCGACCCCGTGCAACACGTGCTTGTGAAACAGCCACTCACCTGCGTTCGCGGCGAGCAACCCAAGGGCGATTCCGATCATGGCAAAACCTCTCGATGGCTGGTTTCGAGGCACGGCAGCGATGTCGTCTCGCGGCTTGCCTCTGTGGGTCTGTCGGATCCGTAAATCGATAACGTGACCGACGGGTCATTCTTTCCCTCATGAAGCCTGAAGTGTCAACCCCCGCTGCAACACAAAACGTCGATTCTTTGCGCACGCCGCGTCGCATCCCCAAAGAGCGACCCGGCCCCGCTGGCGGAAAGCGCGACGAAAACCGACGTCGTCGCACCGATGCGCTCTGCCAGGCCGCTCTGTCGCTCTTTCTCGAGCGCGGGATCGCTGGCGTCACGATCGACGACATCGTTCGCGAGGCCGGGATGGCCAAGGGCAGCTTCTATCGGTACTTCGACGACAAGGCCGACCTCGTCGACGCGCTGATTCAGCCCACCACCCAGGCTTCGCGTGCTGCGTTTGCGGCCTGCGAGAAAGAGACGACCGAGACTGATTCGATCGACGGCCTCATCGCGGCGTACCAAAAGCTAGCGTTCGCCTTCGCCGAGATCATCGCTCGCGACCCAGCCACGGTGCGGCTCTATCTCCAAGAGTGCCGCGCCCCTGGTGGGGGGATTCGTCAGCCCGTTGCCGAGCTCGCAGAAGAAGTCGGTCGTGCGGCGATTTCTCTCACCAAAATCGCGCAAGAACGCGGTCTGCTTCGACCGTGCGACGCACGCATCAGCGCACTGACCGTCGTGGGCGCAGTCGAGCGAATTCTCCACGGCGTTCTTGCTGCCGAAGACTTCGGCCCACAAGAGGCGATAGCTCCTGCGCTCATCTCGTTGATCCTCGATGGCATCCGCGTTTCGGATCGCTGAGTAAACCGCATGCGAACTGCGCATCCGCATCGTGCTCCTCCAACGACTCCGGTCGGAGAGGTGTTGCTCCGTGTCGAAGGTCTACGTGTTCGGTACGGCGGCATCGAAGCGCTCAAGGGGGTCTCTCTCGAGATTCGCCGAGGAGAAATCGTCGCTCTCGTTGGCGCGAACGGAGCGGGCAAAACGACGACCCTTAAGTCGATCGTTCGACTGTTGCCTGCGGCTGCAGGATCGATCTCGTTCGATGGTCGCGACCTGCTTCAGTTGACCACCGAGCAGATCGTCGAAGCCGGTGTGTCGCTGGTGCCCGAGGGTCGCGGAGTGTTTCCGAATCTCACCGTTCGCGAAAACCTCGATCTCGGCGCTTGGGGTCATCGCGATGCCAAGACGATGAGCGAGTCGACCGACGACGTGATCGCGTTGTTTCCTCGATTGGGTGAACGCATTCGACAAGAAGCGGGAACCCTCTCTGGCGGAGAGCAGCAAATGCTCGCCATCGGTCGTGCAGTGATGGCGCGTCCATCGCTGCTGCTTCTCGACGAGCCAAGCCTCGGTATCGCTCCGAAGCTGGTCATGCAGATTTTCGAAGCGATCAAGAAGATCGCGGCGAGCGGTACGACGGTGCTACTCGTCGAGCAAAACACGCGTGTGGCTCTCGCATCGAGTCAGCGCGCCTACGTGGTTCGTACCGGCGAAATCGCGATGTCGGGCGTATCTGCCGAGCTTGCGAAAGACCCGGTGGTGCAAGAGGCGTATCTCGGCGGCGCCTGAGTCACGCTGTGCACTTCGGCATGTGAGTCTCGCGTCGCGACTTCGACGCGAGCGTCTTCTCACGCCTGTGACTCGCGTGATTTTCGACGGCGCACGAATGCACTGAGCGCGGCCGCGAGCAACACCACCGACCCGCTCGACCGCATTGGCGTCGCGCCCGCCTGACGACAGCCGCAGCCATCGTCCTCTTCGCTGGCTGATGCGCTTGATCCTGCAGTTGTGCCGGCAGTGCCAGCCGTTCCGCCGATGCCTGCTGAGCCTCCCGTTGCTCCCGTTCCTCCCGAGCCAGCACTGCCTCCACTACCCGCCGTGCCGCCGGCCCCTGATGCGCCGCCGGTTCCGCCGCTTCCCGAGACGGTGACCGTGATGGGCGATGATGTCGCCGTGTGCGCTGCGCGATCGGTGGCTGACGCAGTGATGGTGATTGACGTGTCTGCTGCTTGCGGCGGAATCGTCGCCTGAAACAGATCTCCACCAACGAACTTCGCGGGGACTTTCTGCGACGCGCCGTTGATCTCGTACGTGACCTCTACCTTGCTCACGTGCTGCCCTGTTTCGCTCGTGTGAGCATCACTCACTCCGACGCGCATCACGATGGGCGTGTTCGCTGTCGCCGTCGGGGTTTGCACTGCGCGAAACACGGGCGCTCGGGTGTCGGCCTTCGCTGGTGTGACGCCGCGGTACACACGATTCAGTCGTGGCGTGCTCTCGCCTTGCCCTGTGACGACATCGAGAATGCCGTCACCGTCAAGGTCACCCACATCGATACCGAGTGTCGGATCATCAGCATCAGGAAAGCCGCCATCTTCGAACGTGAAGTGGCCTGTCCCGTCGTTAATCAAGAGCTTCTCGCTCGGGTTGCTCAAGCTCGCGACGATCAGATCGAAGTCACCATCATCGTCGATGTCGAGACACTTCACCGCGTTGTCGTCGCTCGATGGCTCGTTCGAGATACGCGCTTCTGTTTCGTCGGTGAACTTTCCCTGGCCATCGTTGACGAGCACCTGCGAGCTGTGCCCATTCGGATAGTTCGCTCCCGCGTTGTCGAGAAGCATGTCGAGATCTCCGTCGCCATCGATGTCGCAGAGCTCGACGTTGTATGTGTACGGTCCGTTCTTCGGCGGGTGGTTCGAGGACGAGACATCCGTAAAGCTCGCGTGCCCATCGTTGAGCCAGAGGCGGCTCTGGCCATTTCGATCGTTCACGATGACATCGAGATCGAAGTCGCCATCGACGTCGGCCACATCAATGTCGATCGGCGTGTTGCCGTCCGCGCCTGGAATCGGTGCCGGAATCGCACTCGCCGCGCCTTCGGTGAGCTTTCCGGAACCATCGTTCAAATATAGGTGAACGGTGTCTCCATCCGCACCGAAGTTGCTCGGCGCGGTGCCCCAGTCGGTGACGACGAGATCGAGATCACCATCACCATCAAGGTCGCCAAAATGTGCCGCGCCAGCGTGGGATGCCAACCCCGCAGGCAAGAGCGACGTGCTTTGATCGGCGAACTGACCTGCTGCGGTTTGCACGAAAACCTTGTCGCCGTTGAGGCCGTATCCGTCGGGTAGATACACATCGAGATCACCATCGCCATCGATGTCGGCCAGCGCGACTTGACGGAGTCGGCGAGTGTCGCTCCCAAGCCAAGAGCTCACATCCTCGAAAGTGCCGTCGCCCTTGTTTCGATAGACGACCGTCGGCTGTGCGTCACCAGCGGTGTAGTACCCACCACCGTTGGCGAACGCGATGTCGAGATGGCCGTCGCCATCGATATCGGCGACCACCAAGAAGTTCGTATAACAGCCTTGCTCGGCGCCTGTCCCACAAGGCTGCGTGGGGAAGCTCGCGGAGGTCACGTCCGAGAAATACGGAGTGGCCCATGCGACAGACGGAAGCGAAACCAACAACGCGCAGAGTGCAGACCTCAACGCATGACGACTCAATGACGAACGTTTTTCGGTCGCGATGCACGAGCCTGCGCAGTGGGTTGCGTGGTCGTATCGAGCGTTTGAAGAAGCTGTCGTGCGTCGTCGCATGTGGGGTCGATCTCCAGGAGCGAGCGAAGCACATCACGACCTTCGCTCTGCTTGCCGCTGTAGATGAGAGCCCGTGCGAGCACAAGGCGGCCTTCCCGCGATGCGTCTGCTTTTATCCACGACTCCGCATAGCGACGTGCGTCTTCCCAGCGGTGGCGAGCGAGCGCTCGTTTGGCCTTGTTCTTCAGGGCGGTGAGCTCTTCGCGAGACAACGTCTGAGCGGGTTGTGCAACCGGCGTCGGGGCTTCGCTGGGAGCGCTTTCTTCCGGCGCGGTGCGGGGCGCTTCAGCCACGGGTTGTGAGCTTGCATCAGCAAACTCGACGAGTGACAGCTCAGCCAAAACACGACCGGCTCGTCGCACATCATATGTCGCTGGGTGGCTGCCGCGATCCTTTACCGATGACACCCACGAGGCGACGCCGATCGCGACCTTCGCGGCCACCGGGCCTGCCGTTCGGGTCACTTCGTCCGGTGAGCCCCAAGCCGCGAAACCGGCCACGGCAAGCGCCCCTGCCATGATGGCTGCCACCACGGCGCGTGCGGTTCGGCGACGCGGCGGAGGAGGCGCTGGCGTGGCCTCTTCGAGTGACGCCTCGAGGGCTTCTCCCATGGCTCGCGCGTCCGCAGGGCGCTCTTCTGGAGTCACGCTCAGCGCTTGCAGAACGAGCTCGTCGAGGCTCCTCGAGATGTTCTTCTCGCTTGCTCGTTCGCTCGGCGCAACAGCCTTCACCGTGCGCTTTGCCTCGAGCAACGGAACCCGCGCTGTCGCGGTGTGCGGGGTTGTGCCAGTGAGCAGCTCGTAGAGGATGCACCCGACTGCGTACAGGTCGGCGCGACCGTCGACGCTCGAGCCGGTCGCCTGCTCGGGAGCCATGTACTCGTGCGTGCCATACACGGCGTGCTCCGGCTCGACGTCGGTCTCGCCTTCGACCGAAGCGACACCAAAGTCCACCAACTTCACCCGGCCTTCAGGGGTGATCAAAATGTTCGAAGGCTTGATGTCACGGTGCACGACGCCGGCGCGATGAACGATTTCGAGTGCGGACAAGAGCTGTTTCGCGATGCCCACTGCATCGCTCTTCGAAACCGTGCCCTTGCGCTCCATCCATCGCTCGAGTGACTCGCCCTCGATGCGCTCCATCACGATGAAATGCGCTCCCTGCGCGGTCTCACCGTAGTCATAAAACGATACGATGCCCGGGTGCGAAAGCCTGGCCATCACTCGGGCCTCGCGACGGAAACGCTCCTCGGCGCGAGTGTCCTTGTGAAGGCGATCCGAGAGCACCTTCATCGCGACTTGTCGCTGCAGGTCGACGTGGGTTGCTGCAAGCACGGACGCGCTTGCACCCTCGCCGAGCTTCGAGGTCACGCGGTATCGGGTACCGGGGAAGAGCTCTCCTTCGCGAACCTTTGGCGGAGCGGGCGCTTCGACCTTTGGTGCAGCAGCAAGCGCGGCCTTCGCCTCGCTCACCAAGCGTTGAAACTCAGCCCGCGAACGATTCGGCTCATGAGGGTAGAGCGTCGCGAGAATGTGCGCGATACGGGCTCGAACGCCGCGCTCCTGGTTCGGCAAAGGCGGTGCTGCGATGAGCAACTGTGTGAGCTCACGGTGAACGGATCGCTGTGGAAACTGCGCGATCCGCGAGCGAGAACGCCGTCATGCGAGCGAGCAAACGATCGAGCTCGATCGGCGCGCCGCAGGTGCTCGCGATCGGTGGCAGCGAGCGCTTGTTGGCGGCAACGGCGGCCATGTGGTCGTTCGGGTCGCCCTGCAAAAAACGTCGTCCCGCACAAAGCTCCCAGAGCATCACTCCGAGTGCATAGAGGTCGGCTCGCGCGTCACCGGGAATCCCGTTCGCCACTTCGGGAGCCACGTAACCTGGTTTTGCGAACACGACGCCCGACACCGTGTGGCATCGACGGTTCTCGCCGCGCGCAGTGCCGAAGTCGATCAGCTTGGTGTCGCCGCCAAACGCGACCATCACGTTTTGTGGCGAAAGGTCGCGGTGCACGATGTCCAGCGGACGTCCTCGTGCATCCACTCGCTCGTGAACGTGTGCGAGCGACTCGGCTATCGAAGCACCCATCGCGACAGCCTCGGCCCACTCGAGCTTGATTCCGAGCTGACTCACTCGAGCGCGAACCTCTGCGAGGCTTCGCCCCTCGACGTATTCGACGACGACGTAGGGTTGGCCGTCATCCGCGGTCGAGGCCTCGAGAATCTGTGCGACCCCAGGGTGTTGGAGCTGCGACTGGACGCGCGCTTCGTCGAGAAAGCGTGCGACGAACGAGCGGTCCTCGGCGTGCTCTTGTCGGATGCGCTTCACGACGCAGGGGCGTTCTGCGCCGTCGATGCCTCCCGATGCTGCCAAGAAGACCTCGCCCATTCCGCCCTGTGCGATTCGCTTCAGGAGCGTGAGTCGGCCGAACGGACGAGGAAGGGGCTCGCTGCTGTCGAATCGAGCGGGCAGAGTCGGCTGCGGCATGAATCGCTTGGTACAATGTAGGACAGCGTGGGCCAAATTCGCGGTTACGCTTGCGCCCAACCGCCCTGCGCTTCTACACTGCGGTCTCTCTCGCATGGGCAGCAGGGGGGTCCTCAAGCCCTCCATTGCCCCTGCCTTTCATGTGTCTTCGGAGGCGCTCGATGAAGCTCCGTAATCCGCTTATCGCCGGAATCCTACTCTCAGTCGCTGTTGTTGGTCCTGCCCTCGGTGCTCCTACTGGTCCCAAAGGCGGCCCGAAAACAGGGGGGTCAGCGTCGGCGAGCGCTTCTGCGGTAGCTCCTCCGACACCGACTGCCGACGCTTCATCGACAGCGGCGACGCCTGCGTCATCAACCACGCCCACCACACCTGCGGGCTCTGCGGCTGCTCCGACGACGCCTCCGATGGACGGGCAGACCTACGCGGTTCGCCTTCGTGATCTCGAGCAAAAAGTCGACGACTTGAAAGAGCAGATTCGTCGCTCGCACACGAAGCTCTCGCTGCTTAGCGACACGGTGCTTTCCAGCGGTTCCTCCGGCAGTCGCGCCGACATCCAGTTCAAGAACGAAATGTCGAGCGCGTTCCGGCTCACCAAGCTGCTCGTCGTGCTCGATGGTGCGGTGCAGGCGAACAAGATGGATGAAAGCGGAGCGCTCAGCGATCAGCCGACCATCCCGGTGTTTGCTGGAGCGATCCCTCCTGGGGATCACACGCTTTCGGTGCTCGAGCAGCTTCAAGGCAACGGGTACGGCGTGTTTTCGTACTTGAAGGGCTACAAGTTCGAGGTTCGTTCGAGCCACTCGTTCACGGCGACCGAGGGCAAGACCATCTCGCTTTCGATCATCGCGTACGAAAAGGGCGGCGTGACTACGGCGCTCGAGGAACGTCCTGCGATTCGTTACACCGAGCGGTTCACGACGGGCTTGGGTGGAGGCTCAGCACCTGCTCCTGCATCTTCGGGTGCATCACCTGTCTCAACGGGCTTCTCCATCGGCACCGGCAAATGAAGCGAGGGCTATTGAGGCGGATTCGGGTCTTCTTGCCTGCGTTGTTGTTGGCGAGTTGGCCCACGATTGCGATGGCAATCGATTCGAGTGAAGCGCCCGACCTCGCGCAGAAATCCGTGCGTGAGGTCGAGCGTGACGCGGCGGGTGTCCAAGCCGTGATCGACAACGCGAAGGCGGCGCTGAAAACGCCTGCGCAACGGATCGCCGACGCCGACATTCTGCTGCGCTCGGGTGATACCAAGCGCGCGATCAACTTGTTGCACCAAGTGCTCGAGCAGAACCCTCCGAGCACGGCGGCACACGCTGACGCTCTTGCGATGTTGGGCGATGCGTACTTCCGCTCGAAGCAAATGTTGTCGTCGCGACGAGTCTTCAACGAGCTCGTAGACAACGGGAACGAGGCACGAAACACTCCCTACCTCGGTCACGCGTTTGCTCGTTTGGTTGACATCGCGTTGAAATCCAGACGGCAAAAGGGATGACGCCATCCTGAAGGCCAAGATGAATGCGAGCTCAGCTAGCTCGGATCCATCGGTCGCGTACGCGCGCGGCAAAGCCTTGCTTTACAAGCGTGATTTTGCCGGAGCGCGTACATCGCTTGGCTCGGTGCCATCGACGCACTCGATGTATTTGCAGGCCAAATACATCCTCGGAGTGGTCTCGATGCGTGAGGCCGAGGCGAAAGATCCCCCGCCGAAAGTAGCCCCCGGCGAGCAGCCTCCACCAGCTCCGAAAGCGCGTTACGCTTCGACCATCGAGCTGTTTCGTCAGGTGACGCAGCTAACAGCGGCAACCGATGAGCAGCGTCGTGTGGTCGACTTGTCCTGGATGGCCATCGGACGCTTGTTTTACGAAGCGGATCAGTGGTCTGAAGCAGCCGATGCCTACTCACATATCGATCGTCAATCGAGTGAGTTTGGTAACGCGTTGTTCGAGCTTGCCTGGGTGTACGTGCGCTTGGGTGATTCGGATAAAGCTCTGCGTGCTCTCGAGGTGATGGCAATCGCAGATCCGAACAATGAGCACATCTCGGAGGGGCCCTTGCTCAAGGCGGATTTGCAGCTTCGCGCGGGCAAATTCGACAAGGCGCAAAAGTCATACGAGCTCGTGCGCGATGAGTTTGATCCGATGCGAGCGCGCGTCGATCGCTTCCTCAAGTCGACGTCGAATCCATCCGAGTACTACGACAAGCTGGTGAAGGATCAGCTCGAGTCCTCCGAGAGCGCGCTTTCACTGCCGCCGATCGCGGTGCAGTGGGCGCGGGAAGACGGGCTAGGTCCGGCGGCCTTCGCGGTTGTAGACGAGGTGGTCGCAAGCCGTGAGTTGCTCAAGGATGCGCAGACGATCGTCACGAAGCTGCGCGTGATCTTGAACTCGCCCAATCGTGTACGCGCCTTCCCCGAGCTGAAGAGCGGTGACGAACGCACCACGCAGCTTCTGAACCGCATTTCGATGGCGCGTGCTGTCATCGGACAAGGTCTCGACGACACGGGCGGCGAGAGCGGTGGTGATTTGCAGCGTGTTCGCGCCGAGCGACGTGAGCTTCAGAAGCGAGTGTTGGCGCTCCCTGTCACCGACGGCGACATGGCTGCGCGTGAAGCGACGGCGCAACGCGACTGGAACGCCGTATCGCGGAAAGCACTCCGTTGAGTCTCGAGATCGATCCAGCTTCAAGCCATCATCAACGGCAGATCGCTTGCTCTCCGAGGGGCGCGCTGTTGGGCGTGACCCAGCTCAGCAGCAGCAGTGGCAGACCGAGATCGCGACAGTCGAGCGTGAGCTGAAGTTCTATCGTGATCAGATCACCGAGACGCGGCGTTTGATTGAAGCGGGCCGTCTACAAGTTGGTTTCGGCGACCAGCGATTCATCGACGATGCAGAGCTACGCAAGGCGTACCGCGACAAGCTGAGCGAAGAGCTCAAGATGGTCGCGTCGCAAGGTGGCAAAGCAGGTTCTTACGCCGGGCGTGTCGCGAGCGTGATGAACGATGCCGATGCATCCGAAGCCAAGCTCGAAGAGATGCACAAGGCGATCACCGATCAAGTCGCGAAGCGTACGACCGAGGTAGTGGCGATTGTCGAAGGCGAGGCGGCGAAGCTGGCCACCTATGCGCAGCGACTCGATCAGCTCGACGAGGAAGCTCGTCTGACGGTGGGCGGGGTCGCGATGCAAAACTTCGGAATGGTCCACGAGAAGCTTCGTCAAATCGTGGTTCACGCTGACGTTGGTCTCACCGAGCAAGCCTGGGAGGTCCGCGAGGAGCAAGCCTACCGAGTTCGCTCGCTACAAGTCGAACGCATCCGAGAAGAGCAAATCCTCAACGAAGAGCTTCGTGAGGTGCTCGATGACGCGGGTGGCGACAACAACAACGGTTCGGCTGCCCCGCACTGAGACGCGCGAGACTGTCCTAAGGTTTTTCCCTTTTCTTGAAGCTCTAAAGGTCACCACGATGTCGTCCCCCAAGCCTCCTGCCGAGCTCCGTTCGCGTCGGATGTTGCGTTGGTCAAAACCCATCACTGTTGCAGCGGTGTTGGCGTCGTTGATCTCGTCGATTAGCCAAAACGCGTCGTCTCAGCCCGCTCCGCCAGCAGGGGCATCTGCGACCTCCACTGCCTTCCGCGCAGTGCCTCCTCCGCCACCTCCGACGGAAGCGCAGCTTCGCGCCTACGAGAAGTTGAAGGGCGAGGCGGCAGAGTACGAGAAGGGGGCAAAAGAGTTCCGAGAAGCAGTGACGACCGTGGTGAAACACCACTACGAAGAGCGTCGTCGCCGCGTGCTCAAGGGCCTCGACAAAGAGATCGCGATCGAGAAGGCATCGCTTCGTGAAGCGCGTGAAGAAGCCATCAAGCGACTCACGGCGTTCATCGAAAAGTATTCAGGCACGAACGCGCTTCCGGATCACACGCCCGATGCGATGTTCAGGCTCGCAGCGTTGATCGAAGAGCGAGCGCGTACGGATGCTCCACCCGAGGCGATTGCGACGAACCTCAAGCCCGCGGTGGATCTCTACAAGCGAATTATCCGAGAGTTCCCCGAGTATCGCGAGAAGGCGGCGGTCTTTTACTACTTGGGTCACGCGCTCAACGATTCGTCTCGCCAGCCTGAGGCACAGCAGGTGTGGCGATCGTTGGTTTGCCACAACAAGTACCCGTACCCGGTTCAGACCGATCCGACCGACAGCGACAAGGATCTGATCGAAAAGAAGCCGCAGGATCACGAGCCCGATTACTGGGTGGTGTGGCAGGGGATGCACACCAAGCCGCTCGATCGTGAGCGTGCTGAGAAGCCCAAAACCGCTCCGAAGGCGAAGGTCGACAAGCCCAAAGACAAGCCGAAGGACGACAAGAAAGACAAGAACGACAAGAAGGATAAGAAGAAGCCGAAGAAGCCGACCACTGACGACAAGCCACGTCCGTCGCAAGAAGAGCCTCAATCAGAGGACGAAGAGACGACGTACACGAACATCTATCCTGATGATTGTGTGCCGATTGCTCAGAAGACGGCGCCTGATGCTGAGCCACGGTATTTGGCCGAGGTTTGGTATCAAATCGGTGAGCACCACTTCGACTATCTCGACCTTCGCGGTGGCCCGTTTAACCCCAATCGAGCCGTAACGGCGTACCGAAACTCGTTGAAGGTCACGAAGGACAAGTCGCGCAGCGTTTTGTACCTCGTGGCGATGTACAAGCTGGCGTGGACGTACTTCAAACAGCAGCGTTACGAGGCTGCGGTGAAGCAGTTCGTCGACATGCTGAAGTTCACCGACGACTACGAGAAGGCGACGGGAAGCACGAGCTTCGAATTCCGTCGCGAGGCCACGGTCTACATCGCAGGCTCGTTGATCTTCGAAGATTACGTGGGCGGTCCCGAAGAGGATCCGTACGTCTTCCGCGATGACATTCTCGACAAGTACACGAACCCTGCGGTGCAAGAAAAAGAGATGCACCGTGGCGTGGATCGCGTGCAGGACGCGAAGATTGTCCCGCAGGATCAAAAGTGGACGATCGAGATCTATCGATCGCTCGCGCACGAGTACCAAGAGATGAATCAGCTCGGTAACAAGACCGAGGTGCTCGAGCTGATCTTGGCGAAGTGGCCGATGCACCGCGATGCTCCGGTCACGCTCGACGAGCTTGCAAAGACGTACGACGAGCGCGCGAAGTACGCGAAAGAAGGCTCACCAGAGCACGACATCTACGCAGAAAAAGCGCTAAAGGCGCGTTCGGGTCTGGTCAACTACGTCGGCAATACGCCTTGGGTTGACGCGAACCGTGATGACCCCGAGGCGATCCAGACGGCCGAGCGATTGGTGAAGGGTGGCCTTCGTCAAGCTGCGGTCGAGCACACGCTTCGTGCGCAAGCCTACAAGTCGAATGGTCAGCAGACGACCGATGCGGGTGAGCGTCGAGTGCAGTTCCAGAAGTCACTCGATGAGTACAAGCTCGCTGAGCAGGGTTGGTACGGTTACATCGAGCAAGACCGCAACTCGATGGATGTGTACGAGTCGAAGTTCTGGCTCGCCGACGCACGTCATTGGCAAGTGGTGTTGATGGTGGCGCTCGAGAAGCCGGTGCCTCAAGAGCTCTACGACAGTGCGAAGACGGCTTGCGTCGACGTGCGAGATTCGAACGACGACGATCGCTTCCTCGAGCCAGCCGGGCAGTACGTTGTGTCGATCGCCGAGAAGGCGATGGATGAGCAGAACAAGCTCTACAAGTCGTCGAACGGCTCACAGGGCTTCGAGAAGCGCACTGAGCTGAAGATGAGCGGTAAGGGCACTGACCTGAAAGTAGAGACGGTTCCGCTTCCGGCGCAGGTGAGCTCAGCGGTGGCTGCACGCGACGAGTACATTCAACGTGTTCCGCCGCAAAACGATCCGCTCTGCAACCGCGCACGTTACGAGTTCCAGTCGGCGGACTTCTTCTTCTTGTACGGTCAGTTCGACGACGCAGAGAAGCGGTTCCAGGCGATTTACAAGAATCAGTGCACGGACGAAGCGAAGGCGAAAATCCGCGGCGACAGCACGGGCAAGCAGCCGAGCTACGGCTTCTTGGCTTGGCAGAAGCTGCAGACGATGGCGAACATCAAGGCCGATCAGACGGGTGACTCGACGCAAGCGCGAGCGCTGGCTGAGGCTGAGAAAGACCCGAAGACGAAGTGTGCGGTGCGCGACGAAGAGGCCGCGATCGCAGAAGGCATCGTGAACCCGACGATTCAAGGCGGGTACTACAAAGATGCCGCGGCGGCCTTCAAGAAGGCCCAAGAGATGCCAGACGGCCCCGATCGTGTGAAGCAGTGGCGCGTGGCGGGCGCTCTGTACGAGAACGCGTTGAAGGCTGCGCCCGATCGCGACGAGGCTCCTGAGGCTGCGATCAACGGCGCGTATGCGTACAAGCAGATCGGCGACTACGACAAGGCGATCGAGATGTATCGCCTCTTCATCGAGAAGTACGGCGATGAGAAGATCCTCGCCAAGCTCGAGAAGGGCGACGCCGAAGAGAAGAAGAAATACAGCGATCGCGTGAAGTTCTTGAACGACGCATACACCGCGCTTTCTGAGGCGTACGTGTTGTTCTTCAACTATCGAGCGGCTGCTGAGACTTCGGAGCAGATCGCCAAAATCGATCGATTCGACACACAGAAGCGAAAGCTCGCGGCCTACAACGCGTTGGTTCTGTATTCGAACCTGGGCGATCGCGAGAAGATGAAGTCGTCGAAAGATCTGTACTACTCGTTCAAGCCGTCACTCGAAGAGAAGGCAGAGATCGACTTTGTTTTCGCTCTTGCTGACTACAAGCAGTGGGACGAGCGCGGCACCCAAGACAGCGGTAACAACAGCGCTGCCCGCCAGAAGGCGATGTCGGCGATGTCGGGCTACTACGACACGTACAAGTCGAAGAAAGAAGCCAATCGCTACGTGGTGAGCGCTGCGTACTACGTGGCCAAGATGTCAGCCGCGTCGAACTCGCAGAGCAAAGCGGACGAGTGGCGAAACAACACGATTCAGGCGTTCAACCGCTACCGAACGTCGGCCCCTGTCAAAGACGGTAAGAGCGCAGCGCTTGCGAGTGCAGAAGCCGATATGGCGGCTGAGTGCGATTACGCGTTGCTCGATGCCGAGATCAAAAAGAAGTTCGACTACGACACCGGGCATCACCGCTTCTCGGGCACCGTCCCTGAGGTGATCAAGAAGTACAAGGCCGACGCGAAAGAGGCCGAGACGTACTACAAGAAGCTTCAAAAGCTCACCGACCCGGCAGTGTATGGCTCGGCCGAATTCTTGGTGGCTGCGTACGCTCGCCAGGGCACGTTGTACGACTCACTTCGAACGGGCTTGTTCAACACCAAAGAGCCCGCGTTGAAGCTGTTCAGCGCACAAGAAGAAAGCACGCTCAAACAGCTCGAAGAGAGCGGCAACGACGAGTTCGTCGACAAGGCGCTGCTCTTCCGAGACAACCGCGTGAAGCTGTGGCGAGACACGCGCGACAAAGAGCTCCAAGACGCCGATAACGTCATGGTGCGTGAGTACACTCGCGCGGTGACGGTCGCGAAGAAGCTCCAGGTGCGCAGCGTGCCCGTGAACAAGGCGCTTCAACGATTGGGCTTCTTCACGGACATTCTCGGTGACGCGAAGATGCAGCAGTATTCATCGACCGTCGAAGGGTTCACGTACTCCGAAGGCATGTTCCAGAAGATGCGCCCAGGCATGGTGGCCGACCCTGAGCCAAACTCGTTGCCAGGCCCGCTGCCGGTGGTGATCCAATGACCGCATCGTTGACTACGTTTGGTTCCTCGTCACCGCGACGGCTTCGAGATCGAGTGTCGTTGGGCCTCGTGCTGATGGCAGGGTTGGTGGGCGTGGTGGTGGCGCCGGCTTGCGCGAACAAGGGCCCGAAGGCTCCGTCGATCGTGTCTTCGGGTGATGCGTCGTTGGGTCAACCCGCGACCAACGCGGCCGGCGCTCAGGTGGGTATCAGCGACGCGCCCTCGACGACCTCGGTGGGCGAGCCTGCCGACGACCGACCGAAGATGAATGCTTCGGCAAAAACGGCCTACCAGAAGGGCATGGCGTTCTGGCAGAACAGTGATTTGACCAATGCCAAAGCGGCGTTCCTTGAGGCGACTCAGGCAGATCGCCAAGCCTACCAAGCGTTTTATTCGCTGGGCGTGATGCAAGAGCTCCTCGGCGAGTCGGCAGCACTCGAGTCGTATCGAACGGCGTTCACGATCGTGCCGAGCTACGAGCCTGCGATCGTGTCGTACGGGCTGAATTTGGCTCGTAAGGGGCAGCTCTCCGAGGCGGACGACTTCTTGAGCGAAAAGAAAGATCGTATGCCCAAGAGCGCGGCTGTGCTCGCGGCGCTGGCCGAGGTGAAGTCGCTCAAGCGTGATACGGGCTCTGCACAGCAGTATGCGCAGAAGCGCTGAAGTTGAACCCGAAGTACGAGCCGGCGATGATCGCGTTGGCCCGTGATCACCATCGCAATCGACGTCTTGATCTCGCGCTCTACGCGCTCAAGGCGGTTCTCGATGGTGAAAACGAGAACAATCCAGCTCGAAACAAGAACAACGCTGAAGGTCACCTTCTGCGTGCGATCATCTTCAAAGAGCAACAGAAGCGCGCGCTCGCGATGGATGAGTTCAAGCGAGCCGTCGAGCTGCGTCCCGACTTCGTCGATGCGCGTGTTCAGCTTGCGACGTACTTGCTCGAGTCGGGCAACCCGGACGAGGCGCTTCCGCAGCTTGATGCGGCGTTGAAGTACCAGAACGAGAACGTAAAGGCGCGCTTGAATCGAGCCGATGCGTATCGGTTGTTGGGTAAAGTCGCGGAGTCGAAAGCAGAGTTCGAGTGGGTCGCGAAGAAGGACAGCTCGATGTACCAGACGTACTACGGGCTTGGTTTGCTGTACTTGAACTCGCAAGTGCCCGGGATGGACGAAAAGTCGCGCTTGTCGGCGGCGATTTCGTCGCTCGAAAAGTACCAGCAACTTCGACCCAAGACCGCGTCCGGCGGCAGCGACGACTCCGACCAGCTCCTTCAGCGAGCGAAGGCAAAACAAGACGCGATCAGCGCGAATGAGCAAGCGGCTGCTCAGGCATCTGCGCAGGCTGCGGCCGCGGCCTCTGAGTCAGCCGCGGCTGCCGCAAGTGGAGCGCCTTCCGGCAGTGCGGCTCCTGCAACTTCAGCCTCGGCGAAACCCTGAGCAACGAAAGAGACGGAGAGTGCACATGACAACTCGGAATTGGATGTTCGTGGTCGCTGGGTTGGCTTCTTCGCTCGTGTTGAGCGTGTCGTCAGAGGCCGCGGCACAGAAGAAAAAAGCGACGACGGTCGAGGTGGGCGAGATCACGATCTCGGCGTACGTGCCCAAGCCGGTGGCCGCCGTTGATATCAACCGGATTGCTCCGAAATTGTCGCTGGGAGAGCTGCGTCAGCCCTTTCTCGACAAGATCGAGCAAGCCATCGTGAAAGACCCGTTCTGAGCTTACCGAGCGCGCTTTGACGATCGCAGAGGGGCTGTCGATTGGATGCGCGCTGCTGGTGATTCTTCTCGCGTCTCGCCAGCTTGCGACGCTGTATCGGGTGATCGACGTCGATCTCGATGTGTTGCTCGACACCCGTCGTCCGGGAGATAGGCGAGAGTCGCCGCTTCTCGGTCGGTTGGCGAGCGATAGTGAAAGCGTGTGGTTGCGCGACTTGTGTGCGGCGCTTTCTGAGCCTGCGGGAGCAAAGCGAATTGTCGCTTGTGACGAGGCGTTGAGCGACATCGAGGGGGCGATTTCGTCGAGAGCGCGTTTGCCTTCGGATGCGCTTCGTTTGGCGATTTTTTCTGCGCTGTTTTGTCTTGCGCTCCTGGTGATCCGACGCGAGGCAACCCCAGAAAGCCTTGGCAACGTGGTGGCGATGGGGGCAGGCAGTGTGATGGTGGCGCTGCATCTTCGGCATCGAACCGCGCAGCGCGATACGGCGGATCGACGCGCGCTCGATCGATGGGTGAGCGCGTGGACCACGCCAGATGAGCGAGAAGGTGAGGTCGCCTCCGTTCTTTCTCGACCACGGAGCGGCACACGCGTAGACTCTGGCCGCCTTGGTGCTCGGCGAACAGACCGTGGCAGTCGAGTGGGTCGGCGATGAGAGCCGAATCAATCGGCAACGAAGCAGATCTAATTTGGCTCGCGGTGGAACTTTTCAGGGCTTCATGTGGTCGGTGGGGCCTGACATTGACTGACGTTTCTTCGGAGGAACACCCATGACGCAACCAACGCCATCGACCCCCGGCCGCCCCGGACAGATGACCGCCGTGATGCGGGCGGTATCCGCAAACACGGGGCCGAAGGTGCTTCGTATTGGTCTCGTTCAGAGCGGGAAGGTGATTGAAGAGCGCGTGATCAAGCAGCGCTCGACCGTGACCATCGGCCCGTCCGAGAAGAACACGTTCGTGATCTTGGCGCCGAACATTCCGGCCAGCTTCAAGATCCTCGAGCTGATCAATAACGAATACTACTTGAGCTTCGTCGATGGGATGACGGGGCGTATTGCGCTCCAGACGGGCCCGACCGATCTTTCGGCGCTCAAGGGGCAAGCGAAGAAGAGTCAGCAGGGCGCCTATCAGGTGAAGCTCACTGACGATTCGCACGGCAAGGTGGTGTTGGGCGAGACGACGCTGCTGTTCCAGTTCGTTGCGCCGCCTCCAGTTCAACCGAAGCCCCAACTGCCTGCGAGCGTTCGATCGGGTGTGGCAGACCAGATTGACTGGTCGATGACGATCATCGCGGCGTTCTCGTTCTTGTTTCACTTCGGAGCGGTGGGCACGCTGTACTCCGACTGGGCGGACAAGGTGATTCCTGATGAGGCCGATGTGCGAGGGTTGGTAGAGCAGATCAACCGACTCCCTCCGCCGCCGCCGGTCGAGCAACCCACAACGACCGACACTGCGACGGCGACGGCAGCGGCCACAGCGAAAGCTGAGGCTCCCAAGCAAAGCTCCGGCGGAAGCTCTTCAGCAAAGAGCGGTGGCGGTGGCGCTGGTGGCCAGAAAATGTCGGCCTCGAAGGGCGCAGCGTTGTTGAACCAACTCGACGCGATGAACACGGCAACGATCGCGGCGGTGTCGGCAGGTGGCTCGGCCACGCGAGGTGTTCTCGAAAGCGGCAACGTGCCAACGGGCTCGCTTGACTCGTTCGCAAACAGCTCTTCGGGCGCTCAAGCAGGTGGGCCTGGCGGGTTGAAGATGGGCGAAGGCGGCGGTGGTCCTGTGATTCCCGGCCAAGAAGGCGGTGGCCTGGCGGGTCTCGGGCGGAACCAAGGGCGGCGGAGCCGGTGATGGTGCAGGGCCTGCGCAGCAATCGCTGCCCGAAGCCGGTGGTGAGCGGCAGCGGCAGCGTTACCTCCGGCAAGATTTCGGGTGCCGATCGTGTTCTCGCTGGCGCGCGAGCTCGAGCCCGCGCTTGCTACCAAGCAGGTCTCGCGACCAACCCAGACAAGGAGGGTCGCGTTTCGTTCACCCTCACCATCAGCGCGAGCGGCAGTGTTTCGAACGCAAGCGCGAGCCCATCGGGAAGCATCAGCGGTGGTGTCGTGAGCTGCATTCAGGGCGCGCTTCGAGGCTTGACATTTGACGCGCCTGAAGGCGGTGCGGCAAGCGTTTCGGGCTCGTTTAGCTTCGTGAACGGCAACAAGAAATAACGCGTACCGGCGGCGTCAAAGGGCCACTCCGCGAGTCGGGGTGGCCTTTCTTTTTTGTCCTCTCACGTGTGAACAGCCGCTGGCGCGTGAATGCTGAAATCTATTGACGCATCGAAGCTCGTGATGTGGCATAAGTCCCACCTGAGCTTGAGTCCGTTGACAACCGACGGTCAGCTCGGTAGGGTGGGGCGCCTTCGAGGAGGGTTGACTTTCATGCGCATTCGTTCCGGACTACTTGCTGCACTCGCTTTGATGTTGTTTGGTGTGAGCGGTGCAATGGGTCTTGCACAGGCGCAGCCGACGACGCCGAAGGGGCAACCGGCGGGTACACCCACTGCGGGAATGCAGATGCAGGTGAATCTCTCGGCGGATGAGATGAACAAGCAAGCCGACGAGCATCTCGCGCGTATTTTTGCGAACAGCAAGATTGTGCGAAAGATGCACTCGGATGCGCGCGACAAGAAGGACGTGGTCAAGGCCCTTTGCCTTGATGACAAGTTGAGCCAGCTCGACGTCACGTATCGAACCGCGACCGAACGACGAAACGACTTGGCGTCGGCGCTCAAGCGCAACGATAACGAACTTTCTTCGCACCAATTTACCATTGTTTCAGAGCTTCGACGTCAAGCCGAACGGCTTATGGGTGAAGCGAATCAGTGCATCGGTACTGATGTTGATTACACCGCGAATTCGTCTGTAACGCCGAACATCGAGCAGGGCATTCCCGATCCGACGGATGTAAAGCCGTCTGCTCCTTCGATCCCTTTCATCATCCCGCCTCCGAGCTGCGTGAGCTGCGCCCTCTGAGGTTATCCGTAGACCCAACCTGGGGAGTGTCGCTGTTGGGCAGCCCTTGAAGCGATCAGGACTTCTCTTACATGCTGAAGAACAGGGCAATCCCCCGACAAGCGGGAGTGCTGTTGGCGATGGCGTTCGTGGGCTCGTTGAGCTCGGCAGCGCTTGCGCAAGACTCCTGGTATTCGGGTACCGCGACACCGACGAACGCGGGGTCACAGCCATGGGCGTCGGACAAGCGCCTGGGCGAGGCTGCTGGTTTGGGAGAGGGTCGTTTCCGCTTCCACCCAGGCGCGTCTGTTGACGGCACGTACAACTCCAACGTTTATCTTCGTGCGAAGTCTGAGGATCCGAAGGACGCGTTCATCCTTCGTTTGACGCCCTACATCAACTTCAACACGGTGGTTGCTCCCGAGACGGGGCCAGAATCGCGTCCACCATTTTCGCTTCAGGGTGGGGTTTCAGTCTCGTATCTGCGCTACTTCAAAGCCACCAACTCACTCGATGACGTTGGCAGCAACAGCAACCTTGCAGCAAGCGGTAATCTTGCGCTGGTCATCGCGCCCAAAGGGAAAATCTCGGGCGATATCCACGGTTCGGTCACCCGCAGTATTGACCCCTCCAGTGTTGGTGATCCGAACTCGACGTTTAATCGAGACATTTTTACTGCGGGTTTCGCGGCGATTTGGCGCCCCGGTGGTGGGTTGTTCAACTGGAAGCTGGGTTACGATCTTTCGTACACGCTTTTCGAGGACGCTCCCTACGACACGCTGAATTCAGCGACGCACACGATTTCGAACAGTGGCTCGTGGCAGTTCAGGCCGCGATCTCAGGTGGTGTTCGACACCGCGGTGGGCTTCTATCGCTATTCAAACGCCAACACGGTGCAGCCGGACGGTGAGTTTGTTCGCGGTCGTTTGGGTGTAAGCAGCCTCATTACCAAGGCTGTGAACATCACGGTGTTGGGCGGATACGCCTCGACCATTTTCGATTCGAAGGCGGGTGCTGCGAAGCAAGACTTCGACAGCTTCATCGGCCAAGCGTCAGCGCAGTTCTTCTTCACCGCGCCGCCGAAGGGTGAAGATCCCGGGGTGTTCCCCACTAGTTTTACCGTGGGTTACGTCCGCGATTTTACCCAAAGCTACGTGGGCAATTTCTACCAGCGCGATCGTGGCTACGGCACGCTTGCGTACTCGTTTTCGGGGAAAATTGTTGGAGCGCTCAACGGCGGAGTATCGCGCTTGGCATTTCCTGAAACCTTCTTCCAGAACGGCGCGAGGCGTTCGAACGCGTTCGTGAACTACGCGGTGGATATTGGCTTGTTCGCCGAATACCGAATCTTCAAGAACTTCGGTGTGAACGTGAACGGCCAGTACAACCGAATGATTAGCGATGAAAAACTACCTGCATCGCCCACTCCCGTTGCGGGGACGACGGTTATTCCAGTGGACGATTTGAGCTGGGAACAGTTCATCGCGACCGTGGGCGTTCGCTACTTCTACTGAGCAACGCGTATTGCGTATGCGGATTAAGATCGCAGTATCGGTGCTGATGTTGGTGCTTGCTTCGGCTTGCACTCAACGTCCACGCCGAATGGGGTTGTTGCCTCCGCCCGTCGAGACGTACTCCGTTGGCCCTGGTGATCGATTCGAGCTCATGGTCGTCGGTGAGCCGACCTTTCCCAAGGAGTACACCGTGGCTCCGGATGGCTCGGTGGACTTCCCATGGATTCATCGAAAGATCGTCGCGGGTCTCGAGCCTCAGCAGATCTCGGATTTGGTGGGGAGCTCCCTGGCCGAGGGCAAGTTTCTCAAGAGCCCCACGGTTATCGTCAATATCAAGGAGCTCAACTCCAAACGAATTACCGTGGGTGGCCAGGTGGTGAAGCCTGGAGAAATCCCTTATACGAGCGGAGTGACGCTGTATGGGGCCATTCTTCGCTGTGGTGGTTTTGCTCCCCTCGCGAATCGAACGAATGTACTCGTGACGCGAAAGACTCAAACCGGACAAGTCACGGTGTCCGTATCCGTAGAAGATATCAGTGAAGGCCGAATCGCCGATGTGCCATTGCAAGCAGGCGACGGGATCTTCGTCTACGAAGTGAACTTCTAAAGCTGAACCATCCCCTCATATGATCCCGAAAATTTCCATACATTCCGCGTGAGAGGAGACGATCTGGTCGAAAGCGCTGAACAGACGCTCGAACCACTCGGGGCGCATATTGGGCATGGCCATGAACCAGTACTGTCCCTGGCGAAGTAGCGACATCGTGCGCTTCTTGCTGGTGTTGGCCTTGAGCGTACGATCCAAACCACTTTGCTCGCTGGCTGCTCCAAGCAGCGTCAGCATGGCTTGGCTCATTGCGGCAAGGAACAGTAGTCGGTCACGCCTTCGTTCATCACCTATGTGGGTGGAGTGCAATCCGAGGCCGAAATGATTGTCCTTCTGGTCTCGAAATGTCTCCTCGATTGTGAATCTCTTGCCATACAGCGCCACAACCTCGGACGCTGTGGCTGACTCCAACGAGGTGGCCAGGCACCATGCCTGTTTCATGCGCTTGTCATGAGCCAACACAACAGCCGGAACAGTGGCTCTCTCCTCGGTGACCTTGGCACCGCGCAGCATCTTGGCGCGACCATTGCCTACCCATTGTGCGGCGGCTGCACTTTTGCCGGTGGAATCTTCGACCAGGATATTCTCACGAAAACGAATGACGTAGTCCCAGCCCAACACGGCCAGATGGGCGTAGAGCTTCTGAGCGCCAAATCCTCGGTCGGCCAGGATGGTAACAGCGACGTGAGGAGGCAAAATCTCGTGCAAGCGCTCGACCAGCTCATATTCGTAGTCGTTGCGTTTCCCTTTGAGGGTCGAGGAGTCGACGGTGCGCCAAACCAAGGGGGTTGCACGGCCATGGGAGGTGATGAGGTAGATACAAAGAGTGGAATGTTGATCGGGCTCAAACTCAGTCCAGTCCATGGCCACCACGATGCTGTCCCGCTGAGCGAGCAGAAAACGAACCCAGGGGTCGAACAGTTGCCAAGGCCAAAAGCCAGCGTTGCTCAGCAGTCGGTCGACCTGCTTGATACCGTGCTTGGTCTGTCCCGCGGTCACCGCAGCATAGGAGGCGCCGATAGCGTGAATGGCCAAGGAGGCAGCGTGAAGCACACCCGTGGTGGCGTTAGAAATCGAGTCGATGCGTTTGGCGTGAAGGAAATCGCCGAACAGTTCTTGGGTGAACGCTTTCAGCTCCTCCCGGGTCAGACGCGGGGTCACTTTCGTCGTCTTTGGGTCTGATTCTGCCGTCTCCTTCTGTTGTGCCTTCGCCTTCGTCGCCATTCCCCGCCAACTACACGACCTTCACGAAAATTCCCACGATATGAGGGGATCTCTCAGCTTCTAAAGACGTCGTATTCGAATCAAACGATTCGAGCATACGTTTCAGAATATTCAGTCCAAAACGGTCGTACTCGTTGACTGAGTCGCGCTGACGACACCAACCGCCGTTTTGGGCTTCGCCATTGCTGAATCACCCGCGGCAGAAGCTGTCCGGCAGTGCTCGCGTTCGAAGGGCGCACTGTTTCGACGAGAGGCTGTGGTGTTCGCTACAGGGCGCGCAACGCACGCAATGCGCCCTGTAGCATCGGCCGCGCTGCCTAGCCTTGTTGCTCGCCTTCGCCTTCGGTCCACCACTTCTTGCGGCGAGCCTTGTAGCGAATACGAATCGGTACACCCGCGTAGTCGAACTCTTGCCGAAGCTGGTTCGACACGAAGCGTTGGTAACTGAAGTGAATCGCTTCGGGGTTGTTCGACATCACCACGAACAGCGGCGGTCGAATACGCGCCTGCGTGATGAAGTACAAGCGCGGGGCTTTGCCTCCGCTGGTGGGCGGTGGATGCGTCGCGAGAACGTTTTCGAAGAAGCGGTTGAGCTTGCCCGTCGTGACGCGCCGATTGAACCCTTCGTACACGCGGTCAACGGTTTTCATGACCGCGTTCAGCCCGCGCCCTGTTTGAGCCGACAGCGTGACGATCGGCGCCCAGGGCGCGAAGGTGAGCTTGTCGCGAGCTCGTTCTTCGGCTTGCTTCAACGCCTTTGCGTCGAGCAGGTCTGCTTTGTTGAGCGCGATGATGACGGCTCGTCCGCGTTCGACGGCAAGACCCAACACCTTTGCGTCTTGTTCAGCGACACCTTCGGCAGCGTCGCACATCAACACGACGACCTCGCATCGTTCGATGGCACGAATCGCGTGAAGCACACTGACGGCTTCGACGACGCTGTTGGCTTTTGAAACCTTCGATTTGCGACGAATGCCAGCGGTGTCGATGAACACGTACTCGCGACCGCCGTGCTCGATCACCGTGTCGATGGCATCGACCGTGGTGCCAGGACGGCTGTCGACAAGCACGCGCTCTTCTCCGGCGAGCTTGTTGATCAGCGAGGATTTGCCTGCGTTGGGTCGCCCTACGAGTGCCACACGGATCGGCGCAGCAGGTTGCTCGGGTTCGGCGTTTTCGGCTTCGACCTCGTCCTCATCGTCTTCTTCGGATGGCTCGAATTCGTCATCGAACGTGTCGTCGATGTCGTCCTCGGGCTCAGGCGTCGAAGGGCCTGCAGGCAACACCTCGAGCATGGCGCTTTCGAGCTCATGCATGCCGCGACCGTGGAGCGCGCTCACACCAAATACGCGGCTGACGCCCAGGCGGTAGAAGTCGGTGGCCTCTGCGTCGATGCGCGGTGAGTCAGACTTATTCGCCGCGAAGAGAACCGGCTTGTTCGTACGACGAAGCAGCGTGACGGCTTGCTCGTCCGAGGTTGTGAGCCCGACTGAACCGTCTGCCACGAAAATGATCACATCGGCTTCAGCGATCGCGATCTCGATTTGTCGTGCGATACCTTGCGCGATGGGGTCATCGCTATCGGGGTCGAAGCCGCCTGTATCGACGAGCGTGAATGAGCGACCTCCGAACCACGCGTCGGCGTAGTGTCGATCGCGGGTCACTCCGGGCTCATCGTGCACGATGGCGACTCGACGACCGACGATACGGTTGAAGAGCGTGCTCTTGCCGACGTTGGGGCGACCTACGATCGCAACGACCGGACGCGCCTCGTTTTGAGGGGATCCGGGTGGGAATTCTTGCTGCTTGATACGGCTTTGCCTGTGACGCGTCATGACGACCCCGAGGGCGTTGGGCCGGGCGGGGCCGCGAGATGTGACACGCCAGGCCGAAAAGCGCTCGCTCCGCTCGTGCAAAGACACGCTTGACGCAACGAGTTGACGACTTGCCTAACGAATGGTAGACAGCGCCCTTCCTGATGGTAGGCGATCGAGCTCGTGATGACGTGGGGCGTTCCCGAGGGGTTGGCAACGATCTTTCGGCGCCTCCACGTGGAGAAATGCGTGCGCAGATCTTGGCGGTCTCGACACGTCTCTTCGCTGCTCACGGTCGCGATGGCACCTCGCTTCAGGACATCGCCGAGGTGGTCGGGGTGAAGAAGCCGTCGCTGCTCCATCACTTCGCCTCGAAAGACGCGCTCTACCAAGCAGTGCTCGATGAGTTGCTCGCGCGATGGAAGGACACGCTGCCGCAGTTGTTGCTCGCGGCCGGCTCGGGCGAGAAGCGATTCGATGACGTCTGGGGTAGCGCGCTGTCGTTCTTCGCGGACGACCCCAGCCGTGCTCGGTTGCTCATGCGGGAAGCTCTCGATCGCCCCGATGAGATGCGCGCGCTTCTGCGTGAGCATGTGCGGCCATGGATGCCTTTGGTCGCGAAGTACCTCGAGCGCGGCAAGCTCGAAGGGGTGTTGCACCCCGAGCTCGACGTCGATGCGTACGTGATCGAGATGGTCCATCTCGTGCTCGGCGGCATTGCCGTTGCCGACGTGCTGGCCGCGATGATGCCGGATGGCGTGAGCAAGACGAAGGCGATGAAACGTCAGCTTGCCGAGATGTCGCGCATTGCGCGTGCCTCGCTCTTCGTCAGCTCGAACAGCATGCCGAACGAGTCGGCAAACGAGCATGTATTCCTAATGAAATTACCTTCGTTTCAGGACATCTGACCCCGAAGCAAGACAAGCCATGGCGAACTATTTCAAGGACAACGACGACCTCAACTTCTACGTCAACAAGTGGATCGACTGGGCTCCGCTCGTTCAGCTCACCGAGCGCGACTTCAAGCTCAAGGATGGCCACTCGAGTGTCGAAGAGGCGGTGAATTTCTACCGCGAATCACTCGAGATGATGGGTGAGTTCGTTGCTGCTGAAGTGGCGCCAATCGCGGCGAAGGTAGACCGCGAAGGGCTGCACCTGAAAGACGGCGAAGTGGTCGCCCCGGCAGAGCTAGATGCGCTCTTCGCCAAGATTAAAGAGCTCGGCTTGCACGGGTTGGCAGTGCCGCGTGAGTTTGGAGGGATGAACGCTCCGCTCATCAATTACTTCTTGAGCGCGGAGATGTTCGCTCGTGCGGATGCGTCGATCATGACGCACTTCAGCTTCCACAGCGGCATCGCGATGGCGATGCTCGTGTACTCGCTGCGAGAGGGAACATCGAAGATCGATCCGAAGACGGGAGAGATCGTCGAGACTCGCTTTGCCGACGCGATTCGTGAAATCACGGCGGGTGATGCCTGGGGCTGTATGGACATCACGGAAGCGAACGCTGGCAGCGACATGGCAGCGCTTCGTACGAAGGGTGAGCAAGACGAGAACGGGAACTGGTTCGTGACGGGCGAGAAGATTTTCATCTCGTCGGGACACGGGAAATACCACCTCGTGATCGCACGAACCGAAGACGCGAAACCCGGAGAAGACTCGTTTGCGGGTTTGAAGGGTCTCTCGATGTTCATGGTGCCGGGCTACGAAGACACGCCCAACGGACGCGTTCGAAAAGTGTTCGTTGATCGTCTCGAAGAGAAGCTCGGGCACCATGCCTCGGCGACGTGTGCGCTTCGTTTCGAGCGCTCGCCGGCTCACCTGATCGGCAAACGAGGTGAGGGCTTCCAGTACATGTTGTTGTTGATGAACAACGCTCGTATCGGTGTTGGGTTCGAGTCGTTGGGCGGTTGTGAAGCAGCGTACCGAATGGCGCTTGAGTACGCAGCGCAACGACGCTCGATGGGTAAGACGATCGATCGTCACGAGATGATCGCCGACTATCTCGACGAGATGTACACGGACATCCAGGGCATTCGTGCGCTCGCTGTACAAGGTGCGTTCCACGAAGAGATGTCGCAAAAGCTTCAGATCGCGATCGAGCACGGAGAGCTGAGCGAGCTCGAGAAGAAGCGATTGCAGAAGCAGCTTCGCCATCATCGCAAGCTCGCTCGTCGAGTGACGCCGCTGTTGAAGTACCTCGCTGGTGAGAAGGTCGTCGAGATCTCGAAGCGCGGCATTCAGATTCACGGCGGTGTCGGGTACACAGCCGAATACGGCGCAGAGAAGCTCCTTCGCGATGGCATGGTGATGCCGATCTACGAAGGGACGAGTCAAATCCAGTCATTGATGGCGATGAAAGACACACTGTCGGGCATCTTGAAAGACCCGCAGGGGTTCGTTCGCAAGATCGCACAAGCTCGCTGGAAGGCAGTAAGTGCGCGTGATCCGCTCGAGCGTCGCGTGGCGAAGATCCAGGCGTTGTCGTTGGCGGCGCAGCAGCACTTGGTCTCGCGTACGGCAACCGACAAGCTGAAGGGCCTTCGCGAGAAGCCACTCGGCGAGTGGTCCAATTCGCTCCGCAAGGATTGGGACCCGAAACACGACTTCGCGTTTGCGATGTTGCACGCAGAGCGATTGACGAAGATCTTGTGCGACGAGCAAGTGGTCGAGCTCCTGCTCGAGCAGGCGCAGAAGTTCCCCGAGCGGCGCGAGGTGCTCGAGCGCTACCTCGAACGCTCTGAGCTTCGTGTGAAGGCGTTGCACGAAGAGATCACCACGACGGGTGAGCGAATGCTGAGCAAGCTCGCTGCGCTTCGCGGTGACGAGCAGAGCTCAGCCGCACAGTGATCGCGCTTTGAAGCTCAGCGTACGATCGCGTGCGCTCGGTGCTGCGACGAACAAAAGAACAACGGCTGTGAGAGCGTCTCACAGCCGTTTTTCTATGCTCCGAGCGCGCCGCTATTTCATGGCGTGGTGCAGAGAGCGAGTGTCCAGTTGGTCAAGGTGCCAGTGTCCGAGCTAACACTGTCCACGACCTTGAGCTTCCACGTGCCGGTTGCTGATGAGCCGACGAGGGATGAGAACGTCGCTTCTGGTGTGTAGCAACCAGTGAAGGGGGCTGAGCCTGACGTGACAGCGGTGGAGCAGGTCGAATCGAGGACGGTATTCGTGTAGTTGTCACCCGACGAGCCGTTCCCGCTGGTTGCGTCGAACGACGTGTTGGCAGGTGAGATGAGGGTGATGGCGAGATCGCTGTCCCACGTGTGTGTGATGTTGAACACCACAGCGACCTTGTTGATCGTGTAACCTGCCGGAACGGTGACTGATGTGGTGATTCCGGTGGTGTTCGCGTCGGGAATCGCGGTCGCGGTGGTGTTGCTGTACGTGCGCAACGTTTGGCCGGCACCGCACGCGGGCAAGTAGGCGGGGCAGGTCGAGCCCGCACACGTCGGAATCGGAGAGCACACGGACGGCGAAGTGCCGGTGCACTGGTAGCCCGACTGCACCGCGCATGCAGAGGTGCAGCCGTCACCGTTGGTGGTGTTGCCGTCGTCGCACGCTTCGCCGGTGGTGACGATGCCGTTGCCACAACCCGTGTTCTTGCAGTTGTTGTCGCAGCCATCGCCGTTGACGCTGTTGCCGTCGTCGCATTGCTCGCTGCCTGCAACCACGCCGTTCCCGCAGCCCGAGGTCTTGCAGTTGTTGTCGCAACCGTCGCCGTTGACGCTGTTGCCGTCGTCGCACTGCTCGCTGCCTGCTGTGATTCCGTCTCCGCATGCGATGCACACGCCCGACGTACACGCGCCTGTCTTGCCCGCGGAGGTACACGTCGAACCGTCTGCTTTCGCTGGGTTCGAGCAGATGCCTGTCGAGGAGTCGCAGCTCCCTGCGGTGTGGCACGAGTCAGATGCGGTGCAGGTGACTGACGATGAGGCGGTGCATGTACCGTTTTGGCAAGAGTCTCCCGTCGTGCAGGCGTTGCTGTCGGTGCACGCAGTGCCGTTCGACACCGCTGGATACACGGGCATTCCAGCGGCGCACGCCTGCGTGGTGCACGGGTTGTTATCGTCCGCCGGAGTATCGGTGTTTTGCGCAACGCTGACGATGGTGCCTGAGCCGCTGCACTGAAGCTGTTGGCAATCGCCTGCGGTCTGCGCGGCGAGTGGTGTGCCAGGCGCAGCGAAAGACACTCCGCATGTTCCGGACGAATCGCACGTGCGGGTTTGGCACTCGGTGTCGCTGCCTGGGCACGTTGCAGCAATCAAGCATTGAACGCAGCTTCCCGTGCCGTTGCAGAGTGAGCCAGAGCCCTCAGAGCACGCGGAGCCTGCCGACTTTGCGGGGTGCGAGGGGACACCGCTATTGCACACCTCAGCAGTGCATTGAAACCCATCGTCGGCGGGTAGATCCGTGTTGTCAGGGATGCTGATCACGTTGCCCGCCGCGTTGCATTGGAGCTTTTGGCAATCGCCTGCGTTCTGGTTCGGAAGAGGCGTTCCGGCAGGGGCCAACCCCGTACCGCACACGTTGTTGATACACGTTCGGAACTTGCACGTGGTGTCGGTGCCCGCGCAGTCGGTGGCGACGTTACAACCCACGCAGCTACCCGACGCGTTGCATACTTGGTTGGTTCCGCAGCTCACGCCGGCCGATGCAGGTGTATGAACCGGAGCACCCGCGTTGCAGGTGTCGACCGTGCACGCGTTGTTGTCGTTGTTGACGTCGGTGTCGTCGTTGACGGTCTGGATGTTGCCGTTGCCGTCGCACTGCACCTTCTTGCAATCACCCGATGTTTGGCCTGCGGTGAGCGTGCCCACAGCAACGTTGTCGAACCCGCAGGTACCGTTGGTGCAGACTGCGGTCTGGCATTCATTCGGTGCGGCTGGGCAGGTCGATGCGTTGACGCATTGAACACACGAACCACTGCCGTCACACACCGTTCCGTTTTGGGTACACGGCGCGCCCGCAGCGATGAGTCCGTGCGACGGTGTGCCCGCGTTGCATGAGTCGCTCGTGCATTCGTTGTTATCGATCGGGAGGTCGTTGCCATCTGCGACCGTGGCGATGTTGCCTGCTCCGTCGCATTGGTTCTTCAAACAATCGCCTGGTGTTTGTGTGCTGACCGCGGTGCCGGCTGTGGTGAACGAGAAGCCGCACGCGCCCGACGTACACGTGCGTGTCTTGCACTCGTCGTCGGTACCTGGGCAGTCGTCCTTGGTGACACAACCCACACACGCGCCGTTGCCGTCGCACTTGAGGTTGGTGCCGCATGAGGCCCCAACAACCTCGTTCGTGTGTGTGATTTGCCCTGCGTTACAAGAGTCGGTTGTGCACGGGTTCGTGTCGTCCGGAACGTCCGTGTCATCGACCACAGTCACGACGTTTCCGGCGCCGTCGCATTGCGACACCAAGCAATCGCCGTTGATTTGCGTGTTGGTCGCGGTGCCAGAGGCAGTGAAGCCCATCCCGCAAACGCCAGCCTCACACGTTCGGAACGCACACGCAGAGTCGGTGCCGGGGCAATCGGAGGGAGCGCTGCACTGAGGCGCACCAGCCGTGCCTCCCGTGCCCGCTGAACCCGCACTGCCGGAGGTTCCTCCTGTGCCAGCGTTGCCAGCGGTGCCGGCGGTTCCGCCGGTGCCTGCGCTGCCGCTCGACCCCGAGCTTCCCGATGCGCCGGACGTTCCGCTCGAGCCTCCGCTGCCTCCTGTGCTACTGCCGGACGTCCCCGCAGTGCTACCCGCAGCCCCTGCATCGCCCCCTGTTGTTCCTGGGTCGACCCCCCCGCTGGTGGTATCCCCCGAAGCACAGGCTGCTCCGAGGACAAGAGCCGGCAACAGCCAGCCAAAGCGAAGCAGCGAAGTTTTCATCATCACACAAACCTCCGTGGGATGATGATGCAGGAATCGCTTTCGCCGGGGAAAGCACTTTGTGGCAGTGAGAGCGCGAAATTATGCCTACGTCGAAGCGCCTTTGTTTCGGTCCGATTGCGCCTGGATAGCGGGGGCGTTGCTCTCCCAGTTTCGACCATCGAACGGCTTTATCGCGAAGTGATCGACAGCGAAGTGATCGAGACAGCGCACGTTGATGTCCCAGTGATCTGGGTGCGATCGAGGGCGATAGTACGGGTGGATTCCGCACGTGGGACAGAACATGTGAAGCGCTGTGCCGGTGTTGAAACGGTAGGTGCTTAGCTGCTCGTGACCTTGGAGCGCTTCGAAATCGAGCTCGGGCACGATCAGGTGCAGGAAGCCTTTTTTCGAGCACACCGAGCAGTTGCAATCGAGTGCTTCGAAGCGCCGAACCATCACACGAAATCGCGAGCCGCCGCAGTGGCAGCCTCCGAGAAACCAGCGCGGCAGTAGCGGCTCAGTGCCTGTATCAGCAGAGGTCTCGCGTTCGTTCATGGCGCTTGTGTAGCGCTCGTTTGCTTAGGGTCATCACGACAAGGAGCGATTGGGTTGACCGAGTGCCTTCACCGGTCGCAAGGTGGCGCCCATGTCGAAGAACGTTCAGGCGATCGTGCTGGCAGCGGGCCAGGGCACTCGGATGAAAAGCTCGCTACCGAAGGTGCTTCACCCGGTGGCAGGGCGTCCGATGGTGCATCACGTGGTTCGCGTGGCCATCGAGGCAGGAGCGTCGCGCGTCGTGGTGGTCGTGGGGCATGGTCGCGAGCACGTCGAGCGCTCACTTCGCGAAGCATTCGGAGATCAAGTCGCGTTTGCTCATCAAGAAACCCAACGCGGTACAGGACACGCTGCGCTGGTTGGCCTTCTCGAGATCACACCTGAGGCAGAGGAGATCTTGTTGCTCTACGGTGACACGCCTCAGCTACAAACCGCGGATCTCGTAAAGCTCGGTGAGTCGATGTCATCGAGTGGTTGTGGGTTGTCGATGCTCACCTGCCGCGTGACCGACCCGACCGGGTACGGCCGAATCTTGCGCGACTCTGAAGGCAACGTGCGAAGTGTTCGTGAGCACCGAGACTGCAGTGACGAAGAGCGACGCATCAACGAGATCAATCCGGGTGTGTATCGAGCGCGGGCAGCGCTGTTGCGAGCCGCGCTACCGACACTTCGATCCGACAACGCACAAGGCGAATTTTACCTGACTGACATCGTCGAAATCGCTGCGAAGAGCGCTGGTGTCGACACGATCTTGGCCGATGCGAGCACCCTCGAAGGCATCAACGATCGGGCACAGCTTCACCGTGCCGAGGAGGCGATGTTTGCCCGCATTGCTGATCGATGGCGGCGTGCAGGAGTGACCGTGCTGAGCGGGGGTGAGCATCGACGATGCTTTCAGGAGATCTCGACCGACGCGCTTGTTGAACAAGGCGTCGTGCTGCGCGGAAAAACTAAGGTCGGCGAGCGTGCTCGCATTGGTGTGGGTAGCGTGCTTACCGACGTGCTGGTGGGTGATGATGTCGAGGTGAAACCCTACAGCGTGATGAGCTCGTCGACCGTCGGAGACCGTGCTCATATCGGGCCGTTTTCACATCTGCGCCCGGGTAGCGAATTGCACGAGGACGTTCACGTGGGGAACTTCGTCGAAACGAAAGCAACGACGATGCGCAAGGGCGCAAAAGCGAACCACCTGGCCTATTTGGGCGATGGCGACGTGGGCAGCGGATCGAACATCGGCGCGGGCACAATCTTCTGCAACTACGATGGGTTCGCAAAACACAAGACCGTGATCGGCACGGGTGTGTTCATTGGATCTGATTCGCAACTCGTGGCGCCGCTCACGATTGGCGATGGCGCCTACGTCGCGACGGGGACCACGGTGACGCGAGATGTTCCGGCGGATGCTCTCGCGATCGGGCGGATCAAACAAGAGAACAAAGAGGGCTACGCGTCTCGCCTGCGCAATCGCCTCAAGGCCGCAGCAGGCAAGTAACGGCTCAGACCTGGCGTCGCTCGCGACAACCCTCGCGTGTACAGAGTGGTTGGTGTGAAGCAGCGAGCGACGTTCAATACGAGCTACGAAATATCGGGCTTATTCGGCGTCTCCGCGGGCTCGGCAGCCACCGAACAACGTGGATGGCTGAGCCACTGCCGCAATGCCCTCGGGAAGCTCGTGTTGCATGCGTCGACGCTTCGTTTCGAGATAGCCAGCGGCATACGGGTTGGTCGGCGGAACGATGATTGGCAATCGCCCTTCGACCTTCACGCCAAGCGCACGCAGCGATTCGATCTTCGTTGGATTGTTCGTCATCAAACGAACCGACTCGATACCGAGCTCGCCAAGCATTTCTGCAGCGACGTCGTACTGCCGCGCGTCATCGGGAAGCCCGAGCATTCGATTGGCATCGACGGTATCAACGCCTTTCGATTGCAGGGCGTATGCGCGCACCTTGTTGGCGAGACCAATGCCTCGACCCTCTTGACGAAGGTAGAGAACCACGCCGGTTCCGAGGCGAGCGATCTCGGCCTGTGCGGCTTCGAGCTGCTCTTTGCAATCGCACTTCAGCGAACCGAATACCTCGCTCGTGAGGCACTCGCTGTGAACACGCACCGGCACAGAGCTCTTACCGCGAACATCGCCCGCCACGATGGCAACAGGCTCTTCGGACAACCCCAGCTCGCGAGCTTGATCATCTCGCCAGCGAAATACGTACATGTCGAAAGTGCCCAAACGGGTTGGAATATTGGCTCGAGCGCTAACTTCGAGACGAGGCCGGATCACCTTGTCGGGGACGTGCATCTCGCACTCCTGTGGTTGAAGCGCCCCTCGCAAAAAGGGCGCGTTGGAGATGAGTGGAACGACGGCATCATGGGCCCCAAGTGTCGAGTTGGCCAGCTCTGCTGACGAATCGGCACGTAGAAAGCACCGATCGGCCGGTGAGCGAACCAGACATCGTGGCCCACGCCAAGATTCGATGTTGCCGTGCGAGAGGCGTCGCGCAGGGGTGATCGATAATCGAGCGAGATCGATCAACATGCTTTCGAGAATGGCCTGCGGCGGCCTGCGTGAACCTTTGAGCGCGAGGTCGGTTTCTGCCAGCACCGTGAGCCAGCGTTCGAGATCCCGACGTTCGAGATGCTTGAGCTGGGCTGCGGTTTCGCGAGCTTTGAAAGGCGGAACACCTGCAGCTTTCGCCGCTTCTTCAGCCGAAAGACCGCTGGCGGTGGCGGCTTCGAACTTGAGCAACGATCGAACGGACCACGCTAGCAAACCCAACAATCGCAAGCCTCGATCTCGCGGATCATACACTTCGGCAAGCGTGGCGAGCGTCGTCGCGAGATCGCGTCGCGAGACCGCTCCGACGAGTTGAAAGGCATCGGCTTCGCGGGCTTTGACGATCAAGTCAGAGACGATGCCATCATCGATCACACCGTCTTTGCCGACATAGAGCGACAAGCGTTCGATTGCATCGAGCACGTGAGCGAGCTCGGGGCCGACGAGACGCACGAGGTGTTGGGCAGCTTCGGGTGAAATCTTCGCGCCACGTTCTCGTGCTGCTTGGTCTGCCCACTTGGCGAGCGCGTGGTCATCGAGTCGTTCGCATTGAACGAGATATCCGCCTTTTTTGGCTGCGAGCGCGAGCTTTCGACGCGTGTCGATCTTGTCTGAGGTGAGCACCAGACACGTCGACGAGACAGGGTGTGCAGCGTACTCTGCCAACGCGTCGAGAGGGCTCGTCGACTTGCTCGCCGAGGCGGTCTCCCAGCGCTCGAGCGACCGTACCAACACGAATCGTTTGGGTGCCATCATGGGCGACGTTTTCGCCGCCGACAGCACACGACCGATATCGACCTCGCCAGCGGTGAAGCGGTCTTCGTTGAAGTCAGCGCTCCCGCCGTCGAGGCACACCGTGCGCAGCTTGGCAATCAGACGATCTGCAAGCACCCGCTCTTCGCCGCTGATGACGTAGACGGGCAAGAGCTTTCCGTTGGCGATGTCGCGCTCAGCCTCGGCCGGGGTCATGATGGGTGGGTCATAGGGCACGAAGCGTGGAGTGGTCCAGAGAATGGCACCCCAGATCACGTGCGTTGACAGCCTGAAGCCACACAGGCAGACTTGCGCTGCGTATCCGCAACAAGCCTCCGACAGCGGAGCGCGAGAAAGGTAAGACGATGGCAGATGGTTCCGCGGCAGCCTCGGCGGTGCAAAAGGCAGCGGCATCAGGGCCCGATCCTCTGATTGGTCGGGTGATCAACGATCGGTTCAAGATCGTCGCGCTCATCGCGCGAGGTGGGATGGGGAAGGTCTACCGAGCCGAGCAGGCGCCACTTGGGCGAGTCTGCGCGTTGAAGGTGTTGACCACGAACTACGCTGGTGACAGCGACCCCGAGTTCCATAAGCGGTTCTTTCTCGAGGCGAGCATCGCGTCGAAGCTGACTCACCCGAACACGGTGACGATCTTCGATTACGGCCGCACCGACGATGACATCTACTACATCGCGATGGAGTACCTCGAAGGGCGGACGCTTCATCGAGCGATTCGTGAAGAGGGGCCCTTCCCCGAGGAGCGCGCAACACACATCGGGAGGCAGATGTGTAGGGCGCTTCGAGAGGCGCATTCGCTGGGGGTTATCCACCGCGATTTGAAGCCGGCGAACATCTACCTGGTCGAGCACGCGGATGAGGTCGACTTCGTCAAGGTGCTCGACTTCGGTTTGGTGAAGAACGTCGCCGATGGGCAGACCGAAGAGCTCACGCAAGCGGGTCTGTTCATGGGGTCGCCGAAGTACATGTCGCCCGAGCAGATTCGCGGCGACAAGGTCGACGCGCGCACCGACGTCTACTCGCTCGGTATCGTGATGTACGAGATGGTGACGGGGAAGGTTCCGTTCGATCGGGCCAACTCGGTGAACATCTTGATGGCGCACGTGAACGAGCCACCTCCGCCACTGCGCGAGATGTACCCCGAGTGTCAATGCGGCCCAGCGATCGAAGAGGTGATCTTCAAGTGCATCGCGAAGTCTCCGCAAGACCGCTTCTCGGGCATGGATGAGCTGCTGAACGCTTTGAAGCGTGCGAGCGGCGGCCAGATGACCGGAACGGTAATGGGCATCGCCGCAACGGGTGAGTTCCAGGCCGTGAGCACGAGTGGCGTGTTCGGATCGCAGTCGGGCTCGGGCCCACAAACCGGGATCTCGGGCACGGGTAGCCACTCAGGGCCGATCCCGACGGTCGAAGGCGAAAAGAAGGGTGGCAAGGGGATGTTGATCGGCGGAGCTGCGCTGATTGGTGTCCTTGCGATCGGCGGCGCAGCAGCAACGATGGGCGGAGGTTCGAAGACCAACGCGCCGCGGCGACCGCAAGCGCTTCTGCTACGCAGGCTGCGACTGCTGTAACTGCGACAACCGCTACGGTTATGAGTGCAACTGCCACGGCAGCGTCGGTGAAGAAGGTGACCGTGAAGGTCGATTCAGACCGACGGAGCGTCGGTTCGATTGCGAGATCGAGACGGCAAAGAGCTCTGCAAAGAGACGCCTGCGACGTTGAATTCACGGGTGACGACGTTATGACGGGTATCGAGCAAAAGCTGTTCTGGCCGGTATGGCCATAACCTGAGACCAGACCATCATGATCGGAACCGACTCGAAGATGTTCCTGCTGAAATCACGGTTGAGCGCACGGGTGGGCGGCAGCCGCGCTGGCAAAGCCATAACCTGGTGGCGATTCGGGCGGCTTCAAAGCTGTTCCGTACTTAAAGTCGGCATCTCTGGCAGAGTTTGACGCAATCCGCCGTGGTCAGTGATGACTGCGGCGGCTGTGTTCTTTGTGTTCGCAGAGGAAGTGGACGCGACGAAATATCGCGCATCCCTCATTGCAGTTCGTTTATAGTGCTGACACCCTCGCGACTCGCCACACACACGGGGGAAGGCGCGGTGCATGTGAAGACGGGAACGAAGTCAATGCGATCGACGAGGCGTTGGAAAGCACTGCTCAGTACCCTAGCGGCGGTCGGGGTGCTGGCTGTGAGCACCACAGCGTTTGCAGACGCGCGAACCGAGGCGCGCAAGCACTTCAAAGCAGGAATGGACCTGTTGGCGCGAGGCTCGTACGACAAGGGAGTCGAAGAGCTGAAGAAAGCGTACGAGATCCTTCCTCACCCGAACGTGCTGTACAACATAGGTAGAGCGTACGCAGAGTCGGGCGACCTGTATAATCGCCGACAGTATGGCCGCTGTAGCATCTTGCAGAGAGCCCAGGCAGGCGTGATGACGTGTCGAAGATCGTGGCGCAGCTTCAGACGCGCTGGAGCGTCAAAAAGCAGCGTTGGCGGTGGCTCAGCGACCGGGCCCACCGCCTTCTGGCGCTACGGCCCTGCTGGCCCACGGTCCAGACGGTCCAGGCGCTACCGGCCCCACTGGCCCTGGCGGTGTTGGCCTACGGGCCCTGTGGCTGGCGCTTCTGGTTCTGCTGGCCAGCGTCTGGCGATAAGGTGAACATCCGGATCGAAGGATGAAGATGTTCCAAGAAATATCGTCACGGCGTCTCGAGCAGCCCAGAGCCTGCTGGACGCGCACCGAACTCGACGTCGATCATCACCGAGCAGGATATTCGTCTGGTTTGGCATTACCAAGATCCCCGAGCTGCTTCGTCGTCTCGCTGGTGTTGACGTCAACATCATGACGGGCGGCGACACAGAGGTTTCGATTCGCGGATACAACACACGTATCTCGAACAAGACCCTGGTGTTGATCGACTACCGGTCAGTCGCGATATCGAGATCTTCGGTGCGACGTTCTGGGAGACATTCCTGATCGACGTCGAGCAGATTGACCGGAATCGAGGTGGTGCGTGGTCCGGGTTCAGCGCTGTACGGCGCGAACGCGTTCGCGGGTGTTATCAACATCATCACCAAGAAACCTGGTGAAGGTAAGAACAGCGTTCGCGTGGGCGCGGGTAGCTATGGCGCCACGTTCGGATCGGCGACGGTCACTCAGCGACAAGGTGACTTCGCGTATCGTGTGAGTGCGGGTTATACGCGCGAGCCGAAGTACAGCCGCGAGGTTCGACTCCGGACGAAACGACTTGCAAGTCGAGCGAAACGATCTCGATACGTCGGGGTTGAACTCGCGCTTCGACGTGATGGCGACGCGCCGCTTGGGCAAGGAAGCGCAGAGCTCACCGTCGGCGGTGGTTTCTGAAGCTCTACCGCAACATGCAGGGCACGGGAACACTGCAAGAGCTCAACCTCGAAGGGTATACGCCGGATGTCGAAGGTCGCTGACGACTCCGAACTTCAACAACATTCGAACGTTCGCGTCGCAGCTCTCTATGAGTGAGTCGAAATCAGCGACCTATCTGTCGCAGCCTTTGTTCATGGCTCCGCAATGTCACGCAGCGCGTGTTCGATGTGGTGGCGGAGTACATCAACCAGTTCAAAACCGGCGAGCAAATCGGGCACGATGTGCATATTGGGTCGACTCATCGTGACCAAAGACGTTTCGCGGAACTACCTCGATCGCCAACGACGAGAGAACTGGCTTGGGTTTTTTCATCCAAGACGCCGTAAACTTGGCGATCGAGTGCAGCTCGTTGGCAGTGCACGTGTTGACTACGTGCCGTATCTCGAGCAGCTCGTGCCATCGCCTCGCGGGTCGTTCATTTTCAAGCCGACGAAGCTGTCCGCGATTCGTCTGTCTGGGTCGACGGCGTTCCGAGCTCCGAGCTTCTACGAGGCGTACCTCGACTTGTTCGTCACATCAGAAAGTGCGAACGGAGCGGGCTCATTTTCCGAAACCGCAAGGTCAGACCAGGGCGGAGATTTCAGGCTGAAACGAGAGCGTGTTGTCTCGTTCGACCTTGGATATCTAAGCCAGGATTTCGACCTCGTGAACTTCGAGGTGACCGGGTATTTTCTCCAAGTCAAAGACCTGATTGTTCTGTCTGAGACGAGGCCAGAAACTCTGTCCAGTAATGGTGTTCTTGGGTTGATTCCGACCTCGGGAGCATTCGGTGCTGCGTTCGCGGGCTTCGAAAACCAGTGTCTGACCTACAACTCGTTTGGTAGCGAGGCAGGTGCGCGTATCTTCCCGGTCGAAGGCGTGGACGTTTTTGCGAACTACACGTTCAACTACCAGAAGGAAGACCGGCCTTCGGGCTGTAATGCCGTCGCGAACCAGCAGACCAGCAAACACAAGGTGAACGCCGGTGTGCAGGTTCGTTCGAAGCCAGGTTTCGATGGCGAGTTGGTGTTCCACTATGCGTCGCCACAGCGCTGGACAGAACGCGTTGCACCGACGGACGGCACGACGCAGCTCCTCAACGCGACCTTCGATTTGCCGTCCTACACGCTGATCAACGCACGTTTGGGTTATCGCTTCTTGAAGAACGCAGCCGAGGTGAGCGGCACGGTGTTCAACCTGGGTGGACAGCGGTTCCAACAGCACCCGTTCGGTCAATACCTAGATCGACGCTTCATGGGTTTCTTCTCGTATCGATTCTGAGGAAGAACGAGCATGCGAACGAGTCTTGAGTGGAACAAGTCGACGCGCCGATGGCTGGGTCGAGGTGTGCTTGCGACGGCGGTGGCAAGCTTGTCGGTGGCGGCCTGCGGTGACATCCCAATCGCGAACGAGATTCCACCTGCAGGAAACATCCTCGGGACGGTGGTGTACTCGGGCCCCAAACCCTGTACGCAAAACGGCCACGTGGTGGGGGCGGCGGTGTTGTTGTTGTTCAACGAGATGCTGCTCCCACCGCCAGAGGGCTTGGGCACGACAGCGGCTTCGTTGGCGGTGGTTGCTGGCGATAAGCTCTTCGAAGGGATCATGGCAGATTTGCCAAGCAGCACCGATCCTGACGCGATTGCATGCCCGGACCCTAGCGAGCCGCCAGTGTCGGTTTCGGCTGACTTTACTGCTGGGCCTCTTCGTGCGGGGGCGTACCAGATTCGCGGTTTCTACGACTACGACAATAATTTCTCGCCGATTTTGCGAACGCAGTCGCTGCCGACGGCGGGGGATGTTGGCGGAGGTGCCCTCGAAAACCCAGCGGCGGCCTTGGCAGGGGCGAAGCCAATCTACAGCCGAATTGTCATCGGAAACGAGGACGAGAAGGGGAATATTACCCTTCCTCCCACGGGCGCTCGAGTCGACAACGTTACGGTTTCATTGGGTAAGCAACTGACCTGGGGGCGTCCGATTTATTATTGGAACCAGGTTTTCGACGGCAAGACAGAGCTGACCGATCAGAAGACTTGGGTGATGGCCCAAGATCGTCGTTTGGCGCTACCGCCGAAGGCAAACCCGACGATCGCGGATACGCTGTTCTTGCGAGTGAAATTGGGCGCTGGTGTGCCCGAAGCTGAAATTCCAACGGCAGAAGCGGCTCCTTTCGGGTTGCAGGCTGGTCCTCCGTACAACAAGTTCGTGTTTTATCCGAATCGCGATGCCGACGGGAACATCATCCCGATCCTAGAAATCGTTCAAAAGGCATTTACGGCGAACGTGGATGGGCAGAGTGTCTCGGTTCCGGTCGACGGAATTCCAGTCGCGGACATGTTTCCACAGGTCGTGTTTGCGCGCCTGGATGCGGCGGACAAGAACGACTTGACCACGATTGCATCACCTGCGGTGACGCTGTCGGGCCTCGTTGTGGTCGACAATCTTGTGTCGACCAACTCGAACTCGATCGAAGCGGCATTGGCGAGCAGTGAAACGCCTGGATATTTGCTTCGCGACGAGCTCGAGGTGTACGTGCGCCCGTCGGTGGCTTGTTTGAACCCACTCGACCCAGAGACCCATATTTTCTTGGTCACACCAGGGTTGTTTGCGACGAATGATTCCGAGACGGATCCTCTGAAACGGGCGATCGTGTTCCCGGAGGATCTGAAGCCGAAGCTGGTCAACAGGTTCAAGCAATACATGCACGGCACGGATGAAGAAAACCTGGCGCGAGTGCATGTGGTCGAGGGGTGTTTGCCAGGCGGAAATTACTCGCTCAATACGCTCTACGACACAGGACAATCCTGGACCGGGCCGAACGAGGCAGGGCATTGCCAATCGCCTGAGGTCGAGGGGGTGGACAGTGCGGGGAAGCCTATTTGCTCGCAGCCTCCGTTGCCTTCGCGTGCACAACTGATTTCGCAGCAAGCGCGGTTGAGGATCGAAGGGTACACGAACGGCGATTCGAGCTATTGCGCGAACATCCACACCACGAACCGGGGGGATAAAACCTGGACAACCGTGGATGACAACGGGAACAAGGTCGAGAAGAAGTTTCAGTTCATCGATGGTGTTCCCACGGTGTGTCTCACCGCGGGTGAGATTGCCAAAAACTCGGATCGGTTGGTTGAGTGATGTGGCGGGGAGCAATGCGCTTTCTTCGACGGGAGCGCGGCGAAGGACGGCGTCTCGGGTTGGAGCTGTACAGGAAAGGTCAATCGACGAACATGGCGGCGAGGCAATGGAAAGCGCTTCTGGGTGTCATGGTGGCCGCTGGGGTGCTGGGCGCGTCGGCCCCCGCCTGGGCAGACGCGCGAACCGAGGCGCGCAAGCACTTCAAAGCAGGAATGGACCTGTTGGCGCGAGGCTCGTACGACAAGGGAGTCGAAGAGCTGAAGAAAGCGTACGAGATCCTTCCTCACCCGAACGTGCTGTACAACATAGGTAGAGCGTACGCAGAGTCGGGCGACCTAGAGAACGCGATAGCAGCGTACAAGCAGTATCTTGCGGAGAGCCCACAAGACGCGGATGACGTGTCGAAGATCGTGGCGCAGCTTCAGACGCGTTTGGAGCGTCAAAAAGCAGCGTTGGCGGTGGCTCAACAGACGGGCCCCACGGGCCCCGCTGGCGCTACGGGCCCGGCTGGCCCCACCGGCCCAACTGGCCCTGATGGCCTGCGGGTGCAACTGGGCCTTCTGGCCTGCGGGCGGCCCCACAGGCCCTCTGGCGCTTCGGCCCCGCTGGCCCGGCTGGCCTGAGCGACAAGGTGAACATCCAGTCGAAGGATGAAGACGTCTTCCAAGAAACGATCGTCACGGCGTCTCGAGCAGCACAGAGCCCTTTGACGCACCGAACTCGACGTCGATCATCACCGAGCAGGATATCCGTCTGTCGGGTATTACCAAGATCCCCGAGCTGCTTCGTCGTCTCGCTGGTGTTGACGTCAACATCATCACGGGCGGTGACACCGAGGTTTCGATTCGTGGGTTTAATAGCCGACTGTCGAACAAGACCCTGGTGTTGATCGACTACCGGTCGGTGTATATCGACATCCTCGGCGCGACGTTCTGGGAGACATTCCCGATCGACGTCGAGCAGATTGATCGAATCGAGGTGGTGCGTGGTCCGGGCTCAGCGTTGTACGGCGCGAACGCGTTCGCGGGCGTTATCAACATCATCACCAAGAAACCTGGTGAAGGTAAGAGCGGCGTTCGTGTGGGTACTGGCACGTGGGGCGATACCTTTGCCTCGGTGACAGCGTCTCGGCGCGAGGGGAATACCGGTATTCGCGTGAGCGCGGGGTATACCCAAGAGCCGAAGTGGAGCCGCGCGGTGGCGTCGTATCGAAACGACGTCCAATATTTTTCGAACCTCCAGGGCCTCGAGAAAAACAACGAGGTATATGGGTCGAAAAATGCGCGATTCGACATCCAGGCCACGCAGCGCCTGGGAAAGAGCGCAGAGCTTGCCGTGGGCGCGGGTTACGCACGTGTCTTCAGGAACATGGAAGGCACGGGCCCGTTCAACGAGTACAACGTCGATGGGTACGTGCTGGATGCAGAAGCCACACTGACCCTTCCCAAGCTCAACCTTCGAACGTTCTTCAACCGGTTCGAGGGCGTTTCCGGGCGTGCTTTTGATTACAAGGGCCAGGGGCTATACCTCTCATCCAATCCAAAATGTGTTCGACGTGCTCGCCGAGTACGTGGATCAATACAAGATTGCCGGGATTGAGCACGATGTGCATCTTGGGAGCGACCTATCGACTGAAGAATGTCGATTGGTCGTATATGGACACCAAGCGCGACGAGCACTGGGCGGGAGTTTTTCTGCAGGACGGCATCAAATTCAGCCAACGAGTGCAAGTGGTCGCCAGTATCCGAGGAGACTACGTGCCGTTCTTGGCTCAAATGATCCCGTCGCCCCGTGCGTCGGTTATCGCAAAGCCTACGAATCAGAGCGCAATCCGCTTGACCGGTGCCACGGCGTTTCGTTCACCGTCGTTCTTGAGTCGTATACGCAAGTTGCCTTTGCGAGCCCAACGGCATCAGGTGCACAGCTTTACAATAATGCTGTAGAGCCGGATCACGCGACATCCAAGCTGGATCGAGAAAAGGTGATCTCGGTTGACCTTGGATATTTGAGCCAAGACTCTGACCTCGTGAACTTCGAAATTACCGGTTACTTCTTGCAGGTTAAAAACCTGGTGAAGCTGGTGGATACGAACCGAATCGTCACGCCTTCGACCCCAAACTTGGCAGGTATCGATCCTGAAACGGGGCGAGTGGTGTCCGCGTTCGGTGGTTGGCGAAACTCGTGCGTTACGTACAACTCGTTCGGTGGTGAGCTCGGCGCTCGCGTGTTCCCTCTCGAAGGCGTTGACGTCTTCGCCAACTACTCGTTGAACTTGCAGAGCGCGAGTCGAGCGAAGGACTGCTTCGACGTCGAGGACCAAAAGACGAGCAAGCACAAAGCCAATATTGGTGTGCAGGTTCGTACCAAGCCTGGCATCGACGGCGAGGTGACGTTCCATTATTCATCGTCACAGGTCTGGGCCGAGCAGCAGCCTCCGACGGACGGCTCGATCAACATTGTCACCACGAGTTACAACGTTCCTGCGTTTACTTTGCTGAACGCTCGCGTTGGGTACCGATTCTTGAAGAACTCGACCGAGGTGAGTGCAACGGCATTCAACCTCCTGAACGACAAGCACCGTGAGCACCCACTCGGTCAAATGGTGGGTCGACGCTTCATGGGATTCCTCTCTTACAAGTTCTGAAAGACCAGGCCGAATCCATGCGCGCAACGTCGAAAGTAAGCTTCTCCACGGTCGCGAGCCTCGCCAAGGTTTTGCCTTTGGCGGCGGGATTGGTCACCGCGTTGTCGAGCTGTGGAAAACCACCGCTCGATGATGGGCTGTTTGCTCCCAAGGGAAACATCCAAGGTGTGGTGGTGTACAGTGGCCCGGCGCCTTGTACCCAGCGAGGTCACGTGGTTGGGGCTGCGGTGCTTCTCGTCTTCAACGAGAACCTTTTGCCTCCACCAGAAGGCTTCGGTACGACGGCACAACAGATTCAGGTCGTCGGTGGCGATGCGCTCTTCCAAGGTATTCTTGGAGAGCTGACCTTGGATCCTAATTCGGATGACATTATCTGTCCTGCGCCCGGCACCCCCAACGTGACCGTGAGCGCTCCGTGGGTCGTGGGCCCGGTCGATGCCGGATATTGGCAGGTTCGTGGGTTCTATGATTACGACGGCGACTTCTCGCCGGTGTTGAAAATCCATAATCTCCCCACCGCCGGAGACATTGGCGGAGGCGCGATCGACAACACGGCAGAGGCGCTTGCGGGGGCAGCGCCGAAGTACACGACGCTCGAGGTTGGGGTGAAGGATTCGACTGGAAAGCTGTATATTCCAGAGTCGGGCTCGCTCGTGGACAACGTGACCGTGTCGCTTGGGTTGGAGCTCAATACGCCACGACCGATCTTCTCGTTCAGCAGCGTGATCGACGAGCGCCCCGACACGTTCGGTGCGAGCAATACGCCCACGCCGCCGTTGACGAAGCTGACCGATCCGAACGCGATCGTGATCCCGCAAGACGAGCGATTTGCGACCTCACCCACGGCGAACCCGCTTCAAGCTGACAAGCAGTTCATCCGCGTGGTGTTCTCGCCGAGCTTCCCCGAGAGTGAGCGATCTGCGGCGGCAAAGCGCCCGTTTTCGCTGCAAGTCGAAGAGCCTTTCACGAAGTTCGTGACCTTCGCTCGAACTGATCTCGACGGGAACGTGGTGACGATTCCCGAGAAGGCGCCTGCGCCTAATCTTGCGGTCGCGGATATGTTCCCTCAGGCGATTTTCGGTAAGCTCGTGAGCGATAAAATCGACCCGAATCACCTCACGGCGCAGTCATCGCCAGCGGTGGTGTTGCAAGGGCTCGTGCTGGCCGATGGCAAGCTCACCTCAACGCTTGCTTCGCTGCCAGCGAATCGCCAGCCAGCGGTGGTTGATTCGGTGACGGTTGCGCTTCGACCGTCGGTGATTTGTCTGAATCCGTTCGACGTCAACGAAACGGTGTACGTGGTCACGCCCGAGCTGACGGCGCTCGATGGTACCGAGGTGGTTGACCCCGCGGATCTTGCTCCGAAGGTCGCCAAGACCCTCGGGCGACCGAACGTCGAGGTGCTTCCGGGCTGCTTGCCGCAAGGCGATTTTCAGACGAATTTGGTGTATTCGACAGGCCAAGCCTGGACGATGCCCAACGAGGCAGGCTATTGCGTCGGCCAAGAGACGACCTTGTCCAACGGATCCTGCAGCGTTAGTGGGTTCTCCCCACGGCAAACCTTCACCTCACAGAAGACCCTCGTGAAGATCGGCGACGAGCGCGAGAGCGGCTATTGCGAAACCAAGTACGGAACGAACGAAAAGTACCTTCATGGCGTTCCGCGCGTGTGCTTGTCGGCAGATGAGCAGGCGCAGAAGTTAGTCTGATGTCGCGTTTGCCGCCTTCCCTGGTGGCCATCGGGAATTTCGACGGCGTTCATCGAGGTCATCGTGCTGTTCTGGGCGACGCGCTTGCGCGTGCTCATGCTGCACAGCTCGTGCCGCGTGTGCTGACGTTCTCGCCTCACCCTGCAGAGGTGCTGGGGCACGGCGCTCCCGCCACGCTTACCCGATTGCCCAACAAGATTCGGTTGTTGAACGAGGTCGGTTTCGACGTCGAGGTTCAGCCGTTCGATCGAACGTTTGCGGCGTTGTCGCCCGAAGATTTCGCTCGTCAGTTGCTGGTCGAACGGCTCGACGCGCGTGTGATCGTCGTGGGGCAGAACTTCCGATTCGGGCATCGCCGCGCAGGCGATCTCGACACGCTTCGCGCGCTCGGCTCGCAGCTTGGCTTCGAGGTGTTCCCGCACCATCTGGTCGGCGACACCAACGGCGTGTGGTCAAGCACTCGTGTTCGTAAAGCGATCGAGGTCGGTGACGTCGCCGAAGCTCGCGCGATCATGGGTCGAGATCACGCGCTCGAAGGTGTGGTCGAGCACGGCCAACATCGAGCGCGTGGGCTTGGTTTCCCCACGGCAAACCTCGGTGA
>JAXLYQ010000038.1:0-49493 GCA_046351315.1 Polyangiaceae bacterium
TTCGAAGCACGAGGATGCCCTCTTGCGTGAGTGAATAGTCGAACGATGCTGCGCCCCAACCGCGCTCGGACATATAGTCTGTCAAGCGCCGCCCGACCTCGCGCATCGGCAAATCTCGAAGCGAAACACCAGGGCCTTCGAGGCAAGCGGCTTCGATATCAACAGCGGCTCGCCGCCCCCATTGGGTGCCCCACTCTTGGCTAAAGACTTGCCAAGTCTCGGGGGCAAGACGATCGCAGGTTGCACGCAACGCTGCGAAAAACGGCGCCGGAACATCGACGAACCGTCGTTCGAGCGCATCGCGAACCACTCCATCGTCGCGCTCTTCGGGGGCGAGCTGGGCTTGCTCGACGGCAAGAAGCTCCTTGGGAAATTCGGGCCGTGGGGCACTGAGCTTTCGCCTGTTGATCAACAGGTAATAGCGGTCAACGCCAGGAGCTTTGAGCAGGTCAACCGAGACCTGTTGTGCACCGAACTTGAAATCGAAGAGGTAGTCGAATCGCTCGACGTGATCTTCTCGTGGCTCGCGCACGAAGGCCCGGAATCGCCCTTCGAACTGCTCGTTGCGCGTACAAAGGGCCACTTCTGAGAAGAAGTTTTTGCCCACGACCTGATTGCGATCGAGTCGAGCAAACCGTGACTCGTACAGGTTGTAGCGAAGGATGTTTCCATCATCGTCGAGGCCAATCACTCCGAAGGGCAGTGCGTCGAGATCGGCGTCGGATTGATCGTCGATGTGGCGAAGGTCGAAGGGGGCAGGGGTCGGATGTTCAGCGAGCTCGAGCATGTCAGGTGTCACGCAGCTTCTGGCGGATGAGTGTGTCGATGATCCCCTCGGGTGAAATCTCTGCATCCGACGACAGCGGTGCTCCGTTCGACGGTGGCCCAGCGTCAGATGGATTGGCTTGTGACTGTGTCCAGGACGAAGGCGGTGGCGCAGTGGTCACCATCGAGATCGCGCTGCCTACCGCTGCGATGGGGCGGTTCTTGGACGATGGTGGACCCTTCTTTTCAAGCCACGCCGAGAGCTCATCGCGTAGAGCAGCCACCGTTGCCGTTCGATCTCCGGGGTCTTTTCGCATCGCATCCATCAAGATGCGCCATAGCTTTCCGTCGAGGCTTTTGGCTGCTCTCGGATAGCTCGGGGGTTCTTCTACCACTCGCCTCAATAGACCCAATATATCGGTCGCAACGAAGGGCGGGCTACCCGTCATGGTTGCGTACAGCAGCGCCGCTGCGCCCCACACATCGACTCGCTCGTCGTCACCCACACCACGGATCTGCTCTGGGGCCATAAAAGCGGGGGTTCCTACAAAACTTCCATCGACCGTGAGACGAGTCGAGGAGCGATCAAGCCGCGCAATCCCAAAGTCGACGAGCTTGGCGCGAACCCCCGCTTCTGCATTCGCGAGGAGCACGTTCTCAGGCTTCAAATCGCGGTGCACCACGCCCGAGGCGTGAGCTACCGACAGCCCATCCAAGAGCGGCAGCACCAGCGAGACGGCCTCAACCGCATCGAGAGGGCCTTCTCGTTCGATGCGCTGGGCCAGTGATTCGCCCTCGATGAGCTCCATCACAATAAACGGAAGGCCGCCTGGCAGCTCACCCAAGTCAAATACCTGGACAACCGATGGGTGCCGAATCGTGGCAAGCGCCAGGGCCTCTCGTCGAAGTCGCGCCTTGTGGTGATCCTCCCACCCATCGCAGCACGACTTGATCGCAACATCTCGTTCGAGCACGATTTGATGAGCCACCCACACCGTGCCCATTCCGCCTTCGCCCAAGGGTCGAACGAGTCGGTAGCGACCCTCGAGAAGCATTCCAGGCCGGAATGTCGAGGATTCCGAGGTACTCGAGCTGCTGTCTCGTGTGGGGTCGTCCGCTGCCATGGGCGCATCTCAAGCCCCGTACTGCCGGAGGCGATGGCCGACCAGAGGGGCACGGGTCTCGCTCGACTTGGGTACGGTAAGTGTTTGAGATGCCGAGGAGAACGATGCGTTGCCCTCGTGTTGATCTTGGGTTCGAAGCGTTCAAACTTGCGTGATGAGTAACGGCACGTACGCAAGTCGCAACCCGAAGGTGATGAGCACATGAGGCCGAGGCGAGCCGATCGCTGACGAGCTCAGATCACTATTCGCCTGTTTCCCGTCCGTCGAAACAGGTTTGATTGAGGTCACTTGGGTTAGATATTCTCCAACGGTGAGTGAGCCATAAGGGCCAATATCCCAATGTCTGGAGAGCTTGTGATCTGCGCCTCCTTCGAGCAAGAGAGCGGGTCCAATATATCCGTGCGACCAACTCTCCACGGGTTTTCCGTTGACCTCGAGTTGCTTGCTGGCCGTCGATTTTTGCCCAAGAAGCGTCGCATCGATCCCAAGTCCCACTCCGATCCAAGGCGTAAAGCTCTCGAATGGGTCCAGATAGTGTCGCACTCCCAGGATTGACGTCAGGAGAACCGACGTCGCACAATCCACTGATTCTGGGCACAGCTTGGGCTTGGTGGCGCTCAGTGCTCCTGATGCTTGATAAACCAGCGCCCAACGCGGATTGAGATGGTATCCAACTTGAAGGCTTGCGAGTGGGCCCACGCCAATGGCGTCTTGGATATCGAGCGATCGTGCCACCTTGCCTGTGGGGATTTGGATCCCGACCGATGCCCCGATTTGCCATCGAGCAGCCTCACCCACTCGCTCGTTGGATGGATCCGATGCCGTCGGGACGCTCGCCGCGGGTGTGGTTGCGGAAGAGCTGGCGGGGGCGGTGGAGGCGGTGGACGCAGTGGATGCGGGCGACGGAGCTGCTGCTTCCGTGGAGGCCGCCGGAGCTGTTGCTGGGGGCGAAGGTGGAATCTGTGAGGGGGGTGTGGAATCTTGCGGGTTTGGCTCGGCACTCGCCGCTGATGACACCACGACCAAACCCACTGCACCCATGACGCCGAAAACATGGGAAATCGCTCTTGAAAACGTCGTCGAAAGCATGCGCGGCCTACGAACGAGGGGGGGCGTACATCCCCTGCAACAAGCAATTTTTTGCTCTCGCATGCAGCGCTTTCGTTGCGTGACTCAAGAGCTACGCTATCACTCGGCTGGGCCCACCCGGTGTGCCCAACGATGACCTGCTGAATCGACCCCCCAACACTCGCTTTTTGTCGTGTTGCACTGACCTCACAGGAGGTTCCATGGTCTCGATTCAGTTTCGTGACGTGTCGTTCGCGTATGACGGCGCGCGCCCTTTGTTGTCTCAAGTTTCGTTCTCTCTGGCCCCTGGGATGACGGGGTTGGTGGGTGAAAATGGCGCGGGAAAATCCACTCTTCTTGCTTTGCTCGCCCGTCAGCTCAAGCCCACCTCGGGCAACATTGACCTGTCGCCTCGTGATTCGTTGATGCTTGTGGTCGCGCAAAGTGTTGAGCTTGTTCCCGAGCCTGCGTTTCGTCTTCGCGACGATACGGGGCGGGCCGCGCGGCGCCTTCGGGTGCGCTTTGGTCTCGATGAATGGGCGCTTGACCGATGGAAGACGCTCTCACCTGGAGAGCGACGGCGGTGGCAGGTCGCCTCGGCTTTTTTCATGGAGCCCGACATTCTCCTTCTCGACGAGCCCACGAATCACCTCGACCCCGAGCTTCGCACACTGCTCATGGATTCCATTGCGTCGTTCTGTGGGGTTGGGGTGCTTGTCTCGCACGACCGAGATCTACTCGACTCGAGCACCACACGAACGCTTCGTGTACATCGAGGTTCTGTACACTGTTTTGACAGCTCGTTTTCCGAAGCAAATGAGAGCTGGCATGTGGCTGAGCGGGCCACGGCACATGCTCGTGAGCTTCAAAAAGAGCGGGTACGAACCCTCGAACGGCATCTGTCGGCGAAACGAGCCACACGCGAGAGTGCCGAGCAGAATCTCTCGACGAAAACGCGTGCAAAAGGTGTCCATGATCACGATGGCCGCGGGGCGCTTGCCAAGGGGCGAGCCGCAGCCGCAGAGAAAAAATAGGGCGAGAGGTGTCGGTGGCTCGCGAGGCGGTAGAAACTGCTCGTGAAGCGCTCGAACAAATGCCCATCGAGCGAGAGAAAGGGCGTTCACTTTTTGCCGACTATGTGCCAGCTCCGAAGCGCCGTTTGGTGTCGTTTCAAGCCACTCGATTGTCGGTCGCTGATCGTGTGCTGCTGCGCGACGTATCGCTCACCGTCGATCGAGACGATAAAGTGTGGATTTGCGGGCCCAACGGGGCGGGAAAAACCACACTTCTTCGTGCACTTGTCGAGAGTGCTCGTCTCGATGAGTCGCACGTGCTCGTGCTCCCCCAAGAGCTCGATCTCGCCGCGCGATTGTCGTTGATACAGCGGGTTCGCAAACTCTCGCCTCAAGACAGGGCGGCGGTCTTGTCGTTGGTCGCAGCCCTTGGCGTCGACCCTGAGGTGATCCTCACGACCCGCGACCCGTCTCTAGGTGAGGCTCGCAAGCTCGCGCTCGCATTTGGGCTCACGCGCCAAGTCTGGATGCTCGTGTTGGACGAGCCTACACATCATCTCGATTTGCCGTCTATCGAACGGATCGAGCAGGCGCTGCGAGAATTTCCTGGGGCGATCCTGTTGGTCAGTCACGACGAGCGATTTGCTGCGCGATTGACGAATCTACGTTGGCGAATCGACGACCAGCGTGTTGTGGTGTCGGGCTCTGATTCGACAGAGGCACACGTCGCATCGTGATTGGGTTATTCTCCGCCCCCATGCCTTCCTCGGTTCAAAATGTCGTGCTGATTCGGCACGATGTGTCGATCGCCAATGTTGATCCCATGGTCTATCGAACGATGCCCGATCATGTGATCCCGTTGGTTTCACTCGACTCGGACCGAGTCAAGCGTGCTGGCTCGATCATCGCGGGGCTTGGTTTCGAGCTGTCGAATACCTGTGCATGGAGCAGCCCCTACGTTCGCTGTCTTCAGACTCAACAAGGCGTGTTGTCGGCGGCGTACGCTACTCAGATCGATGCTGTAAGGCGACGCGAGAGCTTTCTGTTGCGCGAGCAAGAGTTTGGCGATTGGGATAGCCTCACCGACGCGGAGGCCGAGGTACAATTGCCGCGTGCGTTTGCCAAGCGAAAGCTGCTTACCGATAACCAAGGCAAGTTCTATTTTCGCTACCCCAATGGCGAGAGTCGCGCGGATGTCGTTCAACGCGTGATTTCATTTATCGGCAAGATCATCCGTTCGGATTATTCGAACCACATTCTTTTTCTTCACGGCGTGACCCAGCGTGCATTTCGTATGGCTTGGCTCAACCTCGATGTGGACTGGTTCGAAGACGAGCCAAACCCAAAAAATGCAAGCGTGCTTTGGATTCGCCGAGACTCGGACGGTGTAGGCTGGATCGAGCAAGAGCTGCCCGACGGCGAATGTCGCTCACACGAATGGCGTAAACCCGTCTAGCGATTAATAGCTGCGCGCGTAGACACGCACGAAGCTCTGCGGGGGTGCAGTTGTACCAGCGACGGAAGGCGCGGCGAAAAGCGCGAACGTCAGAGTATCCGAGCAACGCCGGTAGAGCATCGATCGATAGGTTCGAGTCAATCAAATGAGCGCGAGCTCGCTGTGCACGGATTTCATCGAGAATTGCCTGGTGACTGGTGCCCTCTTCACCCAGGAGTCGAGCAAGGTGTCGATCAGAAAATCCAAGCAATTTCGCGGTCGTTGAAGCGGTGGGAGCGCGTTGTGCAAGCTCGTTTTCGACGATGGCACGAACGCGTGCGGCGAGAGAGGCTTGTGCGTTGATGACGGTGAGAAGCTCCTCGGCGCGAGTGATTGTCCCGGCCAACAAGGCGGGGTTCGCCGAACGCAAAGGCACAGAGAGAGCGCTTGGATCGATCAGCATTCGGTTGTTGGGTGCTGAAAATCGAATAGGGGCACCCAATACATTCTGGTGAAGCGCAGAGGACGCCGGTCCGCGGTGCGCAAACGAGATCTCGATCACTTCTGTCGGCTCGCTGACCGCGCCGTGAAGCATTTTCGCGAGCATCCCGAGCGAGAATTCTACGAACGATGGCTCGTAGGGCTCATCGCTTGGCATTTGCAGCTCGAGCTCGAACCAACCCCGCGACGAGGCGTTGAGGGTATCGCGTTCTTCGATGGAGCGGCCCGTGAGCTTCGAGGTGCCGTGGGCGACTGGATAATACCTCAACAGTCGCTCGAGCCCTTCTCCGACCGTGGCGCTGGCTCCGAAGGCTTGCGCGATAATGAACCCTTGATCGAGAAACATTAGCTCGATCATCCGAGGCTCGATCATGCGCAACACCCGCATGGCGAGATCGTGTTGGCCGTAGCGTTCCGAGGCCATCCTCCACGCTGACAAGACGGATTCTCGGGGAACCCACGCGTCGCGCGATAGAAGGGTGGATTCTTCGATGCCCACGGCACGCAGCAACCAGGATGTGTCGTGCCCTTCTCCGCGAAGCCACGCCACAAGCGCGAGCAGCGTACGAATCGACATTCTCGAGTCGACGAGCACGGGCGGCCGTTGCGCAGGTGTTGCCCCTTTCGAACGCGGCGATGCCAAGGCACGCGGTGGCAATACCGAGCCCTTGTTCAATGGTTCTGCTCGCCCCTGTGTTCGATCGTGCTTCACAACACGAGCACCTTAACCCATTCGGCGCACGTTTGACCTTTGTTTTGTCATAGCAACCTTGGTGAAGCGAAAGGTTTGCTACATTGAACCGTAAGAATTGGCCTGTTTGGACGGGGTTGTGCTTGTGCTGACCGGAAGTGTCCTGCGAATGTCGGACACGGTCCTGCCCGTGGTTCGGTAGGGCTTTCATCCTCCGTGTTGGCCCCGAGCTGAGAGCTCTCGAATCCCGAGATCGTCGGAGTGGGGAAAACGAGGAGAATGCACATGTTCACCCGACGAAGGCTGTTGTTCCCGTTTTCTGTGGTGTTGCTTGGTCTTTCTGGGGTCGCGTGCGGAGGAGGCGAGCTCGACGCTGTCGGTCGCGCCGGTGCCGCAGGCTCGGCAGGACCGAGCGGAACAGCAGGCTCGAGCGGTACCAGCGGAGCTTCGGGTACGTCGGGTACGTCGGGTACTTCGGGCACATCGGGAACCGGCGGAACGAGCGGTTCTGCAGGCTCGGGCGGAACGAGCGCAACAGCGGGCGCCAGCGGCACCGGAGGCACGGCTGGAATGGCGGGCACGGCAGGCACAGCCGGAACGAGCGGAACGAGCGGCAGTGCCGGGACTGGCGGGGCTGCTGGGACAGCGGGTATGGGCGGAACCAGCGGCTCCAGTGGAACCGGCGGAACCGTTGGGACAGGGGGAAGCGCGGGATCGGGTGGGTGCTCGACCCCTGCGGATTGTCCTGGTCAGGATACGACCTGCGCGTTCCGAACCTGCGATGCGAACAGTTGCGGTATAGGTTTTGTGCAGTCGGGTGAGGCGATCCCAGTTCAAAACCCAGGCGACTGCTCGGTGATCGTATGTGATGGTAACGGTGGTCAAACGACGGTTTCGGATGACACCGACATCTATGATGACAATAACCCGTGTACCACGGATTCTTGTGATGCTGGGGTGGTAAAAAATACGCCGCTACAAGTGGGCGCGTCTTGCGGCACGTCGTTGTTCTGTGATGCGTCGGCTCAGTGCGTGGGTTGCAGCCACGCCACGGATTGCCCTGGCTCTGATTCGGAGTGCGCTTCGAGGGCGTGCAACAACGGCGTTTGTTCGGTTTCTTTCGTAGACCAAGGCGTCGCGGTGTCGGCTCAAACCAGCGCCGATTGCCTCAAATCTGTCTGTGATGGTGCGGGGAACGTGACGCAAATCGCGGATGACAGCGATGTGGTGAACGACGGCACCGTGTGTACGATCAATACCTGCGCGCAAGGGGTAGCGTCGGTCAGCAATGCTTCACAAGGTATGTCGTGCGCTGACCACAACGGAAGTCTTTGCAACGGCTCTGGAAGCTGCGTTCAGTGCAATTCGGGGGCCGATTGTACGAGTGGCAGTTGCTCTGGAGGAACGTGCCAACCCTATGTGCTGACCATGGGCCTCGGCGCAAGTGTTACCTGCGCACAACATGGGTCATTGGCTACCAAATGCTGGGGCGCTAATTTCTCGGGCCAGTTGGGTATCGGTGACACCACCGCCCGCGGGACATCAATTGCGCAGATGGGTAGCAATCTGCCTGTGCTAAACCTTGGAACCGACCGAACGGTGAAGGTGATCTCGCGGGCGCAGGGGTTCTTCATGTGCGCCATTCTCGACAATGGTGGGGTCAAATGCTGGGGCCGTAACGACACAGGGCAACTCGGGGTGGGTGATACCCAAAATCGAGGCGATGGCGCAAACGAAATGGGCGACGACTTGCCCTATGTACAACTGGGCACCGGCCGCACCGCTACCGCCATTAGCGCAGGAATTAACTTCGCGTGTGTGATTCTCGACAATGGTTCAGTGAAATGCTGGGGCGCAAACTCGAATGGACAGCTTGGGCTCGGTGATTCACAGGTACGCGGAGACGACGCCTCGGATATGGGCGACGCGTTGCCAGCGGTGGATTTGGGCACGGGACGCACCGCAAAAGCAATCACGACAGGTGGCGCGCATGCTTGTGCAATTCTCGATGACGATTCGTTGAAATGTTGGGGCTTCCCCGATGACGGGCGCTTGTTTGCCGTCCACCCGAACAATGTGGGCGATGCCCCCGGCGAGATGGGTGACGCACTGTTGCCCGTGAATTTCGGGGCAGGTCGCTCCGTTGTGGCGGTGGGGGCCGCTGATGCGCACACCTGCGTTTTGCTCGATAACGGTACAGTCACATGCAACGGATACAATGTCGATGGGCGGCTTGGATATGGAAACACTGACTATTATGCCACCACGGCCGCAGATGCTCTGCCGACAGTGTCGCTCGGCACAGGTCGCACCGTGACCGAGCTGCACGTTGCGGTGAATCATGTGTGTGTTTTGCTCGACAATGGTGGGGTCAAATGTTGGGGGCTAAACTCCGATGGCCGTCTTGGTCTGGGTGACACCAACGTTCGCGGCGACGACGCATCTGATATGGGCGATAATCTGCCATATTTGTCGTTCGGTACAGGTCGCTCTGTCTCGAAGCTATTTACGGGCGGTGGATCGCATACGTGTGTATTGCTCGACAATGACACACTCAAATGCTGGGGAAACGGCAACTGGGGGTGCTTGGGTATCGGAAACACCTACGACATTGGCGACGGCTCGAACGAGATGGGCGATAATCTAATGAGCGTTTCGTTCTGACCTCGCGCAATTGACGTAACGAAGGCGCTCGTTGGTGCTGGTGGTGCCCTGGGTGCCCTTCGTGTGGCTCGAGTGGCTCGAGTGGCTCGTGTGGTTGGCGCGACTGCGAGCGACCACACTGCGACGTAGTCTTGCAGCGCGCTTCGGGCTTCTGTACCGTGGCCAATGCTCGTCTCTTGTGTGCGCCGCTGAGATGCCTCGGCGTACCCAAGGCCCGAGCGTTGCGAGCGCCCGATGATGCAACCGCCTATCCCTGCGGATGAACCAGAGCGACTAGAAACGCTTTCGCAGCTTTGTTTGCTCGATACCGAGCCCGAGGCGCGATTCGATAGCGTCGTTTCTCTGGCCAAGCGTGCGCTCGATGTTCCGATTGCGCTGATCAGCTTGGTTGATGCGACGCGGCAGTGGTTCAAAGCGCGTATTGGTCTCAGCGCTACAGAGACGAGTCGAGAGGTAAGTTTTTGTGGCCATGCGATTCTTTCGACCGAAGCGATGGTCGTGGGCGACGCGCTTGAGGACGAACGATTTGCGACCAATCCACTGGTGACGGGCGCACCCTATATTCGATTTTATGCCGGCTTCCCCCTGATGGCCAAAGTGGGTAAATCGGCGATTGGCACCTTGTGTATCATCGACACCAAGCCTCGCCAGCTCACAGAGCGAGAGCTCGGAACGCTCCACGAGCTAGGTCGTGTCGTCGAAGAATTTTTGCAACAAGAGCTAGAGCTTCGTCAGAAGCATCAACATGCTCGTTTGGCTCTGCTGCGGAGCTTTCCCGATCGGGTGTTTTTGTTCTCGGAAGACGGTGTATTTCTCGACTATCACCAACCTGACAACGACAAGCTCATTCTCGCTCCTTCGCAGTTTCTCAATCGAAATGTCTGTGAGGTGCTGCCTGAAAAAGCAGCACAGACTATTCTCTCGGCCATACAGCAATGCCGCTCATCGCTCGAAGCCGTCGAGGTCGGCTACGAGATGCCATCGAATCGTGGCGAGCGATTTCTCCAAGCGCGTCTTGCTCCGTTGCCCGATGGCTCTGTGGTGCTGACCAGCCGTGATATGACCGAGCAGCGTGCGATGCACGAAACGCTACGACAGTCCGAGCAAAAGTTCCGCCGGATGTTCGAGTGCTCTCCGGTGGGAATGCTCTTGGTTTCGCTCGATGGAATCATCCATAGCGCCAACCCCGCGTGGCTCTCTCTCGTCGGCTAGTCTCTCTCTGAAATCGAGGGAAAGCCCGTTGATCTGCTGACCCCACCCGAGATGCGAGAGCGCAACCGCGCTCAGCTTGAATCGATACGTGCCACCGGCGCGTACTCTCGATTCGAGAAGGAATATATTACAAAGGACGGTCGGCGTGTGCCGATCGAGCTGAGTGGCGTCGTCGTCGAAGATAGCCAAGGAACACCCTATATTTGGTCATTTGTTCTTGATTTGACCGAGCGTAAACGAGATGAAGCGGCCTTGGCTGCAGCACGAGATGCCGCGCAGGCGGCAACCGTCGCCAAGAGCGCGTTTCTTGCGAAGATGAGCCACGAGATCCGAACTCCGATGAATGTCATCCTTGGCATGAGTCATCTGGCGCTCGACACCGTGCTCAGCGATCAGCAGCGCGACTATGTTCACAAGATCGATCAAGCCTCGCGCTCGCTATTGCATCTGGTCGACGATATTCTCGACTTTTCGAAGATCGAGGCAGGCAAGCTCGATATCGAGGCCATTCCGTTTTCTGCGGACGAGGTAACCCGGAATGTCATCGGGATGGCCGAGCTTCGGGCTGATCAGAAAAATATCGATCTGCTCGTCGATCTCGACCCAGCGTGCCCAGCGCAACTGATCGGAGATCCCCTTCGACTTGCGCAGATCCTCCAGAACTTGGTGTCCAACGCCATCAAGTTTACCGAGCGCGGCGAAGTCGAGCTGTCCACCAAGGTCACCGAGACGGCGAGCGATCTCGTGACGGTCGATTTTTCGGTGCGAGACACGGGGATCGGCATGTCTCCGCCCCAGCTCCGTAGGTTGTTTTCTCCGTTTTCGCAGGCTGATGATTCGACCACGCGAAAATATGGTGGCACGGGGCTGGGTCTCGCGATTTGTCGTCAGCTCGCCGAGTTGATGGGCGGGGCGATCCGTGTCGACAGTATGCTGGGCGGAGGCTCTGTATTCACGGTCAGCTTGCCGTTCAAAGTGGCAGAGCAACCCCACAAGGTATTGCTCGAGCCGGCTCTCCTCGAAAAACGGGTGTTGGTGGTTGGTCACGGGCACTGGTCTCGTTCGTTGATTTTGCGATTGTTGTCATCGTGGCGCATGCGCGCTGATGCAGTCCCCTCGGCAAATGACGCTGTGGCAGCAGCTCGACGGTCGGTACAACAAGGCGACCCATACGATGTTGTCCTCGTGAAAGCTCGCCTGCCCGATACTGACGCGATCGCACTCACGAGTCGTATTCGCGAGGTGGGGTGTGCTTGCCCGGTGTTGATGAGCGTGAGTGTCTCAGAAGAGCGTTCATGGTCAGCCAAAGCTCGTAACGCAGGGCTTGCAGGGTGCGTTCGTCGGCCGATTTTGCCCTCGAGCTTGCTCGACATGTTGATGATCGCTCTAGGGCATACTCCTCGTACGCCTGCGCGCGCCGCATTCGCTCGCGACACCGCCCGGTTCAAAGACACCCGTGTGCTCGTGGTCGAGGACAACAAAATCAATCGCGAGATCGCCACGGTTTTGCTTCAAAAACTCGGCATCGAGGTCATCACGGCGAGTGATGGCGCCGAGGCTCTCGCGTTGTTTACTGCGCTCGAACGCCGCCGCGATGAGCGGCCGATTGATCTTGTCTTGATGGACGTTCAGATGCCCGAGATGGACGGCCTGACCGCCACCCGCGAGATTCGAAAGCTGCCCCTCTTCGCTGCGGACAAACTGCCTATCTTGGCCATGACTGCACACGCCATGAGCGGCGATCGTCAGCGAAGTCTCGAAGCCGGGATGAACGATCACCTCACCAAACCCGTTGATCCACAAGAGCTCACGTCTGCGCTGTTGCGTTGGCTGCCATCCTCGAAGGTCGAGACCGCGGCACGCACTCCGCAAACTGCCGAGCGTGCTTCGAACGAAGATATCGATCTGCTCACTGCACTGAAAAATGTGGGCGGTGACCGCGAGCTTCTTCGAGAGTTGTTTTCGACCTTTGTCGATGACTACGCAGAGGCTACCCAGAAGCTCAAAACACTGGTCGAGCGAGGCGCGTATCGTGAAGCCTCGATGCTCGCCCACAGCATCAAAGGTGCGGGTCGAACGCTCGGGCTTGCTTCGGTTGGCGAGGCCGCTGAAACTCTCGAAAGAGCAATGAAAGATGGCCGTAGCCCCGAGCCTGCTGATATTGCCTCGTTCGATGAGCACCTTGGCCGAACCTTGTTGTTCATCCGTGACCTACTTGCTCGCGAAGAAAACGGCTGAGGCGACGCATAAGTTGCGCCAAAACGTCTGCTCTCTTGCGTGAGATTCGCGAAAAAGCGCCATCTCGTAAGTGCACACATTTTGTATCGTACGCGGTATGGCTCTTTCGACCGAGCAAAAGCTGGCCGTGGCATTTCAAGTTGCGATCGCGACCGCTTGCTCCGAGAGCGGGGTTCCGACGGTGCCCCCTGTCTCTTCTAGCCCCCCTGCGACGGCTACCGCAACGTCTTCGCCCCCGAAAGAGGTCGCCACGAGCGCCAGGGCCCCCGATGCGATTGCGGCTTCGACGGTCGAGAATATCTCTCCGAAGAGCCTCGAATATGGACAGCGTTGTATGGGGAGTGTCCTCCAGGGGCTCAAACCGGCCCAACCCTTCGATGGGGTAGAGCTTCGACTCGAATATTTCATGCCCACACATCGTGTGATTCGAGCCGGGGCATCGGGTGAGCTTTGCTCGCGAGCCTCACAGCGTGCGGCTTGTCTAGAGGCGGTTGAAAAGGTGAGGCCCGAAAAGGGGGGCGAATGGCTTGTTTTCACCCGCGGCGACCTTGTTTCTGTCATGGCTGGCGCAGAGGTGAAAAAGCAGCTTGTACCGATCGAAACCCCAGAAGAAGCGGCGATGGCCATGGTGTACGAAATGGCGACCAATGTGTCTGGCGCCGCGATTTTGCCTAGCTGTGACCCAACCCTTTATCGCCCCACGGCGAACGGCTTCGAAATGCTCCATGTCACCACGAGCTTTTGTGGACAGAGCACACGAACGACCTATCGCATCGCGACCGATGGCAGTGTTTCTCAGTCGCAACCCGAGGTGACCCCGCCGATACAAAATTGCCCGCAACCTCATTTGGGTCGGCGTACGGAAGGGGTTCGCGCGCCGCTTCGTGAAGGCGACGACGTTGGGGCCTATTTGTTGTGGTGTGCCGAAATCGAAGACGCAAGCGTGCCCGCATTCGAGCGTCTCGAGCGTGAGCTTCACTTGCATCGCGCCCCCAAAGCACTCTGTCTGCGCGCTCGGGCAGCGCTACGTGACGAAGAGCGTCATACTCGTGAAATGGCCTCTCACGCACGTCGCTGGGGGCGTTCTTTTCACGAGCAACGCAAGCCTCTGCTCGCGTGTCGATCTCTTCGTGAGATGGCAATCGAAAATATGGTCGAAGGCTGTGTATTCGAGGCGTTCGCTGCCTTGACCGCGGTTTGGCAAGCCAGCCACGCTGAGGATCGAGAACTACGGTTTTCACTCTCGGTCATCGCTCGCGACGAGACCCGGCATGCCGCCTTGGCGCTCGATGTTGCTCGGTGGCTCGCGCCCATCTTGTCTGATGGTGATCGTCGGGCCGTCGAGGCGGCGAAACAAGAAGCGTTTGCCCGCCTTCGCGAAGAGTGTGCGGTGGACGCAGATTCCACGATCGCGCGCTATACAGGGTTGCCCCCTTCCTCGGTTGCCTCCGCCCTCTGTCGCGCTCTCGAAACCATTGTTTCCACCCAGATCGCAGCCTAGTGCCGCTCACCGCAAAGGAAGACACCTTTGCGGCGCATCCGCCCTCACTGGGGCGAAGCCGAGGTGCTCTCGTGCACACTTGCATCTTCCCCATCGGATGAAGCCTGTTTCGCTCGTTTTCGACGTACGAGCGAAAGCAGCGGTGTGAGCATCATCCCAATATAGTTTCTGGGCAGATCGTCATCGGTGGGGTTGCCCAGCTCGTAGGATTCTTCTTCGCTGCTCGGTAGAAAATGCGTGCCGAAGAGAATATCGAGCCATGGCGCCAGATTCGCGAAATTATGCTTTGTGTTGCTGGTCCGGGCGTGATGCCAATGATGCAACTCGGGTGCTCCGAGAAGCGTTCGTAGTGGGCCAAGCGGAAGCCGGACATTGGAGTGTACCAAGAGTGCCCACGCCCCGCGAAATACGACGAGCGCGCCAATGGTATCCATACGCACGCCCAGCAAGAAAAACGGTACGTTTTGGCAAAGTTGGGTGAGTATTCCGTCGACTGGGTGCTCTCGGTGCGCAGCTAGCCAATCCAAGGTTTCCGAGCTGTGGTGCACGGCGTGAAATCGCCATAGAAACTCAAATCGATGACAGGCGCGATGAAACCAATAGACCAACATATCCCCGAACAGTAGCCCCGCCAACGTACGAACGAGCCACGGCAGGCGCTCGATTTCTTGTGCCCCTACCACCCATGATGCCGGTGAAAGTAGCTCTCGCGTCCACGTCAAGAACCAGAGCGCGAGTGCGTTCCAGAGCAAGTATTGTCCTAGAAAAAAATATAGATCGAGCAGCCACTCTCTTCGCAATATCGGCTGCGCTCGTCTTGCCGGGAACGCTCGTTCGAGTGGCCCAAATGCCAAGAGCAACACCCCGAAAACCAAGGCTGCGGTGGTGATGCGATCGAGCATCGTTGGCGCTTGACCCTGGTTTCAGTGAGGTGGTGGGTTGGGGGCTTGGGCCGGGCTGCTCGCCGACGTTTGGGCTGGTGGGCGATAAAACACGGGCGCTTTGCTTGCGCCCATCGGAAGCCCCAGGTCTGGTATGGCGGGCTTGCCGCTCGGCGAGTCTGGGCGTGAGGTTGGGTTGGTTGCAGGGGTTGGGCTTTCGGTAGCGGCACCACGAGCGTTCGAGTTGGGTGGGCTTTGGCCTGCTGGGCTCGATGCGGGGGTATTCGACTCAGGTGCGTTCGAGCAACCAAGCCCCGATGCCTGAATCATCGCTGCGATCAGAATCGTCACCGAAAGAATGAGCGCGCCCGAACGCTGCCATGTCTTCATGATTGCCCCCATGTGCGTCGTCACGCGCTGGCGATTCTACCATCGAAGGTGTGTGGTGTGCTCAGGCTACACGACGTTTTTCGAAGAGGTAGCATCGCGCGGGTATGCCGCTGAACATACTTCTCTGCGCTGAGGATATTCTCTCGGCGACGCTTGCCCGAGATCTCTGTGATCGTGTCGTGTTCGAGCGCGCAGAGGCGGATTGGCTTCGTGCGCTGTGGGCTCCTGAGCTTCGGGATACGCAGAGGGTCTGGAGCGGCCTCGATCAAGACACGTGGTGGAGCGATCGACCGACGTGCGGGCGTGAAGCCGATCTCGCCTCGGTGCCCAACACCATTCGCGTTCGAGAAACAGGGCGCCGGAAGGCGTTTCATGGCGTTGCAGGTCTCGCATTTCGAACGGCGTTGCTCGCCGAGTCTCTCGCCATTCGACCCGATGTCTTGGTGCTTGCAGGTGATACTGATGGCGAAGAAGACCCGGCCCGATTGCGTCGCGCGGGCGTCGATGGCGCAGCCGTGAGCTTGCCCGTTCTCATCGCGGAGCCCGTTCGTGAAGCAGAAGCGTGGGTGGTCGCGGGGTTCGTCCCTCGTAACGATGCTGAGCAAGGCCGCTTCAATGATGTGAAAAAGACGCTGGGGTTCGACCCCACGGCGTCGCCAGAGCGATTGCTCTCCGATGTCTCGGGTGATCGCAGAGATACGAAGATGATCTGCCGCTGGTTGCTGGGCACAGATGCGCTGAGCCCTGCGACCGAGCGAGTGCGATCGTGCTGGCTTGATAGCCCTCTCGACTTGCTCATCGAGCGAGGTGAACGTTGCGGGCTTTCTTCTTACGTTCGCCAGATCGAGTCGGTGTTGCTCCCGCTGCTTGGCGATACGCCGAAGCCTCGACCTTCGCGTCGAGAAGCGCTGTCGTTATCGCGAGCTGAGCTCGAGGTGAGCCCAGTTGAGAATTGTTTGTCTCGAGTTATTGACCAATCGTTCTTTAACGTTATGGTACGGTCGTTCTAAAACTGACGAGCAGGACGAACGGAGACTCCATGGCGAACTATCAGGGTAAGGTTGCAGTCATCACGGGCGGCACGACGGGCATCGGGCTGAGCACCGCGAAGTTGCTTCTCGAAGGCGGGGCGCGGGTTCTGGTGACGGGTCGAAGCGAGGCTGCGCTCGAAGCTGCACGTCGAGAGCTTGGCCCTTCTGCGATCGTGCTCCGCTCAGACACCTCGAGCCTCGACGACATCGAGGCGCTTGCGGCGACCGTGAAGAAAGAGCTCGGTCAGGTTGACTTCGTGTTCGTCAACGCCGGGATCGGCAAGTTCTTGCCGATCGAGCAGGTCTCGTCGCCGTTCTTCGACGACCTGTTTGCGACCAACACGAAGGGCGCTTACTTCACGATCAAAGCGCTCGCGCCTCTGGTAAAGAAGGGCGGCGCATTCGTGCTCAATACCTCTGTGGTCGATGAAAAGGGCATGCCCAACACGAGCGTGTACGCAGCGACCAAAGCTGCTCTGCGCTCGCTCGGTCGCACTCTTGCGGGCGAGTTCTTGCCTCACGGCATTCGAGTGAATTCTGTGAGCCCAGGCCCGATCACGACCCCAATTTACGACAAGCTCGGCCTTCCTCCCGAAGCTGTCGAAGGCTTCCAGTCACAGATGCGCGATAGCAACCCCATGAAGCGTTTTGGCAATCCAGAAGAAGTGGCCCGAGCAGCACTCTTTCTGGGCTTCGACGCTACCTACACCACCGGCGCTGAGCTTCCTGTCGATGGTGGCCTTACTCAACTCTGATCGTTGTACACTGCTCGGGAGGTTCCCTCCCAACATGGCCCGCCCACGAGAATTCGACGAAGCACACGTATTGGATCGCGCACTCGAGCTGTTCTGGAGCAAAGGCTACGAGGCAACGTCTATCCAAGATCTCGTCGACGTGACCGGTCTCGGGCGCGCGAGTCTGTATGGCGCCTTCGGTGACAAGGACGCGATTTTTCAGCGCGTGCTCGAGCACTACATGGCGCAGGTGCCCACGGTGGCCGAAGAGATCGACTCGACCCTTCCGTTCAAAGAAGGGCTCGAGAAAATGCTTCGTGCACGTATCTCGTCGACCTGCTCTCGCTCGGGCCCTCGTGGGTGTTTTCTTCAAATCGCGGGCACCGCGCGAGATGACACGCCTGGCGCTCGCGAGATGTTGCTTGCATCGCTCGCTCATGCCGAGAAGTACTTCGAGAAAGCGATCACTCTCGCTCAGGCACGCCGCGAGATCGATCCGAAGCGAGACCCCGCCTCGATGGCGCGTTTGCTCGTCGTGTTGATTCAAGGTCTCGCCACCGCGGCTCGCGCAGGTTGGGGGCGTGAACGACTCTCTTCTGTGATCGACGAAGTCGTCTCGAGCCTCGGCTGAGGCGCGTTGTGCGCATGCTCGTCGTCGCTGCGGTGATCGAAAACGATCGAGGCGAGGTGCTGATCTGTCAGCGCCCTCGTCACAAACATCACGGGGGCCTATGGGAGCTTCCGGGCGGTAAGGTCGAGCCCAACGAAACCCTTGCCGCCGCGCTCGTTCGCGAGCTCCGCGAAGAGCTCGCACTCGACGACGTTGCCGTGCTCGACGAGCTGTTTCGATTTCACGATCCATCCCGTCAGCTCGAGCTCGTGTTCTTGCGCGCACGAACCCACGACGACCCCGTCGCGATCGAGCACGAAGCGATTCAATGGATCGCCCCTTCGCGTGCGTCGCAGATCGACTTCGCTCCCGCGGACACCGCGTTTTTCGAGCACTATCTCGCGGCGCACTGAGCCTCGAACAGCGAATACGAGCGCGTAGGCTGCGAGCTCATCGAGCGACTGTTCGACCCGTCAGGCGATGCCTTCATCGGGGAATCTAGTCAGAGGCGTGGATGGGATTCGAACCCACGTGTGACGGTTTTGCAAACCGTTGCCTAACCACTTGGCTACCACGCCGCAATCGAGGCGCCAAAGGTACTCGACCACCGCAAGCTGTCAAGCTCGATCGTGGTTCGAAAGGCTCAGCCTTGTGTCAGTGCTTGGTTTCGCTCTTCGAGCCTTCGCAACACCTCGGCGGCGACGGGCTCGGAGAGGCCAAAACGTTTGCCTGAACGCCCTTCGCGCAGATCGTATTCGAGGCTGATGTCGCGCCAGCCGTAGTCATCCACCACGGCGCGATCGAGTGTGGCGAGGGCCTCTCTTAGTCGATCCGTAGTCGGGTGCTTGCCGTGGACGAGTGAGGCGAGCGCCGTCGGCCCAACGCCCATCTGTTCACACACGCGCGACCGTTCTGCGTCGAGCTCACGCGCCCGTTCGGCAACCTCGATGCTCAGCGCTTGCTCTGGAAACGGAAAGGTCTCGAAGCAATCCGACGGCGTATACCGAAGCCCGACCCCGAGCGTCGAGGCGTGCGCTCGCGCCCAGAGCTCGTGAATGGATGATTGCAGGATGCCGAACCTGGCATCGTCATCGATTACGAAGACGACGACTTGCTCAGACACGATCATCTGGGTCGGCACGAATACGAACGCATGAGTCGAGCTTACGCGCGCACGCACGAGCATTCGATCACGTGAACGAACCGCGTCGTACACGGCTCTGCGGTTGTTCCAGTGTCGCCACCATGTCTCGACCATGCGGGGGTATCGCTTTGCGTCTTTGGTCAGACGCTCGGGCTTCACGTGGGTTTCGAGGTGCCGCCATACCGCGCGGTACTCGCGAGCCTCTTCCTCGTTTCGTTCGTCGAGTTGGATCACCCATCGTCGTGGGCGGGCGGGGTGTTGTTCGGTGATGTCGCGCCCGTCGAGGTAGGGCAGGATCACCTCGTTCGAGCGCGGGTCGGCATCGATGAGCGTGCTTCTCTGTGTGTCATCGAGCACGAAGCCTTTGCCCAGCACGTACGAGCCTACGAACGCTTGATTCCGCAGTGACTTGATCCGACGCGTGGGTCTCGTGATCGATACCTCTTGAGAATCACGCAAGTGCGAAGAGATTCGCTTCACCACGCGGCCATTCAGCACGGGTGTGTGTGGTTGCTTGCGAGATGCCCACACCAACGAGATCTCAAGAGAGGCGCTACCTGGCCACGAGCGAGACGACTCGGCGCGGTACAACACGAGCCCCTCTTTTTCGAGACGTCCCAGGCCCTCTTCTCGCGTGTCACCCTGGGAGAGGGTGTTCGTCGCGATCAACGCGAGCGCGCCGTTCGAAGTAAGCAACTCGTTCGACCGCAAGAGAAAGTATGCGCATAGGTCGACGTTCCCCCCGCGCCCTTGCGAGAGGGTTGCGACCAGGCGCTGTCGGTAGTCGTTCCCTAGTCGCGTGCCGATTCGCTGCCCTCCCAGAAAGGGTGGGTTCGACACGACTTGATCGAAACCCCTCTTTCTCGCCGTTGTGTCGAATATCCACGGCAGCTCGATGCCCCAATGAAACGCCGAGCTAGCTCTTTGCTCACGGGCGCAGGGCCCCTCGAGAAGCTGCATCGCGTGTTGTTCGAAGAGTTGCTTCGTAGCCTTGCGATCTCGCTGAAATACCGATGTACTCGTGATGTGTGTCTGCCAGGCATCGGCGAGCGTTCGCTTGGCTTCGATGCTGAGTTGCCCGACCCCGATCTTCGGTACTGCCTCACGTAGTGCATCGAGTGACACCAGACCCGTGAGCGAGTCTCCTGCGAATAGGTGTCGCCCGACGTCGGGTGGAGCAGGGCTACCCACGGAGCAAAATAGCCATAGAGATAGTCGGGCGAGAACGACCGCCCCTTCATCGCGATCGACACCGAACAATCTCTCTCGTGCGATCGCGATGCGTTGCTCTGCGCTCGTGGCGAGCCTGCGTGCGACTTCGAGAAGCATCACGCCCGTACCCATCGCCGGGTCGACGATGTGAAACACCTCGTCGTGTGTGATCTGGCTATGCTCGACCAGCTCGGATACCAGCTTTGGCGGGGTGAAGTGAGACCCCTGCGATGCCCTAAAATCGCCTAGCAACGTCTCGTGTACTTGCCCCAGCAGCTCGATGTCGTGATCGTTGGCCAAGGGGTCGAGTAGCGTCGACAGCCGTTCGCTCGTCTTCGCTGCCGCATGACCCAAGAGCGATCGCATCGCCTGCGTTGACCCTTCAATCAGTTGCCGAAGATCTCGTTCGCACTCGGTCAGCCACTGCACCTCGAGCGAGCGCGGCTGCTTTTCGGTCACCGCATCGGTCGGCTGAGTCAGAAGTGAAATTAGTCGAACGAGTTGCTCTCGTCGGCCTTCGAGCTCGCTGCCCATTGTGTCGGCAATCGGGTGAACGATGCTCGGAATCAGACCCCGACGAGCTGCGAGATCGAGCAACAGCAAGGTCAACATCCACCGCCGAACGACCCCCACACGATCACGGTCCGAGGAAACCCTCTGCGCGACAAAATAAGGCTCGAGATGCGTTGATAGCTCGTACGCTAGCTCGCGGATCTTTGCTTCACGCGAACGTCGTGCCCCTCGCTCGCTGACCATTCGAAGCACTCTAACCGAAGCGCGATCGCGTGACGAGCACGGTTCATTGAGCGGGGGGTGACTAAAATAAAAAACGACATTTGGGACGTTGACTAATTTAGTCGCGGCTGCATGATGAGGGCTGTCGGCGGGGTCGCTCAGAGGTTGAGCGCCTGGCGATGAGCGGCGTACGTGCGGGCATGGGGCTCGTGCACGGATGTGTTGCTCGTAGCGCTGGTTGACGAGCGCGTTCTGTCCCGAGATTTCGGGAGGGAGATGGTCATGGTCCATCGTCGAAGCGGACATCGTTACGGGGTTCGATTGGGGCGAGGTGTGTCGTGAGCACCGGGGCATGGATAGCTTCGAGCGTCGCGTTCTCGCTGGCGCTCTCGGTCGCGGGGTGGCTGATTCAGTACAAGCTCGTTGCGCAAGAGACGCAGCGCTCTCGCGAGCTTCGTGAGGTTGAACGAGCACTTCGCGATGCAGAGCGCGAGATGGCGGTGCTGCGCGCTCGGCAAGAAGCGCTTGGTGAGTCCGCCTCGCGAGCCGAGCTGGGTGAGAGAGAGACCCTTCCTGCTGTAGAGGCAGACGACCCAACCACACGCGGACGCTCGGACATCGTTCGCGAGCAGAGTGATCTGCTGCGTCGACGCGAAGAGCTCTCCTCGCAGCTTGGCTCGGTCGAACGTCTCTTGACTCGTATCGCAAGCTCACTCGACCTCATCATGCTTCGCCGCTTGGGCCTGCGTGCCCCGGTGGTGATCGAGACCCGCTCGATGAGCGTTGGGGGAGGACGTGATGGACGCATTCCTCCGTACTTCGAGCATCATGCGGTCGAAATCGTGAGCACGTCGAACGCGTGCTGTCGCACGAGGTGGCGCACCGCTGATCTGCTCGTTGTCGTTGTCGACCCTCACACTCGCCGTGTACGCTTGTCGTCCTCTCTTCGGCGCAACCGTTGTTGTTGAACCCAGTGATCCTGGAGAGTGAGCGAGGCGTCTGTGATGACTGGGTCAGATCGTGCAGCGATCACATGCTTGCCGGTCTCAGCAGTCGTCGCGCTGATCAGCTTCCACGCTCTCTTCTGCAACTGCCGCTCGAGGATGGGCGTGTGCGTCCTTTTCTCGCTCAGCGATGACGCGGTGTTTTTACTCACGCTGCGCTGCCGCGGGGCGCCATGAGCACTGGGGCATTGCTTGGCGAGCCCCTGGGGCTCTCCTCGAATTCTGCCGATGGAGCCGCGTGTTTCGAGTGGACCTTTGGGCCTGTTGATCGCGCTGCTTCTCTCGCTCGGAGCATGCTCGTTTAGCGGCCGCTTCGAGCCACCTGCGATGAGCCCGTCGTCGATCGTATCGTTGCCGTTTCCCTGGTCGATCTTGGCAGGTCGTCGTGACGCGTGCGCTCCGTTGCGCACCCCTCGATGCGATGAGCCGCAGAGTGACTGCGACCCGTCTGTTGTCGATTCGTGCTGCCCGCTGAGCTCGCGCGGCGACGAGCACTGACGTTCAACCCATCTCTCAAGGAGCTGCATCATGCTTCCTCCGTCGTTCGTTTTTCTGATTCCGCCCGATGATGAGCACAGGCGTATGTTCTTCGCGACTCTTCGCGATGCGCTCTTGGCGCTTCTGATCTTCGTCGTGATCACCGTGATGGCAGCAAGCTGCGAAGGTGTTCGCCGAAGCGTTCGACCCACGTCGTTGATCCCGCCGTTCGAGCCCGTTTCGCGCGATATCGGCGTACCGATCCTGCTATCGGCTCAACGTCGAGGTGGCCCATGAGCTCGGTTGCGATGTCTCGTGGCCGGCGTCTTCGTATCGCTCTGGTGTTGCCAGGCGGGATCTCGTTTGGAGCCTACGAGGCAGGCGTTGCATCAGCGTTGCTTCACGTGGTTCGTGAGTCGGGTCAGCGCGTGATCGTAGATGCCATCGTCGGCGCTTCTTGCGGTGCAATCACTGGGTTTTTGCTTGCGCTCGCTCTTCGTCATGAAGACGCGTCGCGATGGATAGAGGACTTCTGGGTTCAACGAGCATCGCTCGCCTGGATGCTCCCCTGGGCGCCGTGGATCCCATCGCGACCCAAGGTCTGGGCACCGTTGAGCACCGCGCCTCTCGAAGATTGGGTTGAGCGAATGGTTGAAGAGGCTCGTGGGTCAGCCATTCAAGACGAGCCCATTACGTTCATCGCCTCGCTTGCAAACCTGCACGGTGTGGATGTTCCAGTGCCGGTGGGTCTTGCTCCGCGACCCGGCGTAGATGAGGTGATTGTTCGTTCGTTTCGCGATGCGCGCGGGTTCGTGCTCGAGGACGATCAAACCGAGTGGCGTAGCGCCCTGCGAGCGACGCTTGCCTCGTCGGCGCACCCTTGCGGTTTCGCATCGGTTGCTATCCCCGATGCTCGGCCGAATCGGGACGAGCACCCCTCGTCTTGCACCTGGTTTACGGACGGCGGCACCGTTGACAACGAGCCTGTCGGGCTTGCTCTCGACGCGGTGCTTGACCCGGCCTTTCGCGCCAATCAGACGGGCGCTGCGCGACGGGATGAACGCATGCTGCTGGTCGTGCACTCTGGTAATCGACAAGACAGCACTGCGTGGGCGGTACGAGAGCATCCGCCGACGTTCGTCGAATCGGGGCTACGTGCGCTCGAGATGTTGTGGGCAGGCCCTTCGACCGCAGACGATCTGCGTCGCGTCGCTGAGTACAACCAACGAGCTCGGGCTCGAGTCGAGATCGAAGCTGCTCTTGCTACGCGATGCGATGAGGTCACGCGAGAGCTACTCGATCGTGCCACAGGTACGCTCAGCAACTTGCCCATGCACTTGTTGTTGATCGGCCCTCACGACCGACAAACCCTTGAGGGCGCGCGTTACGCGAATGTTCGAGGTTTGCTCTCTCGCCGTGCTCGCCAGAACGACTATCGACGAGGGTACGCAGACTTTATCTCGAGCTGGTATGGGTCATCGCCGATCTCGTCTTGCACGAATGAGTCGTTCGACGCTCGGTAATCTGTTCTGGTTGTGCGAACAGTAAAACCGATACAGCGTTCAGCCTTTCTTCTGGGTCACGAGCGATGCGACGCCGAGCACGATCAACAGCGTGGCGCCGAGGGTTTCACCGCCGACATGCTCACCTTGCCACCACGCGCCGAGGAGCACCGCCAGCGCAGGGTTGACGTAGGCGTAGCTCATCGCGACAGAGGGGCGCGTGTTGCGAAGAAGATAGGTGTACGCAGAGAACGCGACGAGCGAGCCAAAAACGATGAGGTACCCCATCGCGAGCAACGCGCGGACGGGCGGGTGTGCGGGGAGTTGCTCACCTCGAATGAGCCCGGCCGCGATCGTCAAGAGCCCTCCAGTGACCATCTGAGTCGACGCCGCCATGAGCCCTGACGGCAGTGGCAACCGACGAGTGAGCATCGAGCCAATGGCCCATCCGATCGGCGCCATCACGAGAAGTGCGGCGCCCAAGGGCTCCGCGCGCAGATCGGCGCCCAAAAACAGAACAACCACGCCTGCAAAGCCGATGGCAAGGCCGACCCATTCGCGCGCTTTGGGGCGCTCGCCCACGAAGCTCGCGATGGCTGCTGCAAACAGTGGCATCGCTGCACACGTGACCGCGGCAACGCCGGTGGCGATGGTGTGCTCGGCGATCGCGACGAAGCCGTTGCCCACGAGAAACATCAGCGCGCCGACGGGCGTCGAGTACAACCACTCACGGGCGGTGGGCCATGGCGCGCCACGCAGCTTCAACACCGCCAACAAGATGGCGCCCGCACAGAAGTAACGTGTCCCGCCCATCAACAACGTGGGCAGACCATCGATCGCGATCTTCAGCGCGAGATACGTCGAGCTCCAGATCACGTAGACCGCGGCAAGGGCGACGAAGGTGAGTGGAGTCCAGTGTGTTGAACCGTGGGTAGACTGGGGTGGCGCGACCGGTGTGCGTGGCGTGCTCTGTGTGCTCAACGCGCTGGGTAGCGGAAGCGGCGTGGCAATCACCTGGGACCCGTTCTGCATGTCTCCTGAAGCATGAGGTGCAGCAAGCGACCGGCACAGGGGCAGAATCTGTCTCGCAAGGCCAGCACAGTTCACGGGTGAGCGTCGCTCAAGCTGTACTGGTCATTCATTCGAAATGGGCGGTACACTTCTGTGCATGCGATCGCCCTCATCTCATTTGTACGAAAAGATCGCCGACGAGGTCGCTTCAGCGATTCATCGCGGCGCGCTGAGACCGGGAGATCGACTTCCTTCGGTTCGTCTGATGAGCGAGCAACGTCGTGTGAGTGTGGCGACAGTGCTCGAAGCGTATCGACGACTCGAAGATGACGGATTGATCGAAACCCGTCCTAAGTCGGGTCACTTCGTTCGTAAGCAGCGAGCGCTCGTGCTCGAAGAGCCGAGGGCGCAGCGCACGTTGCGTGCACCCACGCGAGTGTCGGTGGGTGACGGCGTGTCGACCTTGCTCACCGCGATGCGTGACCCTTCGGTGTTGCCTCTGGGCGCAGCGTATCCGGCGGCAGAGCTGCTTCCGATTGGTGCGTTGAATCGAATGCTTTCACAGCTCGCGCGCGAGCTGTCTACGGCTGGTGCGACGTACGAAGCTCCGCCTGGAGTGCTCACCTTGCGACGTCAGCTTGCGAGGCGATCGCTTACGTGGGGGCTGTCGCTCTCTGAGGATGAGTTCGTGATCACCTCGGGAGCGATGGAGGGACTGCACACCTGTTTGCGCGCTGTGACGAGAGCGGGTGACACGGTGGCGGTCGAGACACCGATGTACTTTGGCATCTTGCAGCTCGTTGAAGAGATGGGTTTGCGCGCGATCGAGATCCCTTCGTTGCCGCGTGTAGGGATGGATCTCGACGTGCTCGAGGAGGCGCTCAAGTCGCAACGCGTTCACGCGATTGTCTCGGTGGCAAACGTGAACAACCCCATCGGAAGCATCATGCCTGACGAGTCGAAAGAAAGGCTCGTCAAGATGCTGTCGCGTCACGACGTGCCTTTGATCGAGGACGACATCTACGGCGATCTTGCATTCGAGGGGCGACCTCGCCCCATCAAGGCGTTCGATCGTGAAGGCAGGGTGTTGTTGTGCGGCTCGGTGTCGAAGACGCTCGCGCCTGGGTACCGCGTCGGATGGGTCTCGGGCGGACGTTTTCACGATCGTGTGACGAGGCTCAAATACACGGCGTCGGTTGCGTCTGCGACGTTGCCTCAGATGGCAGTCGCCGAGTTCTTGGGGAGCGGCGGCTACGACAAACATCTGCGCCGACTTCGTGCTCGATGCGCGGCTCAATCGAATCGCGTGCGAGAAGCGGTTGCGACGTACTTCCCGCAAGGCACTCGCGTGTCATGCCCACTCGGAGGCTTCGTTCTCTGGGTCGAGATGCCTCAGGGGGTCAACGCGATCGACCTGCAAAGTAGAGCGCTGCAACGAGGGATAGCGATTGCTCCTGGCCCGATTTTCTCCGCTCGTGGGCGCTATCAAAACGCGATCCGTCTGAGTTGCGGTCAGCCTTGGTCAGAGCAGCTCGACGAGGCGATTCGTGTGCTGGGTGAGCTTGTCGATGAGCAGCTCAGCCCTAACCGTTCGCGACGTTCGGCATGAGGTGAAAGAAGAGCGATGGCGACGATTCCGTGCTTTCAAGTCGATGCGTTTGCGCGTGCTGCGTTCACCGGAAACCCGGCGGCGGTATGCCCGCTTTCACAGTGGCTCGACGATCGCGTGATGCAGAGCATCGCGGCGGAAAACGCGCTCAGTGAAACAGCGTTTTTCGTGAAGAACGGAGACGTCTACGACCTCCGATGGTTCACACCTGAGAACGAGGTGGATCTATGCGGACACGCCACGCTGGCGAGCGCGCACGTGTTGATGACGGTGGTTCACCCTGAGCTTTCTTCGGTGCGCTTCATCTCGAAGAGTGGGCCGCTCGATGTGCGTCGTGTCGACGCTGCGACCTACGAGATGGACTTTCCGTCGCGTCCGCCACAACCCACCGAAACGCCGAGCGGTCTTTTCGCTGCGTTGGGCATCACCTCGGCCGAGGTGCTTCTCTCTCGTGATCTCGTGGTGGTGCTCGAGCGAGCCGAGGACGTAAGAGCACTGCGCGTTGATAGTGAGGCGATTCGTAGGCTCGGAGTCTTTGCTGTGTGTGTGACGGCACCGGGCTCGGGTGTGGATGCAGACGTCGACTTTGTGTCTCGCTTTTTCGCGCCGAACGAAGGCATCCCTGAAGACCCCGTGACGGGCTCTGCTCATTGCTCGCTGGTTCCGTACTGGAGCGCACGACTCTCGAAGACGTTGCTTCGCGCTCGTCAGGTGAGCCGTCGCACAGGTGAGCTCGAGTGTGAGCTCGTTGGTGGTCGTGTGCTCTTGCGAGGAGGGGCGGTCACGACTCGAACGGGGTCGTTCGTGCTTCCCGATGAGGTCGTATCGCAAGCTGGTGTCGAGCGATCGATGACGCCGGGAGTGATCGCGGTGATCTTCACCTCACATCGTCACGCGAGCACGACCGACGGCTATGCGGCGATGGCTTCGGCGATGGAGACACTCGCGCATCAACAGCCTGGTTTCTTGGGGATCGAGAGTGCTCGTGGTGACGACGGCGTTGGGATCACCGTGTCGTACTGGGCCTCTGAACGCGACGTGCTCGCATGGAAGCAATTGGCTGCACATCGTGTGGCTCAAGATCGTGGCAAGCAAAGCTGGTACACGGGCTTCAAGATGCGCGTGTGTCGCGTCGAGCGTGCTTACTCGTTTGGCGATCTAAGCCGGTTCTGATCTGTTTCACCACACCGACAGAGCTCTCTCGATTCGAGTGAGACCGTGCTAGCAAGCGGGGGTGGTGAAGAGCTATCGAGCAACTGAGTCGAAGGTGCTGTCGGGCCCACTGATGCAAGGGGCTCTCACTCACCTGGGCGGTCTTTGCATCGTCGTAGATGACACTCTTCACATCGTCGCTGCGTCCGAGCGCGCGAGCGAATTTTTCGGAGAGCCCTTTTCGTTGGGTCTTCGGGTGACGGTGTTGATTCAGGGCAAGACCAAGCGGTCTATCGATCGTTTGGCTGCGCGAGGCCAGTCGTTCCGCACGTTGGTACGAAAGCGTGTCGAGGGGGCAGCTCGAGACCTGCGTTTGATTGCGTCGAGGATCACACCGGTCGGAGAGTCGGGGTGGGTGCTGACGTTCGAACCTATCGAGGGCAGGGCATCGAACGGGCCTCGTCGTTTGGTCGACATGTGGTCGCAAGATCGCCTGATGCTCTCGGTGCTTCAGCTACTCGAACGAGTGGCAACCGAGCGCTCTCCTGTGTTGGTACGTGGCGAAACGGGGTCGGGTAAGTCTCTCGCGGCACGCACGCTTCACGTGCTGTCGGGGCGAGGCTCAGGCCCGTATGTGGTGACTCATTGTGCGACGCAAGCAGCGGGGTCGCTGAGCGCGGGAGAATCGCTCTTGGCGCGTGATCTGAATCGCGCGCGCGGCGGAACCTGGGTGCTCGACGAGGTCTTTGACCTCACGAACGAGCAGCAGGCTGAGCTCGTTTCTTTGCTCGGTGATGATCCCGTCGAATCGTCGATCACCAACGATGTGCGCATCATTGCAACGACCTCGAGGCACCCCAGTCGCGAGAGCGATTCGGGGCGGGTTCGCGGCGCGTTGATTCATCGTCTCGGGGTCTTCGAGATCACGATTCCGCCTTTGCGTGCTCGGCCCGATGACGTGGTGTTGCTGACCGAGAAGATGTTGGCGAAGCTCGCCTCGCCGAAGCGAACGATTCGCAAAGTCGCCCCCGCGGTGTTGAGCATGCTTCATCACTACGCATGGCCGGGGAACGTACGTGAGCTCGAGAACATCCTTCGCTACGCGTATGCCATGGGCGATGGCGAGATGTTGGCGCCGAATGAGCTACCGGCGAGCATGCTCGAGAGCGGCACGGTGTATGTGGCGAAGTCGAGTCATCCAGAGACGCGTGAGCCCAAGGATGCGGCGCAGGCCTACGACGAGATCGAGACGATTACGCACGCGTTGCAGCGATCGTCTGGCAATCGCAGTCGTGCGGCCCAAGTGCTTGGCGTGAGCCGCATCACGCTGTGGCGTCGGATGCGCGCGCTTGGGATGGCATAGTCAACGCTGCGACCTGCTCAATGAACGCCAGTCGTTGGTTCTTCGTCGAGCCAGGCGTCATCCACAAAGATCGTCGACATCGGAGCACGAGCGGACGCAGCCTTGGCCGAGCTTGGTACAGGTGTTGAGCTCGATTCTGGGCCTGATTCGATGAGCCAAGAGGGGTCGACGTCGATGGTGGCCATCGATGCTCTTGGAGGCGCTGGGGTGACGGCAGTGGGCCTTGGTGCCGGCGTTGTGACGCGCGGAGCGACGGGGCGTGGGGCGGCGGGGCGCGGAACAACCGGCGCGGCTTTCGCGCCTGGTTTCGAGCGTTCGTCGTTGGCCATCCTGCAAGATACAAGGCCGAGCCCGAACGTGCCCGTCGATGTGTGCGAATGCTCCTCTTCGCTGTCGCTGTGCTGTATCGTCGCGACATGACGCAAGCGCTTGGGGCGTTCGAAGCGAGGTTGGCCGAGGCATCACAGATTGCAGGGCGATTGAGGCAAGCGATCGGTACGGTGATCGTGGGTCAGCTCGCTGTGGTCGATCAGGTGCTCTGGGGGATGCTCGCTGGGGGTCACGTGCTTCTCGAAGGCGCCCCAGGTCTCGGAAAGACTCTTCTGGTGAAGACACTCTCGCAGTGTCTCGATCTCAAGTTTTCGCGCATTCAGTTCACGCCCGATCTCATGCCGAGTGATGTCATCGGTACGAACGTGCTGATGATGGGCGAGGGGTCTGGAGCGCGAATGTTTCAGCTTCAAAAAGGCCCGATTTTCGGCCAGATCGTTCTCGCGGACGAGATCAACCGAGCGACGCCAAAGACGCAATCAGCGTTGCTCGAAGCGATGCAAGAGCACGCGGTCACGATCGGTGGACACCGACATGTTCTCGAGGAGCCCTTCTTCGTGCTCGCGACCGAGAACCCGATCGAGCAGGAGGGTACGTACCCGCTACCTGAGGCTCAGCTCGATCGTTTCTTGTTGAAGGTGTTGGTACCGTCGCCAACGGAAGAAGAGCTGGTCGGCGTTCTCTCGCGAACCACGGGTCATGCCGGTGCGGCTCCGAGTGCGGTGGTTGGTCGTGAAGAGGTTCTCGCGCTGATGGCGTTGTGTCGCGACATCGCCGTGGCTGAGCCGGTGCTTCGCTACGCCGCTCGTCTCGTTCGCGCTTCTGACCCTGCCAACGCGACCTCACCGGCGGCCATCAAGCGATCGCTTCGCTTCGGCGCGGGCGTTCGTGGTGGGCAGTCGTTGATCTTGGCTTCGAAAGCAGTCGCCATGCTCGAAGGTCGTGCCCACGTGTCGTTCGCCGATATTCAGCGAGTGGCTGCGCCAGTGCTTCGTCATCGACTCATTCGTTCGTTCGAGGGTGAGGCCGATGGCGTCACTACTGATCAAGCCGTCGAGATCCTTTTGAAAGAGGTGCCGACCCGCCCCGACGCGGTCGAGCAGGCGGTTCGAACGAGCTGAGCGCCTTACAACGCTGCCGCTAGGATTCGCACTGCGACCTCGTGCTTCCATGACTCAGCGTCAACGCCGTGTGGGGCCAACGGAAGGGTGCCGAGATTGGGTGACCGAAGCAGGCGGTCGTCGAACTTCGCAAGGATTGCTCGCTCGCGAATCATTTGAATGACGGTCGTCATATTGGCGAGCGCGGCGGGCTGCAGCTTCGCCCCCAGGAACGCGAAGCTCATTCGTTGATCGAACATGATCACGCGCGTGTGCCGATCGCGAGAATGAACCTCGAGAAAGCCATGATGCGAGCGAGCGACCTGGGTGGTTTTGGTGGTCACCTTGTCGTGGGTCATGAGACCGCCGGAGAGCAGAATCTTGCCCACGTTGAGCTTGCGTGTGGTGGTCTCGACCTCGCTCACGAGCAGCGATGCGGACATCCCACGAAGGATCAACCCGATGTCGGTGTAGGCGAGGTGAATGCGCTCTCCGTCACGTCGAGTTGCAACCAGCTCGTTGGCATCGAATGCAAGCGTGGCCGTGAGGTCGGCGTCGTGTTGTGGGTCAATGGTGCGGCCGTCGACCACGACGATGGTGAACCCCACGGCGCGCAATGCGGTGGCGAGATCGTCCGCATCGTCGCGCTCTGCTCGGACGGCGAGCACTCGAGGCGTCGGCGCCTGTACGTGTGTCTTGGCTTCGTAGAGCGAGAGCTCGAAGATCTCGACGAGACTCGAGGCAGCGGCTTCGAGCGATGCAGGCGCTCGAACGAGCACGACGATGAACATAGAGCAGAGCATGACGTGTGAGGCGAAGATGTGCGCACGCTGGGTGATTCCCGAGTGCGTTTGCTTTTTGCCTCGTCGCGATGTCGAGCGCTGTTTAGTCGGTGGCGAGCTTTGCGAAGATGGCGTGGTCGAGCCAACGTCCTGCGACGAATTCGGCGTGGCGAGCGATGCCTTCAAAGCGAAAGCCAACACGGCGGATCACCGAGAGCGAACGGTGATTGTCGGTGGCTGCGGCCACGCGGATGCGGTGAAGCCCCACCGATTGAAACCCCCACTCAGCCGTGGCGGTTGCGACCTCGGTCATGAGCCCGCGACCGTTCACGTCTTTGCGGAGCCAGTAGCCCATGTCGCAGCTCAGGTTGAGGTGCTGGATCATGTCGAGACTGATCACGCCCAAAAACGCCTGAGAGCCACGCTCGCGAATGGCAAAGCGCAAGGCGTAGCCGTGATCCCAGTCGAGCATGCACGCTTCGATGAAGCGCATGCACGACGGCGGATCGGTTTGAAACGGTACCCACGGCAGCCAGGGCTCGAGATACGCGCGAGAGGACTCCACCGATGTCCAGAGCTCGGGGGCATCGGCAGTGTCGAGAGGCGTCAGCAACGTACGCGGAGCAACGATGGGGCGTCGTCGGAGCTCGGAGCGCGTAGGGATAGAGAGCATCTCGTACTGGTGGGTTTATTGGCAGGTGGCTCGCAGCGCGTAGGGCTCGAGACGCCCTGATTCGAAGTCGATCCACGAGAGCGTCAGCTCGTTGGCATTCTCGGTGACGAGGATGTCTCCGCGAGGCTGATCACCTGCGATTCGACCTAGTGTGTTGATCTGACCGACACCCTCGCGAGCGAGGGGAGCGATCTTAATCTTGCCCGCTTCGAACCACGCGACGAACGCGTTGCCGCGAGCGTTGATCCCGACGGTGGGGTGCGTACCGTTTGGCGCAAACTTCTTCTGCCAGAGAACGCGCCCACTGGTGGGGTCGAGCTGGGCAGCGACGGCACCGCCGCTGGCGACACCTGGGCCGCGTTCGACTGTCCAGGTGGCGAAACAGAGCTCGCCGTTGCAGGCAATTTTGGCTTGATCGGCCTTCTCTCGCTCTGCGCTGCCACGTTGCATCGCGCCGATGAAGCGATCGACGCGCGGCCCGCGAACGGGTTGCAGCGTGTTGGATGCGAGATCGGGATCTGCCTGCAGCAAGTGGACGAGTTGGATGCCCGGAGTCGTATCGCGCTCGAGCTTGAACATCACCTCGAGCGTCGATGCGGTTGCTCCGATTTGTGGCCAACTGATCTTGCTCTTCGGGATCTTGCCCTTCGCAAGATCGGTGAGACGAACCTCGGGGCTCATCGCGCCTTTCGCGTCGATTTGCCTCAACATCAAGTCGTCACCATCGGTGTCGCGCTCTTCGTTCCAGCTCACCCACGTCGTCGACTTGTCACCGCGTGGGGTGGCTGTGATGTCGAGCCAAGCGGAGGCTGCTTTGTTGCCAGCGAGGCGTGTTTCAGGGCTAGCAATGACGCCCTCGGCATCGAGCTGGCGATAGAACAACCCGACGTTGGGCCCACCTGTTTGGCCGTAGGCGAGAGCGACTTTGCCTTGAACGACCGTCGCGGAGAAGTGGGTTACGTCGCGTGCTTCGGGCGTGGCGTCGATCGGTGTGCCGACGGGTCGCAGCGCGTCGTCGAGCTTCACGACGTACACGTGTGGATGCCCCGCTGACTCGTGATCATCCGACCACAACCCCAGCAGAGACGAGCCTGTGCGAAGCAGCACGGGTCGGCTCACCGAGCCGCCGAGCATCGTCATCGGGCGAATGCGACCGAGTGCAGCGAGCTTACACGGGCCCTTGTTCGACGATGCGATCGCGATCTGTTCGTACAGATTGCGTGCAGGTGGGCTTCCGCCCGCATCGAACGCTTCTTTGAACCCGCGTACTGCTCCCTCGAATTGCCCGTCGACGAGCTGTTGCTGCGCGACCGCAGCGAGCGACGCCCAACGTGGAACGTTCGTCGCCGGCTCGAGCGGTGAAGTGCTTCCGGAGCTCGTCGCGGACGACAGCGATGAGCTCGACGATGCTGCCGAGCCTGACCCTGACGCAGCCAAATGGCCTTGAGACAGAAGCTTCGGGCCGACGAGATCCCAAGCGAACCACCCACCTACGCCGAGCCCCGCAAGCGCACCCACGGTCAGCACGGCACGCAGTGCTCGATTGGGTCGAGGCGGTGGCGCCATTGAGCCCTTCACCGTGTTGCTCGTCGCGATGTCGACGAGACTCGGAACGTGAGGGCGAAGGATTTCAGTCGGCGGCGGCGGTCGCTCGGTTGCCGCTGATGCCATGTCGGCTGCAGACGGAACCGGGCCGGTGGTCGGATACGCCTCGACCGTCACCAGGTTTGAAAGCGAGGATGGGTTGGTTCCGCGCGCTGCTTCAGACAGCGCGGGGACTGCGCCCGATGCTGCTGGGACAGGAGCGTGCCCGCCCGTCCTGTCGGACGACGGAGGCACTGCTCCAGAGCTTCGTGGCCCAAGACCCGACGATGGAGCAAGCGGCGTGAGGTCGAGACCCTCGGGGTACAGCTTCGAGACCGAATCGAGTGGTGCGCGCTTGTTCTCGAGCGCTTCGGCGAGACCTTCTGCGAGGTCTTTCGGGTTCTGGTACCGCGCCTCGATGTCTCGGTTGAGCGCGTGCTCGAGCCAGCCGTCGAGCGTGGGCGGAAGGTCAGGTCGGTACTTCGTGATCTTCGGGATCGGCGCGCTCGCGATCTGAGCGAACGTCATCGCGATGCCTTGATCCGTCGCCCACACCGTACGGCCGGTGAAACACTCGTACACGATGCAACCGAGCGCCCACACGTCGGCGCGATGATCGACGTTGCCCTGCCCCTTGACCTGCTCGGGGCTCATGTATGCGGGCGTTCCGAAAATCGCGCCTTCTCGGGTGAGTCGCGCTTCGTTTCCGCCTTCGGCTGACGCGTAAAATTTCGCCAACCCGAAGTCGAGAATCTTCGCGTGGAGCTCACCGTCCTCGTTGGTCGTGAGGAAGATGTTCTCGGGCTTGAGATCTCGGTGAACGATGTTCGCGGCGTGAGCTTTGACAAGCCCTCGTGCCGTGTGAGTCACGATGCGAAGCGTGGTCTTCGCGTCGAACAATCGAACGCGCACCATTCGTTCGTAGAGCGACTCGCCCTCGAGGAGCTCCATCACCAAGAACGGCCGCCCATCATCGAGCTTGCCGCTGTCGAACACATCGCAGATGTACGGGCTGCGAACGGCAGCCGCTGCGCGCGCTTCTCGCAAGAAACGCTCGACAACGATCGTCGAGTTCGCGAACTCGGCCGACAAAATCTTAATCGCGACACGTTTGCCGATGTCGACGTGTGAGGCCTCAAAGACTTGGGCCATTCCGCCGCGTCCAATCGGTCGGGTCACGCGATACCGCTCGGCAATCAACGTGCCTGGGACGATCTTCAGCGCTTTTGTGTCGCCGGGCATCAGCCTTCTACTCTCCGTGCGAGTCTAGGCGGAGTCGCGTGGAACCACAACCTTGCCATGGGGTCGTCACGGCAGCTCGATTCTGTCGTACCATCTGGGCCGGTCTCTGGGCTCAGTCGGGTCGTTCGATGGGGTATCCGTCGCCTTCCCAGGTGAGCAACCCACCCTCGAGAAACGCGCACTCGATACCTTGCTCTGCAAGAGAGCTGACCAGCTCTTTCGAGCGATCACCCGACCGACAATACAACATCGGCACACCGCCAAGCATCATCAGATCGCCCAGACGCATCGGAACTTCTTCTTCTGGGATGTTCACCGCCCTCGGTAGGTGTGTTCGATTGTAGGCGGCCGCCTCACGAATATCGACGGCAACGATTTGTCCCTGTTGCAGAAGCGCTGCTGCCTCTTTGGTCAAGAGCGCGCCCTCGGCCCTTGGCAGGAAGGGCTCGAGCATCGCTCGGAGTTGCTCACGGCGCAGCGCTCCGGCTTTTCCGTCGACCGGGCGACCTTTCATGAACACCATGAACGTCGGCACAGACTGAATGCGCAGCTCGCGCTTGAGCATCGGTGAGCGGTCGATATCGACCTTGAACACCTTGGCTTTGCCCTGCAGCTCGTTCGCCACCGCTTCGACTTCGGGCGCCGTCGTTTTGCAGGGCGCACACCAGTCTGCGTAAAAGTCGATCAGAACGGGTAGCTCGCTGCGCAATACCTCGCTGGGGAAGCTTCGTTCGTCGAGAACCGGAACCGGCATGGCCCGACCATAAAACGATGCCATCGCGACGAAAAGGTCCATCCTGACTGTTCGTCGGGTCGAGGCGGTCTCGCACACGAGACGCGAGCACAAAAACCGGCGAAATCGTGCAGACGACAGCGGTAACCGCCATCGACAGACCCAGATAATCTTTTGTACGGGCGGTCTCGACCAAGGTGGTTCCGAGCCCCCCTTGCACGCCCCCAAGGTCGAGACACGCAAGCGAGAGCTCAACGATGACCGCGGTGCTGATCCCCGAGGCAACCGCCACGAGCGCAGACGGCAGCAAGAACGGAAGCATGTGCGCGCGGAGCACCTGCATTCTCGATGCACCCAGCGCGAGTGCAGCTTGCACGAACCCAGAACGTTCGAGCTGCCGCGCACCGGATTGAAGAAGCAACGCCACTTCGACAGCGCGAAAAAAAGCGAGCGCGACCACGATCGCCCACGCTCCCCATGACGGAAACATCGCGCCCACGAGCGTCACCAAAATCACTGGCGGGAACGCTCCCATCGCTTCGACAGCGCGAGTGAGCAAACCCTCCGAGCTACGACCCAATGACGCAGCGACGAGCGCTCCCAACCCACCCGCAAGGACGCCCAACGCCGACGCCACCAACGCAAACGCGCCGGTTCGGATCGACGCGAGGATGAGCTCAAGAGGTGTGATCGCCATCCACATCAGCGAGCGCCTCCCGTGTGTGGATGTCGCGGATCGAGCTTCCAGCGAATGACATCGGCGATGGCTTGGGCGACTGCTGTCCAGAGCGCGCCGAGCAACGCGAGCCCCAGCATGCCCGGGCCGTCACCCTCGTGCACTGCACGCGAAACGAGCTGCCCCAAACCGTGTGAGCCCGAGAGTGATTCAATCACGAAGGTGATCGATATCGCGAGTGCGACGTCGTGAGGCAGCGCCGCAGCAAGCGCTTCAAGAGCACGCGGAATACCATGTCGCGCGGTAACACGAGACCACGATGACCCTGCTGCAACAGCGCTGATGCAGTGGGGGAGCGCCAGCTCATCTCGAACTGCACGCGTGGCCCGCTGCTCGAGTGGAAGCGTGAGAATCGCTCCGAGAAGAAGGCTTCCGGTCAGCAGTGGGGTGGCTTGGGTAACCGACGCGATCGCAATCGCGCTCACAGCGGTCAACAGGGTGAGCGACACCAACGTGATTCGACCGAATCGCGCGCTGCGACTTGCGGCGTGTGCCCACGCGCATGCGATCGATGCGCACCACGCGATGAGCATTCCAATCGAGAGCATTGTGACGGTCCAGCAACCACGAATCACGAGCATCAACGCCTCGGATCTCGACATCGGGCCAAAGCCAACGTTCACCGCGACGAGTGCCGAAAGCCACCGCGCATATTGCGTGTCGAGCAGGGTCGCGAGCGCTCGATCTCCGCCGTCGAGAACACGATAGCGGGAGGCTTCTGCAAACCACCACTGGCGCGCGAGAATCACGTCTTGCTCGGTTGACTCGCCACTCGGTGCAAGGCGTGCGGCGTGCTGGATCAGCGGCAAAATACGTGTATTCGTGCCCTCGCTCGCCAGCGCACCTTCGGTGCCGAGGTGTTGCTCGAATGCGGTCTGCAACGCGAGCGTGTCGAGAAGCAACACCTCTGCTCGTCGCACGGGCGTTGGGTTCTCCGCGTAACGATCCACCGCGCGACGCACCGCCGCTGGCTTGAAATCGAGAGCGCGCTCTTCCCAGAACGCGATCCACAAGCTCGAAGCGGCAGCGCCGTCTTGTGCGAGCGCAATCTCGCGGACCCCCATTCGCTCTGCCACCGGCCGCAACGCGAGCGCCACTCGTTCTCGCGGCTCTCGTGACAGCCCATCGAGCAAAGGCAGAACGACTGGGAGCGCTGCGCCGCCCAGTTGTTCGAGCGTACGATTCGCGTCCGCGTTCTCTGCAGAGCGCAACGCTTCGACCGCGTCGAGTGCCCGAGAGCGAACATCGGACGGCGCAACATTGACGAAGCGAGGCAGCGCACGGAGCTCGCGTTTCAGCTCGGCGTCGTGAAGCCTCGGCCCGACTTGCGCCGTCGTTGACGACAGCGCTGCAAAGGCCGCGAGCGTGACTGCCAGTAGAATAAAGGGCAGCACGACGAGCCGACGGGCCAGCTCGCGAAGCATGCTCGCCGCGCTCAGCTCACTGCGGTTGCAGCAGGTACAACGCGAGCGCGATGATACAGAGCGCGCCTGCGAGGAACAGAATCAACACGAGCCACTTGGGCGTCGCGGAGACTGGTAGCTGAACGGGATCATCCAACGCCGAGAGCGCCGAGTTTCCCATGCCGAGCGAGCTACGTGATGACGGGCCCGACTTGTCTCCTCCCAGGTCACCCAAGCTCACGCCCACGAGGGTATTCGCGAGCTTCGATGCAGAGGGGCCGTGGCCTCCGCGGTGGGCGTCTGTGCCCAGCGTATGACCAGGCTCGGTGATGTCGACACCGTCGTCGGTCATCGAGTACTTGCGGTACTTGAGCTCGGGGTCGGTGGGCGCCGGCTTTCGAAGCGCCGAGCCATCGAACTTTGCGACGATGCACGTGATGTTGTCGTGACCGCCCGCTTGATTCGCTTTTTCGGTGAGGATTTTACAAGCTTCGAGCGGATCGGGCGTCGACTCGAGAATGCGCTTCAGCTCGTCGTTTCGCACCATGCCAGACAAGCCGTCCGAGCACAGAAGAAGCGTGTCGCCTTCGCGCAACTCAACATACGTCAGGTCGACTTGAACCGTGTCACTCGTGCCGAGCGCCTGCAGGATGATGTTGTTGTGCTCGAAGTTCTCAGCCTCTTCAGGCGTGAGCTGCCCATTTTCGATGAGCTGCGTGACGAGCGACTGATCACGCGTGACCTGCACGAACTTCCCCTCGCGAAGGATGTACCCACGCGAGTCACCGACTTGACCAAGGAACAAATGGTCGTCGAGTAGCGCAGCGATCGTCGACGTCGTGCCCATGCCGCGTCGAGTGCGATCGGCCTTGGCTTCGTTGTAGATGCGAAAGCCTGCTTGCTCGATCGAGTGAACGAGTCGTCGTGCGAGGTCGTCACGATCGGCAGGGACATCGCCCTCGGTCATCTTCTCGTAGATCACGTCGACCGCGAGCTGGCTGGCAACCTCGCCCGCTGCCGCGCCGCCCATACCGTCGCAGACCCCGAGAAGCGTCCCTCGAGAGCCTACGATTTGGGAGCGATCCGCCTCCATCAAACCGCGGCTTTTTCTCGATAGATCCGCAACGATAAAGTTGTCCTCGTTGTGCTCTCGAACTTGGCCAACATCCGTTCGGCCAAAGAGTCGCACGCGAACTTCTCCGCGCGACGAAGGTGAGGTCGCAGCAGAAGCGCCATCGGTCGCACCCGTCCCTGTGGTGGCAGTCGCCGACGCTTGGGTCGACTCGTCGGGTTGCTGTGGCGTCGTCGGATCGGTCATGAGGTGGAGCCTCGGAGGTCTTGCCCTGGTTCCCCGGCGTCGCTTGTCGAACCCTTCCGCGTCAACTCGATGCGAAACATGTGCAACCCCATCCGCAGCATGTCGCCGTCTTCGAGGGGGGTCGCCCCCCGAATCGCGACGAAGGTTCCGTTATACGACCCGAGGTCTTCGAGAAAGAAGCGCCTGGATGCGGCATCGTATCGGAAGACCGCATGCCGACGCGAAAGAAATGGATCGTCTGTGAACACGATGTCGGCCGATTCGCGACCCAACGACGTTTCTGGCCGGTGCAAATGAAACACGTCGCGAACGACCCCTTCGACCGTTCGCTGACTCAAGCGAGCATGGCGAGGACGCGCTGGAGCACCAAACACGTGGACCCCATGCTGCACAGCGGGGCGAAGGCCTTGCTCCGCGTCCATCACGGCCTCGAACCTTAGCACCTGTTGCCCAAGCAAAATCAAGTCTCCGTCAACCAACTGTTTGGGCTCTCGCACTTTGCGATACACCCCGTTCACGGATTCAAGATCACGAACGAACCACTGTGCTCCTTCGCGGAAGATTCGAGCATGTCGCGGTGAGAGATAGTGATCCGACGCGAGAATCACGGTGCCTTCTCGCGAGCCTACGTCGACGTAGTCGTCACTCAACACATACGACGCGGCCGCCTCGCCATCGGGGCCAAGCTGCACGAGGGCGCCCCCAATTTTTACATCGCGAAGGGTCGCCTTCTGCAGCGTGCTCGAGCTCTGCGTCGTTGCTCGTACGGGCTCGACATGCGGCGCTGCAGCCATCGACGCTGGCTGAGGCGCCATCGGAAGCGGAGCTGGAATGCCAAACGCCACCGGCGCGATCTGCGGAAGCGGTGTTGTCCCTGGCTTTGCGTGCGACGATTGCGCGGGCTTCGTTGCTCCGTCCGTTGCGCTTCGATCTCCGAGCCCCACCGACGTGGTCGCAAGTGACGGTGTGGCCACGGGCTTGGGTTGCTCTTGCGCAGCCTTCGCCGCAAACGCGGCCGGCGATGGAACAACCACGGGCGCGGCCGGTGCGGGGGCAGCCGCAAGCGGTGTCGCCGACGGGGCTGCGGGCGCCGTGTCTTTGGTCGCGACCGGTGAAGGCGCAGGGATAGGCGCAGTCGGAATCGCCACTGCTCCAGAGCTGCTCGTGCTCGAGGGGGCTCCCGCAAGCGGAGTGGCCACGGGCTCGGCGGCCTTCGGGGTCGCGATCTTCGTTTGTACGGACGCGATCTGCTCGGTCACCAACGTCGAAGGCGCCACCGGACGCGCCGACGGTTTTGGCGAAGAAGCAGGCACAGCGGGCTGAGCGGCTGCCGTCGGTTGAACCGCTGCTTGCGCCGCGATCGCCAACGCTAGCTCTCCACTGTCGGGCTTCGTGGTTCGCTCGGTGGCGGGCCCTTGTGCTTCCCACGAGCTCGATGACTCGCTGTGACCGCTTGGCACGGCAACGGGCTCTGTCGGGGTGGGTTGAGATGTCGACGTCGTGGGGCCAGGGCCAAGAAGCGAGGTGCCGCACACCGTACAAAACTTCGTCTCGGCCGAGCATCGTGTCTGGCATTGAGGGCACACCACCTCAGGTGGCAGCGACGGAGCGCGCTCGACCACGTTCACCACCGGCATCGCAACGAGCGGTGGGTAGCTCTTTCGCCCACCTTGCGAAGCGCTCGGCGGTGCTTCGGCCGGTGCGCTTGGTGCGACGGCAGCAGGCGTCGCCGTAGATGGAGGCGCGGCGCCAGGCAGCACCGAGCCACACGTCACACAAAAGCGGAAGCCCGCCGTGTTCAACGTATTGCAGGCGGAACACTGCACCCCTGCAGGCGTCTCAGGCTGAGGCGCCGGCGCAGGTCGAGCCGCTAGCGAGAAACCACAATCCTCGCAGTAGATGGCCGTTTTCGAGTTCTCTCGACCACACCGGTCGCAACGCACGCGCAAAGCAGACTTCCTTCGCGCCGGCGAGTCAAGAAGTTGTCTACGATTGATGTCGCTTCAGAGCGATCCGTGTCGCTTCTCGAAAGACTTCGCTAACGCATTCGATGCAACCGCCCGCTTCCGTCGTGATGGCGACGAATCTGCTTGACGGTAGCTCTGATTTTTGTGGTTCCAGAGGCGTCTTCTCAGGGCTCAGCTCGTTTGAAACGACCACGTGCTTCGAGCGTGATCTCGAGCCCGATGAAGTGAGCCAATCCACCATTTCGAGCCTGACCCACACGGTCAACCCAGCCATCGAAGTACATGCCGTGGTACGCCGCGCCGAAGCCGATATTTGCCTGCCGACTCACTTGATATTCGACCCCTGCGCCCACGCCAAGCACGGCCCCGTACGTGTCTGCTTGCCACTCGCCCCCATACAACGCAGCGCCGACTTGCCCCAGCATGTAAGGCGCTAGCTTTGTCCCTTCGCCGAAGTAACGTCGGGTCTCGAAACGAAGCTGCTGCAAGATCGGCAGTCGCAGCAAGTTCGACGCCTCGTGTTTCGTGAACTGGTACTCGCCACCCAAGTACCAGATGCGTTCGCGGCGAGTTCCAAGCCTCAGTGCGACTCCTCCGCCTGAGCCCAAAATACACGGCACCGTTGCGCCTGATGGGCAGACGCCCCCTGGGGCTGCGCGTGACTCGAACACGAATGCCGCGCCGTACTGCAGCCAGTTCAGCGCGACGGCGCGCTCCTCGGCTTCTCTCCCGACGTCGTCCGAACTATTGGTTGCTCGATCGCTCTCGTCTGGTTGCGATCTCGCCGTAGTCGAGGGCGCGCTCGCCGGCGTTACGTCGGTGGTTGCTCCTGGTGTCGTAGAGCTTGCAGGGCTCGTTTGAGATGGCGCGTTCGCCGTCGTACCTGGCGTGCCTTGCGTCGAGTCGGCGCTTGGTGGCGCGCCCCAAACAGCTCTGGGGAACACCCCCGCGCTCGCAACAATCGCAACGCTAACGACGGCGGCACGTTGCTTGGGCCACGTCCTGCGGATGGGTGCTCGTGAAGCCACGTCCGTTGGTTAGCACCTGTATGCACGTAGACTCCAGCCTCTTTGTCTTGACTCGCTCCCGGCTTTCGAGTCTAGATCCGCACGGTCGCGCGCTCTTTTCTCCATGATCCCCCCAGGCATCCAAGACCTCAAAAAGGCGCTCATTAAGGCAGGGTTCGAGGTCTACCGCACTCGTGGCTCCGAGATTCATCTCGCAGAACGGCCACGTGAAAACTTGATTCTCGACTCAGGAGTTTCTGTCGTCTCAACGCATGAGCTTCTGGTGCGTTTTACGGTCCGCGCTCAACGATCCGATTTTCTGTCTGACGATGATGAGCAGCTCTTGTCGAGGGCACGCACCGTTGCAGCAACTGCCCTGGCTCGTGGGTTCATCGAACGGGCCGCGTCGCCCCGGCCACTGTTTGACCCAGGCGAGCCAACCCGTGTGATCGATACATGGGGCGAGGTGCACCTCGAGAAGCAGGTTGGCTCGCTCGAAGACGTGATCGCCGAGGTTTCGTTTGCGCTCAAGCTCGAGAAGGCCGCTAGCCGCTTAGCGCTACGAACATCGAGCCTTGCTGGCTCATCTGGCCTTCTCGCAATTCAGGTTTCGATACCGAGTCGCCCGAGCTGGTGTGTGCCCCAGATCGCACCCACCAAACCTGCGACGGCAATCCATGAGCCCAACGCGGCTTCGTCTGCCGCTGAGAGTGCGATGCCCGTCAGCAGCAAGAGCGCCGAGCCGGTGAACGTACGTCTAGCTTGACCCGTTGCCCTCAGCGTGTGCAGAGCCGGATCCTCCGCCAACGTCGGCGCACGTTTTTCGTCGCGGTTCTTCCGCTTCTTGGGCTTGGGTTGGGGCTCGGTTGCCTCGTCGGAAGCTGAGGCGCCCGTGGCTGTCTCTTCTGGGCTTGGCTCGCCGCTCATTCGAACTTCTTCAGTCGCGCTCGGTTGATGAAGTCACGTACGTCTTGCTCGAGTCGACCTTCGACCGCTTGCAGGGTGTACTCTCCCTCGCTGTTGGTGTGATCGTCGTAGCGATAATCAGAGGCGAAAAACAACACCACGAGCGTGTCGTTCTCTTCTCGCCCTGCCCCTCGAGCAAGCACGAGCGCCTTGGGTTCTCGCTTCGGCAGCTTCGACGCGCCATCCGCTTCGAGATCGTCTGACGTGATGTACGCGATACCGAACTTCTTGCCCTCGACTCCCACGTCGATGTGCAACGGCGCTCCGCTCGTCGTGTCGATGTCGCGACCTTCTGCCGGAGATTGCTTCTCTGCTCGTACGGCCTTGCGGATGATCTCGATCGCCCTCGCTTCTGGTATCGGCAACGTTGGCCTCGCATGTCGCGCGGGCTCTCCTCCACACGCGGCCACGGCGAGAGCGATACCGATCGAGAGCATCATTGCGGTGGGTCGAAGCAAGCTGACAACGTCGAGATTTCTCGGAGAAAACCGTCGAATCCAAGACATGGTGGGCGACGAGGCTAGCGGAATGCTCGAAGTTTCGCTAGCAGAGAGGCCGCAATGCCAAGGCTCGCGGCCATCGATATCGGCTCCAATGCAGTCCGCTTGCGAATCGTCGAGGTAGACGAGCCCGGTCGTGCTGCTCCGGTGATGATCGCCAATGCTGGCACGGTCTGGCGTGAGGTCGTGTCTCATCGCGCTGCCGTTCGTCTCGGACGTGAAGTCTTTCTTACCGGCGCGCTTGCTAGCTCTGCGATCTCGTCTGCTGTCGATACGATGCGGATGTTTCGCAAAATCATGGACGACGAGAAGGTCGACCATTACCGAGCGGTTGCCACGAGCGCAGTGCGAGAAGCTGAAAACGGACACCTGCTCGTCGAGCGCGCTCATCGCGAGGCAGGCATCGAGATCGAGGTGATCGAAGGTGTCGAAGAAGCTCGACTCGTTCAGCTCGCCGTCTCTCGTCGGCTTCGGTTCGGAGACAAGAAAGCGGTTCTGATCGACATCGGCGGTGGCTCGACCGAGCTCACGCTGATGGAGCAAGAAGAGCCCCGTTTCTCGCAATCGTTGCCCGTCGGTACGGTGCGTTTGCTCGAGGCGTTTCTTGAGGCTGATGTGGCCGTCGACGCTCGTCACGCTGAGCTCGTTCGCGAGTTCGTCGATCGTGTCTTCGTCGAGCTGTCGTCTGAGATCACCCAATCTCAACCCGATGTCCTCGTGGCGACCGGCGGCAACTGCGAGACACTCGCTTCTCTTTGCCCTCGTGCCAACACCGATGCTCCGACCATCGATGTATCATCAATGCAGAAGCTCGTTCGCGAGCTCTCTGCGATGTCGTCTCGTGAGCGAATCGAAGCCTACGGGCTGCGCCCTGACCGCGCCGATACGATTGTTCCGGCTGCGTTGATCTTGTTGAACATCGCTCGGCGTTTTGATCACGCGTCGGTCATCGCGCCGGGCGTCGGGCTCAAAGAAGGTGTGCTCGAAGATCTGATCGACCGGCACATCAATCGTCGCACATCACACGAAGAAAATGCGGTGATCCAGGCGTGTCTACGTCTCGGACGTCGTTACCACTTCGATGAGAAGCACGGTCTGTTGGTCAGCAAGTTCGCCACGCGTCTCTTTGACGACACGGCCGAGCGCCACGGGTTGTTCAGTCGCGATCGCCTGCTGCTTCAGGCGGCCGCGGTGCTTCACGATGTGGGTGACTTCATTCGCTACGAGGGGCACCACAAGCATTCTTGGTACCTGCTTGAGCACTCTGAAATCATGGGCCTCAGTCATGCTGAACGAAGTGTGGTGGCCAACCTCGCTCGCTATCATCGAAAGAGCTTTCCTGATCCAACTCATCCGAACTTCCGAGATTTGAGTCGAGAGGATCGCGCTCGCGTTCGGGGTCTTTCGGCGATCCTTCGATTGGCCGATGCCCTTGATCGAGAGCATCGAGGCAAGATCAGCAGTGTGCGAGGCTCTATCGGGTCAGCCGGTCTCACGCTTTCTGTCGAGGGTGATGGTGACTGGGAGCTTGAAGAGTGGACCGTTGCTCGAAAAGCTGGTCTCTTTCGTGCCGTATATGATCTAGACGTCGAGGTTGTGGCGACTGGGTCTAGCTCTCCACGAGCCCGCTCGCTGCGATCGGGTAGGCCCTTGATCTCGCCTGAAGATGACTGAACCTCAACTCGAGCTCGACTCCTGCTTTCGTCTGCTTCGTCCGGTCGGTTCACGCGATCGTTTTCCGGCGGTATGGCGGCTTGAATGTCGGGCGGTGGTTCATGCTGGCGGGCGCGTTGCGTGTGCAGCTTGCTCGAGCTCGGGAATTCCCAGCCCCAACGCGACGCTGAACGCCTATGCCGATGCGGCGCGAAAAAGGGATTCGAAGGCAATCTTACGCGCTGATGTCCGAGCGCAGTCAGCAAACGATGGGCGTGAAGGCGTAGAGCGTGCGGTGAGTGATGCCCGCACCGAGCTTGCTGAACAGGCCGCAGCAGCCACATCGCCGGGTGCCCGGATCGAAGCGTCGGCCAAGGTGAACGGTGACGGAGAGATCGCCACGCTCGAGCTCGAGGATGGAGTTGCTGGTGTCGTCCGCCGATGGGCTTCCTGCTGGTGCGAAGACCCCGGCCCAAGCCCTCGATCAACTTCGCGTGGTGCTCGCTCGCCGAAGCTACGCGGGGCTCATGCGTGCTTTCGAAAGAAACCCGTCGTGCGATGGAGCGCGATTTTCGCACGCTTGTCGATGGCCTTCGAGCGACCGGAAGGGCTCGATGTAAAAGTCGTCGGCGACAAAGCCACCGTTCAGGATCGCAGGTGGGCATCTCGTGAAGCTCAAGCGCGAGAATGGCCTGTGGCGTATCGAGGATTTCGATTGATGTCTCGTCTGAATCGTCGCTCGGCAATGCTCGCGATGTTGGGTGCCTCATCGTCGTGGATTGCGAATGAGCGCGACGCGCATGCGTTTGGCGAAGAAGGTGCCTTCCACTCCGCGAATCTTGCTGACGGGCACTTCCAAGTGGGAGGGCTCTCCTCGTCGCTCTGGCCCTGCTCGATGGAGCTTCGAGCTTGCGCGTCGTACGAGCGCCTGTCGAAGAGCAACCCCGCCACGATTCGTGCTGACTCGGGTGGGCTGCTCGCTGAGCCGTTCGTGGTGTGGACAGGCGACGGCCCCATCGCTGCGCTTTCGTCGAAAGAGATCGATATGCTCCGCAAGTTCATCACCTCGGGTGGCACCATGCTCGTTGACGATGCTGCGCCCGAAACAGGTGCGTTTGGTCGACGCTCGCCGCGAGCTTGCGCGCGTGCTGCCTTGATTCGGTCGTCACGACGTTGCCAGATACCTGGCGTGCATTTTTTCACTCGTTCTACCGACTGAAGCGAGCGGTGGGTCGAGTGGAAGGGCCAAAGACGTTCGATGCGATCCGCGCGCTGGCAACGCGCAGGTGATCTTTTCGTCGCACGATATCTTGGGTGCTCTGGCTCGCGATGTTGCAGGCCTCTGTTCTCGGTGATTCCGGCGGCGACTCGCAACGTGAGATGGCAACTCGCCTGGCTGTGAACCTTGCGATGTACGTTCTTGCTCGACGTACAAAGACGATCAGGTACACGCTCCGGCGCCCGCGAAGCGCAGCTTGCAAGATCGGTTGGTCAGTTTGCTCAGCGACGTTACTCAGTCTCTCGGAGCCTCCGCGGATCTGTCTGCTCCGTGGTCGTGATCGCGATCTCGCTCTTCGTGCGGAGCGCGGATCTCTGCTCATCGTTGAGCTTGTGACTTCGCCGACCCGAGCGCCCTTGGCTCACGTTGGCCACCGGGTTCGTTGCGACATTGCTTTGTCTCGCGGCGGTGCTGAGGCCAGTGATGATCCGCTCGCGGCAGCTCGGTGGGCGCGCCTCCGTGTTGGTGCCTGGTGGATCGCTCGCGAAGCATGGGCCTACCAGGCGATGATAAGGGGATCTGCGACGCTTCGTTTGATGCGACGCTGACTGCGATTCGCGCGGCTGGTCGATCGGCACGTTTGTCTTTCCGTGGCTTTGGCGATGGGGTCTCGAACGAGGTGAGCGCAGCCACACCTGCTCGCGGCGCACACTCCGATCTCACCTCCGCTCTTCGCGATGCGTTGGCGCAAGCAGAAGAGCGACCTGCGCGATCGTCGTCGTGAGCGATGGGCGGCTCGATACGCCATCCTCTGAGCAGGCCGCGGCGTTCGCGGGTGTGGTGGGGGCGAAGGATGTTCCAGTACACACCGTCGCAGTCGCTGAGCGCGAGCCCGAGACGTGAGCATTCGCTCGGTCAAGGCAGTGGCGCCGCCGTGGCTCACCAACCGATGCACTTGATGGTCGACGTCGGTTGCCTGGGCGGCATGTCGTGATGGCGTTACTGTCGAGGTTCGAGAGCTACTGGAAGGCAGTGCGCCCGTTGTATTTCGTCAGGTATTGCGAAGGTCTCGGGTGGGGTAGGCACTGTCGATCTCACCATCACGCTCGAACGTGCGCAGGCCCGCGCCTTGTTGAGGTCACGGTTGGGTCGATGAGCGGCGATGAGGTGCCCGATAACGATCATCGCTATTTGGTCTTCGACGTGGCTCGAGAGCGCGTGCGCATTCTCCATGTTGCGGGTCGACCCACGCCATGTGCGTGCGCTTCGAACCTGGTTGAAGTCGAACGCATCCGTCGATGAGATCGCCTTCTTCATTTCTTCGATCCGACTCTGACGATGTGAACGCAAACGAGTCTGAGCTCGCGTTGATCAAGTTCCCCGTCGATGAGTTGTTCACGACCGAGCTACCGACGTTCGATGCGGTGATTCTGAAAGATCAAACGCTGTCCCGTATCGGTTGCTGCGCTACTTGCCGAACCTTCTTCGCTACGTCGAGAGTGGCGGGCTGGTGATGGTGGGTGGCCCCGATGCGTTCCTTGGTGGTGGTTACGCCGGCACGCCGCTCGAAAAAGTGTTGCCAGTTGATCTCTCCGGTGCGTTGACTCGAGAGAACGGCGAAGCGGTTCTTTACGATGCGGCCGATGTGATCCCGAGACCGACTGAAGTGGGTCGGCGCGCTCCGATGTTGGCTCCGTTGAGGGCTCTGTTCGGTGACGAGTTGCCATCGATGCCAGGTGCGAACTTGGTGGGTGACGCGAAGCCTGGCTCGCTCGTGTTGTGGGAGCACCCTTCGCGCAAAACGCGATCATCGAAGCCCATGCCGTTGCTCACGCTTGGCGAGGTGGGCGATGGGCGGTCTGTCGCGATCGCTCTCGACGGTGCACACCGACTTGGATTTAGCGAGTTCGCCATTCGTGCGGCAGGCCGAGGGCACGGCGCGCTGTGGGATGGTCTCATCGGCTGGTTGATGCGAGATCCGCGTTTCGAGCCCGCGCAGGTTGACATCCCGGGTGGGTGCACCGCAGGCGAGCCCGTGTCGATTCGCGTTACACCTTTGCCCGGAACCACCGGATCGATCTCGGTCGATGTGTTGGGCGTGAACGAGCGACATGCGTCGGCGCGCGCCTCTGCGCCCATTCCTGCTGCGGGCGGCCCCGTGAAGATCCCACTCGGCGAGCTCGCTGCAGGCGGATACATCGCGAAGGTCAGCGTGGCTGGAGGCTCGACCACACGTCTTGCGTTTGCGTGTGAGCGTGGTGGTGATGAATGGGCCGATTCTCGCCCAGATCTCGAGCGTTTGCGCGCGATCGCCAAGTCGACAGGCGGGGTGTCTGTCAAGGCTTCTGATGTTTCCACGCTCAAATTTCCCCCTGCGACAGAGGTTGCAGCAGAGCGAAGTGTTGCCCCTTTGTTGCCTTCGTGGGCTTGGACAGCGCTCGCGGCACTTGCGCTCGGTGGTCACTGGATGTCGCGACGACGCGGTGGAATGGCTTGAAAACAAGCGTGGCGTTTGAGCTCACAACGCTAGGTTGAACGCCATTCAAAACCAATTTGCAGCAACGTCGATCGCTGTGGCTTTTCGCGACGAATTCACCTCAAAAAAAGTCGATTCGAGGTGCTTGACGTTCGCCGCGTGTCCGGGCTCTCATCATTTTGGGCACTGTGCTTCTGATCCTCGTCTCTCGACGTCATCGTTGTTGGGGTGGGGGGCAGAAGCCTCAAGCCCAATGTTGGTCTGGAGTGCAGTCAACTGTTCGAACGGAGGCATCGCAGACATGGCAAACGTAAAGCCGGGCAATCTGGCTCGTGGATCCAAGGGCAAGGCGGTCGAGGCACTTCAGAAGGCACTCAACGAGTGGGGTTACAGCCTCAAGGTTGACGGCATTTTTGGTGGAAATACAGACGCTGCAGTTCGCCACTTCCAGAAGTGGGCGGGCTTGAAGTCGGACGGGATCGTGGGCCCTGCCACGCGAGCTGCGCTCGCAGGTAAGGCCGGTAAGGGAAAGGCTGGCAAGGCTGCGAAGGCTCAAAAGCCATCGAAGGCCGGTGCCGGTACGCCATCGGAAACGTGGGTTCTCGAGGAGTGGTACGTCGAAGTCCCTGACGAGGAGTACGTCGAGTACGAGTACGAGTACGAGTACGAAGGCGACGACGAAGAGGACGACGACGAGGAGGACGACGACGAGGGCGACGACGAAGAAGATGATGAGG
>JAXLYQ010000039.1:0-48192 GCA_046351315.1 Polyangiaceae bacterium
CTACGGCGAAGACCTATGCTGCTATCGAGGCACGTTGGTCGACAACGACTGCGACCCTTTACGCAAGCGTGTAACTCGTCTCACCAGCAGCAGCAGTCAGGGTCATAGCCTTCACACCCAGGCACGCAGCAACCGTCGAGCAAGTCGCAATTCGTGACGGGCTCGCCTCCACCACACGAGCCCTCAGAGCAGGTGGTGTTGTTCACGCAGGCATTGAAGTCTTCGCATCCGTTGCCGTTCGCCAGCGAGGGCATGTCGACACACGAACCATCAGGCTCCTGGCAAACCGCGATCACACACTCGTTGCCTGTCCCTGGGCAGCCCACCGGTGAGCCCGTGCACGTGCCTCCAACGCATTGATCGAATTGCGTGCACACCAGCCCATCAGAGCACGATGAGCCATCGGGCAACGGCACCGCGATGCAACCCGATTCGATGTCGCATCCACCGATCGCACATGGCCCTGCAGCGGCTGCGCAATCTTTCGGCGCACCTCGCAAGCACACGCCTGCTTTGCAGACACCATCTTCGGTGCATGCGTCGTGGTCATCACAGGTTTCACCTTCGTGATCCGGCGTCGCTTGGCACACGCCATCGACACAGGCGCGAACCGAGCAAAATGGATCGCTCGTGCAATCGTCAGCGGTCGTACACGACGAGGTCGATGTACCCGCCGAGCCAGAGCTTCCCGAGGTTCCCGAAGCGCCCGAGGCACCTGCGGTTCCGCTAGCCCCAGCGTTCGATCCAGCCGTACCGCCCACGCCTGAGCTACCCGCAGAGCCAGCAGCGGTGCCTGCGGTGCCAGAGGTTCCCGCGGCATTCGAGCCAGCAGCGCCATCGTTTTCGCTCGACCCGCAAGCTGCCAAGAGACCGAGAAGCAGCAAAGCGACAGGAAGAAGCGTCCGTCTCGCCATCTCGTGCAGCGTCTCACACACGACCGCCGGGCAGCAAGCAGCGTCGACAGCGATGGAGCTTGCGCGGAGCCATTGCACCTCTACGCTCCCGGCCGCCGCAGTCACTCAACCCGAAAGATCACGCGTGTCCGCGCCTCTCATCCCCTACATCACCATCCCCGAGATTCCGATCATCCCAGCCATCTCGCTCGGCGGGAGAGAGCTCGCGGCCATCACGATCAAACCGTTCGGCACCCTCGTTGCCCTGGGTGTGTACTTCGGATGGAAGCTCGCTGCGCGACAAGCCAATCGACTCGGGTTGAACGCTGAGGTCTTCAATCAGTTCATCGTGTGGATCCTCACCGGTGGGTTCGTCGGTGGTCACGTGTTTGACGTGTTGCTCTACCACCCTTGGAAGCTCGCCGAAGGCAGCCTGATCGATGCGATCACCGAGCTTGCATTCATCTGGCGAAGTCCAGAGCTCATTCGGCGGATTCATGGGGCGGGCAATTCTGGTTCAGATCGCCTGAAGTACCGCTTCAAAGCTTCAAAAGAAGGACACGCCGTATGCGGACACTGCGGCAGCGCCTTCCCGCTTGGCTGGGTGTTTGGTCGTTCGGGTTGCTCGGTCGCACATGACCACCCAGGTATGCGCTCGGACGCTTGGTTCGCGGTGCAATACCCTCACGGTGGTCGCTTCGATCTCGGTCTGTACGAGATGCTTCTGACTATCCCGCTCGCGCTGACGTTCTTCTATTTGATGAAGAAGCCTCGCCCGTTTGGCTTCTACATTGGTGTGATGTGTATGGTCTACGCGCCGACTCGATTCGCGCTCGACTTCCTTCGCGCTATTGACGTTGCCGATGCCGACCCTCGCCACTTCGGCCTCACGCCAGCGCAATGGCTTTGCACCGCGTTGCTGGGCCTCGGAGTGTTCATGTTTCTCAGGTCAGTGCGTGCTGCAGAGCGCGGTGAGACGCCTCACTACGTCGACGAGAAAACAGCAAAAGAACCTGTCGAAGAAGCGCCTGCAACTCAGCCTTGAGTCGGTAGTGAATCGAGAAGAGCGAACTGATCCTCGAGATTGGGCGTGAGAAACAAAGTGAGGCCACGCCCCTCGAGCTCTGGCTCTGCATAGGTGCAACCCATCTTCGCGCCTTTGCCAACCGCAACAAACCAAGAGTATTCGCGGGGCGGTGCGAACCTCATCGTGCGAACCCCTCGCTTCGCCAACGCTTGAGCAATCACCGGCGCTCGAAGCGTGCAGATCGCCTCTGCAAGCTCGCGCTTTTCTTTCGACAGCCACGCGATCTCTTCGAGCCATCGATCGCGGTGCTCGTCGAAGAGATCGACCATCAAATAATACGGTAGCGACTCGGGATCACTCGGATCGAAGTAGGCGATCTCGAGCTCTCCATAACGAACGCACGCGTCTCCCAGCGGTTCGAGGCCGAGCTTTGACTCGAATTCTCTTCGTGTGTTCGTGCAGGTCATCCCTGCAACGGTGCCTCGGGTCAGCCACTCGATGACGAAGAGAATTCCCAGTCGCATGCGTTCTTATAGGTACCCTTGGGCCTGTAGCTTGAACATTCGGGCGTAACGACCCGCTCGTTCGATCAAGGCGTCATGCGAGCCCTGTTCTTCGATTGCGCCGTCTGCCAACACCAAGATTCGGTCGGCCGTACGCACCGTGGGGAAGCGATGTGAGATCAAAACTGTCGTACGCCCCTTCGTGAGGCTTTGAAACCTTTCGAACACCGCTTGTTCGGCCTCCGCATCCAGCGCCGCCGTTGGCTCATCGAGAATCAAGATATCGGCTTCGTCTCGCATGAAGGCACGAGCGATCGCGACCTTTTGCCACTGCCCTCCCGAGAGCTCGACACCATCTCGACGAAAGTGTCGACCGAGTGCCGTCTCGAGCCCCGAAGGCAGGCCAGCGATCATGTCCTGTGCGCCTGCTCTTTCGAGCGATCGATGCACACGCGACGCATCATCGGCATGCTCGACACTGCCAAGCCCCACGTTCTCGCGTAGCGAAAGTTGATAGCGATTGAAGTCTTGAAACACGACCGAGATTCGCGAGCGCAACGCTTCGCGATCCCATGCGCGCACATCGCGACCATCGACAAAGATCGCCCCCGAGGTTGGAGTGTACAGACCCGTGAGCAACTTGATGAGGGTGCTCTTGCCAGAGCCATTTTGCCCTACGATCGCCAGATGCTCACCCGCTCGAATTGACAGCGAGATCTCACGTAGTGCCGGTGTGGGCTGCCCCGGATACGTGAACGACACCTTCTCGAACCGAACGACCTCATCGCTGCTCGATGTCGCTGTCGCGCGTTCTCGTGTCGATGGCTCGTTCGTCTCGGTCTGCGTCGAGCGCTGGTCACCCGACACGGGGGGCTGCGAGCCTTGCAGCGGCTCGCGCGTCGGCGCGGCAAGGTACGCGAACAGATTGCTCATGTAGAGGTTGTCTTCGTACATGCCGCCCAGCGACGAGAGCAGCGACTGAAACGCGCTCTGTCCTTGCCGCAACGAGGCGATGTACAGCGTCATGTCGCCAAGCGAGATCGCACGTGTCACGGCAGCCAACGCCAGCGCGAGATAACAACCGTAGAACGCACCCGTCGCCACCAGCGAGAGCAACCAACCCCAGAACGCTCGTTTGATCGCCAGTGAGCGATCCTCTCGCACGATCGTCTGACCCAGCTCGCGATAGCGTCCGAGAAGCAATGGGCCGATCCCTAGTGCCTTCACTTCTTTCGCGTAGGTATCGCTCGCCAGCACGACCTCGAGGTAATTGAGCTTGCGCGACTCAGGGGCACGCCAGCTACGCAGTCGAAATGCCTGACCCGAGAACTTCACCTCGGCGATCGTCGCGGGCAACGACGACAGAACCAACCCCGCAATCGCCCACCCGCTCAAGCTTCCGAGCAGAGCAACATAACCGACGAGCGACACCACGCTCTGGATGATCAGGAATGTCCCGTTCACAACCGAGATCGGTCGCATCGATGCTTCACGCCGAGCCTTCGTGAGCTGGTCGTAGAGCTCAGGGTCCTCGAAGTCTCGAAGCTCGAGGGTGAGCGCCTTGTCGAGGATGCGAGCGTTGACATCGAGGCCCAGAGATGAGCCCACCAACGAGCGAACGAGCATCCCTCCGCGCGCAGCCAGCGCGAGAAGCGCCACCAGCGCCAGCTCGGTGAGCACCCAGCGAATCACCTGCTCACGATCGGATGCGAGCACCGCATCCACGATGCGTTTACCTGCCCACGCAACGCCGAGCGGCAGGGTCGCACTCGCCAGGGTCGACAGCGCCATGGCGCTCACTCCCCACGGGCTATTTCGCCACACGAGCGCGAGCGTTCTTGGGGTTTCAGAAAAACTTCCGCGTATGGCGTCGAGCCAGCCTTGTTTGATCGCCATCACTCGTAGATCAACGCAACCATCGCGCAGCTCGAAGGATGGTCAAGTCGTGCTGTCAGCTCGGCGATGGACACGTGCTGTGGGCGCCGGACTTCGAACATGAGGACCCGGTCGCCTTCCCTTCCGCACGTTGCTCTTGTTGGCCAAGTGGGCCTGCAGGATTCGTCGACGTGTGCACGTGGGGGAGGACGGATCGCTGGGTTGTTGATCGAACATTCAGACCGCGGGGCAGACCCCGCCGCATGACGAGTACGTCTGCCTCGCTGCGCGCAGGCTCGTGACTTCTTGACGAGCCGTCGCGACGCCTGCCGCATCACCCATCGCTCCTCATTCATGCGTGATTTGGCTCGATTTCGAGCCTTCTGTCGCGGCTCGACGTCGAGCCGAGAACAGGTCCGTTATGTCCAGCAATCTTGTTACCGAACGTCTACGCACCCTCGGCATCATCGCCCATATCGATGCAGGCAAGACCACGTGTACCGAGCGTCTGCTCTACTACACCGGCAAGATCCATCGCGTGCGCGAAGTGCACGACGGCGAAGCCACGATGGACTTCACCGACGAAGAACGACGTCGCGGCATCACCATTGGTTCGGCCGCCACCTCGACCCGTTGGAGCCCTAAGGAAGGCTCGCTCGCGGGCGTCGAACACCATCTGCAACTCCTCGATACTCCTGGGCACGTTGACTTCACGATCGAAGTCGAACGGTGTCTGCGTGTGCTCGATGGAGCAGTCGCCATCTTCGACGCAGGCAACGGAGTGGAACCACAGTCGGAAACCGTTTGGCGGCAAGCCGATCGGCATGCCGTCGCTCGCGTCGTGTTCATCAACAAGATGGACAAAACCGGCGCTGACTTCGACATGTGCCTTCGATCGATTCGCACACGCCTCGGCGCGAATGCGGTGGCGGTGCAGCTTCCTCTCGGCGAGCAACACGAGCATTGTGGAATCATCGACCTGCTTCGTATGCGGGCGTTCGAATACTCCACTCGCGCAGGTGACCCGCCCGTCGAAGTGCCCCTTCCCGATCTGGTCGTGAACGACGCTGAAGAAGCGCGCTGCAAGCTCGTTGAGGCGTGTTGCGACATCGACGATGGGCTGCTCGCGAAGTACCTCGAATCGGGGCCCGACGCGATTACCGCGCATGAGCTCGAGCACGCGCTTCGCATCGGCACCCTCACACGCAAGGTTGTCCCCGTGTTGTGTGGCTCGGCGTACCAGAACATCGGAATTGAGCCGCTGCTCGACGCCATCGTCGCTTACCTGCCCTCTCCCGTTGATCTGCCCCCTGTTCACGGCCTCGATTCGCACGGTCAACGCACCGAGCGAATGATGTCGAACGACGAGCCACTCTGCGCCTTCGCTTTCAAAACCACGCACGACCGCACCGCGGGCGCCATCACCTGGCTCCGCGTCTACTCGGGCCAGCTTCGACCAGGCTCCAAGGTCGAGCTCGCAGGTCGCCACACGTCTGAACGCATAGGTCGTCTCATGTCGATGCACGCCAACCACACACAAGACATCTCGATCGCATCCACAGGCATGATCGTGGCCGCGCTCGGTCTTCGATCCGCTCGTACGGGCGATACGCTTTGTGACGGCGAGCACGAGATCGCCCTTGAGTCGTTCGACGTACCCGACCCGGTCGTCACGTTGGCGATCGAGCCCACGTCAAACGCGGATCAAGATCGACTTGCTCTCGCCCTTCACAAGCTGAGCGCAGATGATCCCTCGCTTCGACTTGGGCACGATGAAGACACCGGACGCGCGCTGATTTCCGGGATGGGCGAGCTCCATCTCGAGGTCGTCGTGTCGAAGCTGCTCTCGGATCACGGCGTTCGTGTCTCGACGGGCAACCCGTCGGTTTCGTATCGCGAAACGATCACGCGTACTGCACGCGCAGACTACAAGCTCGCCCAACAAAACGGAGGCTCAGGCATGTTCGCGCGCGTCGTACTCGAAGTTTCGCCTTGCGAACGTGGCCAGGGTTTTCGATTCGTTGACGACACACGAGGTGGGGTGATCCCCAAAGAGTTTGTGCCCGCCATCGAAAAGGGAATTCTCGGAGCGCTCAAACGCGGTCGCCTTGCAGGTTACCCTGTCGTCGATCTCGAAGCGCACCTCGTCGACGGAGCAACTCACGTGAAGGATTCGAACGCCATGGCCTTTGAGCTAGCAGCATCCCATGCGCTTCAAGCAGCAACGCTCGAGGCTGGGCTCGTTCTTCTCGAGCCATGGATGCAACTCGAGATCTCGACACCCGAGAGCTCGTTGGGCACCGTGCTTGGAGATCTTGCGTCGCGCCGAGGTCTGGTTCGCTCGATCGATGTACGAGCAGAACAAAGCCTCGTTCATGGTTCTGCTCCGCTGGCCGAGCTGTTCGGTTATGTGCCTTCGCTCCGGGGGCTAAGCCACGGTCGAGCATCCGCCACGATGCAACCTTCGCACTTCGAGAAGGTACCAACGCAATAACCGTTGAGATGCGAAGAGGCGTGTTTCAGTGTGCTTGTCGATGCCACGGACACGCCGAACGCTTCTTGTTCTCGCTCTCGTTGGTTGGCCAGCGTCGGCGTTTGCAGACGATCCTGAGCGGCCCGCACTGCCACTCGGGCCCATGACCTCAGCGACCTCAGAGACGAAGCCACCGTCGTCAGAACCCGAAGAGCGATTTTCGGATCGGACCGGTGGAGCGTTCGTGGCTCCGACCCTGTTGTTCACACCTGCTGCGGCTGTTCCCGCATGGACTGCCCGCGTGATCGGCGGCGCTGAGATTCAGCCCAATTCAGGGGTGTACGATGTCGCTCGACCTTTGTTGAGCGGTGAGGTGGGGCTTGGTCGCGGGTTCACCGTAGGCGCCGGCACACGCTGGGTTGGTGGTGACAACGCCACCGCGACCGACGGCCTCACTCCGTTCGCGCAAGCTCGTTATCAACTCTTCGGGAACACCAACGGATCGGGTTGGGTAGGTGGCGTGTCACTCACGTACAAGCAGATCGGATTCAAGGGCGCCGAGCCTGAGCTCGAAGGCTCATTCTCGATTCAACACCGAGCGAAGATGTTCGAGATCGGTGCGCAGGCGACGGTGGGTCAGGCGCTCAAAGACGGTGGCGAGCACGACCTCGAAGCAAGACTGCTCGCGCTGTATAGGTTCATCCCCGAGCTCGGAATCGGCGCGGCTGGACAGATTCGCGGCGACATTGGCGAAGAAGAACAAGAAGCGAATCGACCCACCGGAAAGCGCGATTTCGACGCTGTCGGCGGAGCGATCGCAAGCGCCACGTATGGCCGATGGCAGCTCGCTGCACTCGGAGGAATGAGCACTCTCGGGCTTCGCAACAAGGCGAGCCCCATCACGCAGATTTTCGCGGGCGCTCAGTTTTGAAACGCTTATCCCAAAAACCCCGCAAGGATGCGCGCGACCTCGTCGGGTTGCTCGAAAGGAAGCGTATGACCCGCACGAGCCACGTTCACCACTTTCGGGCTGGTGAAGGAATCCGCGAGCTCTCGGGTATGAGCATCGGGGATCGCCGCATCTTCGTCGCCAATCACGATCAACGCAGGAACCCCCCTCACACGAGACAAGAGAGGCGCCGCCGCAGGTCGAGATAGCCAGCAACGAATGGCGTGGTACGCGTCGCTCGGCGCAAGCATCGCGATTCGCCCAGCGAGCGATTCAACGAGCTTGGGGGATGCACCAAGCGTGGTTTTTCCAAGAAGAGACGCGACTGATTTTCGAACAAGAAAGCTACGCATCCCCACGGTACGAGCGGCGAGCGCAAGCGTGTTGAGTTGAGTGGAATCATAGGCGGTCGAGACACGCGCCGTCGCTGCCATCAGCGCCAGTCCATCCACTCGCCGAGGCCACTTCGACGCGAACGCCATCGCAGTCGCAGCCCCCAGCGAAACGCCACCAATCACAGCACGCGTTACCCCTGCGTGATCGAGAACCGCAGCCAAATCCTCGGCGAGCTCGAGTGTCGTGAAGGCACCCGACACGCCTCGGCTCTCGCCATGCCCACGCAGATCGACGCGAATCATTCGGTAGCGAGCGCTCAGCTTGGGGACAACCTGATCGAAGATGTGGTGATCCGTGAGGAGATTGTGCGCGAGCACGAGCGTGCGATCTCCCTGCCCCGCGTCGTCGTAAAACAGCTTTTGACCGTCGCGGGTAAGAGTCGGCACGAGTGTTATCCCCCTAGAGCGCGTTGAAGAACGGCTGCGAGCGCACGCATATCCTCGTCATCCTGAAGACGATCGAGGCTTGCGCGAGCCTTGGCAATCGTGGGCTCAACGAAGGGCAAAAATCCAGGGTTTCCCTTCTGGCGATCGATAAAGATGAATCGTCCCGCGTCTTTCAGCTTTCGTTGAACGGTGACGAGATCGAACTCGCGACCCAAGAGCTCTCGGTCACTCGCGCTCATTCCGGCTTCGTTGGCAAAGTCATCGAGGCGAGCCTCCACGAACGCGCGATCGAACGTTTGATAACTGTCGTTGAGCAACGCGACGAGGTCATACACACGAGGGCCAAGAAGTGCGTCCTGAAAGTCGATCCACACAAGCTGCGGCGCTCCGTTGACCTCTCGCACCATCAGGTTTCGGCTTTGATAATCTCGATGCACAAAACCCCGCGACCACGAAGCGATGCGGCGAGCGAGTCGTGTTGCAACGCCGTCGAAGATCTCGCGATCCGCAGCAGACAGGTGAATGTCGCGCGCCTCGAGGGCCCACTCGCGGAAGTGATGAATCTCCCACGCGAGAAGATCTTCATCGAATGCTCGCCGACCAATCACACTCGCCTCGGGAAGTGACGCGAGCGAACGCTGAGCTTTGGCCAGATCGGTAACAGCAACGCGATAACAGATCTCTTTGGTCTCGGGCTTGCGAGCAAGATAGGCAGCAAGCGTGTCGTCCCCGAGATCCTCGACAATGAGCCAACCACGATCGCTGCCATCGACGAGAATGTCAGGCACGGCGACGTTCCGCTCACGAAGCAGGCCGTGTACCTCGATGAATGGCCAGACATGGCGACGTCCATCGGTCTTGTCGATCTCATCCGATCGAGTGGCGTCGGGTACGAAAAACGCGACGGCAGCACAGGGGCCGTTCCCCTTCATTTCGACGCGAAAAAACTTTCGAGTCGAGGCGCCCCCAGGCATTGGCGACACACTCGAAGGGCCGACGTAACCCACGACCTTGGTGACGAGATCCTGAAGAACGGAGAGGTCGATGCCTTCGACGTTGGGTAGCGAGCCAGCCATGCTCCGGCGCTTCTGCCATCCGTGCCGCGGGCGATCAAGAGTTGTCTCGGCATCCTCGCCGGGCAGCCAGAGAACACGGCCGAAGGGGCCAACAGGTAGCGCATCGCACGCAGACGGAGAATACCAGCGCACCATGTCGATGGATCCTGCCCAGCTCGCGCCTTGCCTCGATCAGTTGTTGTCGGAGATGTCGCCGCCAACGGAGCTGATCGACGCAAACGCCCGGGCCAACCTGCTCACGTGGCTCACGTTGGTGGAGCAATGGAATCGAAAGCTCGATCTCACGGCGGCACGAACCACGCAGGAGCTGGTCGATTTGCTGGTCGCCGATGCGGTGAGGCTCGCGTCGATGGCAACCGCAGGCTCGAGCTGGATCGACGTCGGTACAGGCTGTGGTGCACCAGGGATGGGTCTGGCGCTGTTGCGACCAGACATTGCGATGACGCTCGTTGAGCCGCTTGAAAAACGAGTGACCTTCCTTCGAACCGTGATCGGCACGTTGCGTCGCACCGATATCAAGATCGTTCGAGGCAAAGGCGAAGACATCGCAGCCAAACAAGAGACCTTCGATGTTGCCGTTTCTCGAGCCACGCTGAACCCTCCCGAGTGGCTCGCACTCGGCGATCAACTTGCGCCAAAGGGAGAGGTGTTGGTGTTGCTTGCGAGGGTCGATACACCCACGCATTCGGCGCGAAAGCTCGTCGAAGAGGTGTCGTACACCTGGCCGCTGACGCGAGCGGATCGACGTATCGCCAGGTTCATGCCGACGACGTGATACAACCGGGCGCTCTCATGGACATCACGCCTCTGCTCGCGCGAGCGCTGCCCGATATACGCACCAGCGCCAACCCCACCGACACGTTGGCATACGCACGAGATTTCTGGCCTCGACGACATTTCGATGTTCGCGACGGAAGCGGCATGGCAGCGACCCAACCTGGCGCCATCGCGTGGCCAACCACGACGGAGCAGGTCGCTGGGCTCGTTCGATTCTGCGCCGACGAAGGGGTGTCGATCGTTCCGTTCGGCGCGGGCTCTGGCGTGTGTGGCGGAGTGCTCCCGAATCCGAAAACGCTGATCATCGATCTCAAACGAATGACCCGTTGGCGCTCGCTCGATACGCAAGCACCGACGCTAGATATCGAATCGGGCGCACTCGGAATCACGCTCGAGGAGCAACTCCAGGCCAAGGGTTGGACAATCGGCCATTTTCCGTCGTCGATCCTGTGCTCAACCCCGGGCGGGTGGGTAGCTGCGCGTGGAGCGGGCCAGTGCTCGGGTCGTTACGGCAAGGTCGAGGATATGGTCGCCTCACTCGAGCTCGTCGATGGCCGCGGGCACGTTCACGAGATCCATCGCCGAGTGAACGGCCCCGATCTCGTGCCGCTGATCGTCGGCAGCGAAGGCACGATGGGAATCATCACCTCGACCAAGTTTCGCCTGCACGCAGAGCCTACGACCCGTGTGTTCACAGCGTTTTCGTTCCCCACGATGGCGGCAGGCTGGACAGCCATGCAGCGCCTTTACCAGAACGGCCTACGCCCCGCGGTGTGCCGCCTGTACGACCCGTTCGATAGCTTCTTGGCCAAATCGGGGAGCGTAAAAAAACGCGAGTCGTCGACTCCTGGCGCTGGTGGCTCCGAAGCGAAGATGAAGTTGCTCATGCGAGCGTTGCGCTTTCCGGGCTTGCTCAACGCCAGCATCGACGCGGTGGGCGAGCACGTTCTTGGTCGCTCGACGCTCGTGTTGATCTACGAAGGGCACGGAGAAACGCCGCGTGAAGATAGTGAACGTGGCGCGAGGATTTGCGCTGAGCTCGGAGGCGTGTCGATGGGCGACGGCCCTGCGCGCAAGTGGATGCAACACCGCTACAGCGTGAGCTATCGACTCTCACCGATCTTCGCGGCGGGAGGATTCGCAGACACGCTCGAGGTTGCCGCCCCCTGGTCGAAGCTCGCCCACCTTCACGAGCACGTTCGACACGCGCTGGGCAAACACCTCTTCGTGATGGCGCATTTGTCCCACGCGTACCCCGATGGGTGCAGCATCTACTTCTCGTTCGCGGGCAGTGCGCGAGACGACAAGCAAGCCCGTGCCCTGTACGATCGAGCGTGGCGAGACGCGATGACTGCATCGATCGAAGCCGGCGGAACGCTCTCTCATCACCACGGCGCAGGCCGTAGCAAATCAGCACGAATGGGCCTCGAGCTAGGACACGGCGTCGACGTGTTGAAAGCCACGATGCGCGCGTTTGATCCATCGCACATTCTCAACCCGGGCAACCTCGTACCGAGTGAAGACGACGACATTCGTACCTCACCCAACCTGCCCGCAGAACCGCCACTCGATCGCATCGTGATCGATGGCCAATCGCTGACAGCAAGTGTCCCGGGCTCGACGCGCCTGCGCGATCTCATCGAGAGATTGGCACGAGATGGCCTGACTGTTGATGCTCCAAGCGACCACGCCGATCTCACCGTTGCAGAGTGGTTGGGTCGTGGTGCACCGGGAGGGCCTGACCCTTGGGATGACCCTGTGGATCACCTCGTGGCAGGGCTGCTCGTTCAGCTTAAGGACGGCAGGCGAGCTCACATTCGTCCCATTCCACGGCGTGCGTCCGGCCCTGATTTGATGGCGCTGTTCTTGGGCACCGAAGGTCGAGTGGGAGCGATTCTGTGCGCATACCTGCGGGTGCATCCGAAGGGCACGCCGAGGGCACATCGGCTGCCGTACGCCGCGGATCGAAACCCGCCGATGACGTCGGGAGAGCGAATGTTGTGGCGATCGATTGAGCGAGAGGTGACGTCGTGAGTGGATACAAGCGGGCTGATTCCTATACGAAGGCAGCCAAGGCCAAGGGCTTCCCCGCGCGCAGCGTGTTCAAGCTCGAAGAGATCGATCGGAAGACCCACATTCTCAAGCCAGGGTTTCGAGTGCTCGATCTCGGAGCAGCGCCTGGCTCGTGGTCTCTGTATGCATCGCAAAAGATTGGTCCGAAAGGGGTGCTTCTCGCGGTGGATCTTCAGCCGCTTGCGCAGGTGCTTCCACCCAATTGCACGTTCGTACAGGCCAATATTTACGAGCTCGATCGAACGGTGATTGCCGAGAAATCGCCTTACGACGTGATCATCTCTGACATGGCTCCGAACACGACGGGCGATCGTTTCACGGATCAAACTCGTAGCTTCGAGCTCGTGAAAGCAGCCGTCGAGATCGCGAAAAACTGGGGGTCGAAAGGCTCGTCGTTCGTCGCGAAAATATTCATGGGCGGAGATTTTCCTGAAGCTCGCAAGCTGCTGAAAACGCTTTATGCCGAAGAGCGAGTCATTCGCCCTCCCGCGGTTCGTTCGCAGAGCTTCGAGGTGTTCTTGGTCGGGCTCAACAAGCTCACCCAGGGCGAAAAAGTGGGCCTTCCACTTCCTCCACCCGCGCCACCGCCACCGCCACCGACCACGGCGCCAGCGATCATTTCACTGCCGCCCGTGCGCCCCAAGACACCAGCCCCCGTCGCGGCACTACCACCGCCGACAGAACCAGTCGCAGCAAGCACAACCAAGCCATCAGCGAAGAAGCCCAGCGCGCCTGTTGAAGCGGACGAACCAAGCGGAGAGAAGCCCGCCAGCGCAAGCCCAAAGGTCGCGCCGCCAAAGCCCAAGAAAGCCCCCGCCGCCACACCAAAACCCAAGCGCACGGCTCAACCTGCGGCCCGCAAAACGGCGACCTCGTCAGCCAAGAAGCGCAGCAAATAAGTCACTGCGACGACAACGTCGACCCGAAGCGAAGGGGTCGACGAGGTCGACGCGAACGTGTACCTACGGGGTACCGGTCGACGGGGTGGGCGGACGCGGCAGTCGCGGCGGGTCGGTCTCGATACCTGCGTCGAGCTTGAGGCGCGCGACGATGCCCTGCGCCACGTCACCCAAGCGGTCACCCAATACGGCCCCTGCGGTTGGCCCACTCGCTTCGGTAGACACGTATATCACCATGCACTTTCGTACGTGTGCCGCGGTCAGCAGGTAGCGAGCGAGCGTTTTGGATTTGTCCGCAGGGTGCGGCGCGATGACTGCAAACGCGGTTGCGTCCCACTCGCTGAGTCCATCGACCGCGCCTAGATCGACCGCATCCTTGTTAGACCGACTCGGCAGAGTGGGTTCGATCTGACGAATACGATCCTCACAACGCTGTGAGGTAAACGGCTCGTCACCCAGCAGGATTCGAAGCTTGATGGACGACTTGGTGGGCTCGTGCGTCGCGGTCAACCAAGGCGTGTTGTGATCGTCGATCTTCCACGAGGGCCCGTCGGGCAACGGCAACACCACACCAAATCGCTTCGAGCGAAAGGTCGCCCAGCGCCCTGCCCACCCTGTCGAAGGCTCAGCCGAGGAAGACGCCGATGCGGATGCCACCGGAGCCTTGGCGCTCGTCGGTTGGCACGCGATCGAGAGAACGGCGCCTGTAGTCGCGAGCGTGAGCGCAAGTGACACCGAAAGGGCTCGCGGCGAACGACGCGCGTGACGAGACGATAGCGAAGCAAGACAACGAGTGAGAAACGATGATGTCGATAGAAGTGAATTCACGAGCGTCGAAGCAACACGTAGGTCGCGCCTTCTCCTCCGTCTTCATCACGCGCCGTGGCAAACGCGTCAACATGAACGCTCGCTGGGCCTTGGCTTAGCCACGCGGAGATCTCTCCTCGCAAAATGGCATCGCCACGTGGCGAGTGACGACCGCGACCATGCACAACCAACAGAACGCGGTCTCGCAGCTCGCGACGTTTCGCAACACTGGTCTCGAGAAGAGCTCGCGCTTCTGACGCATTCATTCCGTGGAGATCGCACTGTGCGTCGATCGGGAACTCTCCTCGACGAAGACGTCGAAAGATCATCTTGTCGATGTCAGCGCGAGCACCCGCAATGCGAGCACCGTCATCGATAATCTCGAACCGTTCACTCGGCCCTTGCTCCACGAGTTGGCGCAAATGAGCACGGACGGCTTCATCCGACGATGACGGTGAGATATTCGGCGTAGACGGGGCGTTGACCGCAGTCTGCGTCGCCGGAATTCGAGACGCGCCCTCTCGCTGAAGCGGCGTCACACCAAACATGAGGTCTGCGAACGACGCATTCTCAGTCGGTAGACTCGAAGCAGCAGGGGCACGCGATGCGGCAGGAGCCGTGCGCACCATTTTTTTTGCACCCGAGGTCGCCTTTGCGGCCTTTGCGGCACGCGCGGCTTCTTCGGATTCTTTTACTTTCTTCAACGCCTCTTTCGCCGCAGCCTCGAACGGTCGATAAAACGGCGTGCTGGGCGATGACGCGGAAGGTGGAGCGGGCTTCTTCGGTGCCATGGCTTCGAGACACTGAAACGAAGCGTGTCTGTCTGCCAGCCACCAATTTTCAGAACGGCTTGGAGAGCCGCTAGAACCGCTCGAAATCAGTCACTCAGGAACCCGCGGGTGCGCTTCTCACGCGTCCCGAACCATTCCTGGATGTCCATCATGAAGAGCCCCACCAATGCCGCTGCTACGAGGAACAACATGCGTATTCCACTGCGGAATTCGGGTGGTTTGGGCCAAGAAGTTGTGAGCGATTTTTTTGAGTTCAGAGGCTGAACCGTACGAGAAACGAACCGCATAACGTTTGGCGAAAGACTGAAGAGCGCTACCCTGCGCGACTATGCCTGAAGCCTCGCCCACCACCACCCCGGCCCGCCCTTATATCGGCGGGCAAGCCCTGCTCGAGGGTGTGATGATGCGCTCTCCTCATTCATTTGCGATCGTGTGTCGCCGTCGCTCGGGAGAGCTCGCCGTTCGAGAGCGCCCCGTCGCGGATGAACGCAAAGGGTTCCGCGCGCTGCCTTTGGTGCGCGGCGTCGTGACCTTGGTGGAGTCGCTAAGGTTGGGCTCAGAAGCGCTCAAGTACTCCGCAGGTCTCTTCGAAGCCGATCTCGAAGCCGAAGAGCGAGAGGCAGCAGCGAAGAAGAGCACGGGCGTGACCTCGATGCTGAGCGCGCTGTCGCTGCCCATCATCGCGCTGGCGAGCACCCCCGATGATCAGCTCGACAAGCCCGCAGCCGCGCCACCTGCGCCCGCGAAGAAAGACAGTGGCTCTTCGATCTTGATGATGGTGTTTGCGCTCGGATTGTTCGTCGCGCTTCCTCAGGCGGGCGCCAATCTCGCCAATCAAGTCTTCAAGTTGAATCTCGATATTCGCGACCCGGCCTTCCAGGCGATCACGGGCGTGATGAAGCTCTGCATCGTGATCGGATACCTGTCGTTGATCCGACAAATCCCGGAGATCCGAAGGGTGTTCCAGTATCACGGCGCCGAGCACAAATCGATTTCGACCTACGAGGCCGAAGAGGCTCTCGATGTCGAGCATGCACGAGCGAAGACGACGCTCCATCCACGCTGCGGCACCACGTTCTTGGTGATGGTTGCGTTGGTGAGTGTGGTGATGTTCTCGCTCTTGGGGACATTCCTGCCAGCGATTCAGGTCACCGATGGCTGGAAAAACAAGGTCATCGAAAACGTCGCTCTGTTCGCAATGAAGGTGCCGTTCTTGCCAGTGCTCGCGGCGGTGACGTTCGAGATCCAGCGGGTGTTTGCTCGCTACTGCACCACGGGCCCGCTTCGCGTGTTGTTGTGGCCAGGCTTCTTGGTGCAGAAGATCACGACCATCGAGCCCGATGACGATCAGCTCGAGGTGGCTCTTGCTTCGTTGCGTGCCACCCTTGCTCGAGAGGCGAACCCCGCCGTTGCATCGTCGGGCGTGACAGAAGCCTCGTTCGCTTCGTACGAAGACTTCTCTGAAGGCTGGGGCCCCCCGGCCGCTGCTGAGTGATATTCCTTGCTGCCCATCGATAAGCTCGAGTCTCTGGCCCGTCGTTATCGCGAAGTAGAGCACTTGCTTTACACGCCCGAGGTCGCGTCTGACGCCAAGCGCTCGCGTTCGCTCGGTGAAGAACGCGCGCGCCTTGAACCATTGATGACGGCGTTCGATCGCTTGCGAAAGGTCGAGCGCGAGCTGCGTGAAAGTGAAGAAGCGCTGCAAGACCCAGAGCTACGCGAGCTCGCATCCGAAGAGATACCGCGTCTGCAGACAGAGCTGACCCAGCTCGAAAAAGACATCCAGCTTCTGTTGCTGCCTGTAGACCCTCGCGACCAGCGCAACATCATCCTCGAAGTTCGTGCTGGCGAAGGAGGCGACGAAGCAGCGCTGTTCGCGGCCGACCTTTTCAAGATGTATTGCCGATTTGCCGAGACGCAGCGATGGAAGGTCGAGCTGCTCAGCGAGTCGACCAACTCGGTCGGCGGTTACAAAGAGGTCATCGCCCTCGTATCAGGCAATCAGGTGTTCTCGCAATTGCGCTTCGAAGGCGGCGTACATCGAGTGCAGCGCGTACCAGCCACCGAAGCACAAGGCCGAATACACACGTCGACAGCGTCGGTGGTGGTGATGCCCGAAGCCGACGAGCTCGATGACGTGTACATCGACGAGAAAGACCTCGAAATCAACATCGCGGCGAGCGGCGGCCCTGGCGGTCAGGGCGTCAACACGACGAACAGCGCCGTACAGATTCAGCACAAGCCAACGGGCATCATCGTCAAGTGCCAGGACGAGCGCTCTCAGCTAAAAAACAAGTCGAAGGCGATGAAGATCCTTCGCAGTCGACTGCTCGAAATCGAACGAGAGAAGCGCGAAGCGGCCGAATCAGCAGAGCGCCGCAGCATGGCGGGGACAGCCGAGCGATCGGCGAAAATCCGAACGTATAACTTCCCGCAAAACCGTGTGACCGATCACCGCATTGGCCTCACGAGTCACAAGCTCGATCGGGTGATGGGCGGCGAAATCGACGAGTTCATCTCAGCGCTTCGCGCCAGTCACCAGGCCGACCTGCTCGAGCGTGAAGGCTTCGCCGTCGACCGCCCCAACCGCAACGCGGGTGGTGATGCATGAGCTCGATCCCCGACGCGACCGCTGTGCTTGCCGCACTCGTGCTCGTGCCGGGGTCGCTGCCTCGGAACCGTTTCTTCGAGCTCTACCGAAAGCCTGAGCTTCGGGGCATTCGTCGACGAGCGAGCGAGCTTCGTGAACTGATCGCGCACCTTCGCGATCGGTCGCGAGCGATCATTCTGCGCTGGGAACATGACGAATGCGGGGCACGTGCCGTTGAATATGAGCTCCCCACGCTGCGATTTCGTCGCTCGCTCTGGTTGAGCCGCGACGAGGCAGCCATCGTTGATGTGGCGCTTGCTCGGTGTCGCGGAGAGCACGCGCCGTCGGATGCCGAGACTCTCGTTGTTGCCCTGCTGCAGCATCAACTCAACGCTGCGTAGTCGACCGCAGGCGCAGTGTCGAATCGCGACAACAGCGGCTCACAGACCGCCGAAGTCGACGTTGGTGAGCTCGACCGAGACCTCCCAGAGCTTTCGCGCGTCGTCGGCGTTCCGAGCATGAGGACGAGGCTCGACAATCACGGGCGGGCCCCAGAGTGCGTTGAACCCCGATGGGCCGATAAAATCACCGCCGCGGGCTCCGTTCGAAACCGCGGCGAACAGGGTGGGCAGTGCACCCATCTCTGCACTCTGAGCGACGTTGTTGTTTGCCCAGCGCGAGAGCTTCTCCATCAACTTCGAGCCTTCTTGCCTCGGCCCCACGAACTGTAGGTTCGTCGCTGCATAACCCGGATGACACGCGATCGCTGCCACATCGATTTTCTTCGCGGAGACGCGACGCTGAAGCTCGTACGTGAAGAGCAGGTTGGCGAGCTTGCTCTGTCCGTAGGCGGGCCACTTCGAATACGAGCGCTCACCTTGGAGATCATCCCAGCTCATCCGTCCCATCCCATGAGCGAGGCTGCTCACGTTCACCACGCGCGAATGCTCGGTCTTCTTCAGTGATTCGAACAGAAGACCGGTGAGCGCAAAATGCCCAAGATGATTGGTGCCCAGTTGCATTTCGAAGCCCTCGGCGGTCGTCTGCCTTGGGATCGCCATCACGCCCGCGTTGTTACACAGAACATCGAGACGCTCATAGCTGCGCAAAAACGACTCAGCGAACGCTCGAACCGACGCCAGACTGGCGAGATCGAGGGGTTGAACATCGACCTTCGCATCAGGTACAAACGCTTTGAGCTTGTCGGCGGCTTCAGCCCCACGAGCGGCACTTCGGCAAGCAAGCACCACTGTCGCGCCGTGATCAGCAAGCGCACGAGCCGCTTGCCAACCAATGCCGCTGTTTCCGCCCGTCACAATGACGACCTTGCCCGTTTGATCTGGGATCGACGACTCGTTCCAACCGTTGGTGGATGACCACATGCGCGCGACGCTAGCGCCAAAGACGCGATCTGCCGCAACGATCTGGATGAAGAAATGTCGAGGTCACAAGACAGACGAAATCGTCGGCGCGCCTTCAATCGAACAATTACTGCCCCCTTGCAATGTGTACTTGAGCGAAACCGTCGCTGGAGTGCTCGAAAAGTCGATCGTGATCTGCTCTTCGTGGTGATAGGTTTCGCTGGGGTTGCTGGTGTCTTGTGTAAGCAACAACGTCAGCAAACACCCGGTCGGAGAAATCAGCGCCGAAGCCACATTCGGGTGATCTGAATCCACATTCCAATAGTGGCTGTTGCCAACTGGAGTAATCGTGATCGTTCGGCCTCCGGGGAAATCACACCATGAATCCGCGGGCACATTCGCATACGACAATGACCACGCGCCTGATGGATCGCACGACAAGCTGGGCGATGGCGGGTTCACCACGACATCGCGCGAAATATCCCATGCTCCCGAAATACACACCGCATGAGCCAAGCCAGAATCCAAGGGGTACAGCGCGGTCGAGCTGTATTCGCAGGTAAGCCCATCTTTCGAGCAGCTCTCTCCCGCGGTGGGCACAGCGGTTGGGCATCCCCGAGGCGAATCCGAGGGACACGAAGCAGGGCGCCCCGACCACGAGCCTGAGCCACAGCTAATTTCATCGACGATGTCGGCCGAGCAGGCTGGGTAATAACAACGCAATCCGTCGTGGATACACGGGTCACCGTTGTTGGGCTCGAGAGCAGGGCATGCGATCGCCTCGCCGTATTCAGAGCTACAATGCATGTGTCCATCGTCAGCACAGGCGCAATTTCCGCCTGTCATTCGAGTACACATCGTGCCTTCTGAGCACGGCACGTCGGATTCACAGCCCGCGTCGCCCCCCGCGCCCTGACAGAAGCCAAGACCCGTACACGCTGGCTCTGTGCTCAAGGTAGAGGTCACACAATATTGGAGCTCAGCACAATCCAGATTCGAACGACAGGTGCCATCACATGCCGAGCCTGCCGTTCCGCCCGTCCCCCCCGTACCCGACGATCCGCTGGAGCCGGAAGACCCAGCGGTCCCGCCCGTGCCCGATGAGCCTGAGGTGCCCGCATTCCCCCCGCTACCCGACGAGCCTGCTGCCCCATCCGTAGTGTCACTCGAGCACGCAGAGCTTGCGCCAAGGAGGAGAGGGAACGCGAGCACAAACGAGCCAAGAATCTCTCGCATCGATGTCGGGGAAATCATCCCCATGAGTAGAGCATCGAATGTGCCAAGAATAAGCGGTGGAAAAAATCCCGCTGTTGGTCACACAACCTGCGATTTCTGGAGGATCGATCCTTACGCAAGAAAAGCGGCGGATGTCGCTCTTGGCACATCACGAGCAAGGTTGGCACACCCTACGGAGCTACCCTGGTGAGCCTGCAATGGCAGGCGAGCGGCTTGCCCAGGGCGCTGCTTGTTCGAGCTGGTACGCAAGCTCGAGTAGAAGCGAGTCGTCACCCAGATTGGCGGCAAAATGCGACCCCAACGGTAGCCCGGCGCCTGTCGAAAACAGCGGAACGCTCATGGCGGGCACCCCAGCAATATTGTGAATGGGAGTAAACCCTGCGAGAGACTCGGTTCGCCGCATGATTTCCTCGAAGGGCGTTTTGGGGTCGAGAAAACCAATCGACGGCGTGGGGATTGGCAACGTTGGGCACAGCAGGACATCGAAATTCGACAAGAAGGCCCTGAATTGGCTCGACACCTGATCGAAATAGGCGCTGGCACGAGAAAGCGAGCCCTCGGGTAGACCGTCGAACCAAGCGAGTAGCGCCAGTGTAAATGGCTCGAAATCGGCTTCTCCGATCGAACGCCCTAGCATCCCTTGCATCATGTTCGACACATGGCGAAGAGCCGCCCCTGCACACACGAAGAATGAAGAGCCAAGCTGCCTTCCGTCGAAATCCGGAAGACTGGTTTCGACAAGCTCATGACCCAGCGATTCACAGAGCGCGATTGTTTTCTTGAGCACGTCGAGACTATCCTCCGAGGCATGCTGCCCAAGAAGTGTCTTCGAGTAAAATCCGATGCGCAAACGTCGGCGAAGGGGCGAAGAAACGAGACCCAACGGAGGTAGATGCTTTGCGTCGTTGTTCGCTGTCCAGGAAAGCAGGTGGGCGCTGTCTCGAACGGATCGACTCACCGCATGCTCGACCACGAGATCATAGGCAAAACCTGGCCCCGCCGGGAGTTGCCTGCCGCGACTCGGCTTGAAGCCAAATACGCCGCAGGCAGATGCTGGAATGCGGATGGATCCACCGCCATCACTTGCATGAGCGATCGGCGTCAATCGAGCAGCGACGGCGGCTGCAGCTCCTCCGGAAGAACCAGTCGCTGACTTGGACAGATCCCATGGATTATAGGTCGGCCCATGCGCGAGCGTTTCTGTACTACCCAGCAGGCCAAACTCCGATGACGTGGTTGTCCCGAGGGGGATCAACCCTGACGACTTGAGTCGCTCGACATACGGTGACGAGAGACTGGCCATGTTTCCTTGAAAGAGTCGCGAGCCCATCGAGAGGGGCAACCCGGGGTAACTGAGCACGTCTTTTACAAGGAATGGCACGCCAGCAAATGGGGAGCCTTGCGTGTCTACAACAAAGGCTTGCGCTTGTAGGCGTGCTTGCTCGAAAGCTCGCCCGCATACGGCATGAATGGATGAATCAATGGTTTCGATCCTAGAGATCGCAGCATCAACCAGCTCGAGCGGCGATACTTCTTTTCTGCGAACGAGCTCGGAGAGCCCAACGGCGTCGTGAGAAAACAATAGCTCGGTCATGAGCACACCCATGTTCTGAAGCCAGCAAGGCCGGCGAGTTGATAACTCCAAAATCCAGCAAACGCGATACGAATATCCGATTCCTGGTCGTGAGCTTCGAGGATACTCACGATGGTTCGCACCGTATTTTTGAACAGTTGCTCGAGCAGTGAACGGGCGACGGGGCTCAAGGTCGACGAGCCCATTTGTTGTTCGAGTGATGCGAGGGTCGGCTTCAACATCACATCGACGAATTGCTGAGCAAACGTCGAATAACGAGAGCCCTCGGCGCGATCGAGAAGCGTGATCACCTTGAGTCGGTGCTCGACCCAGAACGACAACAACGCTTCCGCGTCCTGGCGAGCATGGGGGTCGAGTGCGAGAAGATTGGGCGCGAGAATCAACGATTCAACTCGTTTCTTGACCAAAGAGAGAAATCGTTTCGGAAACTCTTCTGGCAGCACCGAGTAGAACAGCGTGTCTTTGTCCTCGAAATATCGATAGATGTTACCCGTCGAGATTTCTGCGCGCCGAGCGATTCCACTCATCGTCGCTCGCTCGTACCCGGCTTCGGCAAACTCGCGCTCTGCAGCGCGCAGGATGTTTTGCTTGACCTCTTCTTTGAGCGTCTGCGCCATCTTCAACAGTGAATCTTACGTTCATTTTACAACATTTCAAGACCCCACCCCGTTTTTTCGGATCCGCCCACGACTTGATGGATGCCAAGGCGCCGAAACCACGCTGTCATTCAGTGTGGGCGAGTCGCAAAGGCAGAGCCGAGGTGAGGCGATGTAATCACGCCCGCCGAGAGAAATGAACCGCCCGAAAACCGCGAACATGGGATATATCGAAATTGAGGGGGAGGAACCTCTCTCACCAGGAGTAGAAGCGCCGCTTGCTCTGCATGCTTGCCGAACGGCAAATTCGCAGGCGATCGCCCTTGAGCTGTTTCTTTCGAGTTAGCTTTTCGTAGGGTTTTCGGAAGCTGCGTTCCGTGCGCACTTTTCGGCACAATCTCGGCCACCCAACACCCTCGAATCGAACCCATCAAACACTACGGGCGAACGCCCGATTCGGAGGTACGTATGAGCTGGTCTCAAAAGATTGCACAAGGTGCGCACACCTTGGGTGTTATTGGCATCATCGCCAGTGTTTCATTCGTGAGCTCGGGATGCTGTAAGAAGCTTGGCAAGGTCGGGGCATCGCTGAGCAACACCGAGACGACAACCGAGGCCGTTGTCGATGTTCGAACCATGGGCCCCAACGGCAAGCCGCTGCAAGGGACGGTACGAACAGGTCCGGGGCAAAACTACGGCAAAGTTACCTCACTCGAAAACGGAACTGTCGTCACCATCCTCGAGAAAACCAAGGGCGATGACGGATATTGGTCGCACGTGAAATGGACATCGCACGGCGGCGGCGAAGGGTGGATGCACCACGACATCCTGAGCAAAACGGACGACAGCGACAAGCCCACCCCGCCGCCCTCTTCAGGGAACTACAAAACCCTTTCTGAAAACGAGTTCGACCCAATTCTTGGGCCGCGACTCAAGGTGGGCTCGGTGGTGTCGCACCAGGTGTTCCAGGCCCGTTTGGCCCCACCGCCGACTCGGTATTCACGGTGTACCGCCAGAACGATCAGTACCACGGCATCGTCGTGGCCAACGGCAAGGGATATTCGAGCCTGGCGCTGGGCGAGCCGCTCTACGTCGCCGATAGTATTCCGGCCGTGACCTTCATGGATGTCGACGGCGACGGCGCCGACGAAGCCATCGTGCTCGCCAACTTCACCTCGGGCGCTGGCTCTGTACGCGCGTCCTTCCCAAGCAACGCCGTGCTCAAGTGGAACGGCAACGGATTGGTTCGCCTGGGTTGGGCAGAGAAAATCGAGACGCTGACCTCGGCCGCCGAGTGCCGACGAGCGCTTTCTCGATTACCCCTCCGCTCTTATTTTCCCGAGAGCAGCGCCTTGACCATCGCAGTGGTGGCGGGCGCTGTTTCGCTGGCTGGTGTCCACGACATATCGACTTCGAGTCGATACGAGCCGGCAAATGTATGAGGGCATCGCGCGCCCCATTCCTCGGGTGACAGCATCGAAAAATAATGAGTACCATTGTCTCGCTTGTAGAGGTGATAAATGGCGCCGGAGTCTTCCGGAACCTGCACTCGGCACGGTGCAAGATCGAATCACGCTGTGCTTGCTCGAGCACACGTTTGGCCTCTTCTTGCAATGCTCGGATCTGAGCGGCCAACGTTTCGAGCCGGCCACCCGCCACGGCACTCAACATCGTGTCAGCCTCTTCAATCTCGCGGGCCATGTCCACCAGCCCAAACGACGGAGCCAACCTGCTCATCGGGTACGGAGCCGAATGGTCCGGGCCCGTGTGTGCTGCCCCATCGTGTTTTTTATCGCCGCCGTCGCTCATCGCTGCCAGGTGTAGCACGCAGCGAACAGGTGGCGATTAGCTCTAAATCGAGCACAAACGTCGTGTCGGCTCAATAGTGTTGCATGTTTTCGCAGGTCAGATTGTCACCCGGCGTTACCCCCAAGATCTGGGTAAAACGCTGGTAGAACGCCACTCGGTCGGTGACTTGTGCGGGTGGAATACCCGCATTCGATTCCGCCATTCACGATATTGATCGTCATCCCAAAGCCCGGAAGACGCCCTGCTGCCTGATCCGAGGCCGTTGGAGTCCAGTTTCCAGACATGACATCGTGCGCAGCAGGTTTGGGCGACTGCGGCGTCATCCAAAACCACACAGCAGTGCGAAACGAAATGTCGCCATCTGTCGCCACAAGATCGGGGTTATTCAACAGGTCGATTCCAAGCTCGGCGCCCACCGCTCCGTAGTTGTAGTTCCACGAGAGCTGGATTGGCCCACGACCATGGTAGGTCTTGCCCGGTGCACACGGGTACTGGACATTGCTCGGGTCACAATATCCCGTACAAGCGCCATTCTCACAGCCTACTTCCTGCGTAAAATAAAGCCCCCATGCCTGTGCTCCACCTGGAGCTGTAGGCCACCCACCTGTCGTTTCGTGTCCAATATTGGCAAGGAACGCGGCTGCATCCCGCTTCCTGTCATCGAGGCTGCCCTCGTTACAGAAGGCCGGATAATGCTGTGAGGCCGCCACGATTGAGTCGTAAGTAAAGAGCGCATTTCGGTTGGGGAACATCTCGTCCCAGATACTCGAGGACACGATTTCCGCGAAGCCACCACCCGACGATGAACCAGCGGAACCAGCGGAACCAGCGCTTCCCGAGCTTCCCGCAGAGCCTGATGCCCCACTGCTCCCTGCTGAACCACCAGTTCCTGCGCTAGCGCCAGCTCCGGCGGCTCCACCCGTTCCGTTTGTCCCCGCGCTTCCGGACGCCCCTGCCGAGCCCGATGCGCCTGCTCCGCCCACCCCGCCCGCTCCGGCGTCACCTGCGCTCCCGGAAGAGCCAGCGCTCCCGTTGCTACCTGCCGAGCCAGCACTACCCGAGCTTCCACCCGAGCCCGAAACGCCCGCACTTCCAGAAGAGCCTGAAGCTCCACTCGCTCCACTTGAATCGTCCGAATCTGATGAACAAGCACCCAACAGAAGCACAGCACATACGGGGGCGACCCAGCGCAGAATGGAGCTCATGCTCGCCCGCAAGAGCACAAGCCGAGCCAAGCGAAAACACGGCAGATTGGCCTTCGAATGAACGAAAGGGGGCGATCCTGGCGAACACCCATGATCCACAAGATCATGGCTTCGTCTGCGTCGGGGTGTAAGTGAGGCCATCGATCTGTCGTTAGGGATGCAACGACAGGATGGTCAGGATGGTCAGCATGATCAGCTCGAAAACTCGCACGATCGCTTCGTTCTTGTTCTCGCTCGTCCTATTGGGCGGTTGTGGGGGCTATTCATCTCGATACAACGGCTACAAATTGGCAGCCATCGCTCCATCCCAGGGCGGAAGCGCAATGAATCGCGCGGAGTCTCGAGAAGAATTCGCCCATCGCGAGGACAACCCGTTCCAGGATGTGAAATCAGCACCTCTGTCGACATTTTCAGTCGATGTCGATACGGCATCCTATACGTTGGTGCGGCGCATGCTGCTACAGGAGAATCGGCTGCCGCCCCCGGATGCCGTGCGAATCGAAGAAATGATCAATTATTTTCAGTATGGTTATTCGACACCCAATGACAGTGGAGTGGGGGTCACGATTGACTCGACACAGGCCCCCTGGACAAGCTCACACAAGATCGTCCGGCTCGCTGTGAAAGCCAAAGAGCTTGCTCCAAGCCAAGTTGGCCCTCGTAATCTGGTATTTCTATTGGACGTATCGGGCTCGATGATGCCGCCCAATAGACTGCCTCTCGTTCAACGAGCCATGCGGATGCTCGTGGACCAACTCAACGAGCAGGACACAGTTTCGATTGTCACCTATGCGGGGAGCAGCGGCGTAGCGCTACCGCCGACCTCGGGTGACAAGAAAGGCGAGATTCGTGCGGCGATCAATGAGCTTCACGCGTCTGGCGGCACCAATGGCTCGGCGGGCATCCAACTCGCCTATCAAACCGCGCGAAAGAGCTTCAAAACCGGCGGCGTCAATCGAGTCATCTTGGCAACCGACGGCGATTTCAATCTGGGGCAAACCAGTGAATCGGATTTGCTCTCGCTCATCGAATCAGAGCGCAAGAGCAATGTATTTCTCACGGTTCTGGGCGTTGGAGAAGGAAACCTGAACGACAAGCGAATGGAGATGCTCGCCGACAAGGGAAACGGGAACTACGCCTATCTGGACAATATTGCCGAGGCACGAAAGGTATTGGTCCAGCAAGCCGGCGGCACGTTGGTTACCGTTGCGAAGGACGTAAAGATCCAAGTAGAATTCAACCCTGAGAAGGTCGCTCAATATCGTCTGATTGGGTACGAGAATCGACTCCTCGAAGCACGGGATTTCAAGGACGACAACAAAGACGCTGGCGACATGGGCTCAGGCCACGAGGTCACCGCTTTGTACGAGATCGTACCCAAGAACCAAACACCGTTGGTCGCCACACCGGGAGTCGATCCGCTCAAATATCAGACGGTCTCTTCATCCCCCGCAGCCTCGTCAACGAACGAGTGGATGACCGTGAAAATCCGTCATAAGGAGCCCGATGGCGCCCAGAGCCAAGAGCGAGTGTACACGTATTCAGGCATCGATAAGCCACAAGACCCGTCGTTGACGTTGGCCTTGGCAGTGGCCGAGCTTGGAATGATGCTTCGCAAGTCACCAGCTCGGGGCGAAGCCACGTACGAGCAAGTATTGGCTCAGCTCGACTCGTTGGAAAAATCACGCGGTATCGCGTCGGGACAAATCGCTGAGCTTCGCACCCTTGTTGAAAAGGCCCGAACCTTGTCGGGTGGAAATTCGGTTCAGAAGGCGCAGTGAGCACCCCATACGCCGTTAGCGTCGTATTTTTTCGCGAGCCACACGGATGGTTTTATCCTCGCTCTCGCGGCGTACCTTGAGCAGCACGTCGTCCCCCACAGGGCCCGCCAACAATCGTCGCGCTTGTTCGATGGATTTGGGTCGCTCCTCACCCACCAACAGGATTACATCTCCTGGCATTAGCTCGGCGCGTTCGGCCTCGCTGGCCTCGGCGACAGAGCGAATCGTGACGACACCAGGGCTGCGCTCTTCAAGGGTAATCGCGACTCCTCCGGCGGAAGAAGGCTCCTCTTTCGAGGTCTCGATATCGAGGACAATCTTGACGTCGATGGTTGCACGGCGAGCTTGAACCACGACGTCTCGCGCAACCCCCCGGCCTTCTCCGGGAGCAAACGCCTCGACCACGACGTGATCTCCTTCACCGACGTCATCCAGGACAAAGCGTCCCCGACTATCGGTAACTGCGATGCCCACAGGCACGCCGCCCACCGGCAAAAACGCGGGAACTGCGTCGAGTGCCACACGCGCCCCCACCACGGGGTCGCCATCTTTGTTCACCACCACGCCTTCGATCGACCCAGCGTCAACGAGATCAATTCGCTCGATCTGCGTCACTCGCCCCTGGGTATCGCGCTCAGGAATCGTGATCGCGAGCTCGTGACGCCCGAACCCTTTCGCTCGAACCACCAGACGCGCACGACCGGGAGCAAGGTCTTTGAAGGTGAAAGAGCCATCCGATTCAGAGGTCGCGTGTCGCGTCAATCCGCCCGAATACAGCGTCACTTTTGCGCCCTTGACCAAACCGCCGCGCGAGTTGATTTCGCCCGTGATTACAGCCCCTTGTTTGAGTGCAATAGTGACCTCTCGTTCGAGCTTCTCGAACGTCTTGATCACCGGCGCAAACCCGGGGCACGTGACCTCGATGCGAGCGTGAATTCCCGCCGCATCGTTGAACGACACCTGACCATCTGCGCGAGCAAATAGCGTCGTACGAAGGGGGACTTCCTTCGTCAACGACAGCATCAACACCTCCGCGGCGTCAACGGGAGCACCGTGGTCGTCCACAACTCGCACCACCACCGGCTCACGAGGCTCGGGCATGACCAGTGTGACCTCGCGTCGCTCGCCATCCGGGATTTCTACAGCCTTTCGCAGAACGACATTCTCAGGCGAATCTGCTCGCGCCAGCGACACGACCACATCACCGGGCATCGCTGCAAACGAGAATGAGCCGTCCTCGAGCGTGAGCGTGCTTCGGACCATCGTGCCGTGAACCGCCGCCACCTCGACTCGCGCACCACATACAGGCATGTCGTGCGTATCGAGCACGCGACCCGACAGGATTCCGCCCGGGTGGAGAACGATCTTCACCGTCGTCACCGCACCTGGCGCAAGTGATACGGCCTCGGAAAGCGCCTCGACATAACTCGGATGTCGAACGAGGGCGCGTAGTCGCCCCGGCGGCACCGGCGCAGCGCGAAAATGCCCCGTGGTATCGGTGATCCAAGGATCGCTCGATGCAACGCTCGCCCCCGTCAGCCCGCCGCCCAGGGTGGGAATTCCGGGGATTGGCCCTGGCATCACACCCAGCTCTCCTGCAGGGATCAGCGGCGCGGGGCCTTGGAGAGCAAACGCAAAATGTATCGCTTGAAACGTCGAGCGCTCAGGGGCCGCGTCGACTGGCATTCCTGAAAAATCAGTGCCCACGACCTCTACGCTCGCACTCGCTACCGGGAAGTCGCGAGTATCGACGACCTCGCCCAACAACGTCGCGCCTTTGAGGAGCGGGATGATCAGCGGCGATGGCGCGTTTGCATCTGGCGGAGGAACCGCCATCGCCGTGCGGGGAACAAATCCGTCCGCGCGCGCGGAAACCGTCGCCGACTTCATCGAGATGGGCCCAAGCGTCGCGGTGCCATCGCCCAGCGTGAGCGCCTCGCGCGGAAACGAGGACACCCCTGATTCGACCAGAAGAACACTCGCCCCCGATACAGGCGCAGCATCTTGCTCGAGACCATCGACCACCTTCACGGTGACGCGACGTCCCGGGCCTAGCTCGATCTTCAGCGGGGTGACCTCTCCGCGACGGAGCGACATTCCAACCAGCGGAACGCTCGCGTCGTCATTGTGAAAGGCCACCAGATCGTACGCGCCAGACGCGAGGCCCCGAAGCATCACGTGGCCTTCGTTGCCAGTGGTGGTTTGCCTTGCCGGCCAAAGACCGGGCCCAGCGATCATCACCGTTGCATCAGGAACCGCGTTGCCTTGCGCATCGACGACCAGCACATCGAAGGCGCCCAGCTTGCGAAGAGTGACCTCGGTCGATGCTCCAGACACAGCGTTACGCGTGGTCGATTCGTAGCCCGGCGCACTGACCGAGAGCGACCAAGGCGATGGCCCAAGTCGGGTTGCGGTGGCGATTCCAGTGTTGTCGGTCGTGACGATAAACGGCAGCGGATCGCCCGTGCGAATGGAGACTTTCGCGTTCGCAACGGGAGCTCGCTGATCGTCGACCACGTGCACCTCGAGCGAGCTCGCGGTTCGTAGCTTCAACTTGATCGCGAGCGGTTTGTCAGCGACCTGTACTTTCGCCGAGGTGCGAGCGCGCCCGCGGGCTTCGGCGAGAAACCAAACCTCTCCGCGTGGGATGCCACGAACCACAGCCTTGCCCTTCGCGTCGGTCACGAACGAACCAACCAAAAACGCCTGGCCATCACGAATCGCGAACGCAGTGACAGACGCTTCGATCAGCGGCTGGCCCGTTGGATCTTGCACGTGCACGTGCACGACTCCGTCACGGTCTTGAACCGAGTCGGGTAGCGGTGGCGCCAGCACCGGCGCAGGCACGACGAACGCCATCGAGGTGTCGACCAGCGTCGCCGAGAAGCTCAACCAAACGAGCGCGGAGAGAAAAACAACCAACGCACGGAGTGCCCGGATACCGCGCGATTCAGGCTCGCTCATTCAACGCTTGTTGGTCTTGCGGGCAGAGACCACGGGCTCTTCGAGATCATCGATCGGCGTGTCGAGATCGGCGATACGAGCCCCACTCAATTTCTTCGGAGTGCTCGCGGCCTTCGCTTTGGAACCATCGTCTTGCTCGGGGGTGTTGTCGATCTCGTAGAGCATCGCGATGAGGGTCGAGACGATGGGCAACGCGAGCAAGTTGTAACCTGGTGCAGGCGATTGCGACGAGAGCTGCGGGATCATGTTCACCAGCGGATCGAGCGGAAGAAATCGGTGAACGAGGAACAACCCCAGTGCACCCAGGCCCATGCCGAAGAACGACTTGAGCCCCGCCTCGATTCCAGCGCCAGATGACCAGATAGGCTTGCCCGCAATCAGCCCGGTCATCGCTCCGAGAACAACCGCAAGCACATAGGCGAGAAACGCTCCCGAGAACGCCCAGTGAAGGCCAAACGCAGGCCCCGCATAAGCGAGGCCCCCGAGCAGCAGCCCCTTGATGACACCGATCAGCAAGCGCTTGAGCATGCGCGCGCACTCTGCACGAGCTGGCCACGTAGGCAGGCCAAACATCGTTCTTCACGAAACGCTCGCGCCTCATCAACCGAGAGCTCGGCTCTGCGCGCGGGCGACCTTCCTGCTCACCACCAAGTCACTACGCAGTCACCAATCGTACGACCCATCCGAACGACGCCGAGGAGGCGGCGTAGGGTGAGCTGCACCTCGCGCGCATCGGAATCCAAGCCCTGGCACTTGGTACTTGAAGTTCGCGCCGCCGCGGAATGCACCTTGTGCCGCCAACGCAGGGCGATTCCATGCTCCGCCCTTGATGGTGTGCACCGCGGTTTCGGCGCGAACCAGCGGGTCCACTTGTGGCTCGGTTGTCTGGACTTGATACGAATCCTCCGTCCACTCCCACACGTTGCCGCCCATATCGAAGAGCGTGCCGCCAGGCCAAACCTTATTGCCCGCAGGAGTGGGTCTTAATCGCGGAGGGCCCGCCTCCGTGACAACCATGATCTCCGCCGGGTGAGCTCTTCGGAGCACCACCTGGCGTGTAATCAAGAAACGTGCAGTCAGGCTCGGTGTTGCCCCAAGGGTATTTCGTCGCTTCGGGTCCGGTTACGCAGCCCACTCCCATTCGGCCTCTGTGGAAGCGTTTGCCCACCCATTCGCAGTACTTCCGGCCCTTCTCCCAAGACACCATGTTGATGGGGTAGTCAGGGTGTTTGACCGAGGTCGACCAAGGGTCGAACTTCCAGGCTTCTTTGCAGACCTTGGCGTCGACGCACTTGGCGTAGTCTCCGGCGGTGACCTCGGCCGCATCGAGACAATACCCCTTGGTCAGGACAACCTTGTGCGCGCGATCGGTGTCTTTCCGTCCACGAGCATTGCGGCCCATTTGAAATCCGTTGGGGCCGGTCGGCGGAATGTACACCTCGCCTGCTGGGCAGCTCGCGATACCCAGGGGCTCACCCGCCGGAGAAAACCCGGACGAGCTCGTGCTCGCGGTCGCCGAATCGGCAGCCGAGTTAGCCGATGGGGCTGCGCTGGCGGAAGCCAGCGAGGCGGGGGTCGACGCGGAGGGCGATGCGATGGGTAGAGCGGAAGCGCTTCCGCTTGCGATTCCCGCAGATCCTGCGGGCAGAGTGCCCAACGGAGCGGGAGGCTTTTCGCGAGCCTCGACCCGCTGCTGACAACCGGCTAGAAGCAGGTTCAGTAGCGCCAGGCCCGACAGGATGGAAAGGCCACCCCGGCAATCGCTTGCGATCATCACGTCGTGAACGGTACCGAGGTCTGCTCAAACGGACCAGTTCCCCGAACTTTTGCATGCCCAAGACCCCTGCCACCACCGCGCAAATGCAGGTCTTTGAGCCAGATGAGGGCTCAGAGTCCTCGGCTGGGCTGGTTCCGCTCTACGCTGGCGGAGGCACACAGCTTCCCGGAGTTTTTCTTCTCAAGGGCGGAGACACCGTCATCGGCCGCGACGCTACCGAGGTTGACCTTTGCCTCGATCGGCAAGCCATCTCGCGAAAACACGTGCAGATTTCCGGCCGTCGAGGTCGCTGGAAGGTCACCGATCTCGGAAGCCGCAACGGAACGCTCGTCGACGGCCAGCTCATCACCGAAGCGCAGCTCGAAACGGGATGTGAGATTCGCGTTGGTGATGTGATCTTCAAGTTCGTCGAGAGCGACGCCGAAACGTACGTCGGATATCGATTCGACGGAACGATGGTACCGGGCACCGCACGCCAAGCTCGCAACGCGACGATGCTGCTCGGTGGCGCTCAGATGGATCGCCTGGTCGCTGCGCTCGAGCGAATCTCACCGACGATGTTGTCCGTGATTCTCCGAGGCGAGAGCGGCACGGGCAAAGAAGTCGCAGCTCGCGAAATCCACCGCCTCTCGGATCGCAAAGGCGCATTCGTCGCGGTGAACTGCGCGGCGATTCCGGCGCCGTTGCTCGAAAGCGAGCTCTTTGGCTATCGCAAAGGTGCGTTCACCGGAGCAGACCGAGATCGCACGGGTCTCATTCGCTCAGCACACGGCGGAACGCTGTTCCTTGATGAGATTGGCGACATGCCGCTCGAAGCTCAGGCGAAGCTACTTCGCGTGCTTCAATCGCGCGAGGTGTTGCCACTCGGTGCGACAACTACCGAGCCGGTCGATGTGCGGATCGTGTGTGCAACGCATCGCGATCTGCGTGCGTCCATCTCGCAGAATACGTTCCGCGGAGACCTGTACGCGCGACTTCAAGAGTACTCGGTGACGTTGCTTCCGCTGCGAGAACGGAAAGAAGATCTGTACCTTCTTACCAAGGCTTTTCTGGCGCGAAACGGTCGTACGGACGTCACCATCTCGCTCAGTTTCATGCTCGGTCTCTTGCACTACGACTGGCCGTACAACGTGCGTGAGCTCGAAGCGTGCATCAAGCGCGCTCTCGCTCTTGCGACCGATCCGGTGCTCGATACTCCTCACCTGCCCGAGGCGATCCACGAAGCGATGGCTGGCTATGGCCGCAAAGCCCAGGCAGCTCCTTCACGCGAACACGCTCGACCACCGACGCCCGCGCACGGCCAGGCGCCTCCATCACAACCCACGGGGCAGCTTGTTCCGCCCTTGCCCGCAGCAGGGCCAGCGCCCGACAAGGGAGCGCCCGCCCCCACGGCTGACGAGCTTCGCGCGCTGCTGATCGCCCATCAAGGAGTGGTCACAGCAGTCGCTCGCGTGCTCGGCAAAGAGCGAATGCAAATCCATCGCTGGATGAAGCGTTACGGTCTTGATGCCGCTGATTTTCGAGTGCCACCGTCTGCGCCTCCTGCAGGATCGTGGACGCCCGGCTCGTCGGGCACATTGAAGTGATTCGCCACGTGCGATCGTACGCCCGATCATCGCGACGCGATGTATCGTAGCCGCCCATGAGCCGGCTCCATCGAGCGTTGTTGTTGTCCTTGGCGTTGAGCGCGACGGCGTGCACAACGCGAGGGTCACAACCGCAGGTTCCACCCGCAGCGATCGCCCCTTACGCGCAAGCGTTCGCAAAGGCGGCAGAAGCAGAGCAAACCGCATCGAACAGCGACGCGATCGACGCGTATCTGAAGCTCGTGCAGAGTGGCCTCGAAGCCGGAGAAATCGGCGGCCCTGCGGTGTTGGCAGGCCTCGACGCATTGGTCTGGCGAACGGTGGTTGGCGTCGAACGAATCGCTCCACTTCACGCGATCGCGTACCGAAGCCCCGGCGCTGCAGAGCAGATCTCGAACAAGCTGAGCGCGCTACACGCGACGGGCAAAGGTGCCCCCTATGCTCGGGCCATCCTTGCCCAAGCGTTGCTCGACCTCGCGAAGTATCGCGGCGACGCGCAAGCGGCTGACTGTGGCGTTCGAAACGGTCTGGTCACATGCGCCGCGGGCGTGGGCCCAATTTTCGATGGATTGTCGCTACGAGGCGTCGAGAACGCTACAGCGGTCGAAGACCCAGCGGCGCCATTTCGCGAGAGTTATGCAGGCATCGCGCCCTTCAGCACGAGTGTGAAGCCCGTCGCGCTCGAAGCCGATGACGGCGTGCTCGACGTGGTGGATATCAACGCGCAGCCAGGTCTCTACGCGCTCGTTGCCGATGTCGAGTTGACCAAGCCGACCAAGCTGACGTTGCTCCTGCAATCCACCAGCGCTGCGGCAGTCGTCGTGGGCGGCAAGGTAGCCGTGACACGACCCTTCTCACTCGGTGGCGGAGCAGTGGTACGCATCGGTACCGCTGATGTCGGAGCGGGCAAAGTGCGCATCGTCGCACGCGTTGGAGCCAACGATGACGGCTCACGCGTCACGCTTCGCGTGCTCGACGAGCATGGCGACCCCGTGGCGACGTCAGTGCCCGCTCCAGGCACCACGGCAAACTTGGTCGCAGGTCGAGCGGGCCCCGTTGAGCTCGCGCCCGTACAACGAGAAGGGCTCGAGCTGTTCTCTGCCGCGCTCGCTTGCTTGAACGACACGCGTACCGCGAGTCGCTTGCTCGAAGACGCAGCTCGTCAGAGCAACGCGTCGCCCCTCACGGCGCTGCTTTATGCTCGCACCGTTTACCTCGCCGACGATGTGCCCGAGGTGAAGCGCATCGAACGTATGCGTGCCTCATTCGAACGAGCCGTCGCTGGGTGGCCCACATCATGGGAAGCGCTGATCGGCCAAGCGGTGCTTTCTGGAGCGCGAAAGAGCTTCGTGGAGGGTCGCGCCGAAGCACTGCGCGATCTACTCGCGGCGACGGCACGAGAGCCCTCGCTGAACCCGCTCGTTCACGCGTTCGCAGCGGGCACGGCGGCCGAAGCGAACATCACCGACGTCGCACGAGCCGAGCTTGCCGAAACGCGGAAGAAGCTCGACGGCGCCTACATGGTCGATGCTCTCGATGCGAAGGTGATCCCACGAATCGGCAAGGAAGCGGAATCGCTCTTGTGCGAAACTCCCAGCCGAGATCGGCAGTCGCTCGGATGCCTTCAGATCAAAGCGCAAAGAGGAGATCACGCAGGGTTCGACACCGAGCTTGCTCGACTTCGCGCCCTTCGTGGCTCGCAGCGCGCGCTGCTGACCACCGAGCTTCGGCAGCGTATGACCGAGGGAGACATTCCTAGGTTTCTCTCGGTGTACGACGCCTTGGCGCCAGGCCAACGAACGATGTCGTTCTTGGGTCTCGTGGCCACGAGCGCTCCCGATGAGGTGCGCAAACGCATCAATCGAGATCGCCTGAGCACGCGCGATACACCGACGGCGATTCCGCCACTGCGAGGTCTGCTCGGCGACGACGTGATCCGCGCGATGGAGGCCAAGGGCGCGGCCATCGTGGCTGAGGATCGAAAGCGCGCTGAGGAGCAAAGCTCGGCCGCAACGCTCGTACTGCTCCACGATGAGAAGTACGACATCGAGGCCGATGGGATGATGCACATCATCACGCACGACATCCGACGCGTGATGGGCACCACCGATGTCGAATCGGGCATTGGCGGCACCTCTGCAGGTCTCATCGGTCGTGACGTGCGCCGAGTCGTTCGACGAATCGTTCACAAGAAGAACGGCCGCGATCTCGAGCCGTTTCGCCCCGCCAACGCAGCGCAGGGCCATGCAGACTTGTCGCAGCTCGAACCAGGAGACACCGTCGAGCAAATCGTCGAGGGCTGGGCACTGCCGAATCGCGCCGGTCAGATCGTGGTGGATACGCCCGATCTGCTGCCCGAACGAACAGGCGTAGCGCGTGCGTCGCTCGAGATTCGTTACCCGAAAAAAATCGAGTTCGCACGACACGCGCATGCACTCTTGGGCAAGCCACAAGAGAGCGATGACGGTGACACTCACATCGTTCGTTTCGAGCTCAAGAACGCACTGCCCCGACGCATCGAAGATGGCCTCGCACGAATGGATCGAGACGTCTCTTTGAGCTTCGGTACGTACTCGTGGAACCAGGTGGCGCGCCACATTGCAGAGACACTTCGAGCGCTGGATGACAAAGACCCGTACGTCACTCGGTGGGCGAAAAACGCGGCAGGCGAAGGTGCTGCCGTGAACAAAGCCACCGTCGAGAAAGTGCTCGGCGAGATCGGCAAGACCATCAAAGTCGCGAATGGCGGCTTGCTGAGCGACGTGGGCGCAACCTTCTTGGCGGGCTCTCAAGCGGTCACTGCTCGACACATCCTCGAGATCGGACAAGGCACGCGCACTTGGCCGCTCTATCGTGTGCTTCGTGAGCTCGGCATCGACAGCGAGATCGTCGTGGCCGAGCGAGAGCCGTTCTCTGCAGACCCTGCGTACCCTGCTCGACCAGGGCGTTTCGAGCATCCCCTGCTCGTCGTACATCTGCCCGCTGCCGAAGGAGGTGACGTGTGGATTGACGCCGATGTCTCTGGCCCTCCGTTGCCTCTAGGCAGGGTGAGCCCCGAGCTAAGGGGGCGTGTCGCGATCCGCGCGAACGGAGAGATCATTCCGGTGCAAGGTGCGAGCAGTGGCGATTCGGCAGACGAAGCGGAGATCAAGCTCGTCGTCGACGCCAACGGAAACGCCAAGGGTACGCTCACTGCAACGCAACGAGGTCGCCCCGCTCAACAACTAGCGGAAGCGCTCGAGCGCGTTGTTGGAGCCGATCGACGCGAGATGTTGCGCGCGGTTGTGTTGGGCTGGATGCCGTGGGCCACGGTCGACGATGTATCTCTCTCGTCTTCAGAGGGGTCTTGGCAAATCCAGCTCCGTGCCGAGATCAGTGTGCCGTCGTTCGCACAACGCGAGGGAAAGTCTTGGGTGCTTCCAGGCGTGGAGCCGCTTCACGCGTTCTTCCCCAGGCCCGCAGTCAGCACCATCGCCGCGCGGCTCACAACACAAGCCGCACGCGATAGTGCGCTCGCTATCGACAACGCATTTCAGTACAGAATTCGCAGGCACATCGAGCTGCCCCAAGGGGCGACGATCACGCAGCCTCCGTCAGTCAACGTGAAACACGAGCGCCTGGAGGCGTCACGAAAAGCCACGGTCAACGGCAACGTGATGGACGAAGAGCTGACATTGTCGATCTCGACCGGCACGGTTTCGGTCGAAGCCTATCGACCGTTCGCCGCCGAGGTGCAAAAAGTGGATGACGCGTTCCTCGGAACCACCCGCGTGAAGCTGCCATGAAGCTGACCCATCAGTTGTCGAACCTCGCTCTCGTTGGTGCAGTGACGCTCGGAACGCTCTCGGCAGTGGGGCTCGGGACAGGTTGCAGCCCACCGAAAGTGAGCCTCGCGGATGGTCCACGTGAGTACGTCCCGGTCGATTACGATCAGGTTCTCGAACGCTGGACTCGTTCGGGATCTCTCGTCGCCATCAACGAGCTCGACGACCTTCTGAGCATCACGTCGACGTACGAATCATGGGATTTTCGCTGGGCGTACGTCGTTCGTTATTCGGCCGACTATCGCTTCACGGTCGAGCAACGCAAAGAGCTTCTCGAGTCGACGCTCGCAGACTCACGCAAAACGCACCAGTTCTACATCGCCCTCCACGGAGCCAATCGCCGAGAGCTGGATCTCTCGAAAAAAACCAGCGCATGGGTCGTTCGATTGATCGACGATCACGGCAACGAAACCGCGGCGGCCGAGATCACGCCGATCAAAAAACCCTCCGCGATTGAGCGAACGTACTTCCCCTACACCAACGTGTGGCGTGTTGCGTTCCGTGTGAGGTTCCCCGCAACGATCGACGGTCACCCCACCATCGCTCCGGATGCGCAGTGGTTCGGGCTGCGTTTCGCAGGCGCGCAGGGCAACTCCGACATCATCTGGCAAGTCGGCGCTGCCAACTGATTCACACGTCGTGAATCATTTTTGAACGAAAGTTCAAAAATCGTCGCCCATCGCCGTGGTGCTCACGAGAGCGCCGATCGAGGCCACCACGCGCTCTCGAGCGACGGCTTTGTCGTTTTCGTTGGGCTGCTCACCTGGCCCCAACCAACGGGCATCAGCGAGTCGCCGCTCAAGCATCGCAATACGACGCTCTGCCTCGAGCAACGCGGCGATCAGGGGAATCAACGTCTCGTGCGTGACCGGTGTATGCAAGGGCGCCATCTCTCTTTCGATCTCGTCCGATTCAGTCGCATACCGCAAGCCGAATCAGAACAAGACACTCAGTTGCGCGAAGGAGCTTCTTCGCTACCAATACTGCTCGCTTTTCCGCATCGCGCGGATCTGGAGCTCTCATGAAATTCGTCTCATTGCTTCCGTTGGTCGTGGCTGTTGCCCTCGCGTCGTGTGCTTCATCGAAGGAGGATCCGGCCTCGGACGGCACAGGAGGCACCTCGGGTACGGGGGGCAGCTCGGGCGCGTCAGGCTCCTCAGGCACCGCGGGCAACGCAGGAACCAGCGGCACGGCCGGCTCGGGCGGCACAGCGGGCTCTGGAGGTTCATCAGGAACGGGCGGCACCGGAGCCATGTCAGGAGCAGGCGGAACCGGCGCCACGTCGGGCACTGGCGGAACCGCAGGCACCGGCGGAACGGGCGGAGCAGCCGGCTCGGCTGGAACCGGCGGCGCGGTTTGCAACGATACCTGTTTCTATTCGCACAACGGAACGTGCGACGACGGAAGCCCTGGCTCGACCGGTGATCAATGCGCGTTGGGCACTGATTGTAGTGACTGCAATGGCACGGGCGGTTCGAGCGGAGCAGCAGGCTCGTCGGGTTGCTCGGATAGTTGTATCTATTCGAACGATGGCTACTGCGATGACCCTGGGCTTTGCGACCCTGGCACAGATTGCACCGATTGTGGTGGCTCCACCGGCACGACTCCACAATGGTGTGACACTTGTTTCTATCACAACAACGGGGTTTGTGAGGATGGCTCGCAAGACCCTGCGCATACCGAATGCGCAGCAGGAACCGACTGCACAGATTGCAATAATGCACCGAGCAGCGGCCCCCCTGGCTGGACGTGCCCTCCCGCGTACTACAACGACCAGTACTGCGATTGTGGTTGTGGGATTTGGGACCCAACTTGCGACACCCCGACCGCGCTGGTGCTCGGATGCGGCCCAAACCCCGGCGACGGAACGTGTATTCAGCCTGGCGTTTGCCAGTGAACCCGTCGCGATTACGAACAATAAACTTCGAATCGCGGCTTGATTCGCGTCTCGGAGCGCTTGTCGCGTCTCGGACAGCAACATTTCGAGTCGTTGAATCCGGCGCTCTTTTCGCCCAAGCGCGCTCTGTGCGTCTTCGAGCTGGGCCTTCGCCTCTTCGAGCTGCTCCCGCATCTCGGCGAGCGCTCTCGCCGCTTCGTCGCTCGGTGGGGCCGGCACAGAATGAGTGCCGTCGTTCGATGGCACCGCGCTGGTGAGCTCAGCCGGCGCTGTGGGAATCAACCCTCGTGCAATCAACTCATACCGCTTGAGATATCCCTTCTTTTGAAGGGCTCGCAGGTGATCCGACACCCCACTCGTCGAGACGACGCCCAGTGCACGCCCGATCTCGCGAATGGAGGGCGATACCCCGCGATTTCGAAGCGACTCTTCGATGATGTGAAGACATTCTTTTTGGCGTGGGGTGAGGCTCCTCGACATGGATACAAGCTCCTTCAAGGGGAAATTCATGTTCCCCGAACACATGCACCATGCAACTCGCTCGAGCAGTTTGCCAGCCCTCCCCCGGACATTCTATGTCCGACTCATCCGCGCGCATCGTTGGGCTCGTACGAATCGCAATTCGCAACCCAACGAATCGTGGCTCAGGCGTTTAAGCGTTCAAAAAACGCGTCGCCGCGAATGTCGTTCGTCTCGCCTTGTACTCGGGTCGTAATCGATGGAGCAGGGTCGCTGATCGTTTGCACCACATCGATAGACAACGACGCCGCTTGAATCGCCGAGGTCACGCTCGCAAGCCCTCCCGAGGCAACCACCGTCGACCACTGCCTGAACGAGTAGTCGTTCGCGTAACTCACCGCGACCGCAGCCGATGAGCCTCGTTTGGCAGGCAGCACCACACGCGTGAGCAAGCCCACCTCAACCTTTGGCGAGCTGGTTCCGCCATCGACCGAAGTCAACGATGACCAAGGCATGAGCACGGTGATCTCTTCGGCACCAGACCGCAACGCCCACACCGCCGACGTATCGTTCACCGTCGCCATCACCTTGGGGTGCAAGACCGTGTTTTTTACCTCGGAAACAATGCACGAATGAGGGTCGTACCAAGCATCCGTAATGGTGAGCTCGAGCGAGCCCTTGGTGACCTTCGCAGTCTCCCATCGAACCGCGATTGGGCGGGCGTTGTACACGGATCGCCCCACGCCACACATCGTCCAGAGCATGCTCGAGGCGTTGTAACCTTGCCCATTTCGGTGGGCTGAGATCACCCCTGAGCTCACGCTGAGCTTGACCGAAAACCCAGCCGAGTAATCGGCCCCAGGAGAACGATCGCTTTGCGCTTTTTTGATCTTGGATTGATCGGTTGGACTGCCAGCGGTGATCACCACATCAGAAGAGCTAGGCTGACCTGCTTTGATCTCGCGGGGCGCCTTCGCGTCTTCGAGCATCGGCGGGATGTCTGCGCGCGGAAGATCGGCGAACGATGTCGACACCACCCGCGAGGAGACGGAGGGTGATTTTTTCTTCGTAGGTTTGTCAGCCGACGCCACGGAAATCGACAGCACCATCGCCGTCGTCACCAAAGTCATGCGCTCGATCGATCGAAACGTTCGCATCGTAAACCTCTCACTCACGGGCGAGCACTAACGCGGTACCGGCGGAGCCGCGGAAGAAGAGCTGTCTGGTGGTGTGGGCTCCTTATCTCCGTTCACGCGCACCGTGATCGAGGGAGCTGCATCGCTGACGGATTGCACGATGTCCACGCCGATGGTCACGTGCTGCAAATCCGCCACTTGCAATCCGAGCTTTTGGCCAATCGACGCCTGCCACGCGTTGAACATCGAATAGTCGCTGAAGCCAACCAACATCGACGACGTCGCCCCTGGGCGAATCGGCATTCGTAGCTGATACAGCGCCCCCACCGACAACTCGGCTTGCCCCACCGACGTGTCGACGGTCACTCCCGTTGTCCACGGGAACATGACCGTAAGCTCGTCCACAGCCGATCGAAACGCCCACATCACGGGCTTGCCAGCAGCGGTCGCGATCTCTTTCGCGTGAACCTTCGACAGACGATCGAGCGTGAGCTCGCAGTTGTACGAATCGAGCCAGTAGTCGCGAACTGCTAGCTCTAGCCCTCCCGAAGCGGCTGAGACCTGTTCCGACCGCACCGGGCTCAAGCGCATTGTCGCGTGGTCGCCATTGGCGCAATACACCGACGCAGTGCCGACGGCTTGGCCGTACTGTGCGTAGTACCAATTCGGAGGCATCGACTCGGCCTGGGTCGTCACGTACGCGTTGTTGCCGCGTAGCTGCACCGAAAGCGAGTCGAACGAAGACGACAGTTTCTTCGTACGCGCGCTCGAACGCCAACGCTTCAACGTATGGCTCGTATCGAGCAACGAGATCTCAGGAGGGTCGTCATGCCCAGGCTCGAGCGCCCTCGCAAACGACGCATCGTTGTGATGGTCGGCCGGCATTTTCGGCAGCGTCGCTTGAGGAAAATCCGACACACCAAACGCCGTGACCCGCGATGGGCTCGCAAGCTCTCCTTCGTCGTTGGCTCGACCGAGGTACATCTTGCGGGGGGTCTTCTTTTGAGCCTCTGCAGAGCCCACGAGCACCGACACTGCCGCGATCGCGCTCACACTCACCAACAGCCATTTTGAAGGGTGGCGCGGCAGCATCAGAGGGTCTCGAGGAATGCTGCCAATGCCACTCGCTGCTCGCGCGTAAGGTTCATCGAGTACCCCATCGCGTGATCAGGCGAATCAAGCATCTCTTGAAGGGTCTGATACCTACCATCGTGGAAGAACGGCGCTGTGCCTCGAATGAACTTCAACGATGGCGTGTCGAGCATCTTCTCTTTCGGGTCGTTCGCGTTGCGAAGCACCGACACGCTGCCCACGTCGTGCGTTGCCCCATCGGTGTAGCCCTTGTCAGGCTGATGGCAGGTCGAGCACGCTGTCTCCGCCGAGAAGAAGAGCTCTTTTCCGATCTGGATTTGTTGCTGCTGGTGAGCCGTGTTGGTCACGCGCGGCTTGGGCGAATCCATCACCTTGATGTACTGCGCGATCGCGTGAACCTCGCTCTCACGAAGGCCCGTACCGCGAAGGCGCTGAATGGTGTCCTTCAGGTGGATTTCCACCGTCGAATGCACGCCGTTCCAGCTATAGGGCCCCGTGTCATCGAGGCGAGCTGCAAGCATCGGTGTCTGGCGTGGGCCATCAATCGTGCCCCACGTGAGCGCGTCTTCGCGACCATCAGGGTGACAGCTTGCGCAGGCCATTCCCTCGACGCTGATCCGTGAGTCACCCGACTTGTGATAGAGCACGCGACCCAACGCTGCGTCGCCAACGAGCCCGAACCCCGCCTTGCGAGAGAGCGCGACCGTTTGAACCTGCGAGTCTGCGTCGTCCTTGAGTGGAACGATCGCCACCGATCGATCGAACTGTGACCACACGACAGCACGCTTCGACACCGACTCGATCGCAACACCCGTAGGCCCCGATGGCACTTGCCAACGCCGCGTCTCTGCCTTCGATGGATCCAACGCACGTGCGTCGTATTCAACGAGGGTATCGATGCCCAAACAGGTTACGTAAAGCGAGCCATCGGCGAACGCAGCCGAACGAGGCAGCAAGCACTCACCCACCTCGACCTTGCCGCCACCGCGACGAAGGTTGAGCACCGAGCGCGTCATCACTCGTTCAGCCGACGCGTCGATCACCGATACGTGACTCACCTCCGTCGCGAGACCGTCCGAGCTGCCGTAGTACGCAATGCGCAGTGATTCGCCTGGGTTCACCGTCACCATGGGCCCAAAAATCTCGGCCGGGTACGACAGGCGACGGAGTCGGCTTCACCGCTGGCTTTGGCGCAGGTTGAAGCGCTGGCGTCACGGGTTTCGGCGGAGTAATCGCCACCGGTGGCGCTTCACCCAGCGGTACATCGGGAGCGTCAGGCTCGGTCGGAACCGACTTCGCGAGCGCGTACCCTTGGCACCCCTTACGAACGGCTTCGCTGCCCTTCGGCGGAGCCTGCCCGGGTACGAGTGGATCGACCCGACGAAGCGCCTGCGACATCTGGCGAACATCGTGTTTGTCACCGTCTAGGTCGACCACACTCATCTGCGCGTTCACGAGGTGCGACACGAAGGCTCGCTTGCCGTCGTCCGAGAGCACGACCTGACGAGGCTCACGCGCCACCTCGGCTTCGAACTTTTTCGAGAAGCTTGCGGCCTCGTACGCAGACAGCTTGTGATCCCAAGCTGTGGTTACCACCACCGTCGCACCATCGGGCGTCTCAGCCATCGCGATCGGCTCAGACGGCGTGTCGACAGTGCACCGGCCCTCGAGTGGCTCATTCGCCGAGGCACGCGGCTCGAGAATCTCAATCGTATTGTTGCCGCGAATCGTCACCGCCACGCGACCGTCAGCAAGCACCATCACTTGCTCGGGTTTGCCCGAGAGATCAGTCACCGCGATCTCGCGTGCCCCCTCGACATCCACCGTGTGGAGCGTTGGCTCGTCGGAATCGGCCACGTAGGCGATCACGCCCGTGCCGCTTCGCGCCAACGCGACGGCTGAGCTGTTGCCCACATTGCCATGACGCCTCGCCCCCACTGCCGGGTGCTGGCGTTGACAGCTTGGCTTGATCGTCGATGGCGTTGCTGTCGCTTTGTTCGCGCTAGATGCAGCGGGCTTTGACGTCCCACATCCACTTACCGCAAAGCTCGCGAGAACCCATCCCCCCAGGCCCACCCAAAACATCGTCGAGCGCATGTGTCCCATTACGGCATCAGACGACGCTCACTTCCTAAAGTTCAGCAAAGTTGCGAAATAAATTCGTTTGTTGAGAAACCAGGGTTTTTCACCTGCGATTCACAATCTTCCCGATGACGTTTGTCACGTCGCAGCAAGGTTTTTTCACAAAATGAACAATGCTCACTGTGTCGGCACAGTGAGCATTGTGTCAGTCAATCACGCGCTTCGGATGATCCGAAGGCAGCTCGATCAGTAGCGGTACCAATCGGTCTTGAAGGGGCCTTCCTTCGAGACGTGGAGGTACTCGGCCTGGTCGTCCGTGAGCGTGGTGAGCTCAACGCCGAGCTTCTTGAGGTGCAAGCGAGCCACCTTCTCGTCGAGGTGCTTGGGCAGCATGGTGACGCCGAGCGAGTACTTGTCCGAGTTCTTCCAGAGCTCGAGCTGCGCGATCACCTGGTTGGTGAACGACGCACTCATCACGAAGCTCGGGTGACCCGTCGCGCAGCCGAGGTTGACGAGGCGGCCCGAGGCGAGAAGCGTGATGCGCTTGCCGTTCGGGAACACGTACTGGTCGACCTGTGGCTTGACGTTGACCTTCTTGATCTCGGGGTTGTTCTCGAGCCAAGCGACGTCGATCTCGCAGTCGAAGTGACCGATGTTGCAGAGGATCGCTTCGTCCTTCATGGCGCGCATGTGCTCGGGGCGAACGATGCCCTTGCAACCTGTCGCGGTGACGAGAATGTCGGCGAGCGGAGCGCCCGTCTCCATCGTCACGACTTGGTAACCTTCCATCGCCGCCTGAAGCGCGCAGATGGGGTCGATCTCGGTGACCATGACGCGGGCGCCCAACGCACGAAGCGCCTGGGCCGAGCCCTTGCCCACATCGCCGTAGCCAGCAACGAGCGCAGTCTTGCCCGCGAACATGATGTCGGTCGCGCGCTTGATGCCGTCGCCCAACGACTCTCGGCAGCCGTAGAGGTTGTCGAACTTCGACTTGGTCACCGAGTCGTTCACGTTGATGGCAGGCGCCTTCAACGTGCCCTTCTTGACCATCTCGTAGAGCGCCTTGACGCCCGTGGTGGTCTCTTCCGAGATGCCGCGGATCTTGTCCGCGCCCTGGAAGAACTGCGGGTACTCGTTGTGGATCAACGCAGTGAGGTCACCACCGTCGTCAAGGATCATGTTCGGCGCCTTGCCGTCCTTGAACGCCTTGAGCTGCTGGTGCAGACACCACACGTACTCTTCCTCGGTCTCGCCCTTCCAAGCGAAGACCGGCACGCCCGTGACGGCAATCGCCGATGCAGCGTGATCTTGCGTCGAGAAAATGTTGCAGCTCGTCCAGGTCACCTCGGCACCGAGCGCCGTCAGCGTCTCGATCAAGACCGCGGTCTGGATCGTCATGTGGAGGCAGCCCGCGATGCGCGCACCGGCCAAAGGCTTGCTCGCGCCGTACTCTTCTCGGAGCGCCATCAGGCCCGGCATCTCTTTCTCGGCCATCGCAATCTCTTTGCGACCCCAATCAGCGAGAGAGATGTCCTTGACCTTGTAGTTGCTCGTGTTCGTCATGTTCGTGGTCCTGTCCTAGGTGGTTGAGAAGCCGGAGAATCCGGAACGTCGCGAGCTACACTCACGCCGAAGCAGAAGTGTCCCCGAGCGACATGCGTCGCCCGCTCGCGATGAAAAGCTCAAGGGGTGCGCCAGCGCGTGAATCCACACGCGATGCCACACGAAAACGTCGATCGGTCAGACCCGCTCGTTCGAGCATCGAACCGATCTCGTCCTTCGAAAATCCAAGCCACACGTCGGCTTGTTCGTCGCGCAACCAATCATGCCCGTGCGCGACCAAATCTACGATCACCACCGACCCGCCTGGCTTCACGATTCGCGTGAGCTCGGCAACCGCCGCAGCGGGGCGCGGAGCGTGATGCAACACCAGCGCCGCAAACGCCGCGTCGACCGAAGCCGTATCGATCGGTAGCGAAGCAAGGTCGCCCTGAAGAAAATCAACGTGCTCGAGCCCCAGCGCGCGAGCCTTTGCTTTGGCGCGACGAAGCATCCCGGGAGAGAGGTCGACCGCCAGGATCTTCGCCGAGATTTCCGCAAGATACGGAAGCATCCCGCCCGTGCCCGTGCCGATATCAGCGACCACCAAGTTCGGTCGAACGAGCGGGGCCAGCGAAGCAAAACCCGCACTGGTGTCGAACAGATCTTGTCGAAGGGTGTCCCAGTCGTCGGCTTGGTCGAAGAACGCCTGCGACTTTTGCTTTCGACGCGCCAGCACTCGCTCAACACGCGACGCCAGCGACCGCTGTGCAGCGGTCTTTCGCAAGTCTTCGCCAAATGCGCTGTCGAGCAACGGATCGTCAGCCACCAGCCGATAGAACGTCGTCGTGCCTTGTTTGCGTGACGTCACCAAGCCCGCCTTTGCAAGCGCTTGCAGGTGTCTCGACACGCCAGGTTGAGCCGCTTGCACAACCTCTGCGAGCTCACCGACCGATAGCTCATCCTCGAGCAACGCGGCGAGTAGCAACACCCGCGTCTCGTCGGCAAGCGCCTTGAATCGATCTAGCCAGAGCTCCATCAGCCGAAGCATGCTTAGCCCGTTATATGCGTATATGCAAGACAAAGCATGAATGTGTTTTTCTAAGGATTTTCGGCTGCCTCCGCTAGCCTTCCTCCATGAGCTCGCAGACCGAGGAAGACATCGTCGCTGTCACCCCGACCACGATGGCCAAAGTAGGCGGCGGCGGTCTCATGCTCGCCGGGCTCTTCATGCTCGTGCTCGCAGCACAAACCGCCACGATGCTCTTCTTCGACACCGTCGTGATCGCCACCCTCTCCGCCATGGTCTTGCTTGGTGGCTCTTCACTCGTGCTCGGTTGGAACGTCAGCCGTATGCGCGGATGGGCCGCACTCTCGGGACCCATCATCGCTGCCGTTCAATGCATCGCTGCCCTCGGATGGCTCGTGTTCAGCTTCACCCACGGCGTGTTCTCTTTGCTCGCCATCGCGATTATCCCGCTCTCGGGTCTCGCTTGCGTGCTCTCGGGTCTCTGCATCGATCGCTGTCACAAGGCCGATCTCGCACGTGGGCGCCTTCGTGCAGAAGGTCTCGACGTGGGCAACTGACTCGCCCACCCTCGATACGAGCACCCACCACGCCAGCTCGACTGGTGCTCAACGTTTGCCTGGTTTGGGGCGTTTCGTCGACGTGGTCTTCTTCACCTCACGTCGCGGCGATGCGTTCTGCTCTTCGACAGAGGCGCTCGGAAGCACCTTGCTGCGCTGCTCGACCAGCTCGAGATTGCCGTCGTCGCGAATGCGGACCAAACGCTGCCGAAGCAACATCCCCACCGCACGCTTGAAGGCTTTTTTGCTTATCCCGTAGAGGGTTCGGATTTCTTCAGGGCCCGCATTGTCGCCCTTGGCAACGCCCGCCTTGCTCAGCACCTCAAGCACACGCGATGCATCCGACGCGGCCTCTTCATGCGCTTTCCGTCGCAGCGACAGCTCAATCTTTCCGTCGGCCAAGATGTCGACCACACGTGCTTTCACCGCGTCTCCGCGTTGTGCGGTCACGTGCTCGTAGGCCGGGATCAATCCGAAATACGCATGCTCCAGGATCACGAACGTGCCGACGCCTTCCTCGAAGCGCCAGATCTCTCCATCGACCCACTCTTCGAGTGCAAAATCACCATGGTCGGCGAGCATCTCGCGAATGCGCATCGTGCCCGCAAGACGGTCTGAGCTGTCGAGGTAGACGCCTATCGGATAGCGATGGCCAATCCTCAACCCCACCGTTTGCTCGCGAAAAGGCACGAACAACTGTTTGACCAAACCCCAGTCGACGAAGGCCCCAACGTCGTTGAGATCCTTCACCTCGAGAAAGCCCACCTCTCCCAAACCAATCTTTGGCGTCCGCGTCGTGGCAATCGGGCGATCCATCGAGTCGAGGTACACGAACACCTCGAACGAATCGCCTTCGTGTGCGCCTTGCGGCACCTCGGCTTTCGGAAGTAGCAACGCCGCGGGGTCGACCCCCGACTGTTTGCCCTCGGTCAGCAACGCCCCTGCCGGAATGAACCTATCGATGGTGAGGGTGACGAACTTACCGAGCAACTCACGAAACAGCATCGTCAACGCACTACACCCGAAGTCGTTCGATTGCATCTTCCGCCCGAGGCAGCGCGCCCCGAAGCGTGTCATCGTCGCGCATGACCATCGTCTGCGAGACTGAGAAATCCGGCGGTTTTCGACAGGTAATTCACGTCGGTGCCCACG
>JAXLYQ010000040.1:0-46817 GCA_046351315.1 Polyangiaceae bacterium
AAGAGTAGATGGCGCGCGGCAATTTCGTTGAAGCCACGCCAGTAGTCGTCTTCATCGGCGAGTGAGACCGTGGCCTCGTTGCGCATCAGCGTTACTGCACGACGGTTTTCGCTCCAGAGACGTGTCGTTGGGGCCTTCGACGCAATCTCTACACCTTGAGGCGCGAGCGGTTGCGTCAACGGGTTCTGCCAATCCGCTTCCTCGAGCTTTGACCGCAACGTGAGCACTCGTATGAACAGCTCGGGTGTGGGCTTGTCAGGGTCGGCTTGCCAACGATGCAGCCCTGCTTCGAGCGCCAACAGCACACCCGCGAACGAGCCCGTGACGCGCACGAGAACTGCCTGTGAAGTATCAGAGAGCTTGATCGAGTTGCTCGCCCGATCCGCTCCCCGAGGTGGGCCCCACCGCAAGAACGGAGACCAGTTTTCTTCCGGGCCAGGTTTGTCGTTCTCGAAGTGTACTTGCACCGTCCACGAACGGACCGCTGCTTCGCCAAGAAGCCCGAGCAACCAAACTTCGAGACCGCCCTTCGTGTTCAGCTCTTGCGCGAGAAGGAAAATCGAGTCGCGCGACGCTTCGAGAGCGAGCAACGCGTAGGGGAGCGCTCGCAAGAATTTCCGGTACTGCGACTCAGCCTCGCTCGAGAACGACGACGTCGATTCGCCCGCAAACAACGACGTGATCGCAAGCTCTTCGGCCGCTTCAAGCTCGTCGCGATGTTGCTCGAGCCGTTTCCAGATCTCTTCGAGAAAGTGATGCGTGGCCTGAAGCTCAGCGATCTCGGTCGAGGTCTTCTTGTCGTCTGTGCTTCTGTTCCCATAGCTTAGCTGCGTGAGGGTAAACTCGAGCTCTGATTTGATCTGTTGAACTCGTTCGAGACGCATCCAGCGCGCAACCTGTCGACGTTGATCCGAGATCTGTTTCACCGACCTCGTTGCGCTGGTGGAGTTGCTCGCAGGACGCCGTGTCACCAGAAACGAAAGCCCATTCTCTTCGACGAGCGCCAAGGTCGAGCTGCTCGCGCGCTCGGTGCCACCGAGTGACACTCGAATCTCTCCCTCGCCGACGCCAGCGTACTTAGAGAGCGTTCGAGAAATCGGAGCCACGAGACTGTTTTCGATCTGTCTGCGAAGCGCACGCGCTCCGTACGCTTCCGAATATCCGTCGATTGCGACCTTGCGAAGAGCTTCTGGCGTAACGTTGAGAGTCATCCCCGACTGAAGGAACCCTCGTCGCAGCGCTACTTTGGTGAGTGCGAGTTGCGCTACTTGCTCGACCTGCTCGGGTTGAAGCGCCCGGAACGCGAGCAAGCGATCGATGCGATTGACGAACTCTGGGCGGAACGTCGCATGCACCTGCTTGAGGTAAAACGCGTCGTCATCAGGCGTTGAAGAGCCAAACCCTACCGACGGCCGTCGCGACGCGGCGCCGAGGTTGCTCGTCAGAATGATGATGGCGTTGTGGAAGTACGCGGTACGACCGCGGGCGTCGGTCAATCGACCTTCGCCGCACACTTGCAGAAGAAGGTCGAAGACAGCGGGGTGAGCCTTTTCGATCTCATCGAGAAGCAGCACACAGAATGGCTGCTCGCGCACTCGACGCGTCAGCAATCCGTCACTCCGACCGGTGCCTCGGATGAGTCGATCTGCGGCTTCGACATCCATGTACTCGCTCATGTCGAAGCGGATCATTCGTTCGACCGAGCCGAACAAAAACAACGCAAGCGCTCGGGCCAGCTCGGTCTTGCCCACACCGGTGGGGCCCACGAACAAGAAGGTCGCAAGCGGTTTGCCTTGGGGTTGCAGACCTGCCTTCACGACGCCGACGGTGTCAGCCACTCGTTTGACGGCTTGATCCTGTCCGATCACTTTGCCGCGAAAGAACTCCTCGACCTCAGCGACATGAAGCGCGCGATCCTCACGAAGCAAGAACGCCGGGATGCCGCTCTGGAGCGCGAACGTTTCGTACAAGCGATCGCGTGTGATCTCGAGATTGTCTTGCGACGAGAGCCCGAGGCCCTCTTGGACACCACGAAGCTCTTCGTACAGTCGTACGGCCTTACCGGGAAACGCTCGGTAAGGCAGGTATCGCTCTGCGAGATCGATCAGCGGTTGAATCGCGTCCTTTGCCAGCACAGGGCGAGTCGGATCCGCCTGACGATCGTGAGCGATTCGCTTTTCAAGCGCGGCGCGCGCCGCGGCAGCGTCGAGCCCATCGATGCGAATCCGCGTCAGCGAGCTGAAGAAACCCACGTTCTGGGTTTCTGCGAGATCGAGAAGCTCGGCGCGTAGCTCGCCCACGAGACGAACGCGGCCTTCTTCGATGTACGGCTTCATCGCGCCGGGAATGTCGACCCCGCCTGATGCCGTTCGCTCGGACAGCATCTCGCCGAGATTGTCGAAATAGAGAACGGCATCGAGCGTTTCGATGGCCTCCATCACTCGACGCACGCGTTCTTCCCACTGTCCGAGTGCGCTCATTCCAGCGATGAGCTGCGCGGTCGATGTGGCGTATACGCGGTTCTTTTTGCCCGATGCCAATGATTGCTCGAGCCACGCGCGAATCACCGCAGACTTGCCGACCTGGTCGGGCCCTACCAACACTGCGCTGAGTCGATCTTCGCCATCGAGAAGCGCCGACAGCGTCTTGATTTCTTTTTCGCGCCCGTGAACGGGGTAGGGGTGTTTGGCGTCGACGAGCTCATGAAGCGGCGTCGACACCGTCGCCAACACCTCTTCGGCCATCTTCATTTTCGTGCGGTCGGCGATTGCTTTGCGTCGCTGACTCGCACGGCCCGGGGGGAGTTTCTCCTCACGCCGAATCGTCACCGACACCGTCTCGAGACGTGCCGATCGCGCTGGCAGAAGTCGAAGGTACTCGAGTGGCGTCCGGTCCTCTGCAGAAGCGATTCGCTGCACCTCGTTTCGAACAACCTCCTCGAGCTCTTCGCCCTTCTCGACATACATCGTGTGCTCGAGCGGCAGGGCCACGACCCATTGATCTTGCTCGGAGGGCAGCACCACACATGGGATCGCGATGGACGTCTCGATCTCTTGTCGTCGAGGCAGATCCTCCCGAGGAATTTTCACATCCACCATTTGCAGTCGGGTGGAGTCTGGCAACGCGTAGCGAGCGAGTACGTCAGGGGTTGCTTTCGAAAGCAATTCCTCGAGAAAGAGCCGCTGCTCGGACAGGATCACGGCCTCGTCACCGATGCTCGCGTAGTTCGGCCCAGCGATGGGAGCGACCAGCGAGTCTCCACTCGCGAGCTGACGGATGTACAGGAGCGTGGAAAGCTGAAGCGGAGGCAGATCCGGCACGTCCGCTTTCTATACTGATTCGCCTTCGAGTGCAGTCGCTTCGAGCCTCAGGTCGACTAAGAAGCCGAAGATGGCCTGGTTGCTCGTTCTGCTTGCGGGTGCGTTCGAAATCTCGCTCACGCTCTGTATGAAATACGCCGATGGGTACACGAAGCTATTGCCGACGATTGGCACCTTTGCGTCGGCGGCACTTGGGTTCTTCGTGTTGGGTTTTGCGGTGAAGTCGATTCCGATCGGCACTGCCTATTCGATCTGGGTGGGTATCGGTATCGTGGGCACTACCCTCGCAGGGATCTTTCTCTTCGGTGAAACGGCGTCGATCTCGCGTCTTGGTTGCATCGCGATGATCTTGGCGGGCATCGTCGGTTTGAAGCTTTTGCCCGCGCAGTGAGCTCGCCTCGTGGCGCTCAAATTTCTTTCACCAAGATCGCAAGCACGACGGCTCTTGAGCGAGTCATGCCCATGGGTGTTTCGCGAAGGGGCACCCACCCTGCCTGCAACAGAAGGGCAAGCGTTTCGTTGCTGTCATTGAGCTCTTCGCTGTCGAGCGCTGGGTCGCTGCACGCGAGAATGTTCGCGTTCATGTATTCGTTGCTGCTGTCGATGACCACGTAGCAAGTGTGTTGGGGCATACGTGTAGTCGACGCTTCGAGGTGCGAGTTGTCCAGCCTTGCGAGCTGTCTCGATGGGGGCGTTGAAAGTTCCCGTTCGCGAGGAGTAGGGGGAGAACCATGACCGAGCGACCTCGCTTCAACCCTGCAGACATCGAGTCGAAGTGGCAGAAGCGTTGGGAGGACGAGCAGACGTTCAAAGCCGAACGTCACGTTGGCCGTCCCAAGCTTTATGTGCTCGACATGTTTCCGTACCCATCGGGTGCGGGGCTGCACGTCGGTCACCCGGAGGGCTACACCGCGACGGACATCGTGGCGCGATACCATCGAATGAAGGGGTTCGATGTGCTGCACCCGATGGGTTGGGATGCCTTTGGTCTCCCCGCTGAACAGCACGCGATTGCAACGGGCGAGCACCCGTCGATCAACACCGCCGCGAACATCGGAAACTTTCGGCGACAGCTCAAGAGCTTGGGTTTCTCGTACGACTGGTCTCGTGAGGTCGACACCACCGACCCGAACTATGTTCGATGGACGCAATGGATCTTCCTGAAGCTGTTTGAACGCGGTCTCGCGTATCAGTCGGAGATCCCCGTGAACTGGTGCCCGGCGCTGGGCACCGTGCTCGCGAATGAAGAAGTGGTCGATGGTCGTAGTGAGGTCGGTCACCACCCCGTGATTCGTACGCCGCTACGCCAGTGGTTGTTGAAGATCACTGCGTATGCGGATCGTCTTGCTGCCGATCTCGACGGTTTGCAGTGGCCCGAGACGAAGAAGAAGCAGCTCGATTGGATCGGTCGCAGCGAGGGTGCTTCGATCAAGTTTGCGATTGATGAGTCGCGATCGATCGAGGTGTTCACGACTCGCCCGGATACGATTTTCGGCGCGACGTATATGGTGCTGGCACCCGAGCATGCGTTGGTCAGCCAGATCACCACGGATGCCCAGCGAGCCGCCGTCGATGCGTATCGGGCCGAGGTTCAGTCGAGGAGCGATCTCGATCGAACGACGTCGAAAAAGAAGACGGGCGTTTTCACGGGCGCCTACGCGACGAACCCCGCAACGGGTCAGCAAGTGCCGGTGTGGATCGCGGACTTCGTTCTCGCGACCTACGGCACCGGCGCGATCATGAGCGTGCCTGCGCATGATGAGCGAGACTTCGAGTTCGCACGAGCGTTCGGGCTTCCTGTCGTCGAGGTTGTCAGTGCTGACGGTGCAGAGCACGACGCGAGCTCGTGGAAGGCAGCATTCACCGACGATGGCATCGCCGTTCGATCCGGCTTCTTGAACGGCAAAAAAACGGCGGATGCGAAAGAGGCGATGATCCGCTGGATCGAGGAGAAATCGCTGGGTACGCGCAAGGTGCAATACAAGCTGCGCGATTGGGTGTTCTCACGTCAGCGATACTGGGGCGAGCCGTTCCCGATCTACTTCCCGGTTGAGCTTGCTGCGGGGGTGACCGACCCACGACAGGGCGACCACACCATCCGTTACGATCAACCCATCGCGGTGAGCGAGAGCGAGTTGCCGGTGAGGCTGCCGAATACGACGGATTTCCGGCCGGGCGAAGACCCAGCAGGCGTGCTTGCTCGCATCAAGGATTGGCGATTTTTCGAGCGCGACGGCAAGTGGTTCGCGCGAGAGACCAACACGATGCCTCAATGGGCAGGGTCGTGCTGGTACTACCTGCGGTTCACGGATCCGAAGAACGACTCCGCTGCGTGGTCGAACGAAGCGTACGACGCATGGATGCCAGTCGACCTGTATGTGGGTGGCTCAGAGCACGCGGTGCTGCACCTGCTGTACGCAAGGTTCTGGCACAAGGTTCTGTTCGACTGCGGCTATGTGAAGCACGCCGAGCCGTTCACGAAGTTGGTGCACCAAGGTTTGATCCTCGGTGAGCTCGAGTACCTCGCGTTGACAAAGCAAGACGGCACCCCCGTCAGCTTCGATGATGCTTCACCCCTCGATCTGTTGAACTACAAGCTCGACAGCACCGAAGAGCCGCTCATCACCGAGCGTTTGAACGAAACGAAGTTCGCCGAGGCCGTGTCGGCGGGCCGGTTCGAAAAACGTGGCAACGCCTGGTTCGTGAAGGGCACCAACGTGAAGGTCGGAGCGCAGACCTTCAAGATGTCGAAGTCACGCGGCAACGTGGTGAACCCCGACTCGATCGTGCAGCAGTTCGGTGCCGACTCGCTACGTGTGTACGAGATGTTCATGGGGCCTCTCGAGGTGGTGAAGCCCTGGCAAACGAACGGTGTCGTGGGTGTTCGTCGGTTCTTGGACCGTGTGTACTCGACGCTGATCGCGGGAGATCTTTCGGACTCGCCTGCTTCGTCGCTCGATGTCGAAACGCACAAGCTCGTGCACAAGTCGGTGAAAAAAGTCACCGAGGACATCGACTCGATGCGCTTCAACACAGCCATCTCGACGCTGATGATTCTCGTCAACCGATTGGCTGAGCTCCCCTCGGTGCCGAGGGAGGTTGCATCGACGTATGCGCTGTTGTTGGCTCCATTCGCTCCGCATCTCGCCGAAGAAATCTGGGCGCACCTCGGCCACTCCCAGACCCTCGCGTACGAGGCTTGGCCGACGTTCGATGTGGCGCTGACCGTCGATGACGTGGTCGAGATCCCGGTTCAAGTGAACGGCAAGGTGAAGAGTCGCGTGATGTTGCGACGTGACGCAAGCGAAGCGGACGCTCGCGCGGCAGTCGCGGCGGACGAGCTGTACGCCCGCTGGTCGAAGGCAAGACCGAGAAGAAATTCTTGTACGTGCCAGGCAAGATCATCAACGTGGTTGTCGCGTGACACTCGCGACACTCATCGCGTCGACGAATACGCTCCGAATACGACAAGGGGCGTGGGCGGTGAGTGTCGTGTTGGTCGTTGCGATGGGGGCCGCTTCGCTGAGCACCGGGTGTGGTTACAGCTCGGTGCGCGCGGCCCCGGCACGATCAGGTCGCTTCGAGATCGTGCTCGGCGCGCGAACCGCCGACGCGGGTGTGAGCGCGGATGTGTTGTTGGCGTTGCGCTCGACGCTTGCGCGGGAGGGTGCACTCGGCGGCGCAGGTGATACGCGGCTGGTGGTTGAGGTGCGCCGGTTGGACGACTCGTCGACCGCGATTTCTGCATCGGGTGGTCAACCCCTCGCAGGTGCGACGCGTGTTGTGCTCGTTGGACGCGCGTTCGTGAGCGAGCAAACCGGTTACGATACCTCGGAAATTACGGTCGAAACGAGTGTTTCTAGCTCGGGAGGCGCATCGGAGCAGATGCTGCGGACCGATGATGCGCTGCGAGATGCCGCCCGACGACTGGGTCACGCATTGGGCGAGCGAATTCTAGGCGTACCGGCAGTGTTTCGGAACGGTTCGCGCGGGTTGACGGATATGTTACTCTCGCGGCCATGATCACGGTGGGATGCGCTGGTTTTCCCGTCCCGGCGACGAGGTACTTCAAAGAGTTCCTGTTTGTCGAAGTGCAGGACACACACGTGGCTACGCCAGGTCCGAGCACGGTTCGGCGCTGGCGGCGAGAAGCTCCCGATGGCTTTCGTTTTGCGATGCTTGCGCCTCGCGACATAGGCCAAGAAGGTTTTCGGGAGGGGACAGTCGTCGAGACCGCGTTGAAGATGCTCGAGGGGGTGGGGCAAGAGCTGATCGCCGACACGGTGGTGTTGGTCGCGCCTCCCGAGTTCACGGCGACCCGACCCAACAAGACTGCGCTCAAAGAGATGCTCAGTATCGTGCGTTCGAAATTCGAACGCGTGGTTTTTGAGCCTCCGCCGGGCTGGGATCTCGACGAGTGTGAAGGCATCACGGGTGAGGCCAAAGCACTCACGGCTCGCGACCCCCTCACGAGCGGTTTGTCGAGCGCACCAGTGGCCTACTATCGCCTGCCTGGGCCTGCTGGACACAAGTCGCGATACGAAGACCCCGCCATCGACCGTCTGGGCGAGCTTGCGCGCTCTGCCGGCAAACAAGAGGCGACCTATGTGTTCACCAACGTCGATATGTTCGCCGACGCGAAGCGGCTCAAGAAGGTGCTGAAGATCTGACCTTGGGTCGTCGCGCTGCCATCCACACGCAAAGCACGACCGCGCCGTACCAAGGCCACTCGCCCACGAGTGAGAAGAGCGTGGTGTTCGTCATCCAGTGGGCGTCGGTCACGAACGAATCATCGGCGAACATCTTTCCCTGAGCGACGGTGCGACCCGCAGGATCGATGACTGCGGACACGCCGCTGTTGGTGGCGCGTACTAGATACCTGCGATGCTCCACCGCGCGCATACGAGCGAGCGCGAGGTGAATCCAGGGCTCGGCGGAGTCGCCGAACCAGGTGTCGTTGGTGAGGTTGACGAGCAACTCGGGGTGCCCTTCGTGAACGAGCGAGGCGACGAGCGAGGGCAGCACATCCTCGTAACAGATCGCGATCGATACGCTGTGCCCATCGATCATCACGGGCTTGAGCGAGTCGCCGGGCGTGAAGTGCCCTGACATCGGCGAGAGCTCGTACAGAGACGGAAACTGCTCGCCGCCTGGAATGTACTCGCTGAAGGGCAGGAGAATTCGTTTGTCGTAGCGTCCGACGAGGTGCCCGTTGTCGAGCGCGAGAGCAGAGTTCCATGCGCGACCTTTCGCTGGGTCGACGAGAATCGCGCCGATGATCGAAGCGGCCTTCGATGCGCCGAGTTGCGTGAGCAATTGATCTTCGACGTGCTCCGCGTTGATCGAACCTGGCATCGAGCCCTCGCTCCACACGATCAATCCCGCGTTGGCGCGAACAAGCGCGCGGTGGTGATTGAGTTGCGTGAACAACGATTTCAGCTCGTCCTCGGCGCTTCCGAAGAGAGGAGCATTCCCCTGAACGATGCCCACCTTGAGCGGTGTCGCCGAGGCCATTGAGGCTTCGATGGACGACACTCGTACGAATCCGTAGAGCAGTGCGAGTAGAGGAGCGGCGACGCCTACGATGAGCATCGTGCGACTGGCTGAGCGCTTGCTCACTCGCGCGTTGATCGCTTCAGCGATCGCAAGGTTCGATGCAACCAGCACGACGCCGATCAAGATCGGCCCGCCAAGGTCAGCGAGCTGGATCAGTCGCGTGACGGACGAGACGGTGGCTGCGTAGTTCCATCGAAAGACTGCGGGGATCACGAGCTCACCTGCGGCGAAGGCCAACGCGAACGATGGGGCGAACGGCCACCCGTTCCGAGCGGCTCGTGCGGTGAGCCAGCAAGGCAGAGCGGTGCGTAGCGAGTGAGCACCCGCGAGTGCAAACAACAACAGAGCGCACACGGCCGAAGGAAACCCACTGAACTTCTCGAGCAACGGAACCAGCCACCAAAACCCGAGGATGTTCATCGTGGCGCCAGCGACCGCGCCCAGCGCGAAGGCACGACGAGGCGTGGCCCGCTCGACCACGAGCACGAGCGGCACGAGCGCAACGAAAGCGAGCGGCCACCAAGCGCGCCCGTCTTTGCCGGGGAAGGCACCAAAGTAAAGGCACCCCGTGAGCAACGCAGCGCCCACGTGGATGAGCGTTGCGCGAGACTTCACAGGAGTGGCTTGCGTCACTTCGTGCGCTTGATGATGTGGAAGCCGAACTGACTTTCGACGGGTGCCTTGGTGAACTCGCCAGGCTGCAGGGCGAAGGCTGCGTCGGCGAAGGGCTTCACCATTCGTCCGCGAGTGAAGGAGCCCAAGTCTCCTCCGTTGGGGCCCGAGCCTGGGTCATCCGAATTCTTCTTCGCGAGCCCGGCGAAGTCTTCCTTGGGCAGCTTCTTGATCAAGTCCTCAGCGAGCTTCTTCGCCTGCTCTTTGGTGCGCGTGATCTTCTTCGCATCGGCTCCTTGAGCCCCCTTGTACGAGATCAAAATATGCGAAGCGGCAACCGTTGGCTCTGGCGGTGGAGCGGGGGGTTGCGTCGGGGTCGGAGTCGGCGCAGGTGGAGGCGCTGCGGGCTCAGGCTCTTGAGTGGCGAGCGGTGTGACTCGGTCGTCCGATGGCTTGGTGAGATCGCTGCAGGCACTGACGCCGAGGGTGAGAACCAAGCCTGAGAAGCACGCGAATCGATACGGGAGAGACATGTCGCGGCGAACCCTATCGTCGCCCTCGGCGGAAACGCAAGCAACGGGATGCGCTCGCACACATCGGACGCGATGTGGGGCGTTCTGAGACGTCGAAGTGTTCTTGAATTCAGAGGTGTGATTCAGCTGACGATGCGCGGATTTCGTGCGAAAGGCCCCATCGATGGCGCGCATTCTTCACATCGAGGACGATCCAACGAATCGCCTACTCGTTCGAAAGCTGCTTGCGGCGCACGGCTACGACGTGATCGACGCGGCCGATGGCCTCGAGGGCGTGAAGAGTGCGATGGCGCAGCGGCCGGATCTGGTGCTCGTCGACATCAACATTCCCAAGCTCGATGGATACGAAGTCACGCTGCGACTGCGAGGAGAGCCCTCGCTTCAAGGCGTACCGATTGTTGCGATCACGGCAGAGGGCAATCGCGAGACAAGCCTGGCGATGGGGTGTGATGGGTTCTTGCAAAAACCCATCGACGCTCGATCGTTCGCAAAAAACATCGCGCGGTATCTCGGTGGCAAGCGAGAGTCGACACCGCCAGAGGCCAGTGAAGAGCGGCTTCGTCAGCAGAGTCAGCGCATCGTTGCTCGTCTCGAAGAAAAGGTCACCGAGCTCTCGGTTGCAAACGAACGACTACGTGAGGCTGAGCGTGCGCGCACGGCGTTTTACCGAAACATGTCGCATGAGCTCGCGACGCCAATGACTCCGATCGTTGGGTACTTGAAGCTTCTCCAAGACGGCGAGCTCGGGCCAGTTTCGAAGGGCCAAGCGAAGGCGCTCGGCAGCATGGACGACTGCGTTCGACGACTTCGATCGTTGATCGATAACCTGCTCGATGTGACGGCCGTCGAAACAGGGAAGATGCGGTTCTTCCCCCGAGATTACGACGTGTCGGATGTCGTTCGAAAAGTGGTCACGCAGCTCGCGCCACAGCTCGCACAGCACTGCGTGGTCCAAGAGCTTCCGGCTCGTTGTGCTGGGTTTGGCGACCCTGAACGACTCACGAGAGCGCTTGGGTTGCTGCTCGATAACGCCATCAAGTTTACCCCTGAGGGCGGTACGATCGGGCTGTCGGTGCGCACGGCTGGTGATCGCGTCGAGATCGTCGTGGCTGATAGCGGACCTGGCGTGCGAGCCGATGTGGCCTCGCGCATCTTCGACGCGTTCTTTCAGGGCGACGCGTCTGTTACGCGCGAGCACGGTGGGGTAGGCGTGGGCCTCGCCATCGTTGATCAGATCGCGCGCGGGTTTCGAGGTCAGGTGATCTTGTTGCGCTCGCCTGTGTCGGTTGCGGGGGCGGCGCTGAACGGGGCGGCGTTTGCACTGGATCTTCCGCTTCGTGCACCGATGGACACAGGCCAAGGATGAAACTGGTCTACTTGGATCACAACGCGACGACGCCTCCGCTTGCCGAGGTGATCGCCGCGATGAACGAGGCTGCGTCGAGCACGTGGGCGAATCCATCCAGCGTTCACCGCGCGGGACGGGATGCACGCGCGAAGGTCGACGACGCGCGCGAAGCCATCGCTCGACTTGCCGATGCGAGTGCGCGCGACGTGGTGCTCACCTCGGGGGGCACCGAAGCGAACAATCTCGGAATCTTGAGGGCGTTTCCGAGAGATGCGATCACTCAACGCCGTCGTGGGTTGCTGATCACGAGTCGCCTCGAGCACCCAAGCGTAACCGCTGTCGCCGAATCGCTCATCGACGATGGTGTGCGCGTGATCTGGATCGAGCCGCAGCGAGATGGAACCTTGTCGCTGGCCTCGATCGAGCAAGCGATCACGACACGGATTTCAGACGAGCCATGCTTGATAGCGATCCACGCGGTTCACCATGAAACCGGTGTCATCCAGGACGTACGAGGCGTGCTCTCGCTGATCGCGGGCTCGACCATCGATCTGCACGTCGATGCTGTGCAAGCTGCGGGTCGCGTTGACCACGAGCTGTGGCGAGGGGCGCCCAGTGTGGCGATCGCAGGGCACAAACTTCGCGGCCCCAAGGGCATCGGCGCGATCGTTACACAACCCGGAGTACAGCTCTTGCCAGTGCTTCGTGGAGGCCCACAAGAGCGAGGGTTGAGGCCGGGCACCGTCGACCCAATTGCTGCATCAGGTCTCGCTGTCGCGGCGCGTGTTGCGCTTGACGAGGGCCCGGTCGCGTACAGCAACACGCGACCCCTTCGCGATCGTATCGAGTCGGCGGTGTTGGCGCTGGGTGAACGTCACGGCGCTCACGTTGCGCGTACGACCCAACACAATCATCGAGCGCCGCACGTGAGTCATCTGCTCATCGATCGATGGCGTGGCGATGAGCTTGTCGCCGCGCTCGATCTCGAAGGCGTGTGCGTATCGAGCGGTAGCGCGTGTGCCGCTGGCACCGCAGAGCCTTCCCCCGCAATCACAGCGCTCGTAGGCGCCGAACGCGCGGTGAATGCGGTTCGGATCTCGCTCTCGCCCGTCACCACGGGCGAAGAGATTGAGCGCGCAATCCAAGCATTCGATCGCGTGCTCGCTCGTTCGTTAGCTACACGTTGCGCTGGCGAGCGGCTTCGTAGAGTGCGATCGACGCTGCGGCTGACGCATTGAGGCTGTCGATCGTTCCGGTCATCGGCAAGCGAGCCACGACGGTCGCAAGCGCACGCGTACCTTTTCGAAGACCAAACCCTTCACTGCCTACCATCAACACGGTCGGCCCTTTCAAGTCGACCTCGGAGAGCAGGCTTGGGGCACGTGCCTCGAGCGCGACAATCTTCGCTCCTGCCTCAGCACAGGTCGTGAGCGCCGTGCGTAGCGAACGTACGCGAACCAAACGTGCGTGCTCAATCGCTCCAGCGGAGGCTCGAAAGGTGGTCGGGGTGAGCGGTGCCGATGAGTTCTCGGGCCACAAAATCGTCGCCCCACAAATCGCAACGGCACAGCGAACAACGGCGCCGAAGTTCTGCGGATCTTGGATCTCGTCGAGGGCGATGATCAGCGCCTTGTCGTCAGCGAGAACATCGTCGAGATTGTGAAGGACGAGCTCAGGCGCATACGCAGCGACACCCTGGTGACGAACGCCTTGCGAGAGCTTGTCGAGCTGAGAACGAGGGGTTCGCTCTACGCGAATCCCTTGGTCGGTCGCGAAGCGAACGACGGCGGCGAGCTGCGGCGAATCGGATACTTCGACAAGCACCTTTTCGGTCTTGTTTCCGTGGACTCGAATGACTTCACGAACGGGCTGAAGCCCAAGGACAAGGCGACTCACGATGCGCTTCGATCGCTCAGGCCCAGCTCGATGTCACGCACGATTTCGTTCGCTACGGCGATTGGGTCGGCCGCATCGCGAAGTGGGCGCCCAACCACGAGCAGATCTGCGCCTCGCGCGATGGCATCGCGTGGTGTGGCGACTCGTTTTTGATCGCCGACGGACGCTCCCGACGGGCGGATGCCTGGCGTGATCAAGATCGCCTTCTGACCCACTGCCGAGCGCACTTGATGCACCTCGGACGCGCTGCAAACAAGCCCATGCGCACCTGATTCAACCGCGAGCGCACCGAGACGAGAGGCTGCAGACGAAGGTGAACCAGAAAGCCCAACGGCGTCGAGATCGGACTGGTCTAGCGACGTGAGGACGGTCACCGCGAGAATGCGGAGCTCGCTCCCCTCGGTACGGCGAACCGCCCGCTCGATCATCGCCCCACCACCCGACGCATGGATGGTGAGATAACGAACGCCGAGGGCCGCAACCGAACCCACCGCACGATCAACGGTCTCTGGGATGTCGTGAAGCTTCAGATCCAGAAACACATCGAGACCGAGCTTCGCTGCCTCGGATGCGACGACAGGCCCTTCTCGGCAAAACAACTCGAGCCCGACCTTCAAAACGCCCACGTGGGGCGAGAGCTTCTCTGCGAGAGGAGCTGCTTCACCCCACGTTGCCACATCGAGCGCGAAAGCAAGTCGCCCTCGCGCGTGTGTTGTCGTCATCGGATGATCAGAGCGGACACATCGGGTCGCCGGCTTTGCAACCACCGCCGCCACTACCCGTGTTTGTCTTCGTCCCGCCACCGGTTTGGGGGCCTGCGCCAGCACCAGGAATCGGCTTCTTCTTGTCGGCAGCAGCCGCGCTAGCTTCCTTTGCTTCCTTCAAGCTAACCGAGGCGCTCTCGAGCTCTTTACGGAGCTTCTCCATCTCGGCGGGGTCTGAGGCTTTTGCTAGCTTGGCGGTGAGGTCCGAGATCTGGGTCTGAAGCTCATCGGCCTTCGCTTGTGCGGCTGCGATCGCTGCTTCACGTGCCTTCTGCTCGGGAACGACCACGCCGAAGTAATAGCCTCCGCCGCCGCCTACTGCGAGCACGAGCAACGACGCAACACCAATCACCATGTTGCGGAGCTTCTTCTTGTGGACGTCTTCCTCGAGGGCCTTGAGCTTGATCTGTTTCTCTTGCTCGAGCGCCATCGCCTGGAGTTGTGCCTGGCGCTCTGCCTCGATCTTCTTGGCCTCGATTTCGGCTTGCCTCATTGCCTCGAGGCGGGCTTCTTCCTCGCGGCGCTTTCTCTCCGCCTCGGCTCGACGCTCAGCTTCCGCCTTTACGCGTGCCTCTTCTTCTTCACGCTTGCGGCGCTCTTCGTCATCGCGCGCTTTGCGTTCGGCAGCTTCTTTGCGTTGCTGCGCCTCTTTCTCTTCTTCAACACGAGCTTCCTCCAAGCTCATGAGCTCTTTGAGCGAGAAGAGAACCGATGATTCCTGCTTGTCTCCGGACATGTGGCCTTGGGCTCCTATGGGCACGCCGTGCGAGGGGTCGTGGTTCGTGTAAGGAGGTCGAAACGGCGCCTTCGCGCGGGGCCTGAGTATCGCACAGACTCACCAGCGTTGCGAAGAGGATTGGACAGATACTACAGAACACGCCTCGACCGAAGAGCGTTTTTTGCATTTCGCGATCTTGGGTTTCAACGCGGTCGAAACTCCATCTACCACCACTCGTTGCGGTGGTGGTGTTTTCCCTTCTTCGACCGGTTGGCCTGAACTAAGGTCGCGCACCATGGCGAAGGTCATCAAGGCACACATCACCGGTACCGTTTGGAAGATCGAGGTCAAAGTGGGCGACAAGGTCGATGAAGGCACGACCGTCGCCATCCTCGAATCGATGAAGATGGAGATGCCCGTCGAGGCAGAAGAGTCGGGCACCGTCGCGAAAATCTTGGTGACCGAGGGCCAAGCGATCGCGGAAGGCGACGGCATCGTCGAGCTCTCCTGATCCATTTCACATCTCGATCCTGAGGCCGTCGCTCATCGTTTCACACAGTCGAGACCGGCCATCGGATCGCCGTCTTTGCACGTCGGCTTCGTCGCGTTCGCGTCGCCGTTCTTCGTCGTGACGGTCTGCTTCGTGGCGCCTTTCTGAACGCTCGATGGGCTGGCTGCTTTTTGGGCTGCTGCGAGCTGTGCAGCCGTTTGTGAAAGCTGAGACTGGATCGAGGCGACATCCTCGGGTGTCTTCGCCTTCCCCAGCTCGCCCGTCAGCTCTTCTACCTGCGCTTGAAGCTTTGCGACCTCGGCGTTTCGTTGTGCGAGCTCTGCCTCGTGCGCTCGATCTGCGGAGCGACCACTCCAGCGTAATACGTCGCTGCTGCTGCGACGCTCATCATCAGCGCACCGCTCACCGCACTCAACCACCGACGTAGCTTCAGCTTGTTAGCGTTCTCGCTGAGCTCCTTCAGCTTGATCTCTTTGTCAGCGTCCTCGCGCGCTTTGGCGAGCAGTGTCTTGCGCTCTTCTTCCGCTTTCACACGAGCGATCTCTGCCTCGCGTTTCGCCTCCAAGTACGCGCGTTCTTCTCGTTCTTTCGCGGCAGCTCGTTCTCGCAACGCTGCCTGTTCATCGAGGCGAGCTTGCTCCCGTGCGGCCGCTTCTTCCTGGGACTTCTTCACCGCAAGCGCACGAGCCTCCGCGCGTGCTCGTTCTTCGTTTGCCTCATCTTCGAGTCGTTTCGCTTCGGCCTCGAGAATGGCCTGCAACGACGCGATCACTGAGCTCTCCTGCCTCTCGACGGACATCGCTCTGCTCCCTTCGAGGGTCGTGCCCTCGAGAGATGCAACACGACACACCTGGGGCGCTGACAGTTTTTTTTCGGACGACGCTCGGGTTGGGGGAGTCGTCGTCCTGCACATCGCGGTCAGCCGTAGAGCTCGGCTGATTCACCGACTCGCGGTGCACGCGCGAGTCGATGAGATGACGCTTGTCATTCTTTCCAGAAAAACTTCCAGGGGTTGTGCTTGAGGTCACGCACCATCTCTTGAAGGTCGTCGTAGAGCTGCTCGCTCATCACGAGGTTGCCCACGCTGCCATCGCCCTTCTTGATGTGCGCGACGATCGCTTGTGCATCAGCAGTAGCGACCTTCGCGCGATTGGCGATGTCTTCGACGGAGGCGAGCGTTCGCTTGATGCGAGCGGTCTCTTCTTCGCTACCGACCGCTGCGGTGAGGCGCTTGGTGTTTGCGAGCGTTTCCTTCGCATCGGCCAGCAACGCGTCGGTGTCACGCGACAGCGAGGCCGACGTGCGCTCGACGTTGTTCATGATTCGGTCGATCTGCGGGTTGTCGACGTACTTGCCACGAGCGGCCTTGAGCAGATCGTTCGTCTCGACCGTGAGCTTCTCGACGTTCTCGGCGATTCGATCGAGACGCTCGCCGTTGTGGTTGAAGAATCGTCCCGTGCCTTGCAGCGTGTCGTGAAGGCCATCGAACGCTTCGCTGATCTGCGCGCGGTTCTCTCGCATCGCGCGAATCGTGGTGTGCAAGAGCTCGTAGCCCTCAGCCAACAGCATATCGAGACGCGGTGGATCGAGCCCTCGAATCACTGCGCCTTCCTCGAGCACTGGCTGATCGAGACTGCCAGGATCAATCGCCAAGAACTGCTCGCCGAGCACGCCTTGCGTCGTCACGAAGAAGACTGCGTTCGTATGCACTGCCTGCTTGTGTCGTTTTTCGATGCCCACTCGAACGCGAACCAAGGCCTCTCGCTCGCCCGTCGCAGGGTTCTTCGCCCCACCGCGAAACGCGATCTCTTGAACGCTTCCGACTTTGACACCGGCGATCTTCACGGGCGCTCCGATCTGCACGCCGCCTGGATTGTCGAAGTCGACGTTCACGGAGTACGTCGGCTGGAAGTTGATGCCGCCCATGATCAGGACGAAGGCAGTCAAGATCCCCACCGCCGCGAGGATGAGCATCCCGACCTTTACTTCAATGGACTTCGCGTTCGCCATAGGTCGCGAAGGAAACCACGAGTTGGCCTCGTCCCGCTAGGGGGACTCGCGGCGCCGTTTCACCAGATCGGCCGCTGACACCATCTGCGCACGCCATTGACCGTACATTGCGCCCTTCGATTCGAGTCGAGCCATTTCGAGAGTCACCTCGGGCTCGAGTGCGGTTGGCTCTTGCGATCGAAGAGGAGTGCCCGGCAAAGGCATGAACGCGTGACTGTGAATTTTGGCGCCCTTGGCAACCAGAAGCCTCGCAAGCTCGAGCGAGCGCTGGCGATCCTCAAACGTCTCTGTGGGTAGCCCCAACAGCAAGTCGACGTCTGGGCGAATTCCTTCGCTGACGCAGATCTCCACCGCGCGAATCACGTCGTCGACGGAGTGCCCTCGACGAGTCTCGTCGAGCACGCGTTGCGAGCCCGATTGCCCACCGATGATCACGCTGTCGTTGCTGATGTATTTCTTCATCACACGCAGCGCTTCGACGGTGATGTGCTCGGGGCGAATCTCAGAGGGAAACGTGCCGAAGTAGATCTTGGCGTGCGCCCCCGCGGCTTCGCGTACCGCAGCAAGAAGCGCATCGATCGCATCGAGGTTCACCGACTCGTCGTCTGAGCCATACGAAAGCGAAGTGGGCGTGAGAAAGCGTACGAATCGCGAGCCCTGCTTGTTGAGCTCGGCGACGTGCCATTTGACGTTCTCGACACTGCGATGCCGAAACTTCGCCTTGAACATGAACGGCGTTTGGCAGAACGAGCACGCGTACACACAGCCGCGAGTGATCTCGAGGGCGTTCCATTTTCCGAAGCGAAGATTGAACGCCTGGAAGTCATCGAGTGGCCGTCGCTCGCCTGGTCCGTGCGAAACCAGTCGCCCGTGGTCGAGATATGCGACGCCATCGAGTGCGCGCGGATCACCATTGCTCGCGATGGCTTTGTACAGCGAAACCATCGTCGCTTCTCCTTCACCGATCGCGACGAGATCGAACCCAGCGCGTAGCGTCGCAAGAGGCTCTGCAGTGGCGTGTACCCCACCTGCCACGTGCCAGACGTCCTTGCGGGTTACGCGTGATCTCACGACGTTGAGATCGTCCGAGGCCTTGGGAAAATCGTGCGAATAGAACGACCAGAGCACCACGCAAGGGCGGGGCTCTGCATTGATTCGATCGACGAGTGCATCGACGCTTTTTTCGAAGTGAACATCGACGTTGTGTGTGTCTGGATCACTATCGAGGGCAGCGGTCACCACGTTGAGCGCGACCACGCCGCTGCGTACGTGAAACGCGATGACCGCAGGCCGGGTGCTCATGTTGCTCAGGTCACGAAGCTCCGCGGCCGAATGCGTTCAGGATACGCATCGCCGCACATGCTGCGCCGAAACCGTTGTCGATATTCGTCACCGCGAGCCCCTGCGCACAGCTCGCCAAGATGGCGCGAAGTGCAGTCTCTCCACCCGTCGAGACGCCGTAACCCACCGAGGTCGGAACCGCGATCACGACGCTCGAGACCATTCCTCCGAGCACCGTGGGCAGCGCAGCGTCCATGCCGGCAACGGCGATCACGATCGGATGTTTTTTGATCTCATCCACACGTTCCATCAGGCGCCAGATCCCTGCAACGCCAACGTCGGCGATCCAGGTACACGGCTCGCCGTAAAACTCGAGCGTGCGAGCAGCCTCTCGGGCTGCGTACGCATCGCTGGTACCGGCGAGTACCACCGCGATTCGGGTGTCGTTTCGCCGCGGGGCGGGTGATCCAAGGAACGCAGTACGCGAGAGCGGCTCGTAGTCGAGATGGCCTCGTAGCTCACCAGGGATGGCGTCGAGCTGCGCTCGGGAGAGACGCGTGAGCAACAGGTTGGCCTTACGTGCGAGAGCTTGCCGAATGATCTCGGCGATGTGCTCATCCGACTTGCCAGCGCAGAAGATGGCTTCCGGCAAACCGATGCGTTCTTGTCGCGTAAAATCGAGTCGAATGTCGTCTTGTGCCGCCATGACGGCGAGGGATAGCTGACGTATCGATGGGCGTCTTGTCGTCGATTCGAATTCGATCGCGACGGCCATTCAGCGTGTGGCAACCTCGCGCCCATGCCTCTCGCAAGGGTCAACGGCACACAGCTTTACTACGAGGACACAGGTGGCGATGGGCAGCCGCTTGTATTCAGCCACGGATTGCTCTGGAGCACTCGAATGTGGGATGCACAAGTCGATCACTTTCGCGATCGATTTCGATGCATTGCGTATGACCATCGCGGGCAAGGTCGCAGCGCAAAACCGTTTGGATCGAGCGTGCCCATCGAAACTTGTTACGACGATGCTGTCGCGCTGATCGAGCATCTCGATCTTGCACCATGTCACTTCGTCGGCCTCTCGATGGGTGGGTTCGTGGGTATGCGAATCGCTGCTCGAAGATCTGATCTATTGAAATCCTGCTCACTGCTCGAAACGTCGGCCGACCCTGAGCCCGAAGAGAACCGGCTCAAATACGGCCTGCTCAACATGAGCGCGAAGCACGTTGGGATCGGTGTCGTCACGAGTCGCGTGATGCCGATCATGTTCGGGAAGACCTTCTTGACCGACCCTGCGCGAGCGAAAGAGCGCGCCTACTGGCGTGACCTTGCCGCGGCGAATGATCGATCGATCTGGCGAGCGGTGAACGGTGTTGTCGAACGCCGAAGCGTGATCGACGAGCTCTCACGGGTTCGTGTGCCGACGTTGGTTGTTGTTGGCGACGAAGACATCGCGACCGTGCCGGCGAAAGCAAAGCGCATCGCCGAGCGCATTCCGAACGCTACGCTCGAGGTGATCGCGCAAGCGGGTCACACGTCGAACGTGGAGCAACCGCGTGCGGTCAACGCGGTGCTCGAACGCTTCATTGCGTCGCACCGATAAGCGATATGGATTGACGTACTTCTCGTCTCCGCCACCGCCTGCTGCGGGCACGTCGGGCTTCTTGGCGCCGCCCGTCTTCGCGGAGGTGGGCTTCGACGTCGTTGCGGGCTTGGTCGGCTCTGCATCGGGCAGGCTGTGGATACCAACGCCCGTCGTGCTGGTAGCCGTTGCGCTTGCCTGAGCCGTGGTGCTGGGTGCGACTGGCTCACCCGTTGCCGCAGGCGTTGCGCTGACCACGGGTACGCCCGAGGGCGGTGGAGCGTTGGTCGCTGACGCACCATCGCGCTTACCCGTGATCACAAAGAAGATCGCAACGCCTCCGATCACCGACACCAAGAACGCGATCGCAAACGCTGCGAGGCGCTTTTGTGATGTGTTGCTGCGCCTGTGCGAAGCGGTGACGGGTTGTGAGTGCGAGGCAGATTCGGGCAGAGCCATCACGCCTGCAGCAGTCACACTCTGCGGGGGCACGGACATTCTCTGACCGTTCGGCGTCAGCGAGCGCGCGTACGCTTGAGACGTGGGGAAGGGCCCCGAGTTGGGTGCTTGTAGCCCTCCGTCACCCGACGTGAGCCAGGTGCGAACCGCGTCGCGATGAAGGCCGAGATCCTCGCCAAAGATTCGTTGAACGAAGCTCGCAACGTCGCGCACTGAGCTCAGCTTCACAACCCCGGTGGCTGCGTGCTCGAGCGCATCAGCAAACTCTGCCGCGCTCGAGTAACGTGCATCAGGATCTCGCTCGAGGGCCTTCATCACGACCGCATCGATCGGCTCGGGGATCGATGGCTCGATGCTCCTTGGTGAAGGGATCGGCTCAAACAGAACGCGGTTGAGCGTGGCCATCTCGTTCTCAGCTTTGAACAGGCGGCGCCCGGTGAGCGCCTCCCAAAGCACGATGGCCATCGCAAACACATCCGCTCGACGATCGATGTCGCCGCCACGGTGCTTGCTCGGGAGCCATGTATGCGAGCTTGCCTTTGAGCTGGCCTGAGCGCGTCGCTGACAATCGTGAAGATGCTCGCGCCACGCCGAAGTCGGTGATGCGCGCCGAACCATCAACGCCGACCAAAATGTTTTGAGGCGAGACGTCGCGATGAACCAAATTCACCGGCTGATCGAACTCGTCACGAAGCTCGTGCGCAGCATGCAAACCCGCCAGTGCGTCACCGACGATCCGCAACGCGATGCTGGGTGGCAACGCCTCTCCCGATGACGCTGTGCGCGAGATGAGTCGCGAGAGCGAATCGCCCTCGATGTACTCCATCACGACGTAGTAACCCGCCTCAGACGTACCGATTTCGAGGATGGGCACCACGTGGGGGTGGTGAATCCTTGCGGCGAGTCGGGCTTCATCGAGGAACATCTCGACGAACTCTTGCTCGTTCGAAAGGTGTGGGTGCAGTCGCTTGATCGCGACGAACCTCTGGAAGCCCGCAACACCGGGCAACCGGGCCAAGAACACGGTCGCCATGCCTCCCGACGCGAGCTCTCCGACGAGCTCGTAACGATCGAGCCGAGCGCCTGCGGATGTCCTGTCGAGAAGCTTTGGAGGTGCCACGTTTAGAACCGCCCTGTCGCAGTCAAGCTGCCTGCGCGCGTTTGAGGATCCACACTGGGCAACAGCACGGTCGATGCTGCACCCGTCTTCGAGCTCGAGCTTCCATCCCAGTTGGTCAAGAAGGCTCCGATGATGACCGTGACCGCTCCGACGCCGGCTGTCACGCCGATGAGTGCGTTCGTCCGGTTTTGGCGGGAGAGGCCATCTTTGTAGAGTTGGCAGCTTGTTCCCTGGCCTGCGCACTCAGCCTTCACGCGGTCTGCGCCAGGGTTCGAGTTGGTGTCGATGCCGCTCCAGATCGTCGTCGCACCGAGCACGCCAGTGATGACTGCGCCGGTGATGAACACCGCGGGTGGGAGCCCGCTGCCTTCTTTCTTCGCGGGCTTTTCGGGTGGCGGCTCGGTCTTCGGGGTGGCCTTCGCGGACGATGACGCGAGCGGTGCAGCCTTGGTATCGGAAGACGCCGTGGGCACGGGCTTAGGCTCTTCTTTCGGGGCGGAATACGAGAGCGACGATGAGCCGCCCGCCTTCGCCTCGAGCTCTTGTGATTGCGCCTTTGAACCCCAACCTGCGGTGACGGTGTGTTTGCCCGGATCGAGGTGGAAAGTGAACGACTCCGAAGAGTCGGCGGTGAGAATACGTTGATCCACCGTGACCAAACACTTCGGAGAGCAGGTCAATGTGAGCGTGTGGAGCTGGCCACCGAACTCAGCAATGATCTTTTTGGCGTACTCTCCGAGATCCTTGTCATCCGGGTAGCGAGCCAGCGCGCGTTCGGCGAGCGTGGCCGAGCGGGACGCTTGCTTGGCGTCTTTTCGCGCTCGGATCGCTGCACGCAACGCAGCAGGAGAGGGGGCCGCTCGGTCAGCGTTCTCGAAGTGTACAGCCGCGCCCTCGTGATCACCTGATTTGGCAGCGCTCTTCCCCTGCTCGAACTCGTCCGACGCGGTCTTGATCTGCTCGGGCGTCGGGGTGGTCGAAGGGTCAGCGAACGAAAGCGCGCTGGCAGCCAAGATGGTGCCGCTGAGGGCAAGCACATGAAGCAACCGTTGGTTCAAAAATTTCACGGGTGGCCCAGTCTGCCTAGATTCTCTCGGTGCGTCAATGAACCGACCATCACGTTTCCACTCACGTGGTGGGTTTCGAAAACGTCACTTGCACGTCGTCGTTGTGTTCGTGTTGTTCCGCGGCTTGAAAACCCGCGTGAGCTTTCGCGCATCGAAGGTGACCACACAGCACATTTCACCTAGGATTCGCTCGATGAAGACAGGCCCGCTTTCGAGCCTTTCACTGCTCTTGCTCTCGAATGCGTTGTTGGCTGCAGCATGCCTGCCGCAGCGCCCCGAGGGCGAGCTCAAGCGAGTGTACGAGGACGACGCGGGGGTGGATGGCGGTATTGTCGTGCCGGACGCTTCTTCGCCAACGCCCGACGGAGCAGTGCTCGATCCTCACGGGATCTCCGCGCTCGACCCGCCGCACGGGCCTTTCACGGGGGGCAATCGGGTCGTGATTCAAGGCCAGGGCTTCGGCGCACGACCTCGGGTGTGGTTTGCGAATCTCGAGGTTGGGGCGAGCGATGTGGTCCCGATCTCGGCCACGAAGGTGCAGGTGATTGTGCCTGCGCTCGACCCGGGTCTGGTCGACGTCAAAGTGCAAGACGGCGACGACTCGTCTACGTCTCGCGTGCTCGAAGGCGCTTACACGGTCGACCCATTTTACGCGCAGCCCAACGATGGCCCCACGAGCGGTGGAACGATCATCACGCTCCACGGCAAGGCGACTGGGTGGTCCGCCGCGTCGACGGTAAAGATCGGCAGCTCGTCGTGCTCCACCCTTCAGCTCGTCTCTGACACTGAGCTCAAGTGCACCACCCCGCCGGGGGTCGCGGGCTCGAGAACCATCAGCGTTTCCACTCCGAACAACGCTACGCAGAGTGTGTTCGACGCGTTCTTGTACTCGGATTCCGACAATGGTTTTCGAGGTGGGCTCTCGGGCGATCCACTCAACGGAACGTTGAAGGTAATCGTGCTCGACAGCTATACGGGTAAGCCCATCGTCGGTGCGTCGGTGATTGCCGGAGATGACCTCTCCACGGGTCTCGTGGCGCAGACCGATGCTGCCGGCATCGCCACGCTCAGCGGTCCGTCTCTCACCGAAAAAGTGTCGGTAACGATCGCAAAGAAGTGCACCAAGCCCACTTCATTCGTGGCCGTTCCTGTCGATACGGTCACCGCGTATCTCGATCCGGTTTTGACGCCCGAGTGTATTCCTCCCGAAGAGGGCGAGCTTCCGCCAACGGGCGGAAAACCAAGCGCAGGGTCGTACGTCAGTGGTGAGTTGATGTTCGGGCTCAATGGCGAGTTCGGTCGCGGAAACTGGAGCATTGTGCCCAGCAACCTGTCGTCGACCGAACGCAAGGTTGCGTACTTGTTCACGGCGACCAGTGACCCTCGCGCTACGTTCAAGCTGCCCGACGCGGCGCTCGGGGTTACAGAGTCGGCCCCAGGAAACAACGGGTACGCGTACTCGACGACCGCATCCGCGGGGAACGTCTCGGTGTACGCAATCGCGGGAATCGAAGACTCCAGTACGACGCCGCGAAAGTTCACTGCATACGCGATGGGGGTAACGCGCGGGGTGGGGACACAGCCCGGTGTTGAAATCGCAAACGTCTCGATTCCGGTTGATATCCCGCTCGATCAAGCGGTGACGCTGAAGGTTGAACCACCGACCTCGAGCGCATCGACGCCCGAACACGTTGAGCACCACGATCGCGATCTCGCTTGGCGCCGATGGCTACGCGATCTTGCCCGGCATGCAGCGGAATCGATTGCTGCCGTTTTCAGGCTCGATCACGAGATGGTGGGGCTGCCTCCGTTGGTGGCACTATCGCTGGCGCGAAATACCTGGCATCGGCGTTGGTGGGCAGTGGCGGAACGCTATCGGTCCCGTTGTCGGTAGCGCCAGGTACATGTTCAACTCGACGAGTTATCCGGTGACGATCGATACGTTCGTGAGCATTCCACTCTCGCGTCACCGACGACGTCGCCAGCGGGTACGTGGGATGGCTCGTCGTTCGACACTTGTCGAGCGTGACCACGGGCTACCCGCCTGACCTGCGTGGTCATCGACATCGGAGGCGAGCAATCGACGGGTTGGACCATCGCTGTCCCTGCTGGTGTGACGACGTTCAAACTCCCTGACCTGCGTGCGATCCCGGGTGCGGGGCTGATTCCGGGCACGCTGAGTGTGACCATTTCATTCGGCAAGCTCGACAGCTCGTACGAGTGCGGTGAGCTGGTGTATCGCCAGCTAACGGCACGAGCGTGGACGGCGTATTCGAAGAACGTGTTCTACGTGCAGCTACCCCATGAACCGAAAAACAACGCTGCACGCGAGTCGTGGGTGGGCCTCGGTGGTGTTCGCGGTCGTTGCTTTGAGCGGCATCAACTCATCGCTTCGATCGCGCAGAGCGGTGGTTGAGCTCGTCTGGCCCTGCGGTGGAGAGTTGTGACGTTGGATCAGCTCGCTGCTCGACGAGCGGATACGAGCGCTGCTTCGACGCTGGGGGGCAGGGGACATGGTCTGTGCTCGACGACTGTGGCGCAAACGGTCTTGTGTGCGTCGAAGCTCTCTCGGGTTGTGCTGCGTGTGTTCCCGCCAGCACACGATGCAACGGGGCAACGATCGAGACCTGTCTCGAAGATGGAAGCGGCTGGGCGTCGGGGCGCACCTGTGATTCCGCGGCCGAAACGCCTGCCGCGCAGGGGCATGCATCAACCTATGCGACGATGCGCGTCTGAGCCGAAGCAACGTGGGCTGCGAGTATTGGGCGGTGGATCTCGACAATGCGAAGGTCGACGAGTCACGCAACGCGGCTGCTCAACAGTACGCGGTCGTAGTCTCGAACCCGCAGCCCGATGTGCCGGCGAAGATTCATCTGCACCAAGACGACTCGCTTCCAGGTGAGAGCGCGCAGGTGGTCGGCCTGGGTGAGAAGCGGTATTCCGCCCGGCGGTCTTCGTGTGTTCAAGCTCAGGCCTCGCGAGGTGGACGGAAGCCCCGACGGAGAGTTCAGCACGGGTACGGGCACCGCGCTTACTCGACACGCGTTCAAGCTCACCAGTGACTTCCCGGTGGTCGCGGTACAGTTCAACCCGCTCGAGAACGTGAACGTGTTTTCGAACGACGCATCCTGCTCAAACCCGTCGAGGCATCTCGTCGGTGAGCGACGTAATTTGAGCGTGGTCGTCGGGTGGCCGCAAACGATCGCCGTGACGGATGATCCGAACACCAACTTCAATCCGTCGAACCCAACGTATCTGCGCGCGTTTTTTGACGTTGGTTGGCACTCGCGCAGACACGCACGTGAAAATCACGACGACCACGCGAGTGATTCCCGGTGGGCCGGTTGCCGAGACTCAGCCAGGAGGTGTGATCGAAGCCACGCTTCAGCCCTTCGATGTGCTCAATCTCGAGACCGATGGTTTTAACCTTTGACTTCACCGGTACGCTGATCGATGCAGATGGGCCGGTCGCAGTATTCAGCGGGTCGAGGCTTCCGATGCTCCTACGTTTCAGAGCCTGACGTATCGACGCTGTTGTGCTGATCACCTCACGAGGGAACAGCTCGATCCCGTGCGAACTGCGGGCACCTCTTTCGTGGCTGCTCATGGCCCCTCTCGAGGCCGCGCTGTACAGGCTGCGGGCGGCGATCTTACGCCGATCAGCAGGCCTGGTTTAGGGTCGTGTCGGTATCGAGTAGTCCGGTCGATGTGGTGACGACGCTTGCCGTCGCCCGATGATCGCTTCACGTTGAGCGCTCTCGGCGCGATGCGTGGCTTCACTACGTATCCGGACTGCGCGTTCGTCAGGCCGTGCATCTCGCCAACATCAGCCCAAGCCGAGGCGGTGGGCGTGCCTCGTGGGCTTCCGGGTGGAGACCCGATACCGTGATCATTCCACCGCGAGAACTGATGGCGCGCTGACTATGTATTTTGACGCCCGACAAGTACGTCTTCGACTTCGTGACAGTCGTTGTGCCCGCGGGTGTCACCGCGACCTTGGATGGCGTCGTGGTTGACGCTTCGTGGTGCGATGCGGCAGCAGCAGATGGGCTTGATGCGACAAGTCGAAAGGGCGCAGCCGACCCCGGAACTGTGTTTCGCTGCCAGCTCAGCTTCGGCGTAGTCACCCGGATCTTCAGCCTCCGAGCAGCATTGTCACCGGACTGCAGCAAGATGGCGTTCACACCGTCCGTTGCATCGGCGCCTGTGGGTGTGCTGGTTTCGGGCTTCGACAGCTTCGTAAGTTATGGATGCGCAGCCGGCACCGACCTCAAAATCGTTATTTTCTGAGCGTTTCAGCGAATAGCTTTCTTCTCGAATAGCGTCGTCGTTGTCACTGCAGAGGAGCCAATACGAGGGCCGAAGAATGCCTTGTACGCGTAGCGTGTGAGGCCCTTCGCAGCGCGGCGCGATGAACTGCACAGAATATCCGTTTCGTTGGAGGACACCAAATGTCAGTTTCTTCTACAGCCAGCTCAACCGCCTCGGCGCCGACTCCTTTTCCTGGTCTGTGTTCGGCCATGGCGTTACCTGCGCTGATGGCGAGCTCAGCTCGGACGAGCTCGGTGAGATTTGCGAACGGCATTAGCCAGCTCACCCAAGATGTCTTCAGCTACGACGACATCTACAACACGAGCGCAGGTCTCGACGAGGTGATCAACAACGGCATCGATGCGTCGATCAGCGTGCAGGATACGCAATCGACGACCCAACCCTGCGTGAGGTGGCCCTCTTGCTTGCCTCTGCCGTCGGCTGGACAACCCATGGTATCAACGCCGCTGAGGGTGTTCGCCTCCAGCAGCTCTCGCACGAGCTCGGTATCGGTCAAAACCAGGCGTACTTCGAAAGGCTTCTCGGTGGTCGTCGCTCGTAGACGCTGAGCCCAGAAGCGGCCGCGTGGAGGCGAGCATCCCGTATCCCCATGCATCGCTCCATCCTCGCCTGCGCGCGTGGCGCTGCGCTGGCCTGCCGACGGCTGCTGCTCGGTCGGTGCCGTCAAGATGCGGGTCGCTCGGCGAGCAGGCTCGCGGCGCGTTGCCGAAGGCGACGATCAGATCGCCGGCTCCAGCCGAGTCGTTGGCATCTTCGAGCACCGTCGCGCTTTCTGGTCATGTACAAGGCGGCTGCTCGATAGCTGTGCGCGCGACCAGACCAGTTGCCTTCGAGGTCGAATCGCCTGCGACGCCTGCGCAGCAGGCCGCCTGCTCGCCGCGCGCTGATACCGCCGAGCAGGCCTCGGCCACCTGATCGAAGAAGCGGCAGGCGCACGGTGGTGGGCGACTTCCTGGCCTTGCAATGCGGTTCAGGTGATGGCTCCAGAAGGCGCAGCGAGCTCGCTGGCTTCACCTGGCGTCGTACGAGTGGAGAGGTTCCTCGAGTGTCTCGCTCGCTGGTGAACGCCGTTCCCCTCGTGGGGGGTGACGTCGCCTGGAACGTGACAGGTTCACTCCGAATCGGCACGGGGGTGCGAGTTGGGATCGCGAACTTGCAGGCATCGACTACCTGCACGCGGACTTCGGGGGACCAGGCACACAGCCTGACTACCTCGCGAACGATCGCACGGTGATCGAGCCAGGGTCATTCCCCACCCATGAAGGTCGTGGGTGGTCACGACTTCGTTGGCGATGAGTACGACAGCACGAACAACGCAGTGCCCGACAGAACCCGCTCGACTGCGCTGGGGTTCAGAGTGACACGATCGAAGGCGGCCACGGCACTACGTGGCGGGTATCGTCGCTGGATTGGGCGTGAGCGCGAATGGCGCGACGTACAGCGGACATACCGAAGCAAAGCTTCATGCCTGCGTTCGCGTTGGCCCCGGAGTGGCTCCTGGAGCATCTCTGTACGCGCTGAAGATCTTTGGATGCACGGGCAGCACACAGTTCTCGGACGCTGCATTCAGTGGGCTGTCGACCCAAACGACGACGGTGATTTCTCCGATCACCTCGACGTCGTGAACGCCTCGCTCGGTAGTGAGTTTGGCATAGGCGCCAAGACTTCAGCGAAACGGTAGTGAAAAACCTTACCGCCGCAGGAACGCTGCTCGTGGTTGCAGCGGGAAACTCAAGGAGATTTTTACATCGCAGGCGCTCCTGCGACGTACACCGAAGGCCCTTGCTGTCGCTGCAGGCGACAACAAACTGAGCTTCGAAGCGTTCACGGTGACCTCGCCCGCGAGCGTGGCGGGCGCATACCCAACGCTCGAAGGCTCATTCACCAAAGCGTTGAGTGAGACGAGACCGATCCTCTGAGCTGGTCGTCGCCTCGCCAGAGGTAGGTGCTCGCCAACACGAAATGCCGCGGAGGTACGGGCAAAGTGGTGCTGATTGCGCAAGCCATGCCGTTGTTCAGAAGGCACAAAACGCGCTTGCCTGCCGGGGCAGTTGCGTTCGTCGTGACGGACACGGAAGACGTCGCGCTACCCATGGCGATGGGCGGTGACACCGCGGTCGATATTCCGGGGCGTCTTTTTGACAAAGTCCTGATGGCGACAAGCTGCGCGCGGTGCTGTCAGGCGGGCAGACCGTGAACGTGGTGCTCGACGCTGCGAGCTCGGTCACGTCGCAACTCGGTGCGAATCAGATCGCTAGTTTTCTTCGCGAAGGGCCGCGCATCTCCGACGAGTTGTTGAAGCCTGATATCGCCGCGCCCGGCCAGGCGATCTTGTCCGCAGGCGTGGCCTCGGGGAACCGCGCCGTCGAGCTGTCGGGCACCAGCATGGCGTGCCCGATGGTGGCGAGAACGGCCGCGCTCGTGCGCGAAGTTCATCCAGAGTTTGGGCCAAGCGACATCAAGCAGCATTGATGAACACGACGGGGGATGTGACCAACGACGGGGCGTCGCCCGCTTTGTTGGTGGTGGTCATTCTTCGCTACGTGTCGACGCTGCGGTCTCTCGACGTCGATCTGCCGCAGCCGCTGCGTCGCCCAGGGCGGTGTCGCTCTCGTTCGGTACCATCGTCGCGTCGTCGGCGCAGACATCAGCTCAAAAAGCGGCGATCACGAATCACGGCACTTTGCGTCGGCGGAGCTTTCTCTTTCCGACGCACCCATTCGCGCGCTCTCGGGCGTCTCCGTCAACATGCCTGCATCCGTCGTGGTGGCGCCGTTGCAAGCGAGTTGGTGGACATCACGCTCACGGTGGACCCGACGCAGCTACCCGCGCCAACGCCAGACCCGTTCTCCCGCAGAACGCGTGTTCAATAATCGGAGCGCCGCTCCCTCGCCACCTATCTCACCGAGGCCGCAGGGCACGTTGTGGTCACGCCAGCGGACACCAACGCTGAGCCCATTCGAGTGCCCTACTATGGCGTGGTTCGCGCCGCAGATGAACGCGCAGCAGTCGCTACGAGCGCGTGTGCAGCCGGTGGATCATCACAGCTTGAGATCCCTATCAGCGGGCTCGTGACATCGACTGCACCGGTCGTGAGCGCACGTTCCAGTTGGTGGTGACCAGCGATCCGAAAACCACGACCGAGCCGATGGCGAAGATAGGTGACCTTCGCGCCGTGGGTGTCGCAACCAATCGTGCGACGGCTGCGACGCCTGCGGACGCATACCTCTACGTCGGAGTCGCCGTCGAAGGCGAGTGGACTACTCCTGCGCGCGGGCTTGCCGAGCTGAGTGTGATTCACGTGGACATCGACACGAACAACGATCTCAAGGCCGACTACAAGGTCGTGGTAGAGGCGGCTCGAGACGCTGTTCGCTCGTACACGTACCCAGCGGCCGATCTAGGAGGTTCAAACCGAGCGCGAACGTTCGCAAACATTGTGTCCGCGAAACGCGCGACACGATGCCCTACAACAACAGCGTGTTGATCGTTCCGGCATCGATCGATTTCATGAATCTCGCTGCGGATCAAACCGCGGTGAAGATTCGTGTGAGCACCGCCGTGCTGTCGAGCTTCGGTGGTGTTTCTACGCCCGACATCACGCCGTGGATCGATGTCGACTTCGGGCGTCTTGCGCTCGACACGGCTCAAGGCACCGATGGCTACCCACTCTTCGGAGCAGGCGAACCGGTGAAGCTCAACGTCGACACGAGCGTGCCTGTCGAGCAGCTCCCCCAGTTGCTGCTGCTTCATCACTCCGAACGTGCAGGGCAAAGCGATTCGAGGTTGTGCCGAAGTGTCACTGAATGCACCGGGCGACGTCGTGATTTCGCTGACCAGCGCGCCAAAGCAAGCCGGTGATTCGGCGGTATTCGACGTGGTGAACTCAGGTACGGACGCCGCGAAGGTGTTGGTGCAACTGAACGCTTCGAAGGGTTCGCTACGTGCCCCATTTATCTGCCGGAAGCACTCCGCCACCGGAGCGTGTGAGCTCGGCGTGCTCGCTCCCGGTGCACATGCGACCATTTCAGTCGGTGTCGATTCGACGGCGGCGTCCACTGTGACCGCGACACTCTCAGTGACCTGCGACAGCGAACCTGCGAACAACACGGCGTCCGCTGACCCCCACTACCCACGCTCGACACGCCCAGATGCCCCGGGAGCCCCGACGGCGCTGCGCAGTCCAGCCCTCGCTCGACGGCTACTCTGCGACGGGGGGATGTGGTTGCCGCGTCGATGTTTCCGAGCGCTCATCCGCGCCGCGGCCAGCGCTCGCCAGTGTTGAACGATCGTTCTACGTCGTCGGCGTACTTCCGCGAGAAGCTCGTGAGATCGAGCGGGCCGACGTGGACAGTGACTCACTTCTCGCCGTCTTTGTCGGCCTTGTCGCTCTCAGCCGCTGCGCTGCTGCGCTGTCTTTCTCGGCTTTGTCCGACTTGCTCTTGTCGGTGGATTTTTCCTTGTCTTTCTTCCCGGCTGCCGTCGTCGGCACCGTGCCAGCAAATGGATCGAAGCGCCAGTTGCTCACCATGCCGTCGCCATGCCATCCGTAAAATCCGTCGGTGCGCTTGCTCTGTTTGATCTTGGGGTCAACCCAGCTCGAACAGTGCGGGTGCGGTGCTTCCGGGCGCGCCGAACAGGCCTTCGTGATGTCGTTCTTGCTCTTGTACGCATCGCTGAACTTGGCTTCTGCGTAGAGGTCTGGTCGGCTCAGCGAACACATCGCGCAGGGTGAGCGCCTCTGCAGCGAACTCGAGATCGGTGCCGGTCGCAGCGAACTTGTTGACCTTCACGGCGCCTGCAGCGACCTCTGCGTCGAGGGTGAGATCACCAACGTTCATGCGCGGCAACGCGAGGGTATTCTTGATCTTCGACTTACCATCGCCAATCGACAGACCCGCGATGCTCATATTCACGGTGCCGTTTGCTTTCGACGTACGCTTGTCAGGCAACGACAGAGAGATTGAGCCGTGGAGGGTGCCGACCATCGGCAGCCCGATCATCGATGCGATCGGAGTGACATCACCGATGTTCACGTTCTCGACATCGAGCTCGATCGAACGTTCGCCAGAGGTGTCGGTGAGCGTGCCGGTGACGTCGCCACCAAACGCTTTCGCCGAGAAGTTTACCTCGGTCTTACCGATGATTCGCTTGAGCACCGAGACACGAGCATGCACTTCCTCTAGCTCGATCACGGTGGGCGTTTTCTCCTCGTCTTTCGACGCCGAGAAGGTGTCCTTCGGCGGAATCGTGATGCGGACGCCTTTCAGCTCGACGCCCGAGAACCAGTACGGACGCAGCTCGTCGATATCGAGCACCATCGGAGCTGCCGCGCTCTTTTGCTGCTTGGCGAACTCGACAATGACGCGATCTCGCACGCGGTCGTACGGAAACGCGATGTAGATCGAGAGGAAAAACGCGCCGAAGTAGAACGCGCCGTACGCAGCGAAGGGGAACAGTCGGCGAAGAAGCTCTTTCATTTCGTCCCCGCAGGAGAGCCCGAGCTCGTGGGAGCAGCGGATGGATCGGTCTTCTCGATCTTGTCAAACGCACTCACTCCGAGCTCGGCGTCGAAGCTGTCGTGCTCGCCTGCGCGCTTACGAATGTTCATGCGCGTGATCGCCATGGGGAAGCCCGATTGCTCGACCTTCTCGAAGACGTGAAGCATCGGCAAACCCCCCGCCTTGCGGAAGCGAGCGGTCGTGTATCGCTCCGTGAATTTCTTCCCCGATGGAGCGTCCGGCTTGTCTTGCATCTCGGGCGCGTCGAGCTCTTGGTCTTTGATGAGCTGCTCGAGGTAGCCCCCGAGGCGAGGGGCTTTCTTCGCGTACTTCTGCGTCAGCGCGTCCTTCTTGGTCTGCCGTGTTTTGGCTGCTCCGCGACCCTGTTGCAGCTTCGAGATCGCGGTGCGGTACTCTTGGTTCTTTCTCGCTGCGACTCGAGCATTCCCCGAATGCACCGAACAGGATGAAATGGATAATAAACTCCACCGAATACGCCCATCCGCACCGACGAGCACGCGTTCACGAGGAGTGAGCTCACCAAATTCATTTCTCTGGACATCTCCGCTGCTGGGGCATCACTCGCCGAAGCGGCTGCCTTCGGTTTTTTTACCTCTTCGACGCACTTGAGATCCCACTCGATGACGTATTTTTGACCGTCACCGCCGATCTGCGGAGAGGTCTTCACGACCTTCACGTCGTTGAAGCATTTGTTGAGCTTCAGCGCGGTCACGATGTCGTCGGCGTCCTGTACTTTGGGCACGATCCCGTGCACCGACACCTTCATCGTGTTGCCAGGAAGACGCTGCACGTCGAACTCTTCGATGTCGTGCTTCGTGCCTTTGGGGATGGCCTCGTTGAGCTTGTAGAGCGCATCGAACGCATCGAGCTTGGGCAGGGGGTCTTCCTCGCCTGCTGGCCCTTTTTCGAGCAACTCGATGGCGTGCGTTGGGTCGTGTAGCTCTTCGCCGAGCACCTCTTTGGATACTGTTCCGAGCGCGGCGTCGAGAACCTCTTGTTCTTGGTTCAATGAGCGAAGCTCGGCCCACGTCGAGAAGAAGAAGCTCACGAGCAACACCGAGCCGAGCCCCGCGAGCAGCGGTACTCGTTCGCGCATGAAGCCGAACCCGCGCTCGTACGCGAGAGGCCCTTGGCGGAGGTTGAGCGACTTCCTCGCGCCATTCATCGCCAACGCGAGGCCTGCGGCCTTTGCGAACGGAGCGCCGAGCGCGCCTTCGGGCCAGCCCTCGATCTTCAGCGGCGGTACAACGGAGGTGATGACACCGAGCTTCTGCGTCAGAAAGTTTTCTGCGCCGTGAAGAGTGGCCCCCCCGCCCGCGAGATAGAGCGCCTGGATCGCTGCTCCGCCGCCTGCTCGCCACGCGGCGAAGGTTTGGGCGATCTCGCGCTCGAGCATCGGGGCTGACTCAGGGAGCCCCGCCACGCCTGCCGAAAGCGTTCGCGCGAAGAGCACATCGCCCTTCATCATGATCACGATGTCGGTGCGTTTGGCGCCAAGGTCAGCAAGAGCGATCGGGCCTTCGACCGCGAGCTCTTGAACCACCTGCGCAAGCGCGACCAACGCCAGTGGGCCAGGTACGACGACATCGGGTTGAGCCGTGATCGCTCCTGCAATCGTGTTGATGCGATCGGACACGTCCGACTGCTTGGCGATTGCAGCGAGAATCGGGATCTTCTCGGCGTTTTTCTCTTTCGGAAGTGATCGATAGTCGAACACAGCCGTTTCGATATCGAAGGGCAATTGCGCTTCGATCTCGAAGGGAACGACCTCGCCCAGCACCTTCGCCGCCGTGAGTGGTAACTCGAGCTTTCGCAGGAACACCAAATCGCCGTCGAGCGAGGTGGCGACGCTGTCAGCTTTTTGCGTGAGCCCTGCGGTCGCCACACGAATGGCCTCGGAGATCTCGGGCACTCTCGAGAGCTCGCAACTGCCAGCGCCTTCGACCGCTACCTTCCGATAGCTGGTGCGAAGCAACGTAGCGCGCACGGTGGTTCTGCCGATGTCGATCCCGAGAAGGCGTGCCATGTCCGGTCACTCGATGCGGTAGTACACGATCTGCCCGCCCGCATTTGGCATCAATGCGCCGGCGATCGCGTCAGCACTCATTCCCGCTGATCCAGCCGGAGCAAGTGCCTGGGTATTTCCATTGGTGGGAGTCGCCGTCGCTGTGCTCGTGGGAAGTGCATTCGCTGCGCCCGACCCCGAAGCTGCGGGGTCTGTACCCGGTGCGTAACCCGGAGGTGGAGCGCCTCGAAAATCGACGACGGCGTGGATGCGAACCTTGGTCTCGCGCTTGGTGCTCGGGACGATGCCGTCCGCGTAAATGCTGAAGCGCTCGCTCTTGGTGGTGATGTTCTTTTCGAACTCAGATGCCGACGTGAACTGGACGGGATCGAGCTGCAGCATGTCTTTCAACACCGAGCCGACCATGCCCTCACCCTGAAGCGCTTTGACGAAGGTTCGAGGCTTTGGAAAGAGCGGTGCTCCCGATGTGAAGCTACGCACCAAGTTGACCGCGGTAATGAACTTCGCCGCAGTCTCGACGTCGTTGCACATCTTGGTGTCAGGCACGGCATACGCGCAGATCAACCCGTAGAGTGTTTGGGCATTTGCTGAGTTCACGTTGACGCCGTTTTGCCCCCACACCGTCACGTTGCGCTTGCGGGGGTTGTCGGGGTCTGGGTCGATGAACGTCGCGTAGAAATCATCCGAAACTCCACGTACGAGATGCAACTCAGCGAGGCTGTCGTACGGCGCATTCTTGCGTCGATAGGGCACCTTCAACATCTGGTAATACGTGTCTTCGGGTGCGCTTCCCGAGGCCGTCGAGCTCTTCGGATCGCAGAGGAACATGTCCTCGTCGACATCCGCCCAATCGACGATGGCGCTGCAGATCGACTGACGATCCGAGAACTGACCATCGCCGTCGCGTTGATCGAAGAGAGCGTCGTACTGCTGCCCCTGCATCAACCCAGTGAGCTGAAGCGCCAAGCGCTGCTGCATCAGCTTGCTCGCTGCAGCGACGTTCACGTTGATCTTGCTATCCTCGTCGATGATGTTCACCTCGAAGCGAACACCGTTCATTCCGAGGTTTTTTCCCATGTTCGGGTCGACTCCAGACAGCGACCCGAACGCGGCCATTCCGTTGATGTCGTTGAACGCGCCAAGGATTCGATCCGAGAATTCCCAGACTGGAATTTGTGGTGCGCTGCCTGTGCCCAACAACATCCCGAGAAGCGGCCCAATCGCTGTCCGGATCGTGGGCTCGGTCGCTATCAACAAGCGTGAAAGGTTGATGGCACTACGGGCAGCATACTCAGCGCGAAGTGCGTCTCGATCGACCGATGTCGCCGTGGTTTCGCTCGCAATGTCGTCCTGAAATTCCGCGAGCATCACCGTCAAGATCGTGATGCTACCGAGCACCAGAATGAGCGCGACACCACGACGCTCCGAACGCTTTGCCGAGGTGAGCTCAGACGGTGGAAGCGCGGTGGTACTCGACTCTCCGGCACGGCGGTGGAGGCGAGGCAGGCGTCTCATGACGCGCGAACGGGAGACTCGGTTCGTGGTCATTTGGGAATCGCAAAGCTCAATGGGTTTTGGATCGGGAGTGGGATCTTCTCCTCGAACTTGATTGACCTGCCACCTGCGCCGCCCTTCAGGACGAGCGTGACGCGCACTTGCAAAGGCAATCGCATGAGCTGGCCAGTCGCCTGTGTCGTGTCCCAGCTATCGACCCAGATGCCACTTTGGGCATCCAAGAACTTAAGGTCGAAGAGGTCGATATCCTCGACCAACACGTACACCGCGCCACCTTTTTGGGGCTCGATGTCGATGACCGGTTGCTCTCGCCGCGCAAGATCGAGCTTGCCCGATACGAGCGGATCGGGAGAACCAAAATACGACAGCTCGTTCTGGTCGCTTTCGCGGCTGTTGGCGTTGATTCGTCGATGGCTGAACGTGGTCATATCGAGCCTATCTGCAGGGCTCGAATCCTTCGCGATGAACACCGTCTGGCGCACTTGCATCACGGGTTGTTGGGCTGGTGGAGGTCAAAACGCCGACGACATTTCTTGGGCAATACGACGTATCGCGCTCACCCTTGATGATGCTCGATCCTGCAAGCGCGACAACGAGCTCCGGCTCCGCGAGAGACCATCGAACGCGCCGTAAAGAAGCAACGAGATCATCGCGAGAACGCCGATCGCTACCAACACCTCAAGCAGGGTGAGCGCGCGTTTCAGCGCGATGCATCGGGCGAGCGGGTGACATCATTTGCCCGCCGCTCCGCTGATCTGAAGCCTGCCGCCGTTTCCGCTGCCAGAGCGGCCTTGGCCTGCTGCGCCCGATGCGCCCGTCGGAGACGCGCTTTCGATCACGTCAGAGAGAAACCCTCCCTTCATCGGGTTGGTCACCCATTGCACGATTTCGAGCTCGCGCTTTGATGCCCCCTGTTCCACGTGACGGTGACCGTGACCTTACGAATGCTCGCCTCGAGCATCGACTTCAGCGACGGATACACGAAGGTCATCACCATAGGAGCAAGCGGGCCCAACCCCCGCCCGATGCTCCAGCGGAAAGCACCCGGCAAGCATCCCGTTGCCACCTCCAACGCTTGGCGGAAGCTCGCAACCCGGCCGGGCATAATCGCGCCCAGCGGCCCACCCGCAAAGTCGACTGTTCCCGGAATCGTCGACGCTGGCGGAGGCCCGGCAGACCCCGTCGATGGATCGATTGAGCGCCGGGTGGTGGCATCGTTGTACCCGTGGCGGGATCAACCATCGGCGGGGGCGCGCCGCCTCCTGCGGTTGCATTCGCGAGCGCAGCGGAGGCCGACGTTCCTGTTCCACCATCCATTGAGTCGATCGGAATCGGGAAGCTCGATTCGCCTGACCTTCCAGCGGCATCAGCGATCCGCGCGCAGATCATCCGCGCAGCACGGGCCTTCCTCCATCGTGTCGAGCTCGGGGTATCCGAGCTTCAGAAGCTGCTCTTCGACCTCGCTCATCTTGCACCGCGAAAGACCCATCGCGACGCTGATCGTCTGCGTGCGTGCGCCCGTGGAGTGAAGCCCCACTTGCGCGGAGAGAATCACAGTGAGCGAAAGCCCAAGGATCGCGATTGCGATCATGACCTCAAGCAAGGTGAACCTGGCGCACATCGCCGGGGCGGGTGATGACTTCGACGCGAGGCCGAGAACGTGGTGCTGGACGACGCCTCAAAATCCCCCCGGATCATCTCGTTCACCAGTCTCGCTTGCCGACGAGATCGGCACGGTCTTCAACCCAGGTAGGATCTTCACCTTCCCGGTGATGGGATGAACGACGAGCGTGCGGTTGTCAGCGTCGAGCGTTGAGTCGCTTTGCGAAAGCTGGATGTACGCGAGCTCGGTTTGCCCGCCTGGCCAAAAGTACAGATACGAACGCCCCGTTTGCTTGGCTGGCTCTGACTGGTGCGAGACGTGGATTTCGCGGAAGTACACCTTTCCGTCGAGCACTCGCCCATGATTGCCAGCGTCGACCACAAACCCTGGAGTTTTGATGGGTTGAAATGTCGTTCGCGGAGCGCGTGGACCTTTGAGGATTCGATCGGCCTGCTCGGCAGCCTGTTTTTCGGCCTCCGTCGCCGGGTCAGCGCCACCCGTGAGAAGTGGGTCTGCATCGCGCACGAGCATCGGTGATGAGCCCTCTTCGAGCCACAACCGGCGCGCCTTGAAGTCGAACACGACACGGACTGGCTTGGCGTGTGCGCTCGCTCGAGTGAACGCGCTACGGAGGGCGACCGCGCCGATCTCAACGTGACTGAGGACTTGAGCTTCGAGTTGGTGATCGAGTTCATTCCGAACGCGGCTGCGACCGTCATCACGACCAACAAAACAATCGTGACCATCAGCTCGATGAGCGTCAGGCCACGTTGTTGACGGCGTGAGAACGGCGCGTTCACGTTCGACTCACGACCCCTTCGTGCGCTTCTTGTTCGACGCGATCGTCTCCCCGTACCCGCTTTCTTGTCGGGCCTGCAGACGACACGACCACTGCTCACCCGGTGGACATGATCACGTACGGGGTGCCCTGGGCGTGGTCGGCGGTGTTCTGCTGGCTCGGAAGTGATTTGTCCGCGATGAGCTGTGACACCGTGGGGCAGCCGTTGTTCGTCGGCTCCTCGACCCATAGCTGAGCTTGTCCCGCGATCTTGCCGATCTCGAGCTCTGCTTGCCCGAGCTTCGCTTTAAGGTTGTCGAACACGTTCACGGCGAGCACGGCAGTGAGGCCGGTGAGGATGGTGATAACGACCAAAATCTCGATAAGCGTTACGCCCGTGCGCGCCTCTGGACGGCGAGCGATCATTCGTCGTACGATCAGGTGCTGCGCTTCGAGCGTGTTGGATGAGTCAGTCATGGAGCCTCGCTGTAACCTCAATGTGGCGTGTTCATTCGCCGGATGAAGAAATTTGTTCGTTTACTCGACACGATCGAGCCCCCCAGGGACGCCATCGGGGCCATCGGAAGAAAGGTCGTATGCGTGCTCGGCGCGCCTCGATGGGCACACCAATCGAAGCGGCGTCCCCCAAGCGTCTCGCGGTTGATTGGCGAGGTATCCCTTTGCGACCAAGTCATTCATATCCGCCGAGGGGCATCCGCCACCGGTCTCGGCTCTGAATGCATCGATCGCTCGACGCGCGAGAAGTAGCGTGGCTCGCGTTGAGCGAACCGCGGCTCGATTTCGCTCTCGCAACCCCACCGCACCGAACGCCATCACGACGAGCAACGCTGCGAACAACGGTTTGGCTCGCGTAAGACCAACGCCACGAAACAAGCCGGTTCGCCGCTCCCACGGCAAAAACACGGTTCGTTCTGTCGTTCGTCGTCGCGCCATTGTCGTCACACTCATCACTCGCCGCAGAGAGAGCTCTCACCACCGTTACTGCACGAAATTGTTCATCTGAATGAGTGGCATCAGGATCGAAAACGCGATGGCTCCGACCGCACCGCCCATCACCAAGATCACCACCGGTTCGAGAAGGCTCGTCATGGCCTGCACGCGCACCTCGATCTGCGCATCGTACGAGTCGGCCACTGTCGAAAGCATGTGCTGGAGCTGACCGTTTTTCACCGACCGTGATCATGTGGGTCACACCGGGGAAATCTGCTCCGCCATGACGGAGGATCTGCGATGCTTTCACCTTCGCGAATCGACCCCGTCGCGGTCTTCACGACCTCTTCGAAACCGCGTTATCGAGAACGGCGCGAACAATCTCCATCGCCTTCAACAACGGCACGCCGCTCGCGAGAAGTGTCGCAAGTGTCTCGAGAAACGCGCCACCGCGATCATCCCCCGCGAGCTTGCCAAACAGCGGCATCTTGAGAGCGATTGCATCCCAACGAAATCGACCTTTCTCGGTCGCCTTCCAGCGTGAACCAGATGGTTGTCCCGGTCACGACGAGGATGATCAACCACCAATAATCCGGCGATGCAGTTCGAAAGCCCGATCAGCGTTTGGGTGTACTCAGGGCAACTTGCTCGAGCTGATCGAAGATAGCGGTGACCTCGGCACGACCGCCACCATCAACACGCCAAGAGTAGTGAGCCGACGCCCATCATCAACACAGGTAGGCGAGTGCAGCGCTGACTTTGCTTTGAGATGAGCCTGCGCCTCCATAAAGTCGGCGAGTCGATCGAGCACGGACTCCGGAGCGTGCCGGATGCTTCTCCCGCGGCGACCATGTTGATGTATAGCGGCGGGAAGGTGGTCGCGTAGGTCTCGAGGGCTGGCGGAAACCCGTGCCTTCGTTGAGACGCCCGCGCACCGCCGTCATGATGCGTTTGAGGTCTTCCTTTTCGAGCTGCTCGTTCAATGCCGCGATCGAATCGACCAGCGGAATACCCGCACGAACCAGCGCGGCGAGCTGTCGCGTCATCATCGCGATGTCGCCCGTGCCGGCCTTCGTAAAGAACGCGAAAAGCTGGATATCTTTGGTCGCGCTTTTCTTCGTCTTCCGCGAGTCCTCCGTGGCGCAGAGCATCACGCCTTCGCGTCGCAACGCTGCCACGCGCAACGCTCGGGTTCTCCGCGTCGCGGACTCCCTTCGTCGCTTTCCCTGCGGCGATAACAACGCCGCGATACTCGAAGACGGCCATGGCGTTCTCGCGTTACTCGATGATGACGTCTTCTTTGGGTGGCAGCGAGCACTTCTTCGACCGTGGTCATGCCGAGCAGCACCTTGCGAGCACCGTCATCACGAAGCGTGTCCATGCCTTGAGTGATTGCCACACGCTTGATGGTCTGCGCGTCCGTTCGGTTCAACACCAAGGGTCCGATCGCGTCGTCCATCATCAACAGCTCATAGATGCCACGGCGACCCGTGTAACCGGTGCCCATGCATTTCTCGCAACCCTTTGCGCGATACACCTTCACGGGTTGGCCCTCTTCGGTGCCCACCGGCTCGTAGACGACGTCGTGTGGCGCATACTTTGGGGCGAGCTTTCGAGCTCGACGCTGGCGTGTGCGATCGGGATCGATTCCAAGCTGTTGAAGCTCGAATGGCGACGCAAGATCGGGTTCTTTGCACGCAGGGCAAAGCATGCGAACGAGCCTTTGCGCCAGGATTCCAATCACCGACGATCGAATCAAAAAGGGCTCAACGCCCATATCGATCATACGAGTGATAGCGCCTGCGGCGTCGTTGGTGTGAATCGTCGAGAGAACCAAGTGACCGGTGAGCGATGCATTGATCGCGATCTCGACGGTTTCTTTGTCACGGATCTCGCCGACCATGACGACGTCGGGATCTTGTCGGAGAAACGCTCGCAAGGCAGAGGCGAACGTGAGCCCAATCTTCGTCTGAACGTGGACCTGATGAATGCCACCAATCTCGTACTCGACGGGATCCTCCGCAGTGAGGATATTCAAGTTCGGTTGGTTGATCATGTTGATCGCGGCGTACAGCGTCGTGGTCTTTCCTGAGCCCGTGGGACCAGTGACAAGCACGATGCCGTCGGGTCGCCGCACGAGCTCGGACATCATCGCAAACTCGCGCGCTGCGAAGCCAAGCTGTGTGAGCTCGAGCAATACGTTCGTCTTCATCAGAAGACGCATGACGATTCGCTCGAACCCTCGGCTCGTCGGGATGGTCGACACTCGAACGTCGATGCTGTTGCCCGCGATCTTCAGGGCGATACGGCCGTCTTGAGGCAGACGTTTCTCAGCGATATTCAGGCCGCTCATGATCTTGATACGAGCGACAATCGAGCTCATGAACTGCTTGTTTGCGCGTCGAGCGACGTGAAGCTCTCCGTCGACTCGATATCGGACGATGACCTCACGGTCTTCAGGCTCGATGTGAATATCGCTAGCTCGCTCTTTCACCGCCTTCGAGAAGAGTGAGTTTACCCAGCGAATGATCGGCGCGTCGTCTTCGGAGTCGAGGATGTCCTCGAGGTCGTCTTCTTTGCCGTCCGAGCCTTCGGTGTGGAGATCCTTGTGGTCATCGTTGACGCGCTCATACACACGGTTGATCGCGTCGATCACCTGCTCGGGTGTCGACAGCAGCACTTCTACTGGGCGATTCAGGTGCGCACGAACATCGTCTACACCCGTGAGATCGAACGGATCGGCAATCGCTACCCGTACCTGCTCGCCGCTGTCATCGAGGATGATCAGTTTTTTGGAACGAGCGTACTGAATTGGTAGATGCGCCGCGACCGTCGTGGGAATCGCATTCACATCAATCTTGGCCAAGTAAGGTAGGCCCATCTCAGCAGCGAGTGCTTCCGCGAGCGTCGATTCTTCCACCGTGTTTCGGTTGATGAGCAAGTCGCGAAGATCGAGCCCTCGCTCACGCTGCTCTTCAAGCAATGTGTTCAACCGCTCTTCGGTGATCACGTTGCGTCGAACCAGAATCTCGCCAAGAAAACGCTGCTCAAGCATTCGTGATTACTCTCCCTTGGGTGCAGGAGCGGCTGATTTCGTCCCGGGTGAAAGCACCGCTGGGCCCTTACCAGGTGCCCTCTGGCTATCCGTAGCGGGCGTGCCTCCGGACCCACCCGACGAGTGACTCACACCGCCTGAGGGTCGACGAATTTCAGGCATCTCAATCGGCTCGCCCGGCTCGTGCGTCTTGAGAGGACGCTTCGCCGTTTTCTCCATCAAGCGCTTTCGATCATCGAGCTCGAGGTACGACTGACGAATGTCTTCGAGAAGCCCGTTGAGACGCGAGTAATCGGTTGGCGGCTCGTAGTTCTGCTGATCAGAGAACACGAAGTACCGGTCCAAAAACTCTTGGCGCTCCTGCATCTTGCGCTCGAAAACCGTTCGCAAGTCGTCTTGATTTCGAATGACGTAGGGCGTGAGCACCAGCAATAGATTGGTCTTGCGAATCGAGTTTTCTGTCGATCGGAAGAGGAATCCGAGAACCGGAATGTCTCCCAAAATCGGAATCTTCTTTTGCGCGGTCGCAACCGAATCGCGCATCAACCCGCCGATCACGACCGTCTGCTGATCGCGCACGACCACCGTGGTCGTTGCGTTTCGCTTGGTGATCGAGACCGCTCCGAGTGTGCCCGACGTAGCGCCGCGCTCAGAGATCTCCTCGATGAGGTCCAGACGGACTTCATTCGAATCGTTCATGTGCGGCGTGACAGTGATGTGTGTTCCGACGTCAGCACGAGGTGCGGCGCCCACCGAGCCGAGACCACCCAGTGCGCCAAGGCTTCCGAGCGCACTCGCACCAGACGACCCGGCGAGGCCAGCAAGCGAAGCAAGCCCTCCGCCAACGTTGGTTTGCAGAGGGATGTTCTCGCCAACGTTGATCTCTGCCTTCACGTTGTCGGTTGCGATCACGTGCGGCGTCGCGAGCACGTTGGCATCACCACTCTGAGCGAGTGCGTTGAGGACAACACCGAATGCTGGAACAGAAAGGCCCGTTCCGAGCAGGTTGTTCGTACCGTTCAGGTTCGGGCCGCGAACGCCGAGCGCGAAGCCTTGAAGCTGATCGGCTTGCGGAGGAGCGATGCTGTTGATTGGGTTCAAACCGCCGTACACCAAGGCGTTTCCGTCGGCGGCCGAGCCTGGCAAGTCAACCGAGGGCGCTGCGCCACCGTGGTAGTTGATGCCCCACTTGGTCGAGCGATCGACAGACAAGTCCATGATCACTGCTTCGATGAACACCTGACGACGCGGGTAATCGAGCTTGTCGATCACGTTGCGGATCTGCGCGTAGTCACGCAGCGACGACGTGATGATGATGCTGTTCGTCGCCTTGTCGGCCGTGATGCGGACTCCGCCCTCGAGGATGCCCTGCGGAAGCTGATTGATGCCACCCGAGGCACCTGGTGTGGCCCCTGGAGTGGTGGGCGTTCCGGCGGGTCGAGCTGCGCCTGCTCCGCCCGCGGTCGATGAGCCCGCGCCTCCGATGATCTGGTTGAGGACCGGCGCAAGCTCGTCGGCCTGAGCGTGCTGGAGCGGAAGTACGTGAATCTCTCCCTCCCCGGTCTTGGGCACATCGAGGCGTTTGATGAGCTCGAGAATCCTCGTATAGGCGCGGTCAGTCGCGACGATCACCAGCGAGTTCGTTCGATCGTCGGCGACGATCTTCGTGATGCGCGAATCGCCTCCGCCGCCTGAGGATGCGCCAGCAGCCGCGGGAGCCGCCCCTCCACGGGATCCGGTGCCTCCTGATGATGACTTGATGTCGAGAACCTCGTTGAGGATGCGCGAGATCTCAGTGGCGGTGGAGTAGTGAACAGGCTCGACCCAAAGCTGCTCGCCAGAGGTGCCAACATCGACCTCTTCGACGATCTGCATCATGCGCTGGATGTTCGACCCAGTGTCCGTGATGATCAGAAGGTTTCCGGCGCCGTAAACGGTGATGTCGCCTTCTTTCGATTTGAACTTCGAAAGCACCTGGCTGACGTCTTCGGCGCCGACGTGCTGAAGCCGATACATTCGGGTGATGTATCGATCTTCCGCTGGCACCGGCGACGCTGTTCCGTACACGGGCGTCGTCTGATTCGACGCACCTTGCGTGTCGATAATCTTGAGGAAGCGTCCGTGCGGAACGACGGTCATACCGTTCGTTTCGAGTGCCACCAAGAACGCTCGGTACGCTTCAGCAACGCTCACGGGCTGAGGCGAGTAGAGCGTGACCTTCAGCGGACGCACCTTTGCGCCGTAGATGAAACGGCGACCCGTGAGACTGCCGATCCAGTTGATCAACTCGGGCAGATCAGCGTCTTGCAAACCGATCGTCACTCCACCCTTGGGGGTCGTGATCGGCTCGGGTGGAGCAGCGGGAACGGTGCTGCTGTCGGCGGGGCGAAACGGAGCATTCGGCGGGGGAGGAAGTGGCACCGCGCTCGGGAACCCAGACGCAGAGGGACGACCGGGCGTGCGAATCGGCGGTGATGGCTTGGGTTGCGCCGAAGCCCACGTCGCGAGCGCAACGACACCCAACCCCACAGTGAGCGCTGCTCGAGGACGGCGAAAGAAGGCTTTCATCGAACGCCTCCGGCCATCTCGTTTTCACTCCACCTACGAACGCTGTCGAACATGCTCATGAAGTCCCTAAGTCGCCTCGAATACAGGGGGCGAAGTCGCGCCCAACGTTTCACCGCGCGATCACAATCACTTGATGTTGAAGTCCAGGTTCGGCCGCCTGTCCGCGGCGATTCACGGTGAGGGTCATGCGATCGGCGGTTCAGCAGTCGGCGTGCTTCCGAGAGCCTTCTCTGGGTTCGACAAATCAAACCCGTTGATCGTCTGCAGACGGTCTCCGTTTTCGAGCCCCAACGAACCCAGCAAGCTGTCTGGCCGAACGCCAAACAACCGCACGCCGACGGTCTTCCCGTTTTCTTGCTCGGGCACCACACGAGCCGATCGAATGAGCTCGTTTTGGTTTTCGAGAATCTTGTCAATGGCACTGCGATCGACGTTGAATTCCGTCGCGCTCACACGTTGAATCTTCGACGCAATTTCAGCTTGAATACCTGACGATTTGCCCGAACCACCCGTCGCAGATACCGATGGCATCGGTGCAGACGACGATGAGCCGGGTTTCGGTGGCGTCGTTGGATACATTTCGACTTGGCAGAAGGCACCCGGACCCACGAGCCACACTCGCTCTGGGCGAATAAACCACACCTTCTTCCCCGCGTGGTCGTCCGCTTGACGACGGAGCTTGCTCGCGCTGCCCTCACCAGGCCCACCCGTGAGAAACGCAAATGACCATGCGGCGTCATCCGATACCGCCGTTGCGAGCAGCTTCACGCCCTCGCACGGCGGCGCGTGGTAGGGGTCGTCCGTCGCCGCGAGAGCAGGGCCCGTCGACGCCGCGTTCGAGCTCGGCGCCGGGTTCAAATTTCCCTTCACCGAGTCGAATGGGTTCCTCTCGATGATCGACGCTGCGGTCGTGTGATGATCCGACGTAGGAGCCGCCCCCGCGCTCTTTGGCGTGCCGCCGCTTGCGAGAAGCCCCTTTTCGTCGACCGCGATTGCGGCTCCGAGGATCTGCGCGACCCCAGAGGCTTGGAAGTACGCAGCGCCGCCCGTAAGGGTCACGAGAACCACGGGGAAATACCGCTTGATGAGTGCGTCCAGCTCCATGACGAATCGCGGCCGCTTACGCCAAAAGCGTGCCAGTTACAGGTCGTTTCAATTCCGTGAAGTTCCGTGAATTCAAGCAAAACGCCCGGCTGCTTTCGGCGCTCGGCGGGACAGGATGTCCAACGCGTCGGCCGAACCGGGCGTCACTTTGACAATCTGTCAATCGCCTCAGCGATTGAGGATGTCGATGGCTTGTCCGAGGGCGTGTTGTGCCGCGATCATCACTGCCTCGCCCAGAGTCGGGTGCGGGTGAACCGTGAGTGCGACGTCTTCGAGCACGGCGGCCATCTCGAGGCTGAGCGCGCCCTCTGAAATCATGTCGGTGGCCGACGGGCCGACGATCGTCCAGCCGAGGATCTGGTGTGTCTTCCTGTCAGCGACGACCTTCACGAAGCCGTCGGTCTCGCGAACGGCCATCGCACGACCACTCGCGGCGAACGGCATTTTGCCGACGATCACATCATAGCCCTTCGCCTTTGCCTCGGCTTCGGTGAGCCCCACATCGCCGATTTCGGGGTCGGTGAACGTGGCACCGGTGATGCTGACCCAGTCTTTCGCTGCCTTGTGGCCGGCGATCACCTCGGCC
>JAXLYQ010000041.1:0-46424 GCA_046351315.1 Polyangiaceae bacterium
GAGGATCGCAAGGGTCTGCGCAGAGGGCTTCGTTTCTTCACGAACGACCTTCACCTCTTCGCGAGCCACTCGCACTTCTTCGCGTCGAGGCTCATCACGGCGAGGTTCTTCTCGACGAGTGTCCTCTCGGCGGGGCTCTTCTTTTCGCGCTTCTTCTCGGCGTGGTTTGGGCTCTTCGCGAACCACAGCTCGTGCCTCTTCACGCACGGCCACACGCGGTTCTTCTCGCGATGGTTTCGGCTCTTCGCGCGTCGACTTCACGTCGACTGGGTCGTGGATCGTGATGACCCCCGGCGCTGGGGGCGACGTACGGTCGAGCTCGAACGGGCTCTCGACAGGCACGTCGTCGACAATGCGCGGATCGATTCTCGGATCGATACGCGGCTCAGGACGAACCGAGGTGATGCGCGGCTCGAGAACACCCACGATCACATCATCGGGCTCACCCGCGTCACCGGCCTCGTCTTGCTCCGCGTTCTTCTTTTTTCGAGAGCGTCGACCAGGGCTTGCTTGGCCGGGCGATACACCCGTGCTGGGCGCACTTACCGACCCGCCCGCGACCACGCCATCGACGACCAACGGAGAGATCGCGACCGCAGGCGCAGCCACGCCAGGCTCGTCAGGCCGAGCCGCACTGGCGCGTTCTTTGGTGTTCTTATCAACAACGCGATCAGATTGAGCAGCAACACGAGGCGCGACTCGTTCGGCAACAACCGATGCGACCACGGCACCTGATTGCTGAGGAGCAACAGCTTGAACAGGCCCTGCTGACACGGGCTCGGCGCGATCAGAACGGGCCGAGCGACGAGAGCGCTGAGCGACGATCGGAGACGAAGGCGTGACATCCACCCGAAGTGGCTCGGGCTCGACACGTTTGGCGAGCGCCGTCGTGACAGGAGAAGTGGTGACAGGAGCCGCGGGCAACGCCGGGCCAGCGGCGGCTTGAGGCTCGTCCTCAGAGACCGAGAACAAGGCTGGGTCAACGGAGGGATCTTCCAGCACCGAAGCGCCCTGCAATGACGCTTGCTTGGCTTCGGTTTTCTTCCGAAGATCTGAGGCTTTCTCCCAGGCTTCAGCGACGGCGCGGGCCCCCGACGCGGCCTTCGACGCGGCGACCTCGGTGCCTCGCGTGGCTTTTTGAGCCCACGCGATGAACGAGAAAGAAGCGCGTCCGATCAGGATCAACCCGATCGCCGAAAGACCGATCAGGAACGAGCCCGCGGTCGAGAAAAGCGAGCGCATGATCTCGCCGAAGAGCTCGCCGAGACTTCCCGCCATGGGCATCGCACCGAACGCTGCGCTGTGAGGCGACGCAACGTGAACGAGCGAAGCGCCGATCAGCACGACAAGGGTATCGCCCGCGATGCGCGCGATGGTGGCGACCGAGGCTCGGTTCTTGAGGAGCGGCCAGACCAACAGCAGCAGCTCGAACGGAACGAACCAGGCGGTGACGCCGACCGAGCTAACGATCAAACGAGCCCAGGATTCTCCGACAGGGCCGACCCAATCAGGGCCGTGAATGGATGGATCGAGCGGGTGCCCTTGAAAGCTCAAGAGAGCGAGGACGGTGAACACCGCGCCTGTAAACAACAACAGGGCAGCGGCCTCTCGACCTCGTTGAAAGGCAACCGTGGGGCGAACCCGAGCGGGGGTTGGGGTCGGCGCATCGCGCGAGACCTTCTCCGCCGCGGGCCACGCGCCAGCCTGATTCGCGCCCTCAAGGCGCCGGGGGGCAACGGGTGGGGCTGACATGTCCGCGAGGTGAACGAACCTAAGGAAGAGCACTCACAAGGGCCAAATTTTGGACAAGACAGCGCGTTTCTTCGGACAAAAGGGTCAGAAACGCACTGAAGGTCAATATGGTTGAGCCTTGGGGACGAGGTCGAGTATGGTTCGGCCTCTCCAAGAAGGTATTGCCTTGGTCGAAGGGCTCTCAGGGATGCTCCACACCTCACGACGTGTTGCTCGGATCCTCGCAGTAGCCGCTCTCTCGCTTGTGTCGCTGGGGGCGGCCGGGTGCAGGGTCAACTCGAACGATCTCAAGCGCTGGGAGACCACCGAGCTTGGGCCAACAAAGCTTTTCGCGGTTGTTACCCACGACAAGTTTTCATGGGAGCTCCGAACGGAGGCGGCCGAGTCGCTCGTTCGGATGAAGCCGCGAGGCGGTCGTCGAGTTGGGCTTCAGTGCTCCGAGAGCGGTGAAAAAGAGGTTTGTCTACAGAAGGCGATGGCAGAGCTATCGGCCGAAGAACGACGGACTTTGGTCAGCAAGCTGCTGCCAATTTTTAAACGCGAGCTTGCGAAACAACCGACGCAGCAACAGGGCGCTTCGCAAGGCGAGGGCAAGGTCGTGGACGACAGTGTTCCGTACAAGGACGCTGCGTTTGCGCTGCTCACGTATGACAAGCCGGTATTGGTCACCGATGATGCACAGAAGGCCGAGCTGAAAGACCTTCTCATCTCGTGGGCGACGGCAGCGTTCGACAAGCGAGTCAACATGACGTCGCAGCTCTATGGTCTCGAGCAGGTGCTGCGACAGTTCGGGTCCGACGGAGTGCGTCCGTTGACGGCGTTGATCAACGCGGATTCAGCGTACGACAAGATGGCGCAGCTCATTGGCGAGCTGGGTGATCCGGCGACGAAAGAAGCGGCATCGGTGAAGCTTGTCGAAGTGGGCAAGTACATCGAGGGCAACGAGTGGTTTCAGAAGAAGAAGCCGCTCATCGAAGCGCAGTACAAGGCGAACAACTACAACATCCCTGCCGACAAGCTCGACGGGCAGGTGAATCAGGTTCGCGAAGAGCAGCTCGTCAAGGTGTTCTCGGCGCTGAAGCGAGTGGGTGGCCGCGCGGGGGTTGACTACCTGCTTGGGGTGGTGGCTGCTGACAAATCGAAGCCCGAGAAGAGGCGACAGGCAGCGCTCGCGGCGATCGAAGGCAAGGTTGATCGCACGAACGCGGGTGACATCGACAAGGTGCTGGCGATCGCCGCGGCCGAAGACACGCCTGACAGCGTGCGAGACCTGGCTTTCCAGCGTTGCAGCGAGCTTCCACGTGAGGTCGTTGCGCCCAAGTTGTTTGGGTTGTTCGAGAGCAAAACCGCGCAGAAGAACTGGAAGATTCGCTGGGTGGCAGCTTCGACGATCTTGAAGATGTCGACGGGCAAAGACGTGCCCGACTTCTTCGACAAGCTGCCCAAGGGGGCCGCACCGGGCTTCGCGATGAGCGAGCCACTGAGCTATGGCGACTTGCTCGGCAAGGTGAAGGATCCTCCAGGCAAAGACGTGTTTGCCAAAGAGCTGAGCGCAGCCGGAGTCGCGCAGAAGCTGACCGCAATCGGTTACTTCTACAACTACGGCAAGGCTGCCGATGCGGCGACAGTGCAAGCACTCGAAGGTGATAAGACCGCGCTTCCGAAGACTGAAGACAAGGACGCGGCCTATCAGTGCGCAGTGCCGAAGGAAGGCAACCCTGCTGAGAAAGACATGAAGCAGCTAGCGACCGTCGGCAGATTCGTGAAGCTGTGTGTCCTCCACCCTGGCCAAACGGTAACGTTTCTCCCCACCCCGTCACCGTGACCCCCACGATGAGCACCGATCGAAGAAGAAAGCGCCCGTACCTTCCAGTGTCGCGACGTCCTCTGGGAGAACTTCGAGCAGATGGCGCGCAGCTTGAGTGCTCGATTGATTACCTGATCAACGAGGCGATGAAGCAGTACGCCAGAAGCAGCGTGGATCAGGCCGAGCGACACTCTCTGGCGATGCGATGCCACCACCGCCATCGTCGTCGCAGCCGCAACGTCGTCGACACCCAGCCTCGCCGCTCGGAGCAACGCCTCTGCCGATACCCGTACCGTCGAGACCATCAGCACTTCCGCCGCCTCCTCCGCCCAAGGGCCAGAGCTTTCCGCCTCCTCCGTTGCCGGGTGCAAACACGATGCGCGGGCCAGGTCCGCTGCCTCCGCCTCCGGGCGCTGCTGCAGTGGCGCCACCGCCTCCGCCTCCGCCGCCTCCAGCGTCGGTGGGCGCGCCGCCTCCGCTGCCGCCACCTCCTGGGCTCGGAGCGCCACCTCGCGGTCTTCCACCTCCGCCATCATCGGCGGCTCGTCCGCCGTTGCCCCCACCGGGCACGCGTCCGTCGGTTCCCCCGCCACTTCCGCCAGGCGGTCCGCCGCCCGGGCTCGGAGCGCCAGCTCCTCGCATTGCTCCTCCGCTACCGCCCACGCCGCCACCTGCCACCCGGCGGGTTCGGCGGGATGGCAGCACCCAGCGCGAGTCGGGTGCTCACTGCAGTCTACGGTCAGAGCGCGTCGTGGTCTCGAAAGATCGTTTCATCATCGGACGAGGCAAACAGACCAGCGATCTGACGATCAAAGACCCCAACGTCTCGCGTCAGCACGCGATGGTCGAGTTCCTGAACGGCCAGTACTACATGGTCGATATGGGCTCGACGAACGGCGTTGAGTTCAACGGTCAGCGCATCGCGCGCAAGCTGATCAACGAAGGCGATATCTTCAAGATCTGCGATCACGAGGTGCGCTTCACGTTCCAGTGAGCGCGTAGTCTCTTCGTGGTTTTCGACCCGATCCGCGGAGCAAACGTACACCGCTCACGCCGAGACAAGCCGATGAGCGAGATGGATTTGTTCCGGTGGGTTGAATCTGCGATCGACGGCAAGGTGCTCGTCGAAGCGATTGCCGGAGAAAGTTTCGCGTCGTTTACCGAGCGCTTCACCTTGGGTTCCAAGAGCCCGTTGCCGTGAAGTGTTTGAAGTTGCCGATGGGGCTGACCGCAGCTCGTCGTGATGCGTTCTTGAGCGCGTTCATGACCGAAGCGCGCGTGTTGCGTCGTCTGGCGCCGTGCGACCTCGGGGGTCGTCGAAGCTCTCGACATGGGCGCAACAGCCGCACCATCAGGCTTTGGACACCTACATCGTGATGGAGTGGCTCGATGGTGAGTCGCTCGAAGGGCATCTGATCCGCCGCAAAAACGCAGGCGTTTACACGTGTCCGCTCACGGAAGCTGTCGCGATGTTGAGCCCTGCTGCTGAAGCGCTTTCGGTGGCTCACGATCTATCGATTGCCCATCGCGACATCAAACCGGCCAATCTGTTTCTCACTCAGCTTGGCAAGAAGGCCACACTCAAAGTCGTCGACTTCGGCATCGCGAAAGTCCTTGCAGACAACGTCATCTCTGCCGAGGGAATGGTGAGTTCGGGCGAAGATATCTTCGCCTTCTCACCGCAATACGCGGCACCCGAGCAGTTCGATCCGAAGATTGGTCCCACGGGGCCCTGGACAGACGTCTTTGCCTTCTCGCTCGTGCTCATCGAGCTTGCGTCAGGCAAACCCGCACTCCGCGGAAACGGCTACTTCCAGCATATGATGTCGGCGCTCGATCCCGAGCAACACCCGACCTTTCGAGGATGGGGCATCCAAGCGAGCGCGACTGCCGAAGCCGTGTTGGCCAAAGCGCTCGCGCGCGAGCCTTCGCAACGATTTCAGTCGGTCACCGAGCTGTGGGAGGCCCTTCGTTACGCCACACGAACCAGCGTCACGATGATGCCTGCGCAAGTGCCTGACTCATCCGCGGCACCGTGGTCGAAGAGTGCGCCCTCGGGCGTCGACAACGTCTCGACGACACGCCCACCCGTCAGCCCGATCGGCGTGGTCGGAGAGAACCGCCTCTGTACGATCCTTGCCGTCGATTTCAGTGAGCTGAGCGCGCTTGCTGACGAGCTCGATCCCGCAGAGCTTTCCGAGCTCACGGCATGGTGCGCCGAGCAGCTCGCGCTCTGCACCGAAGAGCTCGGAGGCTCGGTCGATCGAATGGCGACAGACTCGCTGGTCGCCGTGTTTGGAGCGCCGCGATCTCACGAGAATGACGCCGAGCGAGCCACCCTCGCAGCGCTTCGTATGCGAGACGTGATGCAGAGCATCGTCGACGGCGATCTTCGCCTTGCCGAGCGTGGAGTCACCGCACGAATGGGTTTGCACACGGGCAACGTGTTCGTGACCCCACCTCGCCGAGGACACACGCACGCCGAGCCCAGCGTGGTGGGCGAGACGGTCAACATCGCCTCACTGATTGTCCAGCACGCGGCCAGCGGCGAAATTGTCATCAGCCGCGATACGCTCCGACACGTCGAAGGTTGCTTCAACGTTGAGCCGCTTCCCACCATCGACGGCCGTGGCAAACACAAGAGTCTGCAGACGTTCCGAGTCGAAGGGCCCACCTCGCTTCGCGTGCCGATCCTGCGGAGCGACTTCTATGGGTTGCCCACCAAGCTCGTTGGCCGCGACGACGAGATGGCGCTGCTCGACGACAAGGTAGAGCGTCTCGTCGCCCGTCGCGGAGCAGAGCTTGTCACCATCTTGGGCGTATCGGGTGTCGGGCGAACCCGTGTTCTCGGCGAGCTGTTTCTCAGGCTTTCGCAGAACCGTGAGACATTTTTTGTCTTGGCAGGCCGCGCCTCGTTGCTGGCCGATCAGTCTCCGTATTCGTTCATCGTGTCGATTCTGCGGGCGCGTTTTTCGATCGTCGAAAACGACACCATCGACAGCACGAGCGAGAAAATCCTCGCCGTCGCTCGAGGTTGGGTGACGCAGCCAGCAAGCGCTTCGGGGAGCGTCCTGCCTGCACCACCGTCGCGCGCACGTGGCGCGGCAGAGGCATCTGCAGATACGAGTCATCTCGCGAGCGACGTGCTCGTTCTCGCCACGATGCTCGTATCGCGAGGTCTTCGTGCTGAGCAGCAACCACTCGCGAACGACGAGCAACCGAGCATCTCGAAGCACCGAGTCGGCGCGGCTCTCGCTCGCCTGCTCGGGTACGTGATGTCGCGCTCGCCCGTGGTGCTCCTGTGCGATGATATTCACTGGGCCGACGAAGCCAGTCTCGATCTTCTCGAAGACCTCGTTCTGCGCACCCAAGATCACCCTGTGTTGTTGGTGACAACAGCGCGATCTGAGTTGCTCGAGCATCGCCCTCAATGGGGTGAAAGTCTTTCGCAGCACACGAGGATCGAGCTGAAAAAGCTCTCTTCACAAGCCGTCGCCGAGATGGTCGACGATCGACTTCAGCTCGCCGTTGAAGCGCCCTCGCGAGACTTCGTCGAGTTGCTGGTGCAGCGAGCCGCCGGGATAGCCCTCGTGCTCACCGAGACACTCCAGCTCTTCGTCGACGCTGGAGTCATCGAGCGACGACACGATCAGCCGTGGTTGATCCACGAAGAACGAGCGCGGGCGATGTCGATCCCCGACAGCGTTCGCGGGTTGATTCAGTCGCGTATGGACCAACTCGACGACGATGAACGCTCACTCATCGTGCTCGCGTCTGTCGTGGGCGACACGTTTTGGGAGGGAAGTCTCTCGACGCTTGCGAGCTCGGCCCAGCTTCGAAGTATGACTCGTGTCGCAGACCCTGCGCTCACCGCTGCGCTGCTTGCTCGACTTCGAGATCGCAGGTTGATCCGAGCACGAGAGCCGTCGACCATCCCGGGCGATCGCGAGTTCTCGTTTGTCGAACCCTCGCTACGCGAGGTGGCGTACGAAACGCTGAGCGCGAAGGTGCGTCGACTTCACCATCGCATCGTCGCGGATTGGCTCTCTCCGAGGTTGCGCGGCGACGCCCACGCATCGCTCCTTGCTCGCCATCACGATCGCGCGGGTCGTCTCGAAGCCGCAGTCAACGACTATGCGCGAGCTGCGGCCCACGCGGCCACGTTCGGTCGTAACCTCGAAGCGCTCAGGTTGTACGAGCGAGCGCGCGAGATACTCGTCGATTCGCAGAACAACGACGATCGCAAACCATCGAGCAGCCAAACGTCGATGACGAGTGATGTGCCATCGCGACGAGTGGCGCCTTGGTCACTTCGCGCACGAGTGTATCTCGAGGTTGGTGATGTGTTGTTGCGTCTGGGTCGCCTCGACGATGCAGAGCAGGCCATGACCGATGCGCGAGCGATGATCCCGCCACAAGAGCGACGCGCAGGGCAAACGCTCGATCCGCGCGAAACAGCCCTATGGCACGCACGCGCCCTGATGCGTCTCGCCCAAGTCTCGAGAGTGCGCGGCGATCTCGTGCGCGCTCGGTCGCGAGCAGAAGAGGCCCTCTCGGTAGCCACTCGTGCACAGGCCTTGGCCGAGCGAACCGCCATTCTCACCGCACTCGCGGGTATCCATCGTCGCGAAGGCAATCTCGAAGCATGCCGAGAAGCAGCTCTTCGTGGTTTGCGTCTTTGCCGTGCCGTGCTCGTGCGCGATCACAACTGGCGGGACGCGGTGGCCAACTTGCTGATTGCTCTCGGAGCTGTTTTCTATTCGACCAAGCAGCTCGTTCGCGCAGAACGTTGTTATCGGCAAGCCGCTCGTCTCGCTGCCGAAAGCACCAACCCTCGTACCGCTAGCTTTGCCCTCAATGACATCGCCGTGATTCGTTATGTCTCGGGCGACTATGCCAACGCACTCGCGATGTTTCTTCGCTCACTTGCCCTCAAAGAACGCGAAGGAGACCTTTACCAAGTTGCCATTGCTCACAACAATGTGGCCGAGGTGAATCTCCATTTGGGCAATGGTGCCGATGCGCTGGATCACGCCCGTCGCGCGGTAAATCTCGGTGAACGCGTAGGGGCGGCCTCTGATCTGTGCGATATGCTTCGCAACTATGCCGAAGCGTTGATGGCCACAGGAGCGCTCGAGAACGCTTTTGAACAGGCAATTCGCGCGTTCGAAGAAGCCGCCAAAGCCTCGTCGGTATACCAAATCGACGTTGCTGTTACTCTCGCCAATGTAGCGGCGGCTGTCGCTAAATCACGACCCAGGAACCCTTCATTGCTCCAGGCCACAGGGCTGCTTGAGGGTTTGCTGATAAGCAAAACCAACACGACGGATCGTCGCTACGAACAGATTCGATCCGCTCTCGAATCAGCAAAGAACACGTCGAATTCGATCTCCTAACGTGCTTCTATACGCATGATAGCCTCAGCATTCGAGCTGGGCTTCACAAGTTGAATCGAACCATGCGTTCTCTCACCATTCTCTTTTTTCTCTCAGCAATCCTCGCGGCAGCGTGCAGTGACAACGCAGCGCCAGAATCCCGGCTGTGTGCACCAGAGGATGAAGTCGATGGCAAGTGCGTCGGCGCCACCACCGAGACGCTCTGTGCCAATGCTCCGTGCACGACAGGGACATCGTGTGACTCGATCACAACCGTCGGCGATCAGCCCTCTCTCGAGGCAGCTCTTTCGTCAGCTCAACCCGGAAGCTGCGTTGCACTCAAACCAGGAAATTACGACTCGGCCACGGTACCTGCTGGCGTGAAGCTCTTGGGTAACGGATACGGCTCAACCACCGTGGGTTTGGTCATTACGCAAGGCGGGCAAACCACGACGTTGTCGGTGCTCGTTCGCGGCATCACCACACATCAACTCTATGCCGCTATCCCCACCGAGGCTGAGCAGATCAAAGTCGTTGACGGAGCGCACATCGATCCGACCAACGACAAGTCAGACATCGTCGCCGTCGCCGCATCCTCTGGCGTGTCACTCAAGCTCACCGATGTGACGATCGAAGACTCGACGGGCTATGGCGTTCTCGCAACCGACGCCACGGCTCTCGAGCTCACCCGAGTCAACGTGCGCCGCAATCAACAGGTTGGTGTTTGGTTCAGTGCACCGACGGCTGTAACTGCCAGAACGCTGTTCAAGCAAACGTCGATAGCGCTGCCATTCATGACAATGGTGGGTACGGGGTGGTGTTGCTCGGAGCGCAGGGCAACATCCAAAAGATCAATGTGAAAGGCACCACTCCGCCCCCTGGCTCATTTCAAGGCGGAACCACCGCAATCGGCAGCGGCTTTATCGTCGCCGCATGCTCGAATGTGACGGCCGACAAGATCGCGTTGAGCAGCAACGCTTCTCTCGGTTTGCTCGTCGACAACAGCAGCGCGTCCATCGGCTCTCCGAGCTCGTCGGGCTCCGAGCGGGGGATCATCATCCAAGGCAACGAAGGCTACGGCGCGTGGATTCAAAACATCGACGACACCAAAGGCCAACAAGCCACGCTCAGCAACGCCAAGATCTCGAACAACACGGGCGTCGGTCTCGGCCTCGGAGGCACCGCTCGAGGGATCATCATCCAAGGGCTCGAGATCACGAACACCAAGCCGACAGTCGTAGCGGGCAGCGACAGCACTGAAGACCTCGGCGACGGCATTTGTTGGCGCGATGGCGCAGAGGCGAAGCTCGACAACATCTCGCTGTCCGGCAACTCGCGCACCAACATCTTCATCGACAACGCCACCGGCGGCGGTAGCTCGGTGGCCGGCATCATCATTCAGGGCAAAGGCTCCGAAGGCAGCATCATCATCCAAGGCACCAACGGCCCGACCGATATGCCCGCAGGGATGAGCGAGCTGTCGCCTACGCTGGTTCCATCGGGCACGCTCCTCACCGCAACAAACCCGAGCAGCCCGACGGTGAACTGATTTCAGAAGTCTCGCGACTCCCGATGAGCACGGCTCACTGAACCGTGACCGTGCTCTTGTACATCCCCATCCCACACGTGAACGTGAAGCTCTTGGCTTCATTCGTGGGGAGCTGAATCGCGACAGGCTGATTGAGCGGCAGCTCTTTGTTGATGTTGAGCTCTTTGAAGACGACCTCGGTTGCGCAGGTTCCGTCTGCTGTTCGCACGAACGTGACTGTCCCGTCGCCGTCTTTTTTCAGGGTGATCGCGTTGGGCGTAAAGCCTTTCTTGTCTGCGGTCACGCGCACCTCACCAGGCTTCGCAGCGGGGGCGGTTGTTGCTTCTTTACTGTCTTTGCCGCCAGCTTTTGATGCATCTGGGCTCGAGCAACCGCCGACTGCCACAACCAACACCGACGTGAGACCGAAGAGCTTCGAAATCATGGGCGCTACCTTGCGCGAGCTGCGCTCGTTTTTCCAGCCCCGGGTCTGATAGCCTGCGCGCGATGACTCAAGGTCGTGTCGGTATCGTCGTTTCAGGTGGTCCTGCTCCCGGAATCAACAGCGTCATCGGCGCCGCTACCATCCGAGCCACGCTCTCGGGCTGCGAAGTCCTCGGTATTCAAGACGGGTTTCGCTGGATTCGAGACGGAGACACCAGCCACGTCACTCCGCTCAGCATGACCGACACCAGCAGGATTCACTTCCGCGGTGGGTCTCACCTCAGCATCTCGCGCGCCAGCCCGCTCACGAGCGCCGCCACGTTGAACCGAACCATCGAGTCACTCGAACGACTGTCGATCGACAAGCTGATCGCCATCGGAGGAGAAGGCACCGCGTACTGTGCCTATCGTATCGAAGAGGCCGCCAAAGGCCGTATTCGTGTCGCTCACGTGCCCAAGACCATCGACAACGACCTCAACCTGCCTGGCGACACCTTTACGTTTGGCTACCAAACCGCTCGACATCATGGCGTCGAGCTCGTGAGCAACTTGATGGTCGACGCACGAACCACGTCACGTTGGTTCTTCGTTGTCGCCATGGGTCGCACTGCCGGTCATCTCGCCCTCGGAATCGGCAAAGCAGCGGGCGCTACGCTCACGCTGATCCCAGAAGAGTTCCGAGACACAACGGCATCGACCCAGCTCATCGTCGACACCATCGTCGGGTCGATCATCAAACGACTAGCTTCGGGTCGTTCACACGGAATCGTCGTGTTGGCCGAGGGGCTCGCCGACTTCCTCGACCCTGCGGATCTAGCTGCTGCAGGCGGTGAGCAAGACGTCAAAGAGAACCTGCGCGTCGTACGTCTGCGCATTGGTCACATCCTCAAAGACAAGGTTCACGCTCGTCTGAAATCACTCGGGATCAAGCTCCCGCTCTCGATTGTCGCCAAGCACATTGGGTACGAGCTTCGTTGTGTGGATCCCGTTCCGCTCGACATGGAGTACACGCGCGATCTCGGTTTTGGCGCCGCGAAGTTTTTGGTCGAAGGCGGCTCGGGCGCGACCATGTGCGTACAGAACGGCAAGCTCGTGGCGATGCCGTTTTCTCAAATCATCGACGTGAATACGGGCATCCCGTTTATCCGTCTCGTCGATATCGACTCGGATCGCTACAAGATCGCTCGCTCGTACATGATTCGTCTGCATCGCTCAGATTTCGACGATCCACTCGAGCTCGATCTGCTCGCTGCAGCCGCCAATCTGTCTCAGGAGCAGTTCCGACAACAGTTCAAGAGCGTGGTCGAGGCCGAGCCCCGACTCGCCCCGGTATCGATGTTTCCACCACGCGCTCACGTCACGCCAATCTCTGCAAAATAGCGCGCGTCACTTCGCGGGGTGCACGGCGGCAACGCCGTGCTTGCGAGGATCAGACGCAGCTTCGAGCTTTCCGCCCCGCCACGTTACACCTTGGATGGCGCTGATGTTCGTCTCTTCACGGATGCGTTCACCCGCAGCGTTGAGCCCTTTACGCGCGGGGGCATCGAGCGCGTTTTGCTCAACAACAAGCTCACCACCAGGCGAGACATGAAGCCTCGCTTGTGAGATCGCTTGAGCGATCGGAACACCTCGACCCAGCACCGCGGCCGTCACCAACGACACACCCGTTGCGATTCGCAAACCACCCGAGCCGCCCAGCGAAAGCACTGGCTCACCGTTCTTCATCACCAGCGTGGGCGTCATGCTCGATGGAGGACGCGCCCCGGGTTTCATGACGCCCGGAGGATCCGCCACTCCCATTTCGGCAGCACGATAACGACGGGTAAAGTCGTCCATCTCATCGTTCAGCAAGATACCCGGCCCCTCGGCAAATACGCGTGATCCGAACGGCCCGTTGACCGTGGTGGTCAACGAGACGATGTTGCCATCGCGATCGGTGATCACGAGATGCGAGGTGCCGTGATCTTCTGCGATGTAGCTCGCTGGCGTGTGACTCGCGTCGGCTTTGATCGCGGCGCGTCGAGCCTTGAGCCGCGACGGGTTGAGCAAACCATCGAGCGCGTGACCACCAAACGCGGGGTCGCCCACATGCTTCATCCGATCCGCAAACGAAGCTCGAAGCGTCTCTGCAAGCACGTGAGCTCCCGAAGCAGTGGCAGGGTCTTGTGCCGCGAGATCTTTGGCGTCGAACGAGCCCAGCAACTCGAGAAGCATCAAGCCTCCCGCAGACGGCGGAGGCATCGTGATGATGTCGTAGCCCTCCCAGCTACCTCGCAGCGGCTCACGCTCGATCACCTTGTAGTTGCGCAGATCGTCGAGTGACATCGCGCCGCCGTTGCTCTTCACTGCGTCGACGATCCAGTGAGCCACGAAGCCTTCGTAAAACCCGGCGCGCCCTTTTCCCGCAATGGTTCGAAGCGTCGAGCCTAGCGCAGGGTTTGCCCCAGTTGGCGAGGGCGAAGGGTTCGTCGGCGTCGAAGCAACGACCCCGCCTGGGCCCACACCAAGCCAGGTGCCGAGCTGCGGACATTCAGTCAGCGCGTTCGGCTGCGCTTTGATCACACGAAGCACGTGCGGGTTTGGAGTGAACCCTTTTTCGGCCAGCTCGATCGCTCGTGCAAAGTCGTCTTTGAGCGGCAATTTTCCCCAGCGTTGATGCATCTCGAGTAGCCCGGCGATCTCTCCAGGTACGCCCACGAGAGCACCACGGGCTGCGGGTCGTTTCTCGAGCTCAGCGGGGTCGAGACCTTGAGGGGCAGTCTCTCGAAAATCGAGAATGGTCGCTTTTTTGGCTTTGGCATCCCAGACCAACGCAAAGCCTCCGCCGCCGATGCCGCTTGCCGATGGCACCGTGACACCCGAGACCAAAACAGCAGCAATCGCTGCATCCACCGCACTGCCGCCACGCTCGAGAATCGCCTCGGCGGCTTCAGTAGCGAGCTGACTTTCGGTCGCTACGGCGTACGAGAGCTTACCGCGAGCCTCTTCGTGAGGGGGAAGCTCGGTCGCTGTTTTGGGCGGTTTTGCCGCACAAGCAGCGAGCAACAACGCAATGAGCGGCGCTGCCCATCTTTTGTTGCTGACGCTCCAGGCAAGATCGCGGAAGGATTGGTGCCTCACCATGCGCATCCTCTATGTCATGGATCCGCTCGAGCGGATGCATCCCGAGAAGGACACCACCTTCGCGTTCATGCTCTCAGGCACCGCGCGAGGGCACATCAACCTCCACTGTCTTCCTCGAGACATCACCATCCGCGCGGGTCGTGCATTCGCACACGTCACCGAGGCAACGGTCTCGCGACAGGCACCCCACTTCCACCCAGGCGCATCGAGCTTCGTGGCGCTCGACGAGATCGACGCCATCTTCATTCGTAAAGACCCCCCGTTCGATCAGGCGTATCTCTATCTCACACTCTGCCTCGAACGCGCTCGGGGGAAAACACTGCTCATCAACGATCCTCGCGGATTGCGTGATGCGAACGAAAAGATCTACGCGACAACCTTCTCGCGCTGGATGCCAGAAACGCTGATCTCATCGGACCGCGATGAGATTCATGCGTTCGTCAAAGACGTCGGCGGCGATGCGGTGATCAAACCGCTCGATGGCGCAGGCGGAGCCGGCGTGATGATGCTTTCGTCGACCGATCGAAACGCGCGTTCGATCGTCGATACGCTGACGGGCGAAGGCTCGCGCATCGCAATGGTACAGGCGTTTTTGCCGAAGGTGGTCGAAGGCGACAAACGCGTGCTGTTGATGGATGGCGAGATTCTCGGCGCCATCCTTCGCGTGCCGCGCGCGGACGACATTCGCTCGAACATTCACGTGGGCGGGCGCACCGAGCCCACCGAGCTCACGAAGCGAGAACGCGAGCTGATCGAAGACATCACTCCACAGCTCAAGAAAGACGGTCTGTTCTTCGTGGGTCTCGACTTGATTGGCGAGCATCTCACCGAGGTCAACGTGACCAGCCCGACGGGCATTCAAGAGCTGGGGCGCTTCACCAAATCACACCCGGAAGACCGTGTGATTCAGTGGGCCGAAGAGCACAGGCTGAAGAAATTACGCTCTCTATCGAGACCACGAGTGAGTGCCCGCACTCGCTCTCGTTTTGCTCTCTCAGCCCGTATTTCGCAGGCCGGCGGCGATTCCGTTGATCGTGAGCAAGATGGCGCGATCGAGCTCGGCGGGCACAGGCTCACCCGCCCGCACGAGCGCTCGTTTTCGACGCATGAGCTCAGTCTGAATCAAGCTCATCGGGTCGACGTACGGGTTACGAAGCTCGATCGATCGAGCCAGTGTTGGCTGATGTGCGAGCAAGGTGGGCTGATCAAAAATTGCCTTGATCGCTCGAGCTGCTCGACCGTGATCCAAGGCGATTCGTCGGAACATCCTCGCTCGTAGCTTCTCGTCCTCAACGAGCGCTGCATAGTGTCGTGCGATGCCCAAATCAGCCGTCGCCAACGACACGGCAACAGCATCGAGCGTGGTCGCAAAGAACGGCCAACGAGCACGCATCCGCCTTGCCAGCTCGAGGCCATGCTTCTCGATCAATCGAGTGAGCGCGACTCCGGCACCGAACCAACCCGGTACATTTTGTCGAGATTGAGTCCAGGCGAAGACCCACGGAATCGCCCTCAGATCATCGAGCGACGTTGCCCCCGTGCGACGCGCTGGGCGAGAACCGATCGGCATCGCGCTGATCTCTCCGAGAGGCGTTGAGCCCGTGTAGTACTCGATGAACGATGGGTCTCGAACGAGCCCTCGATACGCGTCGAGGCTCACCTGCGCGACGTCAGAAAACGCTGCTTCGTATTGCGCGAGCTCGTCACCTTCGGGGTAGTCGGTGAACAGCGACGCACGCAGCACCGAGCCGGCAGTCTGCTCGAGATTTCTCTCGGCGATCTCGGGCAGCAGGTACTTCCAGCCAATTACCTCACCTTGCTCGGTCAGCTTGAAACGGCCCGCCAACGAACCAGGAGGCAACCCTTCGATCGCACGTTGTGCGGGGCCTCCGCCACGGCCGATCGAGCCGCCGCGACCATGGAACACCTTGATGGTAACCCCGTGACGAGCCCCTACTTCGATCAACGCTTTTTGCGCTCGATACAGCGCAAACGAAGACGACAGAATGCCGGCATCTTTGTTCGAGTCTGAGTAGCCGAGCATGACCTCTTGCTCGCGCCCACGAAGCTCGATGTAGCGCGCGTAGTGTGGGTCGCTGAGAGCTTCGTCGATCTCTCGTGGGCATCGATCGAGATCGTCGAGTGTCTCGAACAACGGCACGACCGAGATGGCCGCTTTACCGTCATTCTCAGGGCAATAGAGCCCTGCAATGCGCGCAACCACGAGCGCTGCGAGCATGTCGGCGCGCCCGTGCGCCATGCTCAGGATGAACGATTCGGCGCTCTGCGGAACCGCCCTCGATTGCATGTGCAGCACGCCCTCCATCGCACGCATCCCGGCCGTATCAGGCCGTGCCGGAACCCGCGCCGACGACAACGCGCGATGAAGATCCCCAAGCGACGGAGCCTGCTCGGGTGGCAACCACAAGGCTTGAGCAACGGTCTCTCTGACCCAAGCCGCGGGAACGCGAACGTCGAGCTTCGCCATATGAAACCCGAACACCTCGACCTGACGTCGAAGGGCCCGTACCTGTCGAAGACCTGCATTGGCGCCTCGATTCGCGCTCAGCGAACGCTCGATCACGCGCAAGTCTTCGATGAGCTCGTTCGCGTATCGATAACCTGGCCCCATCTCGGTCGCAGGCCCCGGGCCTGGGCCAAAGGCCCCGCTCGTCGCCCTCGCACGCGCTTTGATGAACCCCTCGCGCGTCGCCGCAAGTCGAGCTTCAATCCATCGAAGCTTTCGTCGATAAGGCTCATTCTGCGTGGGTGCCTCGAGCGTCGCTGCAAGCCCTGGGAGCGCTGCATGATCACGCTCAATCGATGCCAAAAGCTCGTCACTGAACCCCACGCGACGCGCACTCTGCGAGAGGCGATCTCCGAGTTGCTCGAGCTCGCGCAAGTGAAGCCCCACAGCACGAGCAGCCAGCGCGAGCGACGTATCGACAGCCACCTCGGGTGTGACGTTCGGGTTGCCGTCCATGTCCGCGCCAACCCACGAGCCAAAGCGCAAAAACGCGGGCACTTCGATCTCGCTCTCGTAGACCTTCGACAGCGCTCGCTCGATCGACGAATACACCTTCGGAATCAGCGGATACAACACGTGCTCGAGATAAAAGAGCACGTTCTTCACCTCGTCGCCCACACGCGGACGCGCCTGACGGATCTCGTCGGTTTGCCAGAGCAACGCGATCTCTTCGCGCATCACAAGCTCAGCTTCTGCACGCTCGGATGGTGAGATCGACGTGCGTTCGAGCAAGTCGAGTAGCTCACTGATTCGCCTGTGTTTGTCGAGCACCGTGCGACGTTGTGCCTCGGTGGGGTGAGCCGTAAAAATCAACTCTGCCGAGAGCTTGGGCAGCAGCGCATCGAGCTTCTCTCGTGGTGCAAGCACCGCCAGACGATCGAGCTGCGCAGCAAGGCTACCCACCTGATCTCGACCGTCGCGCGCATACTCACGACGTCGACGTACGCGGTGAAATTGCTCCGCGAGATTGGTGAGCTGAAAGTAGTGCGCAAAGGCTCGTGCAACACGCTCGGCTGTGGGTGTATCGAGCTCGGCGATGGCCTTTTGCATGGCCTCATCGATGCGCTCAGAACGACGCGAAGAACGACGACGCTTCGCCAACGCTCGAAAGCTCTCTTCGAGCTCGTAAAGCTTGGGGCCGTCTTGTTCTTGCAGCGTGTCGCCGAGCAAACGTCCGAGAAACGAAACATTGCGTCGAAGTGCTTCGAGCGGATCGTTAGGCATTCGCGGCGCAATCATACGCGATTTGACGCGCCGCACCTACGCTCAAGGGCCGACTTCGATCACCGTGCCCGTTCTGAATTGTCGTGAGCCGACGCCATACCAACCCTCAGGAAGCGGAGGGTCCGTCCAGTCGAAGATCCGCTTCGCATCGGCGGGTGAAAGATTGATGCAACCGTGGCTCTTCGGTCGCCCGAAATCGTCGTGCCACCACGCCCCGTGCACGGCGAAGCTATCTTTGAAATACATCACCCAGGGGACATCCGAAACACGCCAACCTGACCGGCCTTCGCGCCCCGACATGTCTGCGGTGACGTGCTTCCATGAAACTTGAAAGCGGCCCATCAGCGTCGCCGTCTTTGATGGATCGAGCGTGTCGGTTGCGCCGCCTGTGCCTGCCGACATCGCCGTCACGAACACAGGTGAATCACCTACAAAGGCAACCAGCGAGCCTTGAAACACGCTGATGCGAATCCACTTGTCGCGTGAGCCGACGAACTTGGGACGCTCTCCGCCAGTGCGAATCACAAGCGCTTCGTCGGTGCGAACGTATTCATCGTCGCTCGTCGGAACATACGACACCTTGTCGACCAGAACGCTCTTGCCCTTGACCTCGATGAACGACTGCTTGGGCCACGCGGTACCCGTTTCGATCATCGCCCCCGTTGTGTCTCGCTTGAAGCGACGTGCACCTTTGCCGGGCACGAAAGCCAACGGCAATTTTGGGGCGTTTGGCGCAGTAAGGTCGATGCCGTGAAGCTTCGATTGAGGCGTAATTCGTACGCGATCACGAGGCACCAACGCGCCATCTGATGTCGCAAGCCACGTGCGATTCGAGACATCAAACTCACGCGACCAAGAGAGTTTCATCCCTGGGAACGCACGATCGTCGTAGACCGTTTTTGCACTCTTCGGAAACGTGATCGCCGCCAACAACGACGACATCTCATCGCCACCGTGCGAGAGATCGATCGCACCGTGCTCATCCGGAGCGGGCGGGTTAGCCAAATGCTTCGCAAGAAACGGCTCGTGAAACGCCAGCTCGTCCGAGGTGGGAACGCGACGATATCGAGGCGCACCAGTCGAGAACCCCACCCTGTACGGTAGGTCACGGGTCAGATCCGGAAACAGCTCTGCGGCGGCTTTGCCCTCGGGCTCGTCAACGTCGAGCGACGAGTGAAGCCCAACGCACACGTAGCCGTACGGCAACACCGAGTACCAGCCACCCTTGCAGGGGCTCCCTGGCTTTTCGACAGGCTTTTTATCGAGCAATCGAATGATCTGCCCGGCTCTCGCTAGCCCCACGAGCACCGACTTCGCGTTCGGCTCGTCTCGGATTTCTTCGTACCCCGAGAAAATGCGAATCGCCTCTCCGTCGACGTACACGGGCCCAGCGTCACGAGACTGAGTAACAACCGATGCGTCTGTGATCTCTGCGTCGTTCTCGCCCGCATCGATAAGAGCGAGAGGCTCGCTCTCACTCGCGATCTCGGCGGAGGCATCCGAGGTGTCATCGGGGCCTCGTTCTCGCATCGCGACGGGCGTCTGAGGCTCGGTGCACGACGAGGCAACGAGCGTCGTGAGCAGCACGAGCCCAACGCCCGCTGCAACGACGAACCCCTGCCGACCCGCGACACCACGACGAACCATCGCGGCGTGTATACCGCGAAGCGAGCATCGCGGTATACCCGGCCCTCCCCCTTCTGGACTTGCCCTCGTTGCGTTCTCGTCGACCCGTTCACCTCTCGCTCATCACAAGCGTTCTCACACGCTTCGCAGCGACCGCTGTCGTCGCCACAGCAGCGTTGTTGCCTGCAGCTTGTAAGCCCACCAAACCAACAACAACCGAGACCGATGCAGGGGTAGCGACGAGCACACCGATGGCTGCGCCCACGACGGCGCAACCCAATGTGATCCCGACGGTGCTCGACCTGGTGAGCAATCTTCACCGCTGCGAGATTCGACACCTGGGCGGAGAGCTCCTCGACCTTGGATCGCCAGCCACGGAAGGCCGTGAAGCGTGGCGCCTCGGGCCCAACCCCGACATCGCATCCATCGAAAAAGAAGGCGCGACCTGGGCTCGAATTCAAGCGCGTTCGGTCAGTTACGTCTTCTCGTGGGGAGAGCTCTCGCCGCTGGTGTTCCGCGCTCGAGCTCGCGCGCTATCGGCACGATCGGTTTCTGTGTTTCTCGACGGCAAACCGTTCGGCACGATCTGGCCTACACAAAGGCATCAGCAAGATCGTTTCGACGGGGCCAACCGCCGCGCCCGTGGCACCCGGGCTTCACACGATCACGCTGCGATTCCCAGGGTCGAGCAAGCCGCTGCAGAGCCGCTTGCCGAGCTTGATTGGATTCACTTGGGCCCACCGCTCGACGAGGGCAAATCATTCGCTGCACCCACGCAGCGAGATGTCATCCAGAGCATCGCGACCAACCAAGTACCGCATCGTTCGTTGACGTTGCGCGCACCAGGCTCGATCCGATGCCCGCTAGGTGTACCTGTTGGCGCCTCTCCAGCTCGCCGTGGGTCTACAGGGGCCCGGTGAAGGCGAGGCTGAAATCAGGGTTCATCGAGATGGTCAGCCCACCGTGGTTCATCAAACGGTAAAGGTCACGGGTGGCGATAAAATCCCATGGTCCGACCTTGATCTGCCGCTAAAAGCCTACGAGGGAGAAGCGATCTCACTCGAGCTAGCTGCTGTCAACGCCACCCCAGGAACCCGCATCGTATTCGGCGACCCCGCAGTGCTCGGCCCTGATCGTTCGAGCGCGTCGACCCCGAAAGCACGAGCAGTCATCGTGGTGGTGATCAGCGGCGTTGAGCCAAATCGACTGCCGCCGTTTGCTCCAGACAAACCGCTGCCGACCTTCGACGCGCTCGCAAGAGAGGGAGTCGTCTTCGAGCGGCATCGGTCTCCGAGCGCTGTCGTTGCGTAGTGTGATCGCCTCGTTGCTCACCGGAATGTCTCCGGCAACACGCGGTCGAAGACCCCTACGCGAGGCTGCCATCGAGCGTATCGACTCTCTCGACCTTTGCGCGTGATGCATCCGTACGCACCGCGATGTTCACGGCAAACCCAGCGAGCTTTGACGCGTTCGGCTTCTCACGAGCTTGGGATAATTTTCAGCGACCTCGCCCGTCGCTCCGGTCTTCGGAACCACACCAATCGACGAGCTGTCGTCCTGGATCACCGAGCAAGCCAAGTCGTCGACGGGCTTGTCTCGTGGGCTTCTCGCGATCGCTCACGTGCGCGGGATTCATCCGCCGTGGGATGTCACGCCAAGCGAAGCTTCGTTGTTGCCACCCCCCGAGTACACCGGAGCGATCGAGCCTCGTCGCGCGGGTCAAACACTCGAGCGAGTACGCAGGAAGAAACACGGTCTGAACAAGCTCACACCGCCCGATATGAAGCGTATCGAAGCGATGACTGATGTGGCGATGGCACAGACCGATCGCGCACTGTCGAACCTCATCGACACGCTTCGAAAAGCGAACCTCTGGAACGACACGCTCTTCATCGTGACCTCTGATGTGGCGGTGCCGCTCGACCCCACGGGCCAGATCTTGCCGTTCGCCGAGGTACCCGAGATGAGCGAGCGAGCGCTTCGAGTGCCGCTGTACGTGCACTTTCCTGGAGGCGACTTGGCCGGTCGTCGCGTGGATGTTCCGACGATGACCGTCGACCTCACACGCACCACGTTGGCGGCTCTGGGCATCGATGCGCCGGGGCGCGTGGGCGGCATGGATCTCCATGCGTTGGTCGAGCGCGGGGCACTGCCCATCGAGCGACCGAGTGAAGCCACCCTGCCCGATCGTTGGGCCTCGCGCTGGGCTGATTTGCGCTTGTTTGCCAAAGAAGGCGCGCCGCCTCAGCTCTGCGATCTCAAGACCGACCCCGCGTGCGAGAAAGATATCCGGGAGCAACTTCCGAATACGACGCTTCAGCTCTGGCGATGGACATACGACTACGAATTTCTCGGGCGAGACCCGTCGAAACGGCTCACCCGAGAGCCTGCGACCATTGACGCCGACACGGCCGCAGCGTTGGGTGTGTGGGGCAAGTAAGCGCGACTAATCACGCAGTCGACTTGCCCTCTCAACTCACTTCTTTCCGGGCTTCTCGGGGGCGTCAGAAGGCCCCTTGCCAAGCTCTTCGATGCGCTTGGCAATGCGCTTCTTGACCTCTGCGTATTTGGCCGTGATGTCGACCTCGGCCGCGATGGCCTTGTTGCGCTCGGGCGTCGTACCAGGGAAGCCCTTGGCCGTAGGATGCTCGGCAACGAACTTGGCGTATTTCTCCCAAGCGGCCTTTGCATCATCGAGCTTCTTTTGACGCTCTTTCAGATCGGCTTGTAGAAAGAGAACCTTGGCCGCGATGTCATCGGCGCTGCCCACGAATCGAAGGGCGGCTTGCCATGCGAGATCGGCTTCATCGAGGTTGCCACCCGCTTGCTGAGCAGCACCGACGTAAAGGTGACCGAGTGGGCTGTTGGGTGACTCGGCAATGGCCTCTTTGTAAGCTGCGATCGCACCAGGGAAGTCTCGCGCGACCATGAGCTTGTGGCCCTTCAAGAGCTTCTCGGTGAAGGGGCTGATGCCAGTCAGACCGTTTGGATCTTTGCGATCGCCGCCACCTGATTTCGAAGAGCCCGAGGTCTTGTCGGAAGACTTATCGGAGCCCTTCTCTTTCGAGTCAGACGCCTTGTCTTTCGGGTCTTTGTCGCCCGCGTACGCTTGAAGCGGAGCACCAAGCGAAACGGCGAGTGCCAGTGCGCTCAGCGCAACACGAACGACAGCGCCCATCGAGAGCTTCGAGTGACTCGAAATACGCATGGGGGCGACTCTACACCGTCGACGGGCCGTTCGTCATCGATGTCGAAGCATGGGCTGCACCAACACTCGGAGATCGATGCCCCCCGCGGGCAAACTCAGGGGGTCGGACGAGCTTGAACTCTTTGATTTTTCGGTCGAGCGTCGGGCGAGTGATCTTGAGGATCCCGCAGGAACGGCGTTTGTTCCAGCCGGTGTGCATCAACACCCGGACAATATGCGCCTTCTCGACATCTCGAAGCGTCGGCAGAGGCCCGTCGGCGCCCACACTCGGGTCGGCGCTTGGTGTCGAGAGCAAGTCGCCCGAGGGGCGAATTGGGCTCAACGACAGCGGGATGTTCGCCGCCGTCAGCGATTCACCCTTCGCCAGCACGATCGCGCGGGTCAGTGTGTTCTCGAGCTCACGGATGTTCCCCGGCCAATCGTAGGAGATGAGCCGGTCCATCGCGTCTTGATGAACGTAGTGAACGTTGGTGTGAAGCTCACGGTTGATGCGAGCCAAGAGGTGCTCGACCAACAGCGGGATATCTTCTCGGCGCTCGCGAAGAGGGGGCAAGGTCACTTCGACCACACGCAGGCGGTAGTAGAGGTCCTCACGGAGGGTGCCCTCTTTCACCATGCTGGCGAGGTCTCGATGTGTGGCGGCGATGATGCGAGCCTCGAGCTTTTGGGGCTTCGAATCACCGACGCGCTCGTACACGCGCTCTTGAAGAACGCGGAGCAACTTCGCTTGCAGGTCGAGCGGAAGCTCGCCGATCTCGTCGAGAAACAGCGTGCCCTTACCGGCCAACTGGAGACGACCCACCTTGTCGGCGACCGCACCAGTGAATGCGCCTTTGACATGGCCGAAGAGCTCGCTTTCGAGCAGGTCTCGGGCAAAGGCCGTGCAGTTGGCTGCAACGAAGGGCTGAGAGGCTTCAGACGAGGCGTGGTGGATGGCGCGAGCGACAAGCTCTTTGCCCGTGCCGCTTTCGCCGCGAATCAACACCGTTGCCCGACTGCTGGCAACCGAGCCAATGGCTTTGAAGACCTCGCGAATCGATTCGCTTCGCCCGACGATCTGAGTCGAGTTGAAGCTCTCTTTTTCAGCCGCCACGTAGTGCGCAATCACGTGGCTTTGCGCTCGTTGCTCGAGAGCTCGCTTGAGTGTGAGCTCGAGGCGATCGAGATCGATGGGCTTGAGCAGGTAGTCATAGGCTCCTGCCTTCACCGCCTCGATCGTGCTGCGCATGTCATCGCGAGCACTGACGACAACAACGGTAGCCCGGTCAGAGCTCGACTCGTGTCCAGCCTCTTCTTTCAGTGCTCGAAGCACCCCCATGCCGTCGAGCAACGGCAGACCCATGTCGAGTAGACACAGGTCGATCCCTCCCTGGCGAAGGCGCTCGAGGCCTGCCTGTCCATCGCCAGCCCCCACGACCTCGTGACCAAGGTCTTGAATGAATTTTTCGAGAGAACGCCGGATAGAGCGGTCGTCCTCGACGACGAGTACAGTTGCCATCCACCGCTTTCGATGCCGAGCGCCGTGAGACTGTCGCTGGTGAGGGAGATTAACTTACCATTCGCCAGTCTCTGCCTATTTTTCCCGCTATTTTCGACGCGAGCCACCCACTTTAAAGAGTCGGTGTAAGCAAACCTCGGGGGCACTCTCGACAACAAGCCACCTGAATCAGGGGCCAACGAAGCGAGCTTTGACCTCTCGAACATCAGCCTTGTCGGTATTCGTGCGCTTGACCTTCAAGATGATGTCGAAGCCCTTCAGCGCGTACTTCTCGCGGAACGTGTCTTGTTTGATGGTCACGAACAGCGGCAGCTCAACCGAAGAGGTTGGGCCAATTGTCAGGTGAGGTTGGGGGATCAAGAACTCGGCCCCTTCAACAGGCATCGCTTCCACATCGAACTCGCCCGGAGTCGACTGCTTGTTGAGTACGTGCACACGAAGCTGGTTGCGAATGTTTCCGCCGTCGAGAACGAACGGAGCGCCCACCAAACGAGTGATGCCAGCCTCGAACGAGGTGCGGTTGTAGAGCGTGACCGAGAAAACGGTCGCACCGAGCAAGCCCAAGAAGATGTACACGATGGTTCGAGGGCGAAGCAGCCGGGTCTTTCCGCCCTCGAGAGCCACTTCAGAGTCGTAGCGAATGAGACCCGTGGGCTGGCCCACTTTGGTCATCACCTCATCGCAGGCATCGATGCAAGCCGTGCAACCAATGCAGTCAAGCTGAAGGCCTTTACGGATGTCGATGCCCGTGGGGCAAACAGCCACACAACGCGAGCAATCGATGCAGTTGCCTCGGTTGAGAACCTTGAGCTTTCCGCGTGGCTCACCGCGCTTTGCGTCATAGCCGACGATCACCGAGTCTCGGTCGGTCATGACCGACTGCAGGCGACCGTAGGGGCACATGATCACGCAGAACTGCTCGCGAAAGATGCCGAAGTCGAAATAGAACAACAGGGTCGCGCCCATCACCCAAAGAAACGCTTCAGGGTGAGCTCCGGGCCCCGAGGCGATCATCGCCCACAGTGCGCGAACCGGCGTGAAGTAGCCGAGCAACACGTGCGAGATGCCGAGCGAGACAGCGAGGTAAGCGAGGTGTTTGCCACCGCGACGCAGGATTTTGTTGGCGCTCCAATCAGCCTTGTCGAGCTTGATCCGCGCTTCACGAGGGCCCTCGATCCAGCGCTCGATCCGTGGGTACACACCTTCAACGAACCGGGTTTGGGGCATGCCCACCCGCACCAGACACGACCAAACACGGCCGTGATCGACACGAGGCTAAACCCAACGCCCGTGAGCAAAAAGAACAGCATCCAAGCGTCTTGTCCGTTGAACGCTTGGCCAAACAAAAAGAAACGGCGACCGGGGATATCAAGAAGCACTGCCGGGTTGCCGCGGATGGTGATCAGCGGCAACCCAAGCAGAACCAACAGCAGCACGGCAAACACTCGCTGACGGAGGGTTGTCCATCGTCCGGAAACATCCGCGGGGTGAATCCTTTTGCGGGTGCCATCCTGTTCGAGCGAATCAAGTCTCCCCTCCTGATCAGCCGGTGTGTTTGCCTGAGCCACGATCGATTACTCCTCGACGCCTTGAGGCGCCTTTCCGGGGATGTTCTTCCCCTTGAGAGAGACCACGTACGCAACAACGCGTTGGGTCTTTGCAGGGCCGAGAACCTGGCCCCATTGCGGCATTCCCTTGTCTGAAACACCGCCTGAAACGGTCGCGTAAAGCGCCGTGGGTTTGCCACCGTGCAGGTAGAAGTTGTCGGTCAGATTCGGACCGATCTTCCCTTCGCCCTTTTCGCCGTGGCACGAGACGCAGAGCTGCTGGAAGGAGGCTTCACCTTCCTTGAGCATGGTGGCGTCCTTCGACATCGCGAGCAGCGAGTCGTCGGTCACCACACCGGCCTTTTCGGCTTCAGCAGCCTTGCGAGCGTTGTCTACGGCGAGATCGGCTTCGAGCTCTTGTTCGTTGCTCTTCCCGGTGTGGAACACCTCGTAGTGGAAGAAGTAGAAGAACGCGAAAACGATTGCCCCGTAGAAGGTGACCAACCACCAACGTGGCAGAGGGTTGTTCATCTCACGAATGCCAGCGCACTCATGGATGACCTCGTCATTTTGGGAGTTGGGGTTGTGCTGCGGGTTCATGGAGAAACTCCTCCGGCGGGAAGCAACGAACGTGAGTTAGGGCTCGATGAGGACGAGGCCCCCGCACCCTTGCGAGGTGCAGGACGAACGGAAGGCTCCGCGCGTGGAGGGACCGCCTCGCTGTCCGGCTCAAGGCCGGCTCGATTCACCACCTCGCGATCCAGATCATCGTCTGGAGCGAGAGGCAGTGATGCGATGCTGTCGTAGTCAGCCGCGGGCCTTCGCAAAGCTCGTACCGCGATGACGACGAAGACAACGACGAAGAGGATCAACGCTCCGATCGGTAGAGCCAAAACATCCAACGAACGGAGCACGGATCGGAAATGTTCGCCGAACATGATCACTCTCCCTGGACAGGCTGTGCACCAGCGCCCTGTGCAACAGGAGCAGCGGCAGCGGGTGCGGGTGGCTTGCCAAGACGCTGCAAGTAGGCGATCAGCGCAACGAGCTCGCTGTCGGCAGCCGCGTCGATGTTCTGTGAACGAAGGTCATCCGAGATGGCCTTGCCCTGAGCAACCGCGTTTGCCTTTGCACCGTCAACCTCGCCCTGTGAATACGGCACGCCAAGGGTGCGCATCGCAGACACCTTCGACTGGGTGCGATCGAAGTCGACCTTGCCAGACGCGAGGAACGCGTAGTTCGGCATGATTGACGACGGTGAGATCGAACGTGGGTCGATCATGTGCTTGTAGTGCCAGGAGTTCGGGTACTTGGTTCCGACGCGAGCCAGGTCTGGGCCGGTGCGCTTCGAACCCCACTGGAACGGGTGATCCCAGCTACTCTCCGAGAGAACCGACGCCTCGCCGTAGCGAATGACCTCGGGACGCATCGGGCGAACCATCTGGCTGTGGCAGGTGTAACAACCCTCGCGAATGTAGATGTCGCGACCCTCGAGCTCGAGTGCCTTGTAGGGCGGGTGCTTCTTGGGGTCTCCGCTCGATTCTCCGATGAGCACGGTCGGGACAATCTCGATCACGCCACCGATCACCACCGCAAGAACGGTGAGCACCGAGAAGATGGCAGCACGGCTCTCGAGGATACGGTGCCACGACTCTTTGCCCGGCTCAGGAGCACGTCCGAGCGCAACCCAAGCCACCACGATCATCGCGACCGCGATTGCGCCGAGGGTGACTGCACCCGTCGGGTTGACGAAGCCCATGCCGATCGCGGCAACGAGGCCAAGGACGATCAGGATGATGGGACGCGAAGCGACGATCTCGTACCAACGTGGCTCGGGACCAGACGCGACCTCTTCGGTGACCTCGATCTCGCCATCGACGGCCTCGCCCGAAAGCGCGGTCTTGACGAGGTTGTAGGCCATCATGATGAAGCCCACGAGGTACATCGTGCCGCCTGCGATACGCGCCATGTACAACCAGCGAATCGCAACCACCGTCTCGATGAAGTCAGGGTGAACCAACGCGCCCTGATCATCGACTGCGCGAAGCATGAGGCCCTGCGTGATGCCAGCAGCCCACATCGACGACATGTAGAAAAGGATGCCGAGCGTCGCGAGCCAGAAGTGCGCGTTCGCCATTGCAACGGAGTGCAACTTCGTCTTGTACAGACGCGGAACGAGCCAGTAGAAGACGCCCGCTGCCATCAGGCCGTTCCAGCCGAGAGCACCTGAGTGCACGTGGCCGATGATCCAGTCGGTGTAGTGAGCGAGTGCGTTGACGCTCTTGATCGAGAGCAGTGGCCCCTCGAACGTCGCCATGCCGTAGAAGGTCACACCGGCGGCGAGGAACTTGATCACGGGATCATCGCGAAGCTTGCCCCACGCGCCGCGGAGGGTGAGCAGACCGTTGATCATGCCGCCCCAGCTCGGAGCCCACAGCATCAACGAGAAGATCATACCGAGCGTTTGCGCCCAACCCGGCAGCGCCGTGTACAGCAGGTGGTGCGGGCCCGCCCAGATGTACATGAACACCAACGCCCAGAAGTGCACGATGCTCAACCGGTACGAGTACACCGGTCGGTCGGCCGCCTTCGGCATGAAGTAGTACATGATGCCGAGGATCGGGGTCGTGAGGAAGAACGCGACCGCGTTGTGGCCGTACCACCACTGCACCAACGCATCCTGAACGCCCGCGAAGATCGAGTAGCTCTTCAAGCCAGCAATCGGCAGCGAGAGCGAGTTGACGATGTGCAGCAACGCCACCGTCACGATCGTCGCAATGTAGAACCAGATCGCGACGTAGATGTGCTTCTCGCGTCGCTTCTGAATCGTCCAGAAGAAGTTGATCGCAAAGACCACCCAAATGACCGCGATCGATATATCGATCGGCCATTCGAGCTCTGCGTACTCTTTTCCCTGCGTGATACCGAAGGGCAGCGTGAGCGCTGCAGAAACGATGATCGCCTGCCAGCCCCAGAAGTGAATCTTGCTGAGCAGGTCATTCGCCATACGCGTCTTCAACAGACGCTGCGACGAGTAGTAGACACCCGCGAACATCATGTTGCCGACGAACGCAAAGATCACCGCGTTCGTGTGCAGCGGGCGTAGTCGACCGAACGTCAGCTGGGGCAAAAGGTTCGCTTGGAACCACACCATTTGTGTGGCGACGATCACGCCGACCAGCAGCCCCACCACGCCCCACAACACCGAGGCAAAGAGGAAGCGCCGAACGATGGCGTCATCGAATGTAATACGACGGGTCTCGACCGTGGCGGAGCTCATGACGCCCTCCTGGCCGTCGCCGGAGCGACATCATCGGCCATTGGGGCAAGTGCAAGGCGATCCGCATGGTCTAGGTCGTCGTGGCGTACCGTGTAGACGAAGGCCCACACGGCGCTCCCCGCGAGGGAGAGACTGATAAACGCGAGTAGGATGATGACTTCCATGGGCCTGATGACGCGCTGAGCACCAACCGCGCCACCTCGCGATCCCTGGGAATAAATCTCGAATTCCTCGGCGATATTGCTGCATCCCTCTCACGCGAATCGCGCGTCTCCAGCAGGCGCATGCACCGTTTGCACTCGTCCGCGATGTGAGCGCATCGAGATCGTTCGCGGGAAATCCGCAGATACCCTCATCAACGAGCCACAACGTGACTCATCTGCGCGATCACTCGCGCAGATGGCTCGCTCTTCTACAACGCTGCTCGTGCACACCCCCGTGCACCTCTCGCGAAAAATCAGCGTTCGCGCAGCGCCCAAATCACGTACGCCACCACAGACAACGAGCTCAACGGCATCACCGCCGCACACAACAGCGGCGACATTAGGCCCGCCACCGAAAGCCCAACCGTGATCACGTTGTAGGCCGTCGTCACCGACAACGTTCGTCGTACGACTTTGCGCAAGCCGTTCGCTGACGTGAGCAGATCGACAACCCCACTCATCAGTGGGCCATGCACCGAAACGTCTGCACGCGAAGGCAAAAACGGAAGCTCTGCCGCAGGGGTTGCCGAGCACCACGCTCGTCGAATCGCCCCCGCGTCGTTGATACCGTCACCCACCATCAACGTGTCGTTTGCATCGATCGACTCGAGATAGTGAGCCTTGTCTTCAGGGGTTGCCGACGCCTTCGCTTTGCTGGTCTCGATCGCCAGCTCTTTCGCCAGATCGATGACCCGTGCCTCGTTGTCTCCGCTGAGCAAGTGAAGCTCATAGCCACGAGAACGCAGCGTTTGCACGGCGCCTGGCGCATCGGCTCGCGCCACCTCGCGCGTCGTTAGCGCGAACAGTTGCTCACCATTTCGAGTGAAGAACAAGTCGCCCGCTTGCTCGGACGAAACCCCCGTCCACGAACGAGATCCCAACCGATACACCGACGCCTCATCGCGAAGCTCAAGACCTCGCCCTGGCACTTCCTCGACATCGGCATTCGCATCGAAGCTGAGTGCCGAGACCGCGAGAATCTTGCGCAACACCGCGCTCTTCGGATGCGTCGATCGCGCGACCATGTTCCACAGCGCATGCTGATCACGATCACCAAGCGCGAGCACCGGAGCTTCGTCCACCTGCAGCTCGCCGAGCGTCAGCGTGCCGGTCTTGTCGAGCACCACCTTGTGAACATCCACGGCGCGATCGAGCAAGCGAGCTGAGCGAATCCAGGTGCCTCGCTTACGAAGTCGCGTTTGAACGATCTCGTAGGCAAGTGGTGTGGCGATCCCGAATGCGCATGGGCAAGTGACCACCAAGATCGCGACCGTCACCTCGATCGCTCGCTGGCCGCCAGCTCCTGCAAGCAACCACGCTGACCCTCCGAGCGTCGCCACCGAGAGAACACCAGCCACGTAATAACGAGTCAGCGCTCGCCACCACTTGGTTGCGCGAGCCACATCGCTCGGCCCTTCGTTCGCATCCGCACGAGATCCCAACAACGCCGACAGACGGCCTTGCGCAAAATCACACGTCGCATTCATCAAGAGCGCGCGACCTGAAACCAGCGTTGCCCCCGCGGGAATTTGCTGCCCTGCGGTGACCTGATCGTGTCGCGACTCGCCCGTGATCCACTCACGAGAAATGGTCGCAGCGCCACGCGCTTCGAGTACCTCTGCATCGACCGGGCACAGCTCTCCGGGCAGCAACAGCAGCGTATCGCCCTCTTTCACCTCGCCGAACTTGACGACCTTCGGGTTGCCATCGACGACGACGCGCGCATCGAGTTGATCAATGCCGTCATCCGCGAGCAACCCTCGACGATTCGACTCGATCGCTCGCTCTTGAAGAAAGCGGCCGAGCAGCATCAACGTGGTGAACACCGTGACCGTATCGAGATAGGCCGCGCGACCATTCTGGAAGAACAACGAGTAGGTCGAGCCCGAATAGGCGAGCGCGATCCCGAGCGCGATGGGTTGATCGAGGTGCGCCAACCCAAGTCGAAGCGATCGCCACGCTGACTGGAAAAACACGCTTCCGCCAACGAGAACCGCCGTCGTGGTCAACCCCCACGCCACCAGCCTCATCATCTGAAAGACTGGCCCTTCGACCAGACCGAAATACAGCGGAAGCGAGAACAACATCACGTTCATCGCAAGCGCGATGCTGATGCCAAGTCGCAGAATGAGGCCGCGGTTCCCGCTCGGCTTTTCTTGTTTCGCGTGAGGGCCAAGCCCGTAGCCCAGCGAGCGCACATCCTGGACATAACCCAGCAGATCGAACGACCCCGCCGGCACGAGCATTCGCATGCTGCCAACACCAGGGTTCACCAGAATCGACGAACCCCCACGACGCTCGAAGAGACGCTCGAGCAACCACACACACGCGGCGCAATGCAGCCCTTGAATGTCGAGAAGCACAGGCACCGTTTCGCCTTTGCGCGCTTCTAGCGAAGCGATGATCTCGTCCAGCCACGGCTCGCTTTGCGCCTTCGTTCGATGGTCGACCGGCGCCCCCACTCCATCACGCAGCTCGTAGTACCGCTCGAGGTTACAGGTTTGCAGCAAAGACCGCGCGGCCTGGCACCCCGTGCAGCAAAATTCTCCGACTCGACCAGCTCCGAGGGGTTGACCGCAGTGGGCACAATCCGTCCTCTCGGCACTGGTGCTCAAACCAGGAACAGAGACACGGGGAATGGGCGCACTGATACTCATAAACGGCGCCTTGAGCAGCATTCGCGCCAGCTTTGTGCCTCGCGATTTTTCAGCGGCTCCTCACATCCACGCGCACTCGCTGCACCCCGAGAAAGCTCTCGCGCAATCGATGCACCCCGCAACACGGCGCGAGGGTACACGTGCGGCTCGGAGAGCCAGTTCCGTCGCACAAGGCTGACGTTTCATCCCGTTTCAAGCCCCCCGACGAAAGCGGCCCAGAGGTTGCGTACGCGCGACGACATGCTCGATTCGGTTCTCGCTGGTGCTTGTGCAGGGTCAGCCGCATTTGGCTTCCTGAGCAGCCTGCACTGCGCGGGGATGTGCGGGCCCATCGCAGGTTGCGCGACGGGGCTGACTCAACCTCGATTGAGTCGTGCCTCAGTCCCTGCTCGCAACACCACGATGCCCTCTCTCACCGTGCTCACTACGTTGTACCAAGGCGCACGCGTGGGAGTGTATTCGAGCATCGGTGCGGTGCTTGGTGGGGTTGGCTCACTCGGCATGCTCGCCCTTCCACAACTATCGGGTCGATTCACCGCGGTGCTGCCTTGGGTGCTTGCGGCGGTCTTGGTCGCAAGCGCACTCGGTCTCACGCATCGGCTGGGCTCGTTGCCACTCGTGGGGCGCGCTCTCGCGTGGGGCACACAACGAGCGGCGAGAATGTCTCCTCGCGCACGAGCCTTCTCACTCGGTGCGCTCACTCCGCTGCTGCCGTGTGGGTTGTTGGCCTGGATGTACGCCGCGGCCCTCGTCGCAGGTGGCCCCATCGAAGGCGCGCTCGTGATGTTGTCCTTCGCCCTCGGCACTTTGCCCGCGTTGCTCGCAGTTCAAGTTGCGCTGGGCGCAGTGCCTGGCGCATTGCAAGCCTCGTGGGTGCCCTGGATTCAACGCGGTCTAGCGATCGTTGCCGCCATTGCGCTCGTGTATCGAGGGATGCTCCCCGTCGCCGGAGCAGCCTGTCACTGACAAGTTCGCAGTCGAGATTTCGAAAGGCTCGGCTATCCTCGGCGCATGGTGCTGCGTCTCAACCCCACTCACTCGCGTGACCCACACGGCTCGCGATCGACTCGAGTGTGGCGCGGCATTCGTGTCGTGGCGCTGATCGCTGGTCTCTCGCTCGCGGCGCTTGCGTCGTGCTCTTCATCAACCGAGCGAACCATCACCGAGCTACCAGACGACACGACGATCGGCGCGTATTGCAACGCGCTTCTACCCACGTTTTGCGACTACGCGATCAACGTGTGCGGCGCGAGCGGTGACCTCTCGACGTGTATCTCGAACGCTCGCCCGAACTGCTGCCAGCGCGCTTGTAAGCAACGCGCACGATACGTCGACCCCGACAAGGTCGAAGCATGTTTGCGCGTGTACGGAGGCGTCGATGGCGGCGTCGATCAAGACGCCTCAGCGGGGCTTTCGTGCTCGAGCGTTCTTCAGGGAGTGCTTCCCAAAGAGTGCCAAAACATCATCCAGATCGCCTCTGAGGGCGCCGAAGACGACCCGCCCGAGGGCTATCAGCTTCAGTGAAGGGCGGGGCACTCCGTCGACTCAACACCCTCGTCAAACGGGACACGAATCAATCAGGGCAAGCGACGCCTTGGTCGACCCAGATTCCGTCTTGGCAGATGCGTCCGATGCCCGTGCTGGTGCACATCGCGCCATACGAACAGGTCGTGCCTGAGGGCAGATCGCAAGCCTGACCCAAGTTTGCGACCGCTGGGCACGGAAGGCTCGGAGCTTCTGCACAGCTCCAGATCCCTTGGTAGGGCGGGTTTGGCGTCACACACCCGCTAGCTCCGCATTGCGCGCACTCGCACAGTGAGCCGCCGCCCATATCGCAAACCGTGCCCGAGGTAAGGCAAGCGTTGCCGTTCTCGGCGATGTTCGATGGGCACTGCGTCGAGCCAACGGCCTCGATCGGAGCGCATCCCGGAGTCGAGATGTTCCACGTTCCTCCTTGGCAATACGCATAGGTTCGACATGAAGGACGCGGGTCACTGCCGTACTCACAAACCAGCGGCCCATCTGCAGGGCAAGCAACCCCGCCAAAAGGTTTCTGCGTGGGGCAAGCTGGCACCGCCTGCTCGACGACTTTGCAGTGTTGTGTGCTCGTATCGCACACCGCCGAAAGACCCGCGGGGTTCATGTCGGGAACACAATCGAGATTGCAACCGCCGCCACCAGGCGCGCAGACCTGTTGATCGTACGCGAACAACTGATCGTTTCGGATCGCGATGTATTGCTCTTTCGGGTAGGAGCCACACCCGCAACAAGCCGCCGGGCGAAGCGTACAATCCGAGTCGCTCGTACACGCCGAGATCGGATGCTGGGGATCTCGACCACCTGACACGAGCCAGTGCGAGTCCTCTGAGTTACACGTCGGGATTTCACAGAACGCAGCAAGGTTCGCATTCAACGACTCAGCGCAACCTGGGCACGGCGTGGGCTCGCTACAGACAAGGTCGAAGTGCGTCTGTTGTTGCTGGTATTGCACCGCATCTTTGTCCGAGGCCTGGGGCATTCCGCACGTACCGCAGCACCCTTTCGCCTCGAGGATGCAATCGCCTGGGCTCGCACAAACCGCCCATGATGGGGTTCCTGCAGTGCCCGATGCTCCGCTCGTTCCTGAGCTTCCACTCGAGCCGCTCGAGCCTGAGCTACCCGCAGAGCCAGCCGTGCCGCCTGAGCCCGAGGCGCCAGCAGACCCAGCGCTCGCCGCGCTTCCGTTGCCCTTGTCGACGGTTTCACCACCACAGGCTGCGAGCACGAAACACGCAGCCAACACTCCCCGAACAAGCCAATTGGACATACGTGAAACTTTACACCTCATAGCCAAAAAAGGCTGAAATCTACGTGCGTTTCAGGAACACTCGAGACACGTCGCGGTCGAGTCGAAGCTCGTCATGACCGCCTTCACCACGCGTACCGAAATGGCTCGATTCAGCATATTTGTCGCAGTTGCGACGATGTCGACAGCCTGTCTCTCGCGTTCGCCTGGCCCTCTGAACCACCCAACAGTTACGTCAGAGAACGCAGAGAGCTCATCACAGTCAGCGGTCGAGGTCGACACGAGCCAGCGAATCGAAGCGCCGCTGGCCTCCGCAAATGTCGCGAAATCGCCAGACGACAAGAGTGCGTCGAACGACACAAGCAACGCACTGGTGATGTCGATCGAGCGACCTGCAAACGTCGCCTGCGTGGTGATGCCCGAAGACACATTGAAGGTGCTGCACGAAGGTTTTCCACTTCGCATTCGAGCTGACCTTCCGCCCTTTGCCACGGTCATCAACACGGCCCACGGCCCTCTCATCGTAGGCAAAGGGAAGCCAGCCACTGCGGTGTACGAGCTCTCGACGCGGGGCGTGTTTGTTCGTGGAGTCGTAACTCCTGCGGACATCCCGCTTCACCCTCGTCGCGAGATCGAATTCGAAGGGATGCTCACCGCTGGGGCAAACGTGAAGCTCGCGTGGAGCACAGCAACCACAGGCTCGATCAACGTCTCATGGCCACTTCCGGGAGGGTTCTCTTTCCAGGGAAAATCAACGCTCGAGCGTGCTGTTGGATGCGGCGACTTGAGCACGGAACGAGTCGAGTACGTTGTCGAACGACATCGGGGCAATTCGCCCTTGTTGATCCTCGAGGCAAGTCACCCACTCGAGCTCGCACGTGAGCCTGGAGCGAGCCCCATCGCGCAGATCTTTGCGACGAATGAATCGCGGATTTTTGAGCAGCTCGACGCACAGGGTGACTTCATCAAAGTGGGTCACATGTTCGGCACCGAAGAGGCGTATCTCGCTGGATGGACACCTCGCTCGAACCTCACCGTGATGCACGGCGGTCGTGGATTTGGTCGCTCGGGTTGCCACGGATTGGGTGTTGCTGATCGCTTCTCCGCCAAGACGAAACAGATCGCGGTGTGTAACAAGGACATCTCGTTCGATGCGGTGGTGGCCAAGCACCGAGCCACGGTCGGGCGCGCCATCGCAGGTTCGTGCATCGAGCTACAAGAGACGACAGCAGGGAGAACCTCGATCGGGCTGATCAAGGCTCCGTTCATGCTGCGAAACGAGGGCATGCTCGACATCGACGAACACGCTGTCGACGGCTGCACGACCTACAAACGGGCAGACTTCAAGCGTCCGTCGGATCTACCCGTGCAATGCAGGTGACACGCGATCTAACAACGGGATCGCGATCTGCTCGACGGTGGTCTCGGTCGACGTCACGTCGAGAATCGTTGCGTGAGCGAACTTGCCACCAGGGGCCTCGCCCACCGAGCCAACGTTGAGAATACGAACCCCTGAGACCGTGCGATCAAAGGGGACATGTGTACCGCCGCAGACCACGATGTCAGCGGGATCATCACCAATGAGCGCCATCAGCTCTTCGTCGCTCATCTCGTGTGAAAGGTTCTCGGTAGGGTCCATCGGGGAGCCATGCACGAGCAACAGCTCACGACCATCTTCGAGCGGAATTCTCTCGGTGGGCGGAAGCTTTTCGAGTCGCATCAAGATCAACTGACCCAGCTCGGTTCGCACATCACGCAGACGCTGAAGCCGATCACTTTCAAGCTGACTCGAGGCTCGTCGTTCAGACACGTCGAGCGTGGCAAGCGCGCGATCACCCACCCCTTGAACGAGCGTCGCATTCGTTTGCATCAAGCGACGCCACGTCTCGAGTGGAGCTGGGCCAGGGAAGCAGTGATCTCCCGCCACGAGCAAGCGGCGGTATCCGTAACGATCACCCGTTGCAAGCACGGCTGCCAAAGCATCGGCGTGCCCGTGAATGTCTGAGATGCAGAGGAAGCGCATTCGTCAGGATAGCTGCTCTCGCACCCATGCTCCTGCGGCGCGTGTTCCGAGCTTACCGCCGACATCGGGCGTGCACTGATACTCGTCGATCGCCTTCGAAACGGCCTGCTCGATACGTTCTTCTTCTCCGTCGAAACCGAGATGAGTGAGCATCATGCCGACCGTGAGAAACGCCGCGAAGGGGTTCGCGAGATCTTTGCCCACGATGTTTGGCGCAGACCCGTGCACCGGCTCGAACATCGGTACACGCGAGTGATCTGACCAGTTCACGTTCGCGCTTGCCGCCATGCCCATGCCGCCCTGCAACGCCGCACCCAAGTCGGTCACGATGTCGCCGAACAAGTTGTTCGTGACGACAACCTCGAACTGCGACGGGTCTTGGATGATGTAGAGGCAAAGCGCGTCGACGTACACGTGATGCGCCTGGATGCCTGCGTACTCGCGCGACACTTCATCGAAGACACGCTTCCAGAGCTCGTGTGCATGGCGCATCGCATTCGACTTGTCGGCCATGTGTACGCGCGTCTTGTTGTGTGATTTGGCGTACTCGAACGCTGCGCGAATGATGCGCTCAACACCCTTGCGCGTGTTGACGTCTTCGCTGATCGCAACCTCGTCGGGCGTGCCTCGCTTGAACTGGCCGCCCATGTTCACGTAGACGCCTTCGGTGTTCTCGCGGAACACAACGAAGTTCACATCCTTGGCCGCTCGGCCCTTGAGCGGAACGAGTCGATCCGACAGAGCGCGCACGGGTCGAACGTTCGCATAGAGGTCGAAGCCCTGACGCATACCGAAGATGATGTCGCGCGCATGCTCCATACCCGGAACACGCGGGTCACCAAGCGCCCCGAGCAAGACCGCCGAGCACTCGCGCTGAATCGCGATTCGAATCTCGGGAGGGAAGGTCGTGCCATCGCGAAGGTAGCGGTCGGCGCCGAGATCGAGCTCCCAGAGATCGATCGCCAACCCTCGCTTTTCACGAAGAGTCTCGAGAAGAAGTCGCGCTTCGCGAACGACCTCGGGGCCAATGCCATCCCCGCCGAGCAGGGCGATCTTGTGACGCTGCCGCATGGGCCGATGGGTAACATGGGAAGGCCACGTTCCCCACGGGAAAATCACTAGAAATTACACTCGGATCGCGAAGAAATCGCGCCCTCGTTTCATCGCATCGCGTCAGGTCGGATCTTGGCGCAACGCCGTGATGAGTGACGGCCTTGATCACTCAAGGCACGAGCGGCTCGGCCTGCTCGGAGGCTTCGGCGCTCTCGGCGGGTTGAACAGGCAAGATCAACGTGAAGGTCGAGCCTTGGCCTCGTTCGCTATCGAGCTCGATCAGCCCTTTGTGCGCTTTGACGACGTGGTGGACGATCGCCAACCCGAGACCCGAGCCCTCTTTCTCTCGCGAGAGACGATCGTCGATTCGATAGAACTTCATGAACACGCGTTTGTGCTCAGCCCGCTCGATACCCGAGCCGTTATCTCGCACACTCAGTCTGACTTCTTTGCCGTCAGTTCGCGCCGAGATGTGAATGAACGCCGGCGTACCACCATATTTGTACGCGTTCGAGAGCAGGTTCACGAGCGCGTCTTTGATGGCTCCGCGATCGCACACGAGCGGAGGCATCGTGACCACATCGACCACCAGATCCACATCGCGTCGCTCACGAATCGGTTCGAGTGTCGCAATCGCCTCTTCGATGAGCGCCGGAATATCCACCGGCTTCATGTCGTAGCGACGACGACCACTCTCCATTCGACCCCAATCGAGCAAACGATCGATGAGCTCTTGAAGTCGTTTGCCTTCTTTGGTCAGCGCTTCGATGCAGCGCGCTTCGACCTCGGGGTTACCTCGACGAAGAGCAAGCGTATCGGTGAACATACGAATGCTCGTCAGTGGAGTTCGTAGCTCGTGACTCACCTTCGATACGAAGTCTGCCTGAAGCTCGGAGAGCTTGGTTTCGCGATGGACGAAGATCCACACGAGCACGACACCCGTGATGACCGCGCCCGTGAAGCAGAGGATCAAGATGCCGAACAGGATGTTGAGCTTCGCCTCACCGGTGGCGAGCAACATCACACCCATCGCCGAGAGCAGCACGGTCGGCACGATGACCAGCGCGATGAGAAACCAAACGATGCGGCGGTACGAAGCAGCACGCGATGGAGCGCTGGAGAGAACCGATTTCATGCTTCAGCAGATGGGTCGAGGGTCAGGTCTGGAGATAACCAGTGACCGCATCCATCATCACGTCAAGCGGGGGCTTCTGTCGCAACCAAAGCTCGAAGGACAAGGCGCCCTGACGCACGAGCATGCCCACTCCGTTGACCGCACGAAGACCGTGAGAGCGAGCCGCTGCGAGAAATGGAGTGTCGGTTGGCCCGTAGACTAGATCGATCGCGACGGCGCTCTTGTTCAAGCGAGCCCACGGGACAGACGCTGCGATCTCATGACCTGGGTCGCCATTCATCATACCGGCGCTGGTGGCCTGAATGATGAGGTCGGCTGATGCGGCGAGCTCGGCCCATTGCAGGTGCATGGCGCTCGACAAATTCGATGACGCCGAGCTCTGTGCAGTGGGCCAGATCAACGTCAGCGCGCCCTTGTTACGCAGATGGGTGGCAGCAGCGCTTTCAAAGACCGCCTCTGAGCTCGACCACGAGCGCGTGGTGATGGCGATCACACGAACGCCGATCGATTTACACGCAGCCACCGCTGCTGCAGCCGCGCCGCCAGCCCCGAGAATCACCGCCGTTGCGATGTTGGGCCTCAGTGCACGAAGCTCAGAGACCAGCGCCGGAAGGTCAGTGTTGTACGCCACGAGCCGCTCTGCGGGCGAGAGCACCAACGTGTTTGCAGCACCGGTTTCATCGACGGACGAATGCACATCATCGACAAACTGCAAGACGTCGCGCTTATACGGTGTGGTGATGTTCATGCCTGCAATCGAGCGAGATCTGAGGGCTTTGACGACTGCGTTCAAAGCACCGGCATCTCGGCATTCGATGGCGTCATACACATGAGGCAAACCAAGCGCGCGATAAGCAGCCCGATGCATCGCAGGCGATGCAGAGCGACGCACTGGGTTCCCGACCAAGACGAAACGACGTGGAAAGCTCACGGGGATGTCTCCGCGGGAAGGAGGCACGACAACATCGTCGCCACAACGCGTGGGGCGACGACGCTCAAGTTTCGACGAGCGAAGTCTTCAGCTCGACCCATGCCCCTGAGGGTAGCCGACCCACGACGAGGATGGTGAGATCAACCTCGGAAATCTGAAGGACCGTCGCCCCAACCAAACGCGAGGTCACCAGATCACGCAGTCGACGAAATCGCCCAGAAACCGCGCGCTGGCTGTCGTCTTGCCAGCTTTGCTCGACGGAATAGGGCTCGAAAAACTGTGAAACCGTCTGAACCGAGATGGGCTTCGAGGTGAGGCCCAACTCGGTCAATACCGCCCCGAGCGGGTAGCTCCCCGACCTGTCGGCCCCACGGTCGACAAGGTCAACGGAGACTGTCTTCACTGAAATCATCAACCCCTCGATCGCCTGTGCAAGGTCAGCAAGCAACACGCGATCGAGGTCTGTAGTGGCCTCGCTCATCATCAGCCTCGGCGACGAAGGCGAGCACATCGTCAATCGATGCCTTCTGCACACGGATCTCGAACGCGTACCTGATGGCGTTTATCGTTGGTGCCCGTACCGAGCAACAGGCCTGGGGCTGACCCTTGTTCGGCATCGAAGCAAGTGCTGACTCGAGCTCTTCTCTCTGCTCTGACCAGACATCGACGAGCCTGCCGAGCCCGAGACACTGAGATGATTCCACCGAACGACAGGAAACCACCGAGATTTGCAAGCCGTTCTTCAGCGTGTCGAGCCCAGCTCGCGACGCGATGGTCTTGTCCTTCGGCGCGTCGGCTTTGACCGAGAGCAGCGGCGCTTTGAGCGCCTCGAGGTCGGCTCCGAAAGCGATCCAGGTGCGGTTCGCCCCATCGGGCATCACCACGATCTTCAGCGACAGCGAGCCCTTCATCTTCACAGTTTTGCCGGCGCCGGCATCGGCGCGGGCTTGATCTGGTCGCGCTGGTGGAGGAGGCGCCGGGAAGTCGTAGCTTCGCTTGAAGAAAATCTTCTCGCATGATGCTGCTGTCGATGTTCACACCGAACTCGAGCACCACCGTTCCCTTGGGCAACCCGCAGGCGTCGGCGCAGGTCCTGACCGTCGGGACATCCACCTCTTGATGTCCTTCGCAGCCTTCTTGAGCAAGCCCTGGATGCCAGGTCGGTTGTAAGCCTCGATACCCTTTGCCCACTTCACGTAACCGTCTGCAGGAGCATCCACACCCGTCACGCTCCAGCTCAACATCGAGCCCAAGCGCTGTTGCGAGAGCTTGATCACCTCGGCAGAGCTGTCGGGAGCCTTCGACGGAATCGGCGACGCCGGCGGTTACGACCGTCGCCGACACCGTGGACGCGGCAGAGTTGACTGGCATGTCTGCAATCACGCCCTTCAGCGCGTCTCGATCTGCAGCGGCCACACCCACCTTCGCGAGCGGAATCGTGACCAACGACCCGAGCGACTTGAGCACGGGTGCCCACAACTTCGGGTCAGCGCCTTGGTTGTATGCAGCCGTGTCTGAGTCAGACGGTGCCTGCCAGAAGATCGCCGGAGGAGCGCCCGCCTTGCCGTTGTTCGCAGTGACCGCACGCGCAAACCAAGAGTTCTTGCTCTTGAACTTCAGCGTCGAACCCGCGGTGACACCAGAGCCATTTGGATCGAACCCAACGTCGAACGAGAACTTGTCGAGATCACTGGCTAGCAGCACGCCGTCGTTGACGACATCACGAGTGATCTCGGCGATGATCGGATCATCGATACCCAGCTCTCGAGAGAGCTGCCCTGCCGCAAGCCCCGGAGCAAAGCGTGCCGCTTGCTCGAGTGGCGTCTTGTATCGATCCTGAAGAGGTGCTGCGCGGAGCTCGAGATGGAAATCACTCTTCGCGATGGCCGCATTCGGCATACCGCGGGTCATCCACGGCAACAGCGCATCAAGGTCTTTCTCGTGCTGCCCACAGACCAAGCGAATCGGTGCATCGCCCAACGATCGGGCCGCGACACACTGCATGCCCTTCGCCTTGCCGTTGCCTAGCTTGTAAATGCCAGGTTTGATCTCGACCACGTTCTCGCGAGACTTGACGTCTTCCACGCTGCGGAACGGCACCGAGAACGCGAAGAAGAACTCGGGGTTGTCATCACGCGATGCAGGGTCGAGCGCGATGCTGATGTCGATGCTCGACTCGAGCATCAACGACTTCATCATGTCTTGCGGCAACGCGCGGTCGACTTCTCGATTGAACTCTTTACCGAGCTTCGAGCCAGCCAACATTTTCTTGAGCGCGTCGACCGTGACGCCAGCGCTCTTCCATTTGCCGACGCCGACCAAATTCTTCGGCTCGGCAACAGGAGAAAGATCGGGCTCGGGTGGCGCCGGAGTCGGCTCGGCGACCGATGCGGTTGCCGTCGTGACTGGCTTAGGTTGCGGCGGAGGAGTGCCGCACCCTGCTACCGCGCTGACCCCTACACCACACAAACTGAATACCGCAATCGACGCGTATCGGACGCTGAGCATGGGCATGCACGGTAGACGGGCGCCGTTCGCTGGGCAAGCAACGAAAAATGAGGATTTTGCTGCTCAGAGAAGGTTGGCTGCCAGCTCGGCAAGATCGCTGCGTTCGCCCTTCGTCATCACGACTTGCCCAGCAATTGCCTGCCCTCGGAAGCGATGCGCCGCCACCGACAAGCCGTTCGACGCGCTGTCGACGTACGGATTGTCAATCTGGAACGGGTCGCCCGTCAGTACGATCTTCGTGCCCTCGCCGCAGCGGGTAATGATCGTTTTGACCTCGTGGGGCGTGAGGTTCTGGGCCTCGTCCACGATGAGGTACTACAGGTGTGGAAGGCTTCGACCGCGGATGTACGTCAACGGCTCAACCTGCACGAGACCGCGATCGAGCAAATGGACGAAGCTTACGGCCTCCATCACGCTTCTTCGGGTCCTTGTTTCCCGAGGCAAGAACTCGAGGTTGTCGAAGATTGGCTGCATCCACGGGTTCAGCTTGTCGTCGATGTCACTCCGGCAAGAAGCCCACATCGCGACCCAGCGGAATCACCGGACGTTCAACGAACATACGCGAATAGGTCTCGTCCTCAACCGTGCGCTTGAGACCTGCAGCAAGCGCCAAAAGGGTCTTTCCGGTGCCGGCTTTACCCATCACCGCCTGGTTTCCGGATCGAGGTCGTCGAGGCGTGCCTCGAGCGCGAAGGTCTGCTCGGTTGCGTGGTCGCAAACCCATCACGCCGAGCGCGGGCACCTGCAGCGGAAGAATCGCTCCCTTGTCTGCATGATACCGACCCAGCGCCGTGCGAGGGGCTGTCGACATCACGCAGCGACACACACGCATTCGCTGCCAATGACCACTCTGCGGGCGGTTCGTAGCGGCCATCATGGAAGAACTGATCGACCACGGAGCCAGGTACTTCTTTCTCGAGCAACCCACCCTCGAGCTCGTTCAGCTCGACACGCTGGTTCTCGTACGTTTCGGTGTGAACCCCCACCGCGTCCGCACGGATACGAAGGTTCGTATCCATCGTCACGAACACCGTGGGTCGATCCTTGTTGTCCTTCGAGACCTCGATGGCCGTCTGCAGAATGGCGTCATCCTGCGATCGCGTGTCGCGAGGGCCACCGGTGAACCCGTTGCGGTGCGGTGGAACCCACACACGAAGCGACCCGCCCTCTTTCAGGCGAACCCCGTTCGACAATGAGCCTTCTGTATCGCGAAGCTCGTCGAGAAAGCGGCAGACCGTCCTGGCATTACGGCCTCGTTCGGTGCCTTCGCGCTTGAATTGGTCGACCTCTTCGATGACGAAGATCGGTATGATCACGTCGTTGTCTTCGAACTGGAAGATCGCGCGTGGGTCATGGAGGAGCACGTTGGTGTCGAGGACGTAGTTCTTCTTCACGTGTGCAGAAGACCCGAACCTGTTGCTGAGGGCAAGTTATCCGGCTCTCGCCTTTTCATTGTCGCGGCTATGCTTGGCGGCCCCATGGCCGACGAGACCTACGAGAAGGCCCTCGAAAAAGATGCACGCGATCTGCTTGCGTGCGCCCGCGCAGGCGAGCTGCCCGCTGTCGACTTTCGTGACGAGCTCATCGACGAGGTGATCGAGCAGCTCGATCGCAAGCGCTCGGTGCTACTCACAGGCACGACCGGAGTCGGTAAATCAGCCGTGGTTCACGGTGTTGCCACTCGATTGTCGAAGCGCAGCCATGGGCCTGTGCTCTTCGAAATATCCACCACCGCCATGATGTCGGGCACTCGCTACCTCGGTGAGTGGCAGACCAAAGCGACCAAGGTCGCCAACAGCGCAGCGACCCACGGTTCGATTCTGTATTTCACCGATATCTGGAACCTCCCGAGAGTCGGTCGTACCGCGAACAACGACGCGACGTTGCTCGATGCACTTCGACCCTTTCTCGAATCGGGCCGACTACGCGTGATCGGAGAAGCAAGCCCCGAGGTGCATCGCGCGATGCAACGCGTGCAGGGGTTCACTCGCCTCTTTCATGTCGTCGACGTCGAGCCGCTCTCGGATGAACGCGTGGATGCAGCGCTTCGACTCGCTGCCGAGCGTCGCTCTGTCGAGATCGATCACGCAACACGCACCGCTCTCGTCAAGCTGACCTCGCGTTTTCTCGCCACGCGCCCGCAGCCTGGCCCAGCGCTCTCGTTGCTCTCTCATGTCCTCTACGCACGCGACGCACGACGAGCCGATGGGCAGCTCGAACCTGTCACACCTGCGTTCGTCGAAGAGGTGTTCTCGACGACCTATGGGCTTCCGCCCTTCGTGGTCTCGCGTCGTGTGACCATGACCGCAGCCGAGATCCGTGCGTGGTTCTCGGAGCGCATCGTGGGTCAGCTCGACGCGATCAACGCGGTCATCGAAACCATCGCGTTGTTCAAATCGGGGCTTCACGATCCATCTCGCCCGATCGGCACATTCTTGTTCGTGGGGCCCACGGGCGTAGGCAAAACCGAGCTTGCTCGAGCGTTGGCGACCTTCGTATTCGGAGGCCCGCAACGTCTACTTCGTTTCGATCTCTCCGAGCTCAAAGACTACAGCTCGTTCGAACAATTGCTGGGTGATCCTGATGCGCCAGACAAGCCCGCGCGTCTGCTCGACCCGGTGCGCGCTCACCCGTTTCAAGTCGTGCTTTTCGACGAGCTCGAGAAGGCTCACCCCAACGTCTGGGACATCATCCTCCCTCTGCTCGACGAAGGTCGTCTCACGGCGCCGACGGGTGAAACGGTCGACTTTCGGAACACGATCTTTATCGCTACCTCGAACGTCGGTGCCCAAGAAGCCGCAGCGCGCGGCGTTGGTTTCGGCGTAAGCGAAGCCACCGATCACCGCGTCGAAAAGACACGAAAAGCACTCGATGGAGCGTTTCGTCCAGAGTTCCTGAATCGCTTCCAGCACGTCGTCGTGTTTCATTCGTTGTCGACCGAGCAGATGCGTACGGTCGCTCGACAAGAGATGGCCCGCGTGTTGATGCGCGACGGTATCGCAGGTCAGAGCTTGGTCGTCGACATCGAGGATGAAGCCCTCGACTTCGTCATCTCGAAGGGCGTCGACAAACGCTTCGGAGCACGCGCGCTCAAGCGAGAGGTTCAACGTCAGCTCGTGCTCCCGCTCGCGATGACGTTGATGGAGCGCGAGGTGCTCAAGGGCTCTATTCTCAAGGTGTCGGTACGCGAAGGAGAGCTTCGAATTCGCGTCGTCGACACCGAAGAGAGTCGCGCCGAACGAGACGAGCAAGCCCCCGCTCGCTCGCCTGAAGGACGCGCAGTGAGTCGATCGGATATCACCGACGCGATCGAACGGATTCACGATCGGATCTCTGCTCTTTCGAGCGGTATCGACGAGCCTCGCGTGAGCGCTGAACGAGAGCGATTGCTCGCCGCTCGTGATGAGCCTGGGTTCTGGCGTGATGTTGCCAAGGCAGCGCAGTGCGTTCGTGAGATTGAGCGTCGCGGCGCACTGCTCGATCGTCTCGTCGATCTGCGGGGTGCTGTCGGAGCAGCTCGTGATGCGCTCGAACGCGCCAACGGACGAACACAGCTCGAGGCTGCGGCACGACGTGTTCGAGACATCGACGATCGAGCTCGTGACGCAGAACGCGAGCTGCTGCGCATGGGGCCAGATGGATACCTCGACGCACTTGTCGAGATTCGCCCCGTCGGCGGAACAGGCCGAGAAGCGCGCGATATGCTCGTCGAGGTCTACTCTTCGTGGGCGCGATCCCGCGAGATGCAGCTCGAGTGGTTGCGAGACCCTCGTGAGGACGACGAGCCCGCGTTCTTCTGGATTCGAGGTGCTTACGCAGCAGGGATGCTCCGTGCCGAAACGGGTTTGCATCGACTGCGCTTGCCGTCGCCAGATCGATCCGGCGCCGAATCAGCACAAGGCAAGCTCGTCGTCGCAAGCGTACGAGTGGCCCCTCTGCGCGAGCTCGATGAGGTGCCCGAGGTCGCCAACATCCGTCATCGTCCGCTCAAAGCGACGGGTCATTTCGGTTGCCGGATCCGCTCTCACATCGAGCTCGATCTCGCCGAGATAGGCGCGCCACACACCGCTCCGCTCATCTTCGAAACCGGTCTCCCGGCAGCCGAGCTACGCAAGATCGCGATTGAGGTTGCGTTGAGCTGGATCACCGCTCCACCTGCGAGTGAAGAGCTCGTACGTCGATACGATCGC